>NZ_JBHSAX010000019.1:0-100223 GCF_042650385.1 Nocardia jiangsuensis
GTATGCGGTGGGGATCAACGAGTTCGACGGGTCGCGTACCTATCCGCTGGAGGAGGTCCGCGACGCACTCGACCTCGCTCCGGAGACGCCGCTGGTCCGGCTCGACGCCCGCAATCGCAGCACCTGCCTGCGCTCGCTGATCACCCTGGTGGAGTTCCTCTTCCATCGGCTCGAATCGCGGATGTGAATCGGCCGGTCACGGTGAGCCGGGGGGCCGTCTCCCGGCCCGGGGCGGTTCTCGCCGACGGGGAGGTGGCCGGGGTCTGGCGGTATCCGGCCACCGGGAGCGAGTCGTCACCGTGACGGCATTCGAGCCGTCCGGGCGCGGGCTTCGCGCCGGGGTCGAGCGGAACGCCGTTGCCGTGGCCGCCGCGGTGGGCGAACCGGAACCCGAGGTGGAGTTGGCATGATCGACGGCACCGCTCAGCGGTCGAGAGCGGCCAGTACCTGCTTCGCGGTATTGCGGTGCCCGGCGGCATTCGGGTGCAGCGGGACTATGGCATCCGCCGAGGTCGGCAATGCGCCGACCATCCAGCTCCGGCCCGGCTCCGCGCACACGTCGTGCCCCTGCGTCGACGGCTCCAGATCCACGTACCCGGCTCCGTGCTCGACCGCCTCGCGCCGCATGACATCGTTCAGCTGATTGATCTTGCCCTGCAGGTAGGTGGCGTCCGCGGCCCAGGCGGGCTGGGTCTCCGGGCAGCCGCCGTCACGGATGCCGATCGGGTAGCCGACCAGCACGATGGTGGCGGCGGGGGAGCGGCGGCGGATCTCCTCGATCATGACCCCGTAGGTCGGGGCGAAGCGCTCGATCTGCTCGCCGACCCGATCCCGGCCGCCCGCGGTCTGCGTCGCCGCGCAGGAGACGCCGTTCGGCTCCGGCAGCGGGTTGATGCAGCTCACCCCGAGCTGCACCAGCCCGATGTCGTTGCCGCCCATGCCGAGCGTCACCAGCGTGGTGTCCGGGGTCAGCGCATCGTACTGCGGCGCGGCGAGCCCGCTCAGCCCGAACTGCCTGCCCGCCAGATCGGCGCTCACCGCCGCACCGCAGGTGACGTCGCGGAACTCGCTCGGACGCAGCGCCTGCGCCACCAGCTTGGGGTAGTTCAGCGCGGAGCGGGTGCAGTCGCCGGGAATACCGCTGGCAGGCGCGCTCGGCGCGATCCCGGAGCCGGCCGAGAACGAATCGCCCAGCGCGACGTACACCTCGGGCTGCGGCGCCGCCGGTGCGGCACCGGCACCGGCCACCGCGAACGCGCACGCGCCCAGCGCGGCGCAGACGGCGCGCAGCGCGGGAAACTGACGGGAGTGCTGCATGATTCGGATCCTCGCCTGTGCCGGAACACGGATGACCGCCGGACACCAGCGTCCGGCTACCGGCTGGTAGGAAGTGTGGCCGAGGTCACGTCGGGCGTCAAGACACGGTCCGGCGGGCCCGCCGCCGTGACCCGGCCCGCGGCCAGCGCCACGGCGTGGTCGGCGCGCAGCGCGTCGTCCCGATCGTGGGTGGCGTGCACGACGGTGACGCCCCGCTCCCCGGCCAGGTCGAGCGCCGTGTGCACGGCGGCACGCGCCTCGGCATCCAGGGCGGTCCCCGGCTCGTCGAGCAGCAGCAGCCGGGACCGCGCCGCCAGCGCCTGGGCGAGCAGTGCCCGCTGCCGCTGCCCACCGGAGAGCGTGTCCAGCCGGCACCCGGCCAGCGCGCCGAGCCCGAGCGCCTCGAGCGACTCGTCGACCAGGGCGCGATCCGCCCGCGTGAGCCTGCGCCACCATCCGCGCTCCCCCCAGCGCCCCATCGCCACCGTCTCCCGGACGGTGATCGGCAGCGTCGGCGGAACCGCACTGTGCTGCAGCACGAGCGCGGGCCGCCCCAGCGGCTGGACGATCGTCCCGGCCGTCGGCGCGAGCACGCCGGCGAGCACCGCGAGCAGCGTCGACTTCCCCGACCCGTTCGGCCCCACCAGCGCCGTCACCCGCCCGGCGGGCAGTACCGCGTCCACGCCGTGCAGCACCGGCCCGGCCTCGTAACCGGCGACGATCCCGGTCAGCCGCACCTCGGTGACCATCTGTGTCCCCTGTCACTCCAGTTGAAATGAAAATCATATTCATTCTAGGGTGTCGCCTCATGGACTGGCTCTTCGACCCCTTCGCGGTGACCTTCGTGCGGCGGGCACTCTGGGGCGGACTGCTCGTCTCCTGCCTCTGCGCCGTCGCCGGAACGTGGGTCGTGGTGCGCGGCATGGCCTTTCTGGGCGAGGCGATGGCGCACGGCATGCTCCCCGGCGTCGCCGTCGCCGCGCTGCTCGGCGGCAATCCGCTCGCCGGGGCGGCGTTGAGCGCGGTGGCGATGGCCGCCGGGGTCTCGGTGCTCGGGCGGAACCGCCGCTTCACCCCGGACGTGGCGATCGGGCTGCTCTTCGTCGCCATGCTCTCGCTCGGCGTGCTGATCGTCTCCCGCTCGGAGAGCTTCGCGGTCGACCTCACCGGCTACCTGTTCGGCGACGTGCTCGCCATCGGCGCGGGCGACCTCTGGCTGCTGGTCGCCGCGGTGCTGGTCGCCGCGGTGCTCGCGGTCGCCGGGCATCGTGGGTTCACCGCGCTCACCTTCGATCCGCGGATCGCGGAGACGCTCGGGCTGCGGCCGCGGCTGGCCAGGGTGGGGCTGCTCGCTCTGGTGACGCTGGCCGTGGTCGGCTCGTTCCACCTGGCCGGGACGCTGCTGGTCTTCGGGCTGCTGATCGCGCCGCCCGCCGCCGCCACCTACTGGGCGCACCGGATCCCGACCACCATGGCGCTGGCCGCGGCCTTCGGCGCCGTGGCGACCGTGTGCGGGTTGCTGGTCTCCTGGCATGCGGGCACCGCGGCCGGGGCGACCATCGCGGCCTGCGCGGTCGGGCTGTTCTTCGGCTCCGCGCTGCTGGCCGCTCTGCGCGAGCGGCTGCGCCGCGGTGCCGGCCCCGCGGTGGCGGTGGCGGCGGCCGCCGCGGTCCTGACCGGCTGCGCCGCCGACCCCGGGCCCGCTCCTGAGACGGATGTGCCACACGGCTACGTCGCGGGTGCGGAGGAGACCGCCGAGGCCCAGACCCGGCTGGTGCTGGCCGATGCCGGAACCGGCGCCGTCCGGGTGCTCGACCTGATCACGGAGGAGATCACCGAGCTCGACCCGCTCCCCGGCGTCACCGCCGCCACGAGCGACGGCCGCTACGCCTACCTCTCCGCCGGCGGCACCGTCCGGGTCGCCGACGCCGGCGCCTGGATGGTCGACCACGACGACCACGTGCACTACTACCGCACGGCCCCCGGGGTCCGCGGCGAGTTCGCCGTGCCTACGGTCACCGAGCCCTCTGTCACCGAGCCCCCTGTCACCGCGCCTGCCGGAGCCGCGCCCCCCGATACCGCGCCTACCAGGACAGTGCCCTCCGGCACCACGGCCGCGGCCGATCGCGCTGTCGCCGTGCTGACCTCCGGCGAAACCGCCACCGTCCTCGACCGCACCGCGCTGGACGCGGGCCGCATCCCCGATCCGGTGACGGTGCCCGGCCCCGCCCTCCCGGTCGACGGCGCCCTGGCGAGCGTCGACCCCGCGAGCGGGCAGGTGCAGCTGCGCGAACGCGACGGCGCCGTCCGCCGCGCCATCGCCGAGTCCTGCCCCGAACCACGCGCAGCGGGCGTGACCAGGCGCGGCGCCGTGTTCGGCTGCGCCACCGGCGCGCTCGTGGTCTCCGGCGAGACCGCCCGCCCGGTCCCGTACCCGCCGGGCACCGCCCCGGAGGACCGCGCCACCACCTTCACCCAGCGCCCCGGCGCGAGCGCGCTCACCGCCCCGGCCGGGCAGCGCGGGCTCTGGCTGCTCGACGTCGCCCGCGGCACCTGGACCCGTTTCGAGACCGGCCCGGTCCTGGCCGCCGCGACGGCGGGGGAGGGAACCCCGGTTCTCACGCTCGGCCCGGACGGCGTGCTCCGCGCCCTCGACCCCGCGACCGGCGCCGAACTCGCCCGCCGCCCCCTGACCACCCCCGGCGCCCCCGCGCGGATCGCCGTCGACACCACCCGCGCCTACCTCACCGACCCGGAGCGCCGCATCGTGTACGAGATCGACTACCTGGACGCCCTGCGCGTCGCCCGCGAGTTCCCGCTCGACATCACCCCCGCGCACCTCGCCCGGGCCGGGCGGTGAAGCGCCTGCTGACGGCGGTGCTCGCCGGGCTGACCGTGCTCACCGCCGCGGCCTGCGGCGGTACCGCCGAGCGCGCCGGGATCGTGGTGACCACCGACCTGCTCGGCGACCTCACCCGCGCCGTTGTCGGCGACGCCGCGCCGGTCACCGTGCTCATGCCGACCGGCGGCGACCCGCACTCGTTCGGCGTCTCCGCCAAGCAGGCGGCCGGGCTGGAGCGGGCCGCGCTCGTCGTCGCCAACGGCCTCGGCCTGGAGGAGGGCGTGCTGCGGCACGTCGAGTCCGCCGCGGCGGCGGGCACGCCGACGCTGCTGGTCGGCGAGCAGGTGAACCCGCTGCCGTACCGGGACAGCGCCAACCCGGACCCGCACTTCTGGACCGACCCCGCCCGGGTGCGGACAGCGGTCGAGGCCATCCGGGACCGGGTACTCGCCGACGTCCCCGGCATCGATACCGCGGCTGTTCGCGCCCGCACCGACGGCTACCTCACCCGGCTGGACGAGCTGGACCGCTGGATGACCGAGCGCTTCACCGCACTCCCGGCCGAGCGCCGCAGGCTGGTCACCAATCACCACGTCTTCGGCTACCTCGCCGCGCGGTTCGGGCTCGACGTGATCGGCGTCGTACTGCCGAGCGGCAGCGCGCTCGCCTCGCCCAGCGCCGCCGACCTGGCCGGGCTGGCCGGCGCGGTGCGCGCGGCCGGAGTGACCACGATCTTCGCCGATTCCGCGCAGCCCGACAAGCTCGCCCGCGTCCTCGCCGAACAGGCGGGTGTGCGAGTGGAGGTCACCGCCCTGCACACCGAATCGCTCACCCCGCCGGACGGCGGCGCCCCCACCTACCTGGACATGATGCGCGTCAACACCGACGCCATCATCGCCGGGTGATCCGAAAGATGAGGTAGCACATGAAGTTCCGTTCTCTCGCCGCGGGAGCCTGCGCGCTGGCGCTCACCGCGACCGCCTGTGGCGGCAGCGACGAGCCCGCCACCGTGGCCGACCCGGTGACGGTGACCTACGAGGGCGGCATCGCGGTGCTCGACGGCACCACCCTCGAGGTCGGGCACACCGTCGCCCTGGACGGCTTCACCCGGCTCAACCCCGCGGGCGACGACCGGCACGTCGTGGTCACCAGCGGCTCGGCCTTCCGGGTGCTCGATGCCACCACCGGGCAGTTCACCGGCGCCGAGTTCCCGGCCGAGAAGCCGGGCCACGTGGTGCGGCACGCCGGGCGCACCGTCCTCTTCGCCGACGGCAGCGGCGAGGTCACCGCCTTCGACACCGCCGCGCTGGCCGACGGCACCCCGAAGACCGACGTCTACACCACCGCCGCCCCGCACCACGGCGTCGCCATCGAGCTCGCCGACGGCAGGCTCGTGGTCTCGCTCGGCACCGAGGAGCGCCGCACCGGCATGCTCGTGCTCGACCCCGGCGGCCGCGAGATCGCCCGCAGCGAGGACTGCCCCGGCGTGCACGGTGAGGCCACCGCGCAGGGCGAGGCCGTGGTGATCGGCTGCCAGAACGGCGCGCTGGTCTACCGCGACGGCGTGATCACCAAGGTCACCAGCCCGACCCCGTACGGCCGCATCGGCAATCAGGCGGGCAGCGACGATTCGCCCATCGTGCTCGGCGACTACAAAAAGGACAAGGACGCGGAACTGGAACGCCCGCAGCAGGTCTCGCTGATCGACACCGCCACCGGCGGGCTGCGCCTGGTCGAGCTCGGCACCAGCTACACCTTCCGCTCGCTCGGCCGCGGCCCGGCGGGCGAGGCGCTGGTCCTCGGCACCGACGGCGCGCTGCACGTGATAGACCCGGTGCGCGCCACCGTCACCCGCAGCATCCCGGTGATCGCGCCCTGGCAGGAGCCGCTGGAGTGGCAGCAGCCGCGCCCCGCGCTCTTCGTCCGCGGCGGCGCCGCCTACGTCTCCGACCCCGCCACCGGCCAGGTGCACCGCATCGACCTGGCGAACGGCGAGCGCACCGCCACCGTGACGCTGCCCGGCGCGCCGAATGAGCTGAGCGGGGTGCAGCCCGGCCACTGAGTGCCCGTTTCCGCGCGGTGCGGCCCGGGTAGACGAGGGGTACGCCGGGGACGACGCGCGCCCCGCGGTACCGACGGGAGTCCGACATGAACCGCAGCCTCGCCCGCGCCGTCACCGCGGGAGCCGCGCTCGCCCTGGTACCGCTCGGGGCGGGCGCGGCCGCCGCCCAGGACGCCCCCGTCCCGCTGGGCGGCGGCTCGGGGATCGTCGTCGACAACACCGCGCAGTGCACCGTCACCACCATCGGCTACGACGCCGCGGGCAGCCTCGTCGGGCTGACCGCCGGGCACTGCGGCGACGCCGGGGCCACCGTGGTCGCCGAGCGCGACCACGACCTGGGCGTCGTCGGCCGCTTCGTGCACTCCGACCCCGACCTCGACTACGCCGTCATCCAGTTCGACCCCGCCAAGGTGATGCCGGTGAACCGGGTCGGCAACGCCACCATCACCGGCATCGGGGCGCCCGCCCAGTTCCCCGCCGTGGTCTGCAAGAAGGGGCGCACCAGCGGCGAGACCTGCGGAGTCGCCTGGGGTGATGTGCTGAACACCGCGCAGGAGACCTGGACCCAGCTGTGCGTGCTCGAAGGCGACTCCGGGGCGCCGGTCATGGTCGGCAGCACGCTGGTCGGCATGGTCAATGCGTACCTGGCGGTCGGGTGCCTCGGCCCCGAGGTCGGGACCACCATGGCCGCCATCGTGCACGATCTGAACGCCCGCGGTTCGGTCGGGGCGGGGTTCCACCCGCTCTGATCGGCCGATGAATTTCGTTCCCGCACGTCGTCTGCACCGCTGTTGATGTCAGGCAGCGGAAGGAAGACGTATGCGCTCGATCTCGGTCACCATGTCCATCACCCTCGACGGTGTCGTGCAGGGGCTCGGCCGTCCCGATGAGGACACCCGCGGCGGGTTTCCGCACGGCGGGTGGGGGCTGCGGTACAACGACGAGATCATGGGCGCGGAGATGGCGCGCGGCATGGCCGAGCCCGGTGACATGCTCTTCGGCCGCCGCACCTGGGAGGATTTCCACCGCGCGTGGGGCAGCGCCACCGATGGCAACCCCTTCAGCACGCACCTGAACGCCGCCACCAAGTACGTCGCCTCCACCGCGCTCGGCGACGCCGACGCCTGGCAGAACTCGATCCTGCTCCGCGGTGACGCTGTCGAGACCGTCGCCGAGTTGAAGGCGACCCCTGGCCCCGCCCTGTCCATCATCGGCAGCGCCGCCCTCGTCCGCACCCTGCACGCCGCGTCCCTGATCGACCGGTACTCCCTCCTCATCCACCCCCTCACCCTCGGCACCGGCACCCGCCTCTTCGACGGCCCCGCCCCGCTCACCGAGTTCGAGCTCACCCGCAGCGTCACCACCGGCACCGGCGTCATCATCGCCCACTACTCGCGGCACTGAGGCGCGACGCACCTTCCCGGGCCGGGGCCCGTGGCGAGGGCGGGCGGCCGGCTACAGCCGTTCGAACGTCCTCGGCGTCCGATGCGCAGCGCGGACGAAGGCCGCGCATGCTTCGACATCCTTGTCCCCGGTGGGCGTCTCGACCCCGCTGTTCGCATCGACGGCGTCGGGCCGGACCGCCTCGATGGCGGCGGCGACGTTGCCGGGACGGAGGCCCCCCGCGAGGATCACCGGGCGGCCGATCTCGCGTAGCGAGCGGACGACCTGCGCGCTGATCGACCAGTCATGCGTCTCGCCGGTACCACCGAGGCGGTCGGCGGTACGCGAATCCAGCAGTACGCCATCACAATGCGCGGCAGCCCGCTGTGCCGCGCCGACCGCATCGGAGGCGGTCACGTGGACTGCGCGCAGCACTTTCCGGCTGCGGGACCGCGCGTGCACCTCCCGGGTGGTCTCCTCGGTCACCAACCCGTGCACTTGAATCACATCGACGCCGACCAGATCCGCGAGCGCGATGATCGCGTCGGCCTCCTCCAGGTGGGTGACGAGCACACGGGTCACGAAAGCCGGTGTGCGCCGGGAAAGTTCAGCCGCACGATCCGGCCGCAGGGCGTCCTCGCTGACATGGGTGACGCCGCAGATGAAGCCGATCGCATCCGCCCCGGCGGCAACTGCGATGCGCAGGTCCTGCTCGGAGCGAATTCCGCAGATCTTCGCGCGAACAGTCACCACCGCACTCTACCGACGGCGACCCCCGCGCGAACCGACGATCAGGCCGCCGGGTCGAGCACCACCTTGATCACCCCGTCCTTCTTCTGCTGGAACTTCTCGTACGCCTGCGGTGCTCCGATCAGCGGTAACCGATGCGTGGCGAAGGTGTCGACGCCGAGCGGATCGTCGTCGGTGAGCAGGGGCAGGATCTCCGGTGCCCACCGCTTGACGTTCGCCTGCCCCATGCGCATCTGGACCTGCTTGTCGAAGAGAACCCGCAGCGGAAGCGGATCGGCCATACCCCCGTAGACGCCGACGAGCGAGATGGTGCCGCCGCGGCGCACGATATCGATCGCCGACTCCAGGGCGGCGAGCCGGTCGACGCCGGCGGTGTTCATGAGCTTCTCCGCGACCGCGTCGGGCAGGAAACCGGTGGTCGTCTGCGCGAACTTGGCGACGGGCGACCCGTGCGCCTCCATGCCGACGGCGTCGATCACGGTGTCGGTGCCGCGGCCGAGGGTGCGGTCGCGAACAACCTCACCGAGCGACTCGCCCGCTTCCGCGAAATCGATGGTCTCGATGCCGCGCGCGGCGACCCGTGCCAGCCGCTCCGGCACCCGGTCCACGCCGATCACCCGATACCCCAGGTGCGCGGCGATCCGGCAGGCCATGTCGCCGATCGGGCCGAGTCCGAGCACGGTCACCGAGCCGCCGTCGGGGATTCCCGCGTACTGCACCGCCTGCCAGGCGGTGGGCAGCACGTCGGACAGGTACAGGAAGCGGTCGTCGGGCGGGCCGGACGGCACCGTGACGTGGGTGTGGTCGGCGTAGGGCACCCGCAGGTACTGCGCCTGCCCGCCGGGCACCTGGCCGTAGAGCTTGGAGTAGCCGAAGAGCGCGGCGCCGGAGCCCTGGTCGCGCACCTGGGTGGTCTCGCACTGGGTGGAGAGGCCCTGGTCGCACATGAAGCAGTGGCCGCAGCTGATCTGGAACGGGATCACCACCCGGTCGCCGACCTCGACCGAGCGGACCTCGCTGCCCACCTCCTCGACGATCCCCATCGGCTCGTGGCCGAGGATGTCGCCTGGGCTCATGAACGGGCCGAGCACCTCGTAGAGGTGCAGGTCCGAGCCGCAGATGGCGGTCGAGGTCACCCGGATCACCATGTCGGTGGGGTCCTCGATCCGCGGGTCGGGCACGGTGTCGACCGAGACCTTGCGCTTGCCCTGCCAGGTCACCGCTTTCATGAATCCTCCTCGTTGTCAGCGGGCGGCTACCCGAGGTGTGCGGGGGAAAACTCGTAACCTTCCAGCGTCGCGCCTGCCAGTTCGGTGATCACGTCGGCGGCGTCGTGCCGCGTGGCGTAGGCGCGGCGCTGCCTGCGCGCGCCGTTGCCGCGGCTCAGCACCTCGGCCATGGCGTCGGTGACGAAGGCGCGGTCGCCGAGCTCGTCCAGCTCGGGACCGATCCGCCGGACCAGCTCGTCGAGCAGCGCGGGCACCGGGAGCACCCGGCCGGAGACCGGCTCCAGTGTCTCGCCGTCGAGGCCGGAGCGGGCCGCGGTCCAGTAGGCGGCGAGCAGGATCTCGTGCGGGATGTCGGGGGCTTCCTCGCGGCGCGCCAGCGCTTTCCGCGCGTGCAGGACCAGGCCGCGGACCAGCAGCGCGAGCAGCGTGCTCTCGCGCGCGGTGGCGGGCACGTCGCCGACCCTGACCTCGACGGTCGGGAAGGTGAGCGACGGGCGGACGTCCCAATAGACCATCTTGCGGTCCAGGATGCTGCCGCAGGCGAGCATGGTGTCGACCACCGCCTCGTAGTCGCGCACCGAGCGGAAGTACGGCGGCGGCCCGGCGCTCGGCCAGCGCCGCCAGAGGATGCTGCGCCAGCTCGCGTAGCCGGTGTCCGAGCCGCGGTAGATCGCGGAGTTGGCGCTGAGCGCGAGCAGCGCGGGCAGCCACGGCCGCAGGTGGTTGCTCACCCGCACCGCGATCTCCTGATCCGGGACCGCCACGTGCACGTGGCAGCCGGAGAGCCCCTGCTCGTGCGCGATCATGCCGAAGGCGTCGCCGATGGCGCGGTAGCGCGGGGTGTCGGTGAGCGGGAATTCGTGCGGAACGGTCGGCGGCGCGGCCGTCGCGAGCAGCCGGACCCGGTTGCGCTCGGCGCAGTGCGCGACCGCGCGGCGCAGCTCGTGCAGCTGCCGGTCCAGCGCGGCGGCGTCGGTGTGCACGTCGGAGCTGGTCTCGACCTGGCAGCGGGTGAGCTCCAGCTGGAGCTCGACGCCCGCCGCCGCGGCGGTTTCGGCGACCGCGCGGTTGGCGGCGGCGGGCGCGCCGGTCTCCGGGTCGACGAGGAGGAACTCCTCTTCGACGCCCATGGTGAGCTCGGCCATCAGGCCGTGACCGCGTGGACGGCTTTCTTCAGCGCCGACGGCTGCGTCGGTTTGCGCGGCGCCTTCTCCTTCAGCTCCCGCATCCGCGCGCCGATCTCCTGCAGCTGCTTGCGGCCGAGCGCCTCCCGCACCTTGGGGAACCACTCCTGCTCCTCCTCGTCGATGTGGTGGTCGACGTTCTCGATCAGCACCGACGCCTTGGCGGTGAAGCGCTCGTCCTCCGGCTTCAGCAGGGAGAGCTCGAAGACCAGGATGTCGGCGACGTGGTGCTCCTCGTAGGACTCCAGGATGTCGTCCTCCAGCTCCGGCACCAGCTCGCGCACCGCCGGGTACATGCACTCGTTCTCGATGTAGGTGTGCACGGTGAGCGCCTCGATGACCTTGTCGATCACGCGGCCCTTGGTGGCGTGCGCGTCATCGCTCGCCTTCTCGAACTCGCGGAAGAGCTTGCGGATCTGCTTGTGGTCCTCGCGCAGCAGCACGATGGCATCGCTGGACATGGGGTTCCTCCTCGGTGGGCTGTCCGGGTGCAGGCGAAGTGCCCGGGCGGCGTGCGGCGAAACCGGTCCAGCTCGGCGGCACCGCCGTCCACGGCCGGACCCGCTCCAGCTCCGCGGCCACGCGCAGCAGGGTGTGCTCGCCGTTCGGCGGCCCGACCAGCTGCACGCTGCGTGGCAACCCGTCCGCGAACCCGGCGGGGACGGCGGCGGCCGGGTTGCCGCAGACGTTCCAGAGCGCGGTGTAGGCGATCATCGGCACCGCGCGCAGGGTCGCACGGATGATGCCGGTACCGTCCAGCCTGCCGATCGGGGGCGGCGGTCCGGCGAGGGTGGGGGTGAGCAGCAGGTCGTAGCGGTCGAAGAGCCTGTCGACCCGCGCGGCGAGGTGCTCGCCGCGGCGCTCGGCCCAGCGCAGCACCGGCGGCGGCGCCGCCCGGCTCAGCCGGACCACCGCGCGGGTGCGCCGCTCCAGCAGGTGGGGGTGCGGCATCCGGGCGGCCTCCGTCCTGACCCCGTCCAGCACCTGCGGCAGGAAGGCGTCGGTGGGGTCGGGCAGCCGGTACCGGTCCTCGGCGATCTCGTGGCCGAGCCCGGCCAGTGCCTCGGCGGTCTCCCGCACCGCGGCTACGCAGGAGGGGGCCGCGCCGACGCCGGGGACGGCGGTGCGCAGCAGCAGCCCGATCCGCAGCCGCGGCCCGGGATCGAGATCGGTGTAGGAGGCGGCGGGCGCGGGGGCGTGCCAGCGGTCGGCGGCCACGGTGCCCGCGAGCACGTCGTAGAGCAGCGCGCTGTCCGCCACCGCCCTGGTGAGCACGCCGACCGTGCCGAGCGCGCCCCACAGGTCGGGGTGCGGTGCGGTGCTGACCCGGCCGCGCTGCGGTTTCAGCCCGAACACCCCGCAGCAGGCGGCCGGGATGCGGATCGAGCCGCCGCCGTCGCCGCCGGTCGCCGCCGGGACCAGCCCGGCCGCCACCGCCGCCGCGGAGCCGCCGCTCGACCCGCCCGGGCTGTGCCGGGGCGACCACGGATTGTGCGTGTAGCCGCCCGCCGCGCTCTCGGTGTAGGGCCAGATGCCGAACTCCGGCATGGCGGTCTTGCCGACGATCACCGCACCGGCCGCGCGCAGCCGGCGCACCGCCTCGGCATCGGCCGCGGCGGGTTCGCCCCCGGCGGCGACGCCGCCGTAGCGGGTCGGCGCCCCGGCGACGTCGAGTTCGTCCTTCACCGCGATCGGCACGCCGTGCAGCGGCCCGAGCGGCGCCCCCGCGGCCTGCCCGGCGTCCCGCTCGGCCGCCTCCGCCCGCGCCCGCTCGGCGTTGACCAGTGCGAAGGCGCGCAGTGGCTCGGCGGCCGCGATCCTGGCCAGTGCCTGGTCCACCGCCTCCGCGGCGGTGATCTTGCCCGCGCGCACCTCGGCCGCGGTCTCGGCAACTCCGGCGTACGGCAGTGGAGCGGCCGTGGAATCCGTCATTGTTCGGCTCCCTTCCGCCGGTGTATCGGGGTGAACGCTACGGTGCGCAACACCACGGCGACACCTACCCGTGCCGGGCGGGTCGCGGGGAATGATGGAGGGGGATTTCCCCGACGGAGAGGAAGTATCGTGCCGGATCCGACACCCGCCCCGAACGCCCGATCGTCGCCGCGGTGGACGGCTCGGAGACGGCGTACCACGCCGCCGCCTGGGCCGCGGTGGACGCGCGGCTGCACGGCCGCCCGCTGCACCTGCTCTGCTCGATGGCCGTCCCGTTCGGCTACGGCGACCGGCCGACGCTGCCGGTCGGCGAGCGCGATTGGCTGCGTGACGAGGGCGAACGGGCGCTGCGCGAGGCCGCCCGGATCGCCGAGGCCGCGGCGGGCGGCCCGATCACCGTGACCGCCGAGCTGACCTTCGACTTCATCGTGCCCACCCTGCTCGACCGCTCGCGCAGCGCGCACCGGGTGGTCCTCGGCAGCCGCGGGCTCGGCGCCTTCCGGCGCGGGCTGCTCGGCTCGGTGAGCACGGCGGTGGCGGGGCACGCGCACTGCCCGGTCGCGGTGGTCCGCACCCCGGCCGCCACCGATCCGGTGGCCGCGAGCAAACCCGTGCTGGTCGGGGTGGACGGCACCGAGAACAGCGTCGGTGCGCTCGAGGTCGCCTTCGCCGAGGCGGCCTTCCGCGGCGTCGGGCTGACCGCGCTGCACGCCTGGCGCGACACCAGCGGGCTCGACCTGCCGATCGACGACTGGGCCGGGGTGCGCGACGGCGAGGAGGCCGCGCTCGCGGAGAGCCTGGCCGGCTACGCCGAGCGGTACCCGGAGGTGCCGGTGCGCCGGATCGTCGTGGCCGACCGGCCGGTGCGCTCGCTGCTCGACGAATCGGCGAATGCCCAGCTCGTGGTGGTGGGCAGCCGGGGGCGCGGCGGTTTCACCGGGATGCTGCTCGGCTCCACCAGCAACGGCCTGCTGCACTCGGTGGACATTCCGATCGTGGTGGTGCGCGCCGCGAGCTGAGCGCGAACCCCCTTGCCCGGCAGCGAGCTCCGCGATTCCGGTCCCCGGCACCCGGTGGCCGGGCGAGGATCGAGGTCCGCTCGCCCTCCGACGTCGAAGGGACCGCCATGGATCGTGCCGTGCCCCGTGCCAGCCGGAAAGCCCAGGAAACTCCGTCCCCGCGCGGCGGGGATCGCCGCCGCTCCGGACCGTGGTCCGTCTCGAGGGCGTTACCTGCGGGGGCGCCGCCGGTGCCCGGTGTGTGCGGAGCCCGCCGCGATCGCGGGCCGCGCGCGGGGGCGCCGCTGTCCGCCCGCGGTCACACCCGCTTGCGCCGCGGGGGTGTACTGCGGGTGGCCGCGGCACTCGCGTTCACCGCGGCGCTGGGCGCGACCGGCGCGCCGGAGGCCGCCGCCACCGCCACCCAGATGCGGGTGCTCGGCGACATCAACTTCGGCTCGTCCACCACCTACGGCACCGGCTGCACCTACACCGTGCAGGTGCTGGTGACGAATGCGGTGGAGCCGGTGACGCTGCTCGACAACGGAATCCCGATCGCGGTGCGGGTGCCGGACAGCGGCAACGCGCTCTTCACCTGGATTCCGGCGGTGCCGGGCCCGCACCGGCTGGAGGCCGTCCAGGCGCCCGACCGGGAGCCGACGGTCGCGGGCGATGTGCGGGTCGGCATCGGAACGCACCTCGGCTACGCCTGCGTGGTCAGCGGCGGCTGAGTGTCAGCGGCGCACCCGCCCGGTCATGGTGGTGAGCGGGACCCGGCCGGTCCAGCCGCAGGGCAGCGAGCAGGCGGCGACGACGGCGGTCCGCACGCCGCCGCCCGCCAGCATCTCGGTGGTGGCCGTGGCGCGGGCCGGGTAGCCGCACGCCTCGCATTTGCCGAAGTAGTCGAGGATCTCGCTCTCGCGCGAGTAGACCACCAGGGGGCTGTCAGTGGAGTTCATGGGCCGCTCTCGGGACGTGGGAAGTGTGGTACACCTCACGGTAGGAGCGGGATCGCTGGAAAGCTGCCGGTGGAGCGGTAGTCGGGGAGACTCACAGCGGCGAGGTCCGGGCGTTGTGCTGGATCGCCGTGTGTCGCCTGCCGCGAATCGCCGGTGCGGGGTGGTAACGAGGTGATATGCGACCGAAGCACGGGAACTACGACGCGGTCGTCGTCGGCGGCGGGCACAACGGCCTGGTCGCCGCGGCCTACCTGGCGCGGGCGGGCCGCCGGGTCGCGGTGCTGGAGCGCGCCGCGCACACCGGCGGCGCCGCCGTCTCGGCGCAGACCTTCCCCGGGGTCGGGGCCCGGCTCTCCCGCTACTCGTACCTGGTGAGCCTGCTGCCCGCGCGGATCGTCACCGACCTCGGGCTGAACTTCCGCACCGCGCGCCGCCGGATCTCCTCGTACACGCCGGTCGGCGAGACCGGTCTGCTGGTCGACACCGGCGATCCGGCGCGCACCGCGGCGAGCTTCCGGCGGATCACCGGCGCGGACCGCGAGCACCGCGCCTGGACCGAGTTCGGCGCCCGCACCGGCACACTCGCGCGGGCCGTCTTCCCGACGCTCACCGAGCCGCTGCCGACCGCCGCCGAGCTGCGGGCACGGCTCGGGGACGACGAACTCTGGGCTGCGGTCGTCGAGGAGCCGCTCGGCGCGCTGCTCGAGCGCACCTTCACCGACGACGTGGTACGCGGCGTCGCCTGCACCGATGCCCTGATCGGCACCTTCACGCACGCGCACGACCCCTCGCTGCGGCAGAACCGCTGCTTCCTCTACCACGTGATCGGCGGCGGCACCGGCGACTGGGACGTCCCGATCGGCGGCATGGGCGCGCTCACCGCCGAACTCGCCGTGGCGGCGGCCGGGGCAGGCGCCGAGATCGTCACCGGCTGCGCGGTCACCCGGATCGAGACCGGCGCGGTGGCCTACACCGACGGCGCGACCGGTGGCACCGGGGAGGTGGCCGCCGGGCACGTACTCGTGAATGCCGCGCCCTACGAACTGGATCGGCTGCTCGGCCACGTACCGGGGCCGAAGCCGGAGGGCGCGCAGCTCAAGATCAATATGGTGCTGGACCGGCTGCCCCGGCTGCGCGACCCGGAAGTGTCGCCGCGGGAGGCGTTCTCGGGCACCTTCCATATCGCCGAGACGTATTCGCAACTGGCCGCGGCCTATCGAGAAGCCGAGGCGGGCAGGCTCCCGGCCGCGCTGCCTTCGGAGATCTATTGCCATACCGTGACCGACCGCTCGATTCTCGATCGCGATTCCGCCGAGCGCGGAATGCACACGCTCACCCTTTTCGGGCTGCACACCCCCGCGCGATTGTTCGAGGCCGATCCGGATATCGCGCGGGAGCGCGCGGTGGCGGCGGCGCTGGCCCGCCTCGACGCGGTACTCGCCGAGCCCATCGCCGACTGCCTGGCGCGCGACGTCGACGGCAGGCCCTGCCTGGAGGCCAAGACACCGCTCGACCTGGAGGCCGAGGTCGGGCTCCCCGGCGGCCACATCTTCCATGGTGACCTGGCCTTTCCCTTCCGGGACGAGGCGGAGGACGACGATCCGGCCGTCCGGTGGGGCGTCGCGACCGGGCAGCCGGGGGTCTTCTGTTGCGGCGCCGGCGCGGTGCGCGGCGGCGGGGTGAGCGGAATCGGCGGCCACAACGCGGCCATGGCCGTGCTCGAGAGCGCGATATCTCGGTGACAATCGTCACTGTTTGATCCGGGGCGACAAGTTTTGGTCGATCCCGGAAGATGCTTTCCACCTGGGAATGCTCGCCGCATTTCGGACAACAATGCGAATTGCGAAGTAGTTACCGGTACGTGATCTGCTGAGATTGCTTCGTTATGGTCGCCTGCGGTTGCGCTCGACGCGCGGCCCGAGCCGGACCGGCGTAAGCCGGCGACCCCGCCCCGCGGTCCGGCGGACCCCGAGATCGTCCCGGGGGCGGGGGTTCGCGGTGCGGACCGGCGGGCGCAGGGAAGGAAACGCATGTCCCAGCAGCGGAAGACCAAGCAGACCCGGACCATCGGCCGCGCGATCGGCGTCGCGGCGGTCACCGGCGCACTCGCGGCGGTGCCGTTCGGGATGGCCGCGACGGCATCGGCCGCGGGCAACAACTGGGATCAGGTCGCCCAGTGCGAGAGCGGCGGCAACTGGTCGACCAACACCGGCAACGGCTACTACGGCGGGTTGCAGTTCACCCCGAGCACCTGGTCCGCCAACGGCGGCAGCGGCATGCCGCACAACGCCAGCCGCGCGGAGCAGATCCGGGTGGCCGAGAACGTGCTCGCCACCCAGGGCGCCGGGGCGTGGCCGGTCTGCGGTCAGTACCTCTGACTCCCGGGGAGCGGGGCGCGCGGCCGGTTCGCGGCCGGCGCCCCTGACGGGACCTCCGGCGGCCGGATCAGCCCGCGGGAAAGCGGATGATCCGGTCGTCGCCGTCGCTCGGGTCACCGCGGCCGTCGGTGTTCGAGGTGGTGAGCCAGAGCGCCCCGTCCGGTGCGACGGCCACCGTGCGCAGCCGGCCGTAGCGGCCGGCCAGTTCGGCGCTCGGCGTGCCGAGCCCGTCCGGGCCGATCGGCACCGTCCACAGCCGCTCCCCGCGCAGCGCGGCGACGTAGAGCGTGTCGCCTGCGACGGCGATCCCGGACGGTGACGCCTCGTCGGTGCCCCAGGTGACGAGCGGGTCGGCGTAGCCGCGGTCGGCCCCGCCTGCGCCCTCCACCGCGGGCCAGCCGTAGTCGCGGCCCGGCTCGATCAGGTTGATCTCGTCCACCCGGTTCTGGCCGAACTCGGCGGCGAAGAGCCTGCCCCTGGAATCCCAGGCCAGCCCCTGCACATTGCGGTGCCCGCGGCTGTAGACCGGTGAGCCGGGCGCCGGGTTGCCCGGCGCCGCCTGCCCGTCCGGGGTGAGCCGCAGGATCTTGCCGCCCGGGTCGGCGGGGTCGGGGGAGCGGCGCGGCTCCCCGGCGTCGCCGGTGCCGACGTAGAGCATGCCGTCCGGGCCGAAGGCGATTCGCCCGCCGTTGTGGTTGCCTGCCTTTGCCAGCCCCTGGAACACCACCTGCGGCTGCTCGCCGAGCCGGAACCGCACGATCCGGTTGTCCGACTCCGCGGTGAAGTAGGCGTAGAGCACTTCCGGGTCGGTGGGTGAGACGGCGAGGCCGAGCAGCCCGCCCTCGCCGCGCGCTACCACGCCGGGCACCTGGTGGACCGGCTCGGCCGCGCCGCCGCCCGGCGCGATCCGCAGGATGCGGCCGGTGTCCCGCTCGGCGACGAAGGCGGTGCCGTCCGGGCGGAAGGCGAGCCCCCACGGCACGTCGAGACCGGTGCCGATCTCTTCCGGGATGTCCAGATCGGGGCTGCCGCCCGGGCTGCTCGGCGCGGCCGAGGTAGCGACCGGTGCGGTGGTGAGGCCGCTGGGTGGCGGCGGGAAGTCGTCCGGGTCCGTCGCGCCGCAGGCGACGGCCGTGATGACGACGCAGGCGACGGTCAGGGCACGGACGGGTCGGTGTAGGCGCATACCGAACCAGTATCCGGATTATTCGGACACGGGGTCGCCGAGCTCCGCGTGGCCGGTCGCCACCGCGTCCCGCAGCAGCTCCAGCGCGCGGGTGACGGTCTGCTCCAGCACCTCGACCGGGTCGCCGTCGAAGACGTGGTGGCTGGTCGCGGCATCGCTGCCGACGGTCACCCCGAACCACACCGACCCGGCCGGCTCGCCGTCCTGCGGGCCGGGGCCGCCGACCCCGGTCACCGCGACCCCGACATCGGCGCCGAGCAGCCCGCGCACGCCGGTGGCCATGGTCCCGGCGGCGGTTGCGGTGACGACCGGCACGTCCGGGACGCCGAGCACGGTGCGTTTGACCTCGGCGGCGTAGGCGACGACGCCGCCGCGGAACCAGGTGCCGGAATCCGGTGCGGCGCCGAGCGCGGCGGCGATCCGGCCCGCGGTCAGCGATTCGGCCACCGCCACGGTGTGCCCGGTGCGAGCGGCCTCCTCGGCGACCCGCTCGGCCAGCGCCGCGGTGCGCTCCGACTCCGGGACCTCCGGCTGCTCGCCGACCGCTTCAGGCGACACGGCCGGCCGCCTCGGCACCGAGTGCCTGCGCGCGCAGCGCGGCGAGGGTCCTGGTGAGGATGCGCGAGACCTGCATCTGCGACACCCCGAGGTGGGTGGCGATCTGGGTCTGCGTCCGGTTCTCGAAGAACCGCATGATCAGCACCTCGCGCTCGCGCTCGGGCAGTGCCGCCAGCAGCGGGCGCACCGCGATGGCGTCCTCGAGCAGCTGGTAGGAGGGCTCCTCGCTGCCGAGGGTGTCGCGCAGCGCGAGCGGGGTGTTCTCGCCGTCGTCGTTGCTCGCGGCGTCGATCGAGTTGGTCTGGTAGGCGTTGCTCGCCACCATCGCCTGGGTCACCTCGGCGAGGTCGAGCTCCAGGTCGGCGGCGATCTCGCGGGCAGTCGGCATCCGGCCCAGCGACTGCGAGAGCGCCTCGACGGCCGGGCCGATCCGTTGCTGGATCTCCTTGAGCCGGCGCGGCACCCGCAGCGACCAGGTGTGGTCCCGGAAGTGGCGGCGGACCTCACCCATCACGGTCGGCACCGCAAAGGAGAGGAAGGACGAGCCGCGCTCGACGTCGAAGCGGTCGACCGCGAGCACCAGGCCGAGCCGGGCGATCTGCAACAGGTCGTCGAAGGACTCGCCGCGCCCGGCGAACTTGCGCGCGATGTGCGTGGCCAGCGGGAGACAGCGAGCGATGATCTCGCGGCGCACGGCCTCCCGGCCCGGATCGCCCGGCGCGAGCGCGGCCAGCTTCTCGAACCAGGGTTCGACGTTCTCGTAGCTGTCGGCGCCGGAGCCGGCCGCCGTGGTCTCGCGCGTCATCGGGGCATCCTCGCGTTCGGACTCGGGGGTGGATACGGTCGCCGGTTCCCTGCCCGAACCGACGGAAGGTGGGCTGTCCGTCCGGACAGCCCACCCGCGGCGTTCCCCTCTCGGGGCCGCGCACACTTCCTAGTTCTGGTACCCGCGCTGCCGCGCCTCGTCCACCTTCGCCTCGGCCCTGGCCTTCTCGGCCTCGGCTTCCTTCTGCGCGACCTCGCGCTGGGATTCCGCCTTGTCCTGCTGGGCCCGGCCCTCGCCCTCCAGGCGGTCGCTCCCGGTGACGATCCCGGCGGCCTCCTTGACCTTGCCCTTCACATCCTCGACAACGCCCTTGATGCCCTCGCGGGGTCCACTGGTGTTCTCGGCCACGATGTCCTCCGAAAGTCGCGTTCAGTGTTGACATCGGGAGGCTTACCCGTGAGTCACAACTCGAATCGGGTGGAGGCGGCTAATTCTCGGCTATGAGTCCGGGATCACAGGTGCGGCAGTACCTGCCCGGCCACCAGCGCCAGGTGGTCGAGGTCATCGAGGTCGAGAATCTGCAGGTAGACCCGGCTGGAGCCGATCTCGGCGTAGCGGCCGAGCTTGTCGACGACCTCCGCGGGCGAGCCCGCCAGGCCGTTCTGTTTCAGCTCGTCGACCTCGCGGCCGATGGCGGCGGCCCGGCGAGCGACCTCCGCGTCACTGTCGCCGACGCAGGCGACGAGTGCGTTGGAGTAGACCAGATCGTCCCGGCGGCCGTGCTCGGCGACCGCGGTGCGCACCCGGTCGAACTGTGCGGCGGAGTCCTCGATCGAGGCGAACGGCATGTTGAACTCGCTCGCGTAGCGGGCGGCGAGCCGCGGGGTCCGGCTCGGGCCCGCGCCGCCGACGAGCACCGGGATCGGGTCCTGCACCGGCTTGGGCAGCGCGGGGGAGCCAGTGAGGGTGTAGAACTCGCCCGCGTAGTCGAAGGTGTCGCCCGGCTTGGTCGACCACAGCCCGGTGACGATCGCCAGCTGCTCCTCCAGCCGGGCCAGCCGCCGGTCCGGGAAGGGGATGCCGTAGGCGGTGTGCTCGTCGGCGTACCAGCCGGAGCCGAGGCCGAATTCGACCCGCCCGCCGGACATCCGGTCCACCTGCGCCACCTGGATGGCGAGCGGGCCCGGCAGCCGGAAGGTGGCGGCGGTGACCAGGGTGCCGAGCCGGATGCGGCTGGTGTCGCGGGCCAGCCCGGCCAGCGTGATCCAGGCGTCGGTGGGGCCGGGCAGGCCGTCGGCGCCGCCCATGGCCAGGTAGTGGTCGGAGCGGAAGAACGCGTCGTACCCCAGATCCTCGGCGGTGCGCGCGACGGTCAGCAGGGTGTCGTAGTCCGCGCCCTGCTGCGGTTCGGTGAAGATACGCAGTTCCATGCGGCCCATCCTGCCGCAGGTGGCGACGGGGTGTGGGGCCGCGCGCCGAGGGTCGGGCGGCGCCGGGGAGACCGCCGCCGCGGCACCGTACTGTGCAACCGAGGCCCGGTTCGGTGCGCTCACCGAGGTGCTGGTGCTGGCCGAGTACCGGATCACGGTGGCGCCCGGCGATATCGCGAGGCCGATGACCGGGGAGGACGATGCCGACCCGCGGAGCAGCCGTGCCCCGGCTCCCCGCTGGGCAGGCCGGGGCACGCGGAGGAGGTGGCGGCGGTGGCGGCCTTGCTGACCACGCCCGCGGCCGGGTACCTCACCGGCGCCCCCTCCGTGGTGGACGGCGGCATGCCGCGCTCGGGGCCGCAGGTGAGTGCGCGGCTCACCGACGAGAAGCGGCGCACGCCGTGACCCCGCTGGTGCTGACGGGGGTCTCCGGCAGTGGGAAGAGCACGGTCGGCGCCCTGCTCGCGGCCCGGCTGGGGGTGCCGTTCACCGAGGGGGACGAGCTGCACCCGGCCGCCAACCTCGCGAAGATGCGCGCGGGTGTCCCGCTCACCGACGCCGACCGGTGGCCGTGGCTGGATGCCGCGGGCGCCCGGCTGGCCGCCGTCGGCGGGGTGCTGAGCTGCTCGGCGCTGGCCCTGCGCTACCGGGATCGGTTGCGGGAGCTGGTCCCCGCCGTCCGGTTCGCGCACCTCGACGTCCCGCGCGCCGAGCTGGCGCGCAGGCTCGCCGCCCGGCGCGGGCACTTCATGCCCGCGAGCCTGCTGGAGAGTCAGCTGGCGGCGCTGGAGCCGCTGCGCGCCGACGAGCCCGGCTGGACGGTTCCCGCGGCGGGCGGGCCCGACGAGCAGGCCGCCCACATCGCGGACCTGCTCGCCGGGCAGGGGTGAGCGATCAGTCCGTCCGCCCCAGCTGGGAACCGATGGCGGTCTCGAAATCGGGCAGGTCACCGGGGTTGCGGGAGGTGATGAGGGTCCAGCCGTCGTCGGTGGAGCGCACCACCGCCTCGTCCACCCAGGCGCCACCCGCATTGCCGATATCGGTGCGCAGCGAGGGATAGGAGGTGAGCGTCTTGCCGCGCACCAGCCCGGCCTCGACCAGCAGCCACGGCCCGTGGCAGATGGCCGCGATCGGCTTGCCCGCCCTGGCGAACTCGGTGGCCAGCTCGACCGCCTTCGGCTCGGTGCGCAGCTTGTCCGCGTTCACCGTGCCGCCGGGAACGACCAGGATGTCGAAGTCGGCGGCGGTGACGTCGGCCAGCGCGGAGTCGGCGGTGGCCACCTCGTCCTTCTCGGTGTCGTGCCGGAAGGTCTGCACGTCGCCGCGCTCCGGGGCGGCGTGCACGACGGTCGCGTTCCTGCCGAGCAGCCATTGCCTCGGGTCGACGAGTTCGTCGTGCTCCACCCCGGTCTGCGCGGTGATGATCAGGGCCCGCACGCCGTCGAGGTTCTCGGTCATGGTGGGGTCGCTCCTTCCGTTCGCCGGATCGTGCCTTCGCGGTAGTCGTGCCGCGAGCGGGCGGGCGCAAACCCCGGCGCGGCTACGGAGCGGTGACCTCGGGGCCGGAGCAGCGGGCGTCGGAGAGGTAGGGCACGCAGACCCCCGTCGCATCGGCGAGCAACATGCGACCCCCGATGAGCAGCGCGAACATGGCGAGCGCGGCGAAGACCAGCACCCAGAACACCGCGGGGAGCCGGGTCAGCCCGGCCAGCTGGTCGGCGTCGGAATCCCGGGAGCGGTCCCGGCTTCGGGTGCGCTGCAGCTCCACCACCGGCCTGATCCCGGCGATCAGCAGGAACCAGGTGGTCAGGTAGGCGAACCCGGCCTGCAGCAGGTCGCTGCCGAACCAGGAGACCGCGAACACCGCCCCGCCGACCACGAAGACGGTGAGCGCGCCGTACAGATTGCGGATCTTGATCAGCATGGCGGCCAGCAGCACGATGGTCGTCCACAGCACCAGGGTGATCCGGTCGGCGCCGAGCAGCGCCGCGAACCCCAGCCCCACCAGCGGCGGCGCCGGATAGCCCGCGAACGCGGTGAGGATCATGCCGATGCCGTACGGCTTGCCGCTGGAGACCGTCAGCCCCGAGGTGTCCGAGTGCAGCGTGATGGCGCTCAACCTGCGGCCGGAGAGCAGCGCCACCCCGGCGTGCCCGCCCTCGTGCGCGATCGTCACCGCGGCGCGGGTGACCCGCCAGACCGGCGTGTAGGCCACGAGGAGGAAGGCCACCGCACCGGTGGCGAGCACCAGCCACCACGGCGGCGGCAGCTGGGTCGAGGTCAGGTTGTCGGCGAGCGACCTGCCCCGGTCGATCAACTCGGCGGAGTCCACCGCCGCACCCTACCGGGCCGGGCCCGATCGCGGTGCCCGGCAAGCGGGTTCGGAACCGGCGCCGGCTACAGCCGCTGGACCGTGCCGGATCCGGCCGAGGTGCGGGCGGCCTCGAGGACGCGGAGGCCGGTGACGGCGTCGCGGGGATCGACCGGGGCCGGGGCGCCGTCGAGGAGCGCGGCGGCGACGCCTGCGTAGAAGGCCGGGTAGTCGCCGGGGAGGGTGGGGACCGGCTCGGCGTCCGGCTCCGCGCCGACGGTTCCCCAGTGCGCGGAATCGACCGTTCCCCATGGTCTTCCGTCGTCCGGCCGGCGGCCGGCACGGAGCGCGGCCTCCTGCGGGTCGAGGCCGTCGACCTGGTAGCCGGCGTGGTCGCCGAGGACGCGGAAGCGGGGGCCGAGGCGGGGGGCGAGCGCGCTGGCCCAGAGGTGGGAGCGGGCGCCGGAGGCGTGCCGCAGGGCGACGAAGGCATCGTCGTCGGTGCTGATACCGGGGCGCAGCCGGTCGAGTTCGCAGTAGACCTCGGTGACCGGGCCGTTCAGCACGATGGCCTGGTCGACCAGGTGCGGGCCCAGGTCGTAGAGGATGCCCGCGGCGTCCGCCGGGCCGCCGACCTCGCGCCAACCGCCCTTCGGGGTCGGGCGCCAGCGCTCGAAGCGGCTCTCGAAGCGGTGCACCCGGCCGAGCACACCCTCCTCGACCAGGCGGCGGACGGTGCGGAAGTCGCCGTCCCAGCGGCGGTTCTGGAACACGGTGAGCAGCAGGGAGTGCTCTTCCGCGCGGGTCACCAGGGCGGCGGCCTCGGCGGCGGTCACCGTGAACGGTTTGTCGACGACCACCGGGATGCCCGCGTCGAGTGCCCGCGCGGCCAGCGGGGCGTGCGTGCGGTTCGGGGAGGCGACGACCGTCAACGCCGTGCCCGCCGGGTCGGCGAAGAGGGCGTCGGGAGTCTCGAGGACCCGGACGCCCGGGTGCTCGCGGCGGGCCTGCTCGGCGCGCTCGGCCGAGCCGGTGATCACGGTGGCGACGCGGAGGCGCGGGTCGGCCGCGATCAGCGGGGCGTGGAAGACGGAGCCGGCGAGGCCGTAGCCGATGATCGCGACGTCGAGAGCGCTCATGCTCCCGACGCTACCTGCGCGCGCCGGCTACGGAGGGCCCCCGTCCGGCGCGCCCCCATATCGCTTCGGCTCCGCCGGCTCGACCCATGTGCCGGGTCGGAAGGTCAGGGGCCCTCGGTCTTCTTGAGATCGGATTTCCACTCCCGGAACCCCTCCTCGGTGCGCCCCCGCCGCCAGTACCCGGAGATGGAGGCCGCCCACTCGGCGGGCACATTGCGCTCCCGGCGCACGTACCGGCGGATGTCGTGCATCACGGCCTGCGCCTCACCGTGCACGAACACCTGCACCTGCCCCTCGCGCCACTCGGCGACCCGCACCGTCTCGGCGAGCAGCTCACCCGGCGGCCGGTCGCCGCGGTGCAGCCAGGTGAGCTCGATCCCGTCCGGATGATCGAGCTTGAGCTCCTCCTCCGGCCCGGCCACCTCGACGAACGCCACCCCGACGGCGTCGGCGGGCATGGCCTCCAGCCCGGCCGCGATGGCGGGCAGCGCCGCCTCGTCCCCGGCCAGCAGGTGCCAGTCGGCGTCCGCGCGCGGCGTGTAGGCGCCGCCGGGGCCGTAGACGTCGATGGTGGTGCCCGGCTGGACCGAGGCGGCCCACGGCCCGGCGATGCCCTCGGCGCCGTGGTAGACGAAGTCGGCGGCCAGCGTGCCCGCCTCCACGTCGACGCTGCGCACGGTGTACGTGCGCTGCACCTCGGTACCGTCTTCCTGCGGGAAGAGCAGCTTGATGTAGGAGTCGCTGTGCTCGCTCGGCCGGAACGCCGCGAAGCCGGGGCCGCCGAAGTGCACCCGGATCAGGTGCGGGGTGAGCTGTTCGGTGCGCAACACGGTGAGGGTGGTACGGGGTCGGGCCACGTGGCTACCTCCGATATCGGCAATAAGGGTTGCCTTACTACGCTACGCCCCGATCGCGGCGGGTGGCGAACCTCCGGTGTGCCGCGCGGCGGCGGGGGTAGGGCGCGGGGGAGGAGAACCGAACGAGGAGGCCGAAATGCGAGTCGTTGTGCTCGGTGCGTCGGGCAATGTGGGTACCGCCGTGCTCGCCGCGCTGAACGGGGACCCCGCCGTCGACAAGATCAGGGCGGTGGCGCGCCGGATCCCCGACGAACCGGCACTCGGCGTCGAGTGGGTGCGCGCCGACATCCGCACCGACGACCTGGCCCCGATCTGCGCGGGCGCGGACGCCGTCGTGCACCTGGCCTGGATGATGCAGCCCATGCGCGCCCCGCTGGACACCTGGCGCGGCAATGTCATCGGCACCGAGCGGGTGCTGCGCGCGGTCGCGGCCTCCTCGGTGACCTCGCTGATCTACACCTCCTCGGTCGGCGCCTACTCACCCCGCGTCGACCTGCGTCCGGTGACCGAGAGCTGGCCCACCGACGGCCGCCCGACCGCCGCCTACACCAGGGAGAAGGCCTACGTGGAGCGGCTGCTCGACACCTTCGAGTGGGAGCACCCCGGCTGCCGGGTGGTCCGGCTGCGGCCCGCCTTCGTCTTCCAGCGCGCGGCCGCCGCCGAGCAGCGCAGGCTCTTCCTCGGCCCGTTCTTCCCGAATCGGCTGCTGCGCACCGGGGCGATCCCGATGCTGCCGCTGCCCGCCCGGCTGACCATGCAGGCGGTGCACGCCACCGACGTCGCGGCCGCCGTCCTGGCCGCGCTCACCCGCGAGGTGGGCGGGCCGTTCAACCTGGCCGCCGAGCCGGTGCTCGACCGCGACCGGCTCGCCCAGATCTTCGGCGCCCGCCCGATCACCGTGCCGGACCGCGTCGTCAAGGGCGCGGTCGCCGCGGCATGGGGGCTTCGGCTCGCCCCCGCCGCTCCCGAGCTCTTCGCCGCCTTCCTCCGGCTGCCCGTGCTGGACAGCGGCCGGGCCGCCGCCGAGCTGCGCTGGCGGCCGCGCTACACCGCCGTCGAGGCGCTGCGCGAACTGATCGACGGGCTGCGTGACGGCGCGGGCGGCGCGACCCCCGCGCTGGCCACCGGCGCGGGCGGGCGCTGGCGCTGGCGCGAACTGCGCTCCGGGATCGGCGGGTACGACCCGGTGGATCGGGAGCCGGTTTCGAACTGACCCTCGGCTCGGAAGGCTGAAGTTCAGTGCCGCCGCGGCCGAACCCCCGCAGCCGGCGCCCCCGCCCCGGGCGACGATCCTCCTCGCCGAGCGAATCGCGAGAGAGGACGCCGTCGTCACCTCCACGCTCACCGTGCATCGCCCCCGCATCGCGCTCCGCTCAGCGCTGACTCTCCGCCTCGTCGCGCTGCGCACCCTCCGGCGGCGGCTCGACGACGAGCGCACAGGCCGCGATCATGGCCACCGCGGCCACCACCACCGCGATGAACACCAGGTGCGTGCCTGCCTCGAGGTCGGCGGGGCGCGGCGGGTCGACGTCCCCGACCCTGGCGTTCACCAGCGCGCCGAAGATCGCGACGCCGACCGCGCTGCCGATCGCGCGGGTGAACATGACGGTCGAGGTCACCACCCCGCGCCCGCCCCACGGCGCGTGTGACTGCGCCGCGATGAGCGTCGGGGTGGAGACCATGCCGAGCCCGGCGCCGATCAGGAAGCAGGAGAGCGCCACCTGCCACAGCGGCGACGCCGCGGAGATCAGCAGCGTGGTGCCCGCGCCCGCGGCGCAGAGCAGGCTGCCGAGCAGCGAGGTCCGGCGGAAGCCGATGCGCAGGTAGAAGCGGCCCGCCTGGGAGGCGGTGACCGGCCAGCCCAGCGTGAGCACCCCGACGGTGAGCCCGGCGGCCAGCGCGCTCACGCCGAGCACGCCCTGGGCGAAGGTCGGCACGAACGAGGTAACGCCCATCAGCACCGCCCCGACCAGCAGCGAGACCGCCGCCGCGGCGAGCACCGGACGCCGGGTACAGAGCCCGAGCGGCAGGATCGGATCCCGCGCCCGCCGCTCCACCAGCACGAAGAGCAGCAGCGCCAGCCCGCCGCCCGCGAAGACGCCGAGCCCGGCGGGGGAGCCCCAGGCCCAGCTGGTGCCGCCCTCCAGCAGCCCGAGGATCAGCGCGCCCGCGCCGAGGGTCAGCAGCACCGCGCCGAGCGCGTCGATCGGGCCGCGCGCGGTGCTCCGCCGCTCGTGGAAGTGCCGGATCAGCATCCACCCGGCGACCGCGGAGAGCGGCAGGTTCACCAGGAAGATCCAGCGCCAGTCCAGGTAGTCGGCGAAGAGCCCGCCGAGCAGCGGCCCGAGCACCGAGGACGCGGCCCACACGCTGGCCATGTAACCCTGCACGGTGGCCCGCTCGCGCAGCGTGTAGAGGTCGCTCGCCATGGTCATGGTCATCGGCATGATGGCGCCCGCGCCGATGCCCTGCACCGCGCGGAACACGATGAGCCAGGTCATCCCGGTGGCCAGCCCGCAGAGCAGCGAGCCGAGCGCGAAGACCGCGATCCCGCCGAGCAGCACCGGCTTGCGGCCGACGGCGTCGGCGAGCTTGCCGTACAGCGGTACCGTCACCGCCTGGGCCAGCAGGTAGACCGAGAACAGCCAGGGAAAGCGGTCGAAACCGCCGACGCTCGCGGTGATCGCGGGCACCGCGGTGGCCAGGATGGTCGAGTCCAGCGCGATCAGCCCGGCGGCCAGCATCATGGCGGCCAGGATCGGGCCGCGCTCGGAGCGGAACCCGACCCCGCCCGCCGGGGTCGTTGACACGGGGGTGTCGGTGGGCACGGGCGCGCTCCTCGGGATCGTTTGATTCGCTATCGAATTTATCGGGCCGGTTCGGGCCGGCGCACGGGGGTTTCCGCCGATCCCTGCTGATATAATGAGAGATAATCTGTTTCATCTACTCGGAGGTGGCACATCGACGTGTCCCGGCTCCGCGCCACCGACCCCGATGCCGATTCGCTGCTCGGCCGCTACCTCGGCGACCGCCGCTTCGCGCTCGCGCTGCCGCGCGCGGTCGGGCTGCAGATCCTGCATCCCGCGGTGGCCGCCGCCATCGTGGCGCACGCGCCGAGCTCGCTCTGGCACCACAAGAAACGGGTGGTCTCGCACCTCGTGCACCTGGCCTACACCCCGCGCGACCCGCACCCGGCCGTCCGCTACGGCCACGAGCTGGTGCACGGCGTCGACAGCAGGGGACGCCGCTATCACGGCCTCAACCCGGAGCTGTTCTTCTTCCAGCACGCCACCTACGTGGACACCCTGGTGACCGCCATCGAGACCTTCGCCCGCCCGCTCCGCGCTGCCGAGAAGGAGGAGCTCTACGCCGACTGCCGCCGCTGGTACCTGCGCTACGGCATCTCCGCCCGGCCCATGCCGGAGACCTGGGCCGGTTTCACCGCGTACCTGGACCGGGTCTGCGCCACCGAGCTCGCGGTGACCCCGGACAGCGCGCTGCTCACCCCCGCGCTGCTGCGCCCGGACGCCTGGTGGCCGCGCACCCTGCCCGGCCCGGCGGTGCGCACACTGCTGCACCCGCGCACCCGGGAACTGCTCGAGGTGCCGCTGCGACCGGGCGATCGGGCGGCGAGCGCGGCGCACGCGATCGCGGTGCGTACCGTGCTCGCCGGGCTCACCCCGCGGGCCAGGCTGATCCCGGCCGCGCGCCGGTAGCGGATCGGCGGCCACCGAAACGGCCCGTCCACGTCGGTGTGTCGGATCGGCGCGGCTCGATGGGGTAGTTTGGCCGCTGAAGGCCACCCGGTGTCCAGCCACGGGCACGTGGGCGGCCTCGACATTGGCGGAGGTTGTTGATGATGATCCCGGACACTGACGGAGCGGTCGCCCGGTGAGCGCTGAGGACAGGGCGTTGGACGTCCGTACCGAGACGGTGGGGTCGACCGTCGTGCTGACGGCGGCGGGTGAGATCGACATGGCGTCGGCGCCCGACCTGCAGTCGGCGGTCGAGGAGGCGTTGCGGGCGGAGCCGCCCGTACTGGTGGTGGATCTGTCCGGCGTCGGATTCTTCGGCTCCGCCGGGCTCAGCGTGCTGCTCGTGGCCGCCGAGGCGGCGCCGGAGCGCTCGCTCCGGGTGGTGGCGTCCGAGCCGGTGCGCAGGCCGATCGAGATCACCGGGCTGGACCGGGTGCTCCAGGTCTTCGCGACCAGGGACGACGCGCTGGCGTCGGAGGAGGTTCGCCCGTCCGAGTGACGGGTCACCTGCCGGGAGCTCCGGTGGCCCGGCGCGACGAGGTCGAGTAGCGGTCCGCGGGCCCCGGATTCCCGATCCGCCCGCGGCCCGCGCCGATCGGGCCGCGTGGCGGCAGGCGGCCACCGGGTCCCCGGGGCGGAGCCCGGCGAAACCCCCTACCGCTGCCGCGGCAGCCGCACCACCTGCACGAAGAAGTCGTCGATCTGCTTGATCGCCGCGACGAACTGGTCCAGGTCGACCGGTTTCGTCACGTAGGCGTTGGCGTGCAGCTTGTAGCTGCGCAGGATGTCCTCCTCCGCCGCCGAGGTGGTGAGCACCACCACCGGAATGGACGCCAGGTCGGGATCGGATTTGATCCGCTCCAGCACCTGGCGTCCGTCGTATTTCGGCAGGTTCAGGTCGAGCAGGATCAGATCCGGCCGCGGCGCCTCGCCCCACGGCCCCCTCCGGTAGAGGAAGTCCAGCGCCTCCTCGCCGTCGTGCGCCACGTAGAGGTTGTTGCCGATCTTGTTGTCCTCGAAGGCTTCGCGGGTCATCAACTCGTCGCCGGGGTCGTCCTCCACCAGCAGGATGTCGATGGGCTCGCCGGAACTCGTCACGAGGTCTCCTCGGTTTCATTGGTCTCGGCGGCCCCGGTCCCGGTGGACGATTCGAGGTCGGCCGTGCGTGGAAGAGTGAAGCAGAAGCGGGCGCCGCCGGTGAACTCGGTGTCGATCCAGATCCGGCCGCCGTGGAATTCCACGATCTTCTTGCAGATCGCCAGCCCGATCCCGGTGCCCGAGTACTCCTCCCGGTTGTGCAGCCGCTGGAAGATCACGAAGACCTTCTCCGCGAACTCCGGCGCGATCCCGATGCCGTTGTCGGTGACCCGGAATCGGTGCTCGGCGCCGTCGACGCCTGCCTCCACCTCGATCACCGGCGGACGGCCGGGCGCCGCGAACTTCACCGCGTTGCCGATCAGGTTCTGCCACAGCATGGTCATCAGCGTGCGGTCGCCGACGATCTCGGGCAGCCGGTCCGGCCGCCGCACCTCGGTACCGGTCTCCTCGACGATCGATGCCAGGTTGGTCAGCGCCTTGTCCAGGGTGTCGTCCAGCGGGACGGGCTCGGCGGCGTCGGTGAGCCTGCCGACCCGGGAGAAGGTGAGCAGATCGTTGATCAGCACCTGCATCCGCTTGGCACCGTCGACCGCGAAGTCGATGTACTGCTTACCCCGCTCGTCGAGCTGATCGCCGTACCGCTTCTCCAGCAGCTGACAGAACGACGCCACCTTCCGCAGCGGCTCCTGCAGATCGTGCGAGGCCACATACGCGAACTGCTCCAGCTCCTGATTCGACCGCCGCAGCTCCACGGTCTGGGCATCCAGATCCGCCGCCTGCTCGGCCAGCTTCGCCTCCTGCGCCCGCGAGGACTGCAACTCCGCCACGATCCGGCGCCGCATGTCCTCCACCGCCTCGGCCACCGTCCGCAGATCCGACGGACCCCGCGCCTCGATATGGTGATCGAACTCGCCACCGGCCACCCGCAGCGACGCCCGCTCCAGCTCGGCCAGCGGCCGCGCCACCAGCCTGCGCACGATGACGGTGAGCAGCACGGCGGCCAGCACGAAGATCCCGACCACCCCGCCGAGCACGGCATTGCGGATGTTCCTGGTGCGGGTCAGATCCGCGCGGTCCGCGGCCAGCGCCGTCGCGAAACCCTGGTTCTGCGTGATGAACTGGGCGCGCAGCTGGTCGAAGAGCGCCTTGCTCCGCTCCACGCTCTGCCCGGCGACCTCCTGTGCCGCCGCGGGCGTCGTGGCCTCGGTGACCGGGGCCGCGTAGGAGGCGCGCCACGCGTCGGCCAGCCGCTCCAGCGTATCCAGATCGGCCATCAGCGCCGCGTTGTCGCCGGCCAGCTCGCGGATCCGGCCGGCGGCGCGCTCCTCCTCCTGCCTGCCGATGGTGTACGGCTGCAGGAACTGCGGGTCGGCCGCGATGGCGTAGCCGCGCACCCCGGTCTCCTGGTTGATCAGCGCGCCCTGCAGCAGATAGGCCTCGGCCGCGGCGGGCTGGATGCGATCGAGCAGCCGGTCGGTGCTGCGGTTGGTGTCAGCGATCACCTCGGCGCCCGCGGCGCCGCCGAGCAGCACGATCAGCACCATCGCCCCGAGCACCAGCTGGAACCAGGTCTGGACGGTGAACCGGCCGGAGACGCCGTTCGCCGCGCGGTTCATGCGCCCGTTTCCGGGCGCGCCCAGCGCAGGTACATGACCGCGACGTCGTCGGCGAGGCCGCCGTGCTCGTCGGCCATCGCCTCGACCTTGGCGATCAGCGCATCGATGAAGACGTTCGGGTCGATCCGCGGCACCGAGGAGACCAGCTCGTAGAGCCCGTCCTCGCCGAGCCGCTGATTGCCAGGGCCGATGTGGCCCTCGTAGAGGCCGTCGGTGAAGAGCACCAGCCCGGTGTCCTCGCTCATCGGGTACTGGTGGCTCGGCCAGACCGCGCGGCCGGGCAGCAGCCCGAGCGCGGGGCCGCCCGCCACCTCCACCCAGTCGGTGCCCGAGTCGGTGCGGGCCAGCATGCCGGGGTGCCCGGCGCGGATCACCCGCGCCACCCGCTTGCGCGGGTCGAGTACCAGCGTGGTCAGCGTGGCGAAGGTGTGGTTGCCCGCCCGCTCGGCGAGCAGCACCTCCTCCAGCAGCTCCAGCTGCCGCGACCCGCTGATCCCGCTGAGTACCAGGGTGCGCCAGGCCAGCCGGAGCGCGACGCCGATCGCGGCCTCGTCCGGGCCGTGCCCGGCGACGTCGCCGATCAGCGCGTGCACGGTGCCGTCGGCGTCCTGCACCACGTCGTAGAAATCACCGCCGAGCAGGGCGTAGGCGCGGCCGGGGCGGTACCGGGTATAGATGTCGGCCACCCGCTCGCCGCGCAGCAGCGGGGTGGGCAGCAGGCCGCGCTCCAGCCGGGAGTTCTCCTGCGCCTGCATCTGGCTGGCGCGCAGCGCGACGGCGGCGCGCTCGGTCTGCTTGCGCTGGATGGCGTAGCGCACCGCGCGGCCGAACAGCTCCGGCTCCACCCGGCCCTTGACCAGGTAGTCCTGCGCGCCCGCCGCGACCGCGGCGAGCCCGGTCTGCTCCTCGTCCAGGCCGGTGAGCACCACGATGGCGACCTGGTCGGTGAAGCCGCGGATCCGGGCGACCGCCTCCATGCCGCTGGCATCGGGCAGGTGCAGGTCGAGCAGGACGCAGTCGGGGCGGTGCCGCTCCAGGTGCTCCCCGGCCTCGGCCATGGTGCGCACCCAGGTCATCCGGAGGCCGGGGGCGCCGTCCGCGACCAGCTCCTCGACCAGCAGCGCGTCCGCCCGGTCGTCCTCGACCAGCAGCACGGCGGGCTCGGCCTGCACCTGGAAGTCACCGGCGGCGTGCACGAGCCCCGCTGCGACGCGCTCGGCCTCCGCGCGCGCGGCGCCGACCGCCGACTCCCGCTGCCCGGACAGCATGCGCCTCGCCTCCTCGATCGTCCCGCGCGACCGACAGGGTCACCGGTGCCGCCGCGCAACTGTGCCACATTCGGTGCGCACCCGCGCGCGCGGATCGGCGGCGTGGCGCGCCCGGTCTCACTCCGGGCCGGCCCAGCAGAGGTCGACCACGGTCGGGTGCCCGCCTGCGGTGCCGTCGAAGGGCGCGCGGAAGGCGGCGGCGCGGTGCGTCAGCGACGGGGTGGCAGCGCCGACTGCGGTCCGCGGGATGGGCCCGGCCCTGGTCACCGTCTGCAGCCGGACCAGCACGGTTCCGCCCCGACCGGTCAGCGTGCCGTCGACGGCGCTGCCCGGCACCGTTCGGGCCAGCAATGCCTCGGCGACCCGGCCCAGCGCGTCCCGCACCTCGCCGGACTCACGCGCCCCGAACCCGGCCGCCGCCGCGGTCGCGACCGCGAGCGCCCGCAGCGTCGGCAGCCGCTCCGCCGCCGCCGGGATCCGCACCGTCACCACGGTGTCCCCCGGCGCCGCGACCTCCGGCTCCGGCATCGCCATCACACGCCCGCCGTCGGGCCGAGGATGCGCCCCGAGGGGACGCCGGGCGTGGCGCCGGGAGAACTTCCCCGCAACGCGCGCGGCGCGCCTGTCCCCGAGGGGCAGACGCGCCGCGCGTGCTGCGACAGAGCTTCGCTCACGGGGTGGAGAAACCGATGAGCGCGCCGATTCCGGCCCCGATCGGCACCGTGACCAGCGCCCCGACCCCCCCGAGGAAGAAGCCGAGCACCGCGCCGATCCCGGCCCCGATGATGGCGCCGACCCCCGCGTTGTACTGCTTGCGCGCCGTCGTCTCGTCCTGCACCGGCTGCACCTCGCCGGTCGCGGAGACCGGGGCGAGGGTGAGCGTGCGCCCGGCGTCGCCGACGACGGGCCGCAGGTCGACCGCGCCGCCCCCGGTCTGCACGGTCAGGGGGACCACGGCAACGACGGTGCCTGCCGCGTCGCTGAGCGCGACGGCCCCGCCGGTGACCGCGAAGCTCCCGGCCGCGACGGTGGTGACCAGCCTGCCGTCGGCGGCCGGCGTGGTGGTGAAGGCGATGCCCTGCTCGTTGCCCTGCACCGAAACCGCGGCGGCCGGGGCGGGCGCGGCGTGCACCACCCCCGCGGCGCCGGCGGTGACGGCGGCGGCGAGCACGGCGGTGACGGCGATTCGATCGACTCTCATGATTCCCCACTGTCTCTCGGCAACGGCGGCCGAGTTCGATTCGGCCGCGCGGCACCCGAGCGGGAGATCCGGCCACGTCGAGCGCGGCGCACGCGTCCGCGGCGCGGCCGGAGGTCTCGACCGGTCGCCGGGCGCGGGATCGAACTCGGCGCGCGGCCGGTACGTCCCCTGCGTGCGGAATGCCCGGAGGCATTCGGCCTGTTCATTCTCGCGTGAGCTGCGGTGCGGGGCAATCGTTTCGGCGGATTCGGACGGGAATCGCCGAGTGCACGGCCGGATCAGCGGCGCGTCGGGGCCGCGGCTCAGACCCGGCGCAGCACCGAAACCACCTTGCCGAGCACCGCCGCCCCGTCGCCGTCGAGCACCGGGTAGGCGGGGTTGCGCGGCTCGAGGAAGACGTGGCCGCCCCGCCTGCGCAGCACCTTCACGGTGGCCTCGCCGTCCAGCAGCGCGGCGACGATCTCGCCGGAGTGCGCGTCCGGTTGGCGCCGCACCACCACGGTGTCGCCGTCGCAGATGGCGGCGTCGACCATGGAGTCGCCGCGCACCCGGAGCGCGAACACCTCGCCGCGGCCGACCAGCTCGCGCGGCAGGTCGAGCACCTCGTCCAAGTGCTCCTCGGCGGTGATCGGCGCACCGGCGGCGATATCGCCGAGCAGCGGCACCGGCACCGAATCGGGAGAACCGGCCCGCTCGCCGTCGGTGGCGAGGAACAGCCGGACATCGATCGGCCGGGTGGCGGCTGCGCCGCGCCGCAGGAAGCCACGCTCCTCCAGGTCGCGCAGGTGCCGGGACACGGTCGAGGTGGAGCGCAGCCCGACCGCATCGCCGATCTGCCTGGTCGAGGGCGAATACCCGTGCGCGACGGCCCAATCCCGGATGGCGCCGAGGATCTGCCGCTGTCGCGGCGGCAGCACCGAGGTGTCGGGAAGGTCGAGGTCGGGGGCGGGCTGGCGGAAGCGGGTCACCCGCTCATGCTAGATCGGTCAGGCGAGCCGGCTGACCGGCCAGTCCGCGGGCAGGTCGCACAGCCCGGCGATCATCCGGAACGCGGTGAGCAGCGCCTGGATTCCGTCCACCCCGGAGGCGACGGCGGGCCGATGCTCGCTGATGTGGAAGCGGCACAGTGTGTACCGGCCGTCCTCGGACGGGTACGGACGGCCGACGATGATCGAGTACGGCCCGTCCGCGCCGTGCAGGGTGCGCGCGGCGACCAGCGACTGCGACGTGTGCTCCGGGTCGGCGGGACGCAGGGTGGTGCCCGTCGCCGGTGCCGGGAAGGCGAGATCGGCCGGGTCGAGCAGTTCGAAGCGGGCGCCGCGGCGGTTGGCGGCGGCGAGGTCGTCGGCGACGCCGAGCAGCGCGCGGTAGAGCGCGGCCAGCGAATCGGTGCCGGAGGCCCAGCGCTCGCCGACCCCCGCGATGCGGAATCCGCACACCACCCCCTGCGTCTCGGCGGCGACCTGCGGCGCCCCGATGTCGATGGAGACCGGTCGCGAACCATCGGACACCGTCCGCGACGCGATCACGTCACGGATGCGCCGCCACTGGTGCCCGCCGGTGTGGTGGCCGGACCCGCCCACCGCGGGCGGCGCCGTGTCCTCCCTTTCCCGGATGTCTATCGGTCTCATGTGTCACTGGGTACCCGATCGGTCCGTTTTCGTAACCTGGTCGCGGCCACGGCCGGCGGCAGCCGTCGTGGCCTGCGGAGTTCAGGCGTCGAGATCCTGGGCGACCAGCTCGGCGATCCGGTCGACGGCGGCTCGGTCCTCGCCGGCCACCACCACCTCGGTGCCCTGCGTCGCGCCGAGCGTCATGATCATGAGCGCGGAGTCGGCAGGCACCGGCTCGCCGTCACCCAGCGCGAGGGTGATCGGGGTGCCCGCCGCGATCACGGCTTCGGAGATGACGGCGGCGGGGCGGGCGTGCAGGCCGATCGAGGATCCGACGGCGACGGTGACGGTGTGCATGGGGTTCTCCTGTTCGGACATGTCGGGTATTCGGTGCTGAAGTCAGGCGGGGACGGCCGCGGCGACGGGCGTCCGCCGGGTGAACTGCTTGGCGGCGACCACGCAGCCCGCGCCGACCACCGTGCCCGCGGCCAGCGCGAGCAGGAAGCCGCCGAGTCCGCCGACCGCGAAGAAGACGAAGATGCCGCCGTGCGGGGCACGCAGCGTCGTCCCGGCCGCCATGACGATCGCGCCGGTCACGGCGCCGCCCGCCATCATCGACGGGATCACCCGCAGCGGGTCGGCCGCGGCGAACGGGATGGCACCCTCGGAGATGAAGGAGGCACCGAGCAGCCAGGCCGCCTTGCCGTTCTCCCGCTCGGCGGGGGTGAAGAGCCGCGGCCGCACCAGCGCGGCCAGCGCCATGGCCAGCGGCGGCACCATGCCCGCCGCCATCACCGCGGCCATGATCCGCAGCGACGCGGGGTCGGTGACCGAGAGCCCGGCCGCCGCGAACGAGTACGCCGCCTTGTTCACCGGGCCGCCGAGGTCGAAGCACATCATCAGCCCGAGGATCACGCCGAGCGCGATGGCGGAGGTGCCGCTCAGGCCGTTCAGCCAGTCGGTGAGGCCGCTGCTCACCGCGGCCAGCGGCTTGCCGAGCACGGCGAACATGAGCACGCCGACGCCGAGCGTGGCGAGCAGCGGGATCACCACCACCGGCATGAGGCCGCGGGCCCACTGCGGCACCGGAATGCGGGCCACCCAGAGCGCGAGGAAACCGGCGACGATGCCGCCGACCAGGCCGCCGAGGAAGCCCGCGCCGACGAACACGGCCACCGCGCCCGCCGTGAAACCTGGCGCCAGGCCGGGCCGGTCGGCGATGGCGTAGGCGATGTAGCCCGCCAGCGCCGGGACCAGGAACGAGAAGGCGAGAGAGCCGAGCTGGTAGAGCAGCGCGCCCAGGTAGGTGCCGAGCCCGCCAGCAGGCAGCGCGGTCAGCGAGTTCTCCAGCACGATGGTCTTCGCGTTGTCGGAGATCTCGTAGCCGCCGAGCAGGAAGCCGAGGGCGATGAGCAGGCCGCCCGCCGCGACGAACGGGATCATGTAGCTCACACCGGTGAGCAGGATCTGCCGGAGCCGGGTACCCCAGCCGAGCGTCGCCTGCTCGCCGGGACCGTCGGCCGGGGTCGCCCCCGCGACGGTGGCGGCCTTCGGGTCGCGCGCCGCGCGCAGCGCCTCGGCCACCATGGTGCCCGGCTCGCTGATCGCGCGTTTCACGCCGGACTCGATCACCGGCTTGCCCGCGAAGCGTTCGCGCCCACGCACTCCGACATCGGTGGCGAAGATGACCGCGGCGGCCCTGGCCAGCGTGCTCGCGGCCAGCGGCGTGCTCCCGCTCGAGCCCTGGGTCTCGACCTGCACCTCGACCCCGGCCTCATGCCCCGCGGCGACCAGGGCGTCGGCCGCCATATAGGTGTGCGCGATCCCGGTCGGGCACGCGGTGACCGCGACGATCAGCGGGCGGTCAGCTGCCTCGCCTCCTCCGGTGCCGTCGGCAGCGGCAGCAACACCGGACGAGGCGGCAGCGACTCCGCCGGCCGCCGAACCGTCGCCCGCTGTCGCGCTACCGGCTGCCACACCGGCACCCGCCGCCGCAGTACCCGTCGCGGCCGACCCGGCGCCCGGCGTCGAGGCGGTGCTCGTCGCCGACCCGCCGTCCGCGGCTGCCTCGGTGCCTACCGCCGCATTGGCCGCGGCACCGCCGCCGCCCGCGGTGCCTGCTTTGCTGCCGGCACCCGTGACCCCGGCGGCCGTGTTCGCGGGAGCGCCCGTTGCGCCGGCGGAGCTCCTTCCGCCCACCACACCCTCGACGAGCGCGACAACCTGGTCCGCCGACCCCGCCCCGCGCAGCGCGGCGACGAAATCCTTGCGCACCAGCGCCCGCGCCAGCGCGGAGAGCAGCTTCATGTGCTCGCTCCCGGCCCCCTCCGGGGCGGCGATCAGGAACACCAGATCGGCGGGGCCGTCCGCAGCACCGAAATCGACGGCGGGGGAGAGCCGGGCGAACCCGAGCGACGCCGTGCGCACCGCCGCGCTCCGGCAGTGCGGAATGGCGATCCCGCCGGGCAGCCCGGTGGCCGACTGCGCCTCGCGCGCCAGCGCGGCGGCGCGCAGCTCGCCCGCGTCGGAGGCACGCCCCGCGGCGGCGAGGGTGCCGGCGAGCGCGGCGATCACCGCGTCCTTGTCGGCGCCGAGGTCGGCGTCGAGGGCGATCAGTTCCGGGGTGATGATCGGATCGGCCATCGGGGTGTCCTTCAACGATGAGGGAGGGGGGTGAGCGCGGTGACGGATACCGCGCCGGGGTCGAGGTCGCCCGGAGCGGGCAGCTGGGTGCCGGGCAGCGCCGCGGCGGCGCTGCCGCTCGCGACGGCGTGCCGCAGGCGGCCGGGGGCATCGGCCCCGGCGAGGTCGGCGAGCAGGTAGCCGGCGAGCGCGGAATCGCCCGCGCCGACGGTGCTGCGCGGCACGATCGGCGGCGCGGTGGCGTGCCAGGCACCGGTCGCGTCCACCAGGACGGCGCCGGCCGCGCCGAGCGTGGCCAGCACCGCGCCGACCCCGCGCCGCACCAGTTCGCCCGCGGCGGCCGCCGCGGCGGCGGGATCGTCCAGCCCGGCCGGGTCGGCGCCGGTGAGCTGGGCCAGCTCCTCGCCGTTGGGTTTCAGCAGCTGCGGGGCGGCGCGGTCGAGCCGGGCGGCGAGCGCGGCGAGCGGCGCGTCCGAGGTGTCCACCGCGACCCTGGTATCCGGCAGCAGCGCGACCAGCTCGGCGTACCACTCCGCGGGCACGCCCGGCGGCAGCGAGCCGGAGAGCACCACCCACTCGGCCTCCGCCGCGAGCCCGGCCAGCAGCGCCGCCAGCTCACCCCGCGACGCCGCGGGCAGCGCCGCCCCGGGCTCGTTGATCTTGGTGGTGGTGCCGTCCGGCTCGGTGACGGCCAGATTGATCCGCACCGGCCCACCGGCCGGAACCGTGCGCATCGGGATCCGGGCGGCGGCGAGCAGCCCGGGCAGCGGATCGTCCGGCCGGGTCGGCAGCACCGCGACGGTCTCGGCCCCGGCCGCGGCCAGCACTCGGGAGACGTTGACGCCCTTGCCGCCCGGTTCGGAGGTGACGGCCAGCGCGCGGTGTACCGCGCCGGGGCGCAGCGGCCCCGGCAGCGTGACCGTGCGGTCGATGCTCGGGTTGGCGGTCAGGGTGACGATCACGCGGTCACCACCTCGATGCCGTGGTCGGCGAGCTCCCGGCCGACCGACGGCGCGAGTTCGGTGTCGGTGACCAGCACGTCGACCTCGTCCACGGTGCCGAACCGGACGAAATCCTCGCGCCCGATCTTGCGCGAGTCGGCCACCACCACGATCCGGTTGGCCGCGGCGATCATCGCGCGCTTGACCGCCGCCTCGTCCGGGTCCGGGGTGGAGAGGCCGTGCGGCACGGAGATCGCGTTGGTGCCGACGAAGGCGACATCCACCCGTAGATCACCGAGCATGCGCAGCGTCTCGGCACCGACCGCGGCCTGCGTGACCCCGCGGACCCGGCCGCCGAGCAGGTGCAGGTGCACCCCGGCGGCGGCGCTGAGCCGGGCCGCGATCGGCACCGAGTTGGTGACCGCGAAGAGCTCCCGATCGGCGGGCAGCGCGGCGGCCACCCGCGCGGTGGTGGTGCCCGCGTCGAAGAGGACCGTGCCGCTGCTCGGCGGCAGGAAGTCCAGCGCGGCCTTGGCGATCCGGTCCTTCTCGCCCGCCCTGGTGTGCTCGCGCTCGCCGGTGCCGAGCTCGATGGCGGTGAGCGCGGCGGCCGGGACCGCGCCGCCGTGCACCCGGCGGACCAGCCCCATCCGGTCCAGCGCCGCCAGATCCCGGCGCACCGTCTCGTTGGTGACCTCGTACAGCGCCGCCAGCTCCGCGACGGAGACGCGGCCGGCCTGCCCGACGAGGGTGGCGATCGCCTGCTGGCGCTCCTCCGCGTACATGTGAACCTCCGACCGCTGGAATGTTTGCTTATATTGTTTTATGCCCGGATGTATTGCTTTGTCAAGCGATCCGCGTAAGCTGGGTCACAACCGATATCGACCGGCCGACGCGCTCCCAGGAGGACCGATGATCCGAAACAAGCAGGTGATCCCGGATGGTGATGTGCTCGTCGGCACCCCGGCCGTGCCCGGTGTCGCTCTCGGCCCGGTGATCAGGGCCGCGGCCCGGGTGCGTCCGGACATGTCCGATCGGACAGTGCCCGAGTCCGAACGGGCGGGCGAGGCCGAGGCGTTCCGTGCGGCAGCGGCCACCGTGGCCGCACGGCTGCGGGCAAGGGCGGCGAACGCGACCGGCGCCGCCTCCGAGGTACTGGCCGCGAATGCCGCGCTGGCCGCCGATCGGGGCTGGCTCGCCACCGCCGAGCAGGCCATCGGCACCGGTACCCCCGCACCCGCCGCCGCGATCGCCGCGAGCGAGCGCTTCGCGGGCATGCTGACCAAGCTCGGCGGGGTGCTGGCCGAGCGCGTCACCGACCTGCGCGATATCTGCGACCGGGTGGTCGCCGAGCTGCTCGGCGCACCCGAGCCGGGTATCCCGGTGCCGGAGCGCCCTTCGATCCTGGTCGCCGACGACCTCGCCCCCGCCGACACCGCCGGGCTCGACCCGGCGCTGGTGATCGCGATCGTCACCGCGCTCGGCGGGCCGACCAGCCACACCGCCATCATCGCCAGGCAGCTGAACATCCCGTGCGTGGTCGCCGTACCGGGTGCGGCCGGGCTCACCGCGGGCACCGAGGTGCTCGTCGACGGCGGAACCGGCGAGATCCGGGTCGCTCCCGACCCCGAGCGCGCCGCCGCCGCGCTGGCCGCGCACCGTGACACCGCGGCCCGCAGCGCCGCCTGGACCGGGCCGGGCCGCACCGCCGACGGCCGCCCGATCGAGGTGCTCGCCAACGTGCAGGACGGCGCGGGCGCCCGCGCCGCCGCCGCGACCCCGGCCGCGGGGATCGGGCTCTTCCGCACCGAGCTCTGCTTTCTCGACCGGGAAGCCGAGCCGTCCGTCGCCGAGCAGGCCGGCGTCTACCGCGAGGTGCTCGACGCCTACCCCGGCCGCAAGGTCGTGCTCCGCACCCTGGACGCCGGCTCGGACAAACCGCTCCGCTTCGCCGGGCACCCGGACGAAGCCAATCCGGCGCTCGGCGTGCGCGGGCTGCGAATCGCGCTGCGCGAGAGCGGCATCCTCGACCGCCAGCTGGACGCCATCGCCGAGGCCGCGCGCGGCCGTACCCCGGTGCCGTGGGTGATGGCGCCCATGGTGGCGACGCCGGCGGAGGCGGAGTGGTTCGCGGGCAAGGTACGCGAGCGCGGGCTGGTGCCGGGGGTGATGATCGAGGTGCCATCGGCGGCGCTGGCGGCGACCGCGATCCTGCGGCACGTCGACTTCCTGTCCATCGGCACCAACGACCTCACCCAGTACACGATGGCGGCGGATCGCATGTCGGCCGAGCTGGCCGCGCTCACCGACCCGTGGCAGCCGCCGGTGCTCGGGTTGATCGGGCGCACCGCGCTGGCCGGGCGGGTGCGGGAGAAGCCGGTCGGGGTGTGCGGCGAGGCCGCGGCCGACCCGCTGCTCGCCTGCGTGCTGGTCGGGCTCGGAGTCACCTCGCTCTCCGCCGCCGCGGGTGCGGTCGCCGCCGTCGGCGCCGCGCTGGCCGGGGTCACCGCCAAGGACTGCGAACGCGCGGCCGCCGCGGCGAGCACCGCGGAGGATCCGCAGGGAGCCCGTACGGCCGCCCGTGCCGCTCTCGGCTACTGAGCGAGGGGCGGGCCGTACGCGGTGCACCGTCATAGCCTGCGCTGCGCGGGGCCACTCGGGCGGCCGGTCCGCATGCGGTGTGCACCGAGCCCGGTGGGCCGCATCTCCGGAATGCGAAACGGGCGGGCACCGAAGTGCCGGCCCGCTCCACGAACTCACCCCTCGTACTCGGCCCCGGTCGCCGGCGGCGGCTCGGCCGCCAGCGCCAGCACCTCGTCGTCGGTGAGCAGCCGGGACCGGATCAGGAAGCGCACGCCCTCCGGCGCCTCCAGCGAGAATCCGCTGCCCCGGCCGGGCACCACGTCCACGGTGAGATGCGTGTGCTTCCAGTACTCGAACTGGTCCGCGCTCATCCAGAACGGGGTGTCGCCGGCGACCCGGCCGAGCAGCACATCGGCCGAGCCCACCCGGAACTCGTTGCGCGGGTAACACATCGGAGCGCTGCCGTCGCAGCAGCCGCCCGACTGGTGGAACATCACCGGCCCGTGCTGCGCCTCCAGCGCGCGCAGCAGCTCGGTCGCCGGATCGGTGAGTTCCACCCGCGGCACAGCCATCAGAAGAAGCCCTGCTTGTTGGGGGAGTAGCTGACCAGCAGGTTCTTGGTCTGCTGGTAGTGCTCGAGCATCATGCGGTGGTTCTCCCGCCCGATGCCCGACTTCTTGTAGCCGCCGAACGCCGCGTGCGCCGGGTAGGCGTGGTAGCAGTTGGTCCACACCCGCCCCGCCTTGATCTCCCGGCCCAGCCGGTAGGCGGTGTTCATGTCCCGCGACCAGACGCCGGCGCCGAGCCCGTACAGGGTGTCGTTGGCGATCTTGAGCGCCTCGTCCACCGAGTCGAAGGTCGTCACCGAGACCACGGGGCCGAAGATCTCCTCCTGGAAGATCCGCATGTCGTTGCGGCCCTTGAAGATGGTCGGCTCCACGTAGTACCCGTCGGGAAGGCCGTCGACCGTGCGGGTGCCGCCGCCGGTGAGCACCTCGGCGCCCTCCTGTCGCCCGATGTCGATGTAGGAGAGGATCTTCTCGTACTGGTCGTTGCTGGCCTGCGCGCCGATCATGGTGGCGTCGTCGAGCGGGTTGCCGCTCACGATGGCCTCGGTGCGCGCCACCGCGCGCTCCATGAACTCGTCGTAGATCGAGGAGTGCACCAGCGCGCGCGAGGGGCAGGTGCAGACCTCGCCCTGGTTCAGGGCGAACATGACGAAGCCCTCGATCGCCTTGTCGAAGAACTCGTCGTCCGCGGCGGCCACGTCCGGCAGGAAGATGTTCGGGCTCTTGCCGCCCAGTTCCAGGGTGACCGGGATGATGTTCTCGCTGGCGTACTGCATGATCAGCCTGCCGGTGGTGGTCTCGCCGGTGAAGGCGATCTTGGCCACCCGCGGGCTGGAGGCGAGCGGCTTGCCCGCCTCGACGCCGAAGCCGTTGACCACGTTCAGCACACCGGGCGGGAGCAGGTCGGCGATCAGCTCGACCACCTTGAGAATGGAGGCCGGGGTCTGCTCGGCGGGCTTGAGCACCACGGCATTGCCCGCGGCGAGCGCGGGGGCCAGCTTCCAGGTGGCCATCAGGATCGGGAAATTCCACGGGATGATCTGGCCGACCACGCCGAGCGGCTCGTGGAAGTGGTAGGCGATGGTGTCGCCGTCGATCTCCGAGATGCCGCCCTCCTGGGCCCGCAGCGCCCCGGCGAAATAGCGGAAGTGGTCGACGGCGAGCGGCAGGTCGGCGGCCAGGGTCTCGCGGACCGGCTTGCCGTTCTCCCAGGTCTCCGCGACGGCGAGCGCGGTGAGGTTCTCCTCGATCCGGTCGGCGATGCGGTTCAGGATATTGGCGCGCTCGGTGGTCGAGGTGCGGCCCCAGCCGTCGGCGGCCTGGTGCGCGGCGTCCAGCGCGCGGTCGACGTCGGGGGCGGTGGAGCGGGCGACCTCGGTGAAGGTGGCGCCGTCCACCGGGGAGGGGTTCTCGAAGTAGCGGCCCTCCGCCGGGGCCACCCAGTCACCGCCGATGAAGTTGTCGTATCGGCGGGCGTACTCGACGACGCTGCCCTCGGCTCCCGGCTTCGCGTAGATCATGGCGAACGACTCCTCGCTGTTGGCGACAGTGAACCCACGGCGCACGGCCGTGACGCGTGTCACTATGCGCCGCCGAGGTTGGCGAAACGTTGACGCCCGGAACCGAAGGTGCCGCCGTGTGGCGCCCCGGCGCGCCGTACCCGGTCGTACCGGCGTGGTGCAGTCGCGCACGGCAGCGACGGCGCGGTTCAGTCGCGAAGGGCGGAATGCAGTCGAGCGGCGGCGATGGCGCGCCGGGTGTCGCCGGGTGCGAGCAGGTGGAGCGCGTGCTCGTGCACGGCGATGTCGTCCGGGGCGAACTCGCCGTAGCGCAGCGCGTGGCCGGGGTCCGGGCTGGAGAGCACGGCGGTGCGGATCGCCACCTCGAGGTGATCGCGCCAGGTGACGATCCCCGGGGTGTCCGAACCCGGCAGCAGCGGCCCGCGGTACAGCTCGACGGCGGCGCCGGTGTCACCGGCCTCCAGCGCGGCGAGCAGCTCGACGGCATCGCAGGCGGGCGGGTGCGCCAGCCGGTAGACCCGGCTGCTGATCTCCCCGTCGGTGGCCCGGCGCAGGTACGACATCTCCGATTTCAGCGTGCTGGTCCCGACCGGCCGGTCGCCGTAGACGGCGAAGTGCAGCCGCTCGTGCGTGAACCCCTCCGGCTCCAGCGCCAGCAGCGTGAGGATCTCCAGGTGCCGGGGCCGCAGCCGCACCGGCCGGCCCGCGCGCACCAGCTCCGCGCCGCCGAGGCAGCGCAGCCGCGCGCCGGGCGCGGCCGGCCTGACCCGCGCCTCGATCGCGCTGGCCAGCGCCATGGCGGTGGACATGGCGAGCGGGTGCGCCCGGTCCCAGGCGGTGGAGAGGTCGAGCACGCCCAGCTGCCTGCCGTCGGTGCCGTGGATCGGCGCGCAGTAGCAGACCCAGCCGTGCAGCGCGGCGACCAGATGCTCGGCGGAGAAGACGGTGTGCGGCCGCTCGGTGCGCAGCGCCAGCGAGAGCGCGTTGGTGCCCATGTGCGGCTCGTCCCAGCGGCCGCCGGGGGCGAAGTTCACCTGTTCGGCGCGGCGGCGCATGACCGGCCCGCCGTAGGACCAGAGGATGGTGCCGCTCTCGTCGGTGACGGCGGCGACGAAACCGGAGCCGTCGGCCACCGCGCGCAGCTGATCGGCCAGCTCCAGCACGGGGGTGCGCAGCGGCGACTCGGCCCAGCGGGTCCTGACGTCGACGGCATCGCCCGGTGCGTGGTCCCTGGCCGGGTCGACGGTGCGCAGCGATCGCGCCCAGGACTGCGCGACGGCGGAGTCGAGCGCATCGGGCCGCGCGAGTTCGGCGGGTGCCCGGATGGCATCCGGGCCGGGCACGCCGGGCACCCGGCGGGTCCATTCCGCTTCGAGGGCAGCTCGTCGCTGCGAGAGGCTACGCCGTTGGGCCATCCCGCGATCCTGGGGTCGTTGGTTCGATGGTGCGCGGAACTCCATTCTGCCCCGGCGCGGCACCGTGCGGGGCGGAACCCGGCGCGAGCGGGGGCGGGCCGGGAAACGGCCCGCCGACCGCGCGGCGGGTCAGTCCTCCGGGTCGCTGTTCGCGGCGCGGTAGGCCTGCTGCACCTCGGCCGGGATCCGGCCACGGGCGGAGACCTCGAACCCGTTGTTGCGGGCCCATTCCCGGATCGCCGCGGTCTGCTCGCGGTTGTCGGCGGACTTGGCACGCGGGGCTGGGGTCTTGGGCTGGCGCCGTCTGCCGCTCACCCGGCGGGCATGTTTGGCCCACGCCTCCAGCTCGTCGCGCAGCTTCTTCGCGTTGGCGCTGGACAGGTCGATTTCGTAACCGACTCCGTCGAGCGCGAACTCGATCGTTTCGTCCGCGACCGACTCGCCGTCGAGATCGTCGATGGTCTGGACGATGACCTTCTTGGCCATATTGTTGTGCTGCCCCTTTCCGGACGCCGGATTCGACAGCACGACATTACATCCCATTCCGCGCCCCGCGGTGCCGCATACGCCTTTGCGGGTGGTTCCGGCAAAGGCGCTCCGGACTTTCGGCAATCGATAGCGAATTCGCACCGGAGCGGAACGCCGAATTGGCGCCGGTGGCGGCGTCGGGGAATTAGCGAGGGTCGGTGACCCAATTCACAGTGATGTTGCGGTATGGATCGCGTGTGGCGATCGGTTCCGGGTAATAGCCGAGCAGGCGCAGGTGGCGCCCCCGGGTCCGGGTATCGGGCCACGGGACGAGTGCTGTGCGGTGGAGAGGGGCGCGGGCCATGTCGATGTTCCCGGTGTTGCTGATGATCCTCGGTCTTCCCCTGCTCGCGGTGGTCGCCTCGTATCTGACGGTCGGCGCCACCTTCTGGCTGGAGGCACGCCGCGCCGCCGTCCGGTTGCCCGAGCGGCCCGTCGGCGGCTGAGGCGCTATTCCGGGGCGGCTACCCTCGGGGCGCGGCCGAATGGCCCTTGCGCCCTCGGGTGCGGCGCGCTTCCTTCATCTCCGCCTCGAATAGGTGGCGCTTGCCGTCGAACAGCTTGTCGCGGACGTCCCGTTCGATCTGCAGGAACTCCGCGTAGTACCCGTCGTCGAACTCCTCGACGATCTGGAAGGTCCAGCGGCCGGGCAGCACGTTCCGGCCGATCAGCTCGCGCTCGATGCGCTCGGCGATCTCCGGGTGGCCTGCCTCCCTGAACTTCGACACCGCCTCGTCGAGCCGCAGGTCGGCGCCGCCGATCAGCTGGTGCAGCTCGTAGAGGTGGCCCCTGGCGCGCTCGATGGTCTCCAGTGCCTCGGAGAGCTTGCCGCCCGCGGCGACCGTCGCGTCGTCCACCCCCGGCGGCCGGCGATGCTCCGGGGACGGGCGGTCGGTGATCGCGGCGCTTTCAGTGGCCGTCTCGGTCATGTGGCGTCCCTTTCTCGATCGTCCCCTGAGGCTGTGTGCCCGCTATACCCGCTGGCCCGGCCGTAAATCCGGTTGAGTGCGGTGCGGACGGGTAGCCGATCCGGGTGGAGCGGATCAGTGGCGGAAAGGTCTCCTGGCGGCCCGAGATCGCGGGGGAGTGCGCGGTGCTGCGGCCGCGCGGCGTGCTCGACACCGACACGTATCGGCGCTTCGGTGCCGACCTGGTGCGGTTCGCGATGGACGAGCCGCGGGCGCTGATCGTCGCACTGGACGAACTCGCGCTCGCCGACGACGGTGCGCTCACCGCCTTCAGCGCCGCCCGGATCCGGGTCGGCGACTGGCCGGGGGTGCCGATCCTGCTCGCCGCGGCGGACGAGCCGCTGCGCCGGCGGGTGGCGGCCGTGGTGCGCCGGGTGCCGGTGCTGGAGTCGGTGCCTGCCGCGCTCGCGCAGGCGCCGGTGCCGCCGTACCGGCAGCGGGCTCGGCTGGACATGGCTGCCGCCGCGGCCAGTGCCCGGGCCGCGCGCGAGTTCGTGGCGCGGATGTGTGTGCGCTGGCGCATCGCGGAACTCTTCAACGACGCGCAGCTGCTGGTGACCGAGCTGGTGGAGAACGCGATGCGGCACGCGATCGGCGACGTCCGGGTCCGGCTCGACCTGCGGGCCCGCGGGGTCACCGTCGCGGTGGCCGATGCCGATCCGCAGCCCGCCGTGCTGCGCGAGCCCGCCGCGGGCGAGGTGCAGGCGTACGGCCTGCACGTGGTCGCCGATCTGGCCGCGGCCTGGGGCTGCGCGCCGTGCTGGCCGACGGGGAAGGTGGTCTGGGCGACGCTGCCGGTGTGATCACCCGGCGAGTGCGCCGCCGCCGATCGACAGGTAGGCCATGAAGAGGACGAGGGCGAACCAGCCCGCGCCCTGCCAGATCGGCCAGCTACCGCCCCGCCGCCACACCAGGAACGTCCGGACGAAGGCGCCGATCGCGCCGAGCAGCAGGGTCACCGCGGGCGCGAGCAGCGTGACGCCCTGCGCCGCGGTGTCGCAGAGCATGCGCTCGCCGGAGCACTCGGCGCGGCCGCTCGCCCAGAGCACGCAGACTCCGAAGACCGCGGCGGTGATCACGAGCACCGCCGCGAGGTAGCGGGTCGCGCCGCGCACGGCGCCCGGGTCGTTCCAGCGCTTCTCGACATCGTTCACCACGTGCCCGGTGATTGCCGGAGTGGCTCGTCACAAACATTGCGCACAACCGGGTGGCCGAGATCGGCGTCGCCGGCCGAAATTCGCAGACCGCGCGGTATACCCGGCCGACCCGGCACGCCCGGGTCGGCCCGGTGCGTACAGTGCAGTCATGCCCGAGGCACCGTTGCCCGATCTTGCCCGAGAATCCGAATTCCGCCCGCACCGGAGCGCCCCCGCCGGGGCCGCGCTACCCGGCGCCGACCCGCTCTCGCTCACCGCTCAGCTCTGCTTCGCGCTCTACTCCACCTCCCGGTCGATGACCGCGGCCTACCGTCCCTTCCTGGACGAGATGCGGGTGACCTACCCGCAGTACCTGGCGCTGCTCGCGCTCTGGGAGCGGCCGGGCATGACCATGCGCGAACTCGGCGAGAAGCTGCACCTCGACTACGGCACCGTCTCCCCGCTGATCCAGCGGCTGCAGGCGCACGGCCTGGTGGAGAGCGTGCGCAGCGCGCACGACCGCCGCGCCGTCGAGCTGCGCGCCACCGAGGCAGGGCGCGCGCTGCAGCGCCAGGCCAGGCGCATGGTGGAATCCGTGCTGGCCGAGGTGGATTACCCGCTGGACCGGGTGATCGCGCTGCGCGACGAGGTGAAGGCGCTCGGTAAGCGCCTGGACGCCATCACCGCCGATCGCCAGCACGCCGCCGAGCTCTCCGCGCTCGCCCCCGAGCGGCTACGCCCGCCCGCGGTGGCCGGCGCACGCGGCTGACCACGCGTCATGTCACTGCGGGAGAAACGCGATCTGCGCCACGGTTTCCGTTCGGCGCGGCGTGTGAATCCGACGTGATGTGACTCGTGTCGCCGTGGACGGGAGGTCGGTCCGATGACAGCGCAACAAGTTCGGCGCGCGCTGTCCGAGACCGAGCCGCCGGCCGACCCGGTGCTCCCCTCGAAGGACGAGCTGCTGGCCGCGCTGCGCGGCCACTACCTCGCCGGGCCGCTCTGCCGGGAGGCGCACGCCATCGCCGAGCTGCACCGGGCCCGCCGTCGGCTGCCCGCCCGCGCCGCCGAATTCGACCGGGATCGCGCCGATCTGGTGCGCCGCATCGACGGCTGGGTGCGGCGCAACCTGCCGGCGCCGCGGGCGGGGGCGCGGTGCCACCCGGACCCGCTCGGCGCCGTGATCGACCGGATGGCGGCGGCCTCCGAGCGTGCCTTCGACCTGCTCATGACGATCGACCCCGGTAGCGACGAGATGCACGCGGCGTGGACCGCGCTGGCCGAGCAGGAGATCGGCTACGGGGAGCTGGCCGCGGCGCTGGAGAGCGGCTGGCTCGCACTGCCGCGCTGAATCGTGGTCAGGACCCGCGGGCTCGCTGAACCGCGTCCGAGGCGCGCGGTCCCGGCAGAGCTGGGTTCAGGGCGCGCAGTTTCCGGCGCCGACGGGGGTACCCGACCGCCAGCGCTCGCCGAGCTGCTCGAGGACGTCCGGGAGCCCGGAGGCGTAGCCGAGTTCGCCGCGCTCCTCGTCGACTCCGAAGACCACGCCGAGCACCCGGCCCTCCGCATCCACCAGCGGCCCGCCGGAGTTGCCGCTGCGGATCTCGCCGGCCACCGCGTAGAACTTCCGCTCGATGCCCGCGGTGCGGTAGATGTCGCGCACCGGGCGCTGCACCCGGCTGCGCACCCGCGCCGCGCTCGCGGTGTACGGGCCGCCCTGCGGATAGCCGAGCACGACGGCGTCGTCGCCCGGCTCGGCGGGCAGCGGCGCGATCGGCACCGGGACCGCGGTGAGCCCGGGCACCGCGAGCACCGCGATATCGATGGCGGGCTCGAACTGCACCACCCGGGCGTCGAGCGGGCCATCGGGGGTGTCCACCGAGATGTTCGTGGCGCCCGCGACTACGTGCGCGTTGGTCAGCACCCGCTCGGCCGCGATCACGAAACCGGATCCGGTCTGCCGCAAACCGCAATCCGCTGCGATGTCCCGGATCCGGAGCACGCTCGGCTGCAGTGCGGTGGTGAGCGGGAGCCCGGCGACGGCGGGGTCGGGCTGTTCGCGGGAGCGCCCGGTCTCCTCGCGGGGCCAGGCGGAGGCGGCGGGCAGCCCGGCGTCGCGCAGCGGCTCGGCGACGCGCTCCGGCAGGTCGGCGGCCCAGCCGGGGGCCAGGTCGTCCACGGTGCGGAGCACCACCGAGCCCTGCACCGCCTGCGCCTGCGCGGAGCCGGCCAAGGCGCCCGCCACCAGCCAGACCAGCACCGGCACCGCGGCGGCGTGCGTGACCGCGCCGCCGACCGCGTCGGCCCTCCTGGTTCCGCTGCCGCGCACGGCGTCCCGCGCCGAGCGGCCGATCCGGTGGCCGATCAGCTCGCCGGTGACCAGGAAGATCGCGACCACCGCGATCACCACGGTGAGCCGGGGCCAGCCCGGCTGCACCCGGTGCAGCACCCCGCCCGCGAGCAGCGCGCCGAGCACGGCGCCGAGGACGACCCCGGCGAAGCCGAGCAGCCCAACGATCGCGCCGCGCCGCCAGCCCGCCAGTGCGGCGAGCACGGCGGCGACGAGCACGACGAGATCGAGCCAGATCGCCACCGTCACGCCGCGTCTCCCGTCCACCGGCCCGAGCCGACCCAGCGCCGGGCCGACCGCGCCCGGCAACCGCGGGCCGCTCGGGAGTCGGCCACGGTCACGCCGACAAACTAGCGACCGATCAGCGGGGCAGCAACCGCGCCGCGCGGCGCGCGTACGCCCTGACGTCGGCATCGCTGTCGTGCACCGCGCGGGCCAGCGCGTCCTGCGCGTCGTCCCGCTCGGCACGAGCGCTCACCGACAGTACCGCCGCCTTGCGCACATCCAGGTGCGGATCGCCCAGCGCGGTGCTCAGGGCCGGGATCGCGGCGCCCGGATCGGCCCCCGCCAGCCCCTTCGCCGCGCCGACCCGGACCTGCCACGCGGTGTCGGAGAGTGCCGCGATGAGCAGGGCCACGTCGTCCCCCGGCGCGGGCGCCCGCCTGCGCGGTGCCCGCGGCGCGACGCCGTTGGTTCGTGCGGCGCCGCCCTCGGCCTGCGGAGTCACGGCGTTCCCGCCTGCCGGCGCGCTCGCGGTCGTGGCGGGTGCACCCGCGCTCACGCCGCCGGTGTGCGGCGCCGGTGTGGACGGTCCGGAGCCGACGGCGTCGAACGGGCCCTCGGCGCCGAGGGGGCCGAAGGCGGCGAGGGCGGCGGCGCGGACCAGGGGGTCCGGGTCGGCGGCGAGGGCCCGGATGACCTGGCGCGCGCCGGCCGCGACGGCGACCGGGCCGATCTCGGCCAACCCGTGCGCGACCACCACGCGCACCTCGCGGTTGGGGTCACCCGCGAGCGCGGCGACGCCGGCGGCCTCGTCCAGCGAGACCAGCCCGCGCACCGCCTCCAGCCGCACCCGGTGATCGGGGTCGCGCGCCGCGCCCGCGAACCAGCCGGCGGATCCGCCGCGCAGCGCGCGCACCAGATCCACCACGGTGGCGCGCACCCCGGCGTCCGGGGAGCCGATCCGCTCCGGCAGCCCGGCGTGCTCGGGCAGCACCTCGACCAGCTCGCGCAGACTGTCCGCCGCGGCCCGGCGTACGGTGACCGCCGGGTCGTCCAACGCCGGGATCAGCGCACCGGCGAAGCCGTCCGGCGTGTGCTCGGTGAGCACCGAGAGCGCGGCGACCCGCACCACCGGGTCGGAATCGCGCAGGTACGGCTCCAGCTCCGCGACATCCGGCGCGTCCAGTGCCAGCAGCGTGACGATCCGCGGCGACGGCGCCTCCTCGCGCAGTACCGGCTCGATCCGCTCCGGCGTCGGCTGCGCGCCACCGCGGACCGCGACCGGCTCCGTGGCCCGCACCGGCACCTCGGCCGGCACCGCGCCCGGCACGTCGTCGAACTCCGGCACCTGGACCAGGTACGGCGCCACCGCCCGCTTGACGAACTCCATCTCGCCGGAGCCGTTCTTGCGCAGGTTCAGGTGGTAGCGCCAGTCGACGTCGTCGCGCTCGGGCAGGTCGGCCCGGTCGTGGTAGAGCCCCCAGCGCGATTCGGTGCGGGTCAGCGAGCTGCGCGCCGCCATCTCCGCGCAGTCCCGGATGAACGACACCTCCGCGGCGCGCATGAGCTCGTGCGCGGTGCGCGCCCCGATCCCCTCGACCTCGGCGCGCATCCGCTCGAAGGTCTCCACCGCGAGCGAGAGCTTGGCGGCCGTCTTCGGCGGCGCCACGTAGTCGTTGACGAAGCGGCGCAGCTTGTACTCGACCTGCGGCTGTGGCGGCCCCTCCGGGTTGCGCAGCGGCCGGTAGATCAGCTCGTGCGCCGCCGCCAGCTGGTCGGCGGGCAGCTCGGCGGGCGCGTCCAGCTCGGCCAGCGTGGACGCCGCGTGCTCGCCGGCCAGATCGCCGTAGACGAAGGCGCCGATCATGTAGTTGTGCGGTACGCAGGCCAGGTCACCGGCGGCGTACAGCCCGGGGACGGTGGTGCGGGCGCGGTCGTCCACCCAGACGCCGGAGGCCGAATGCCCGCCGCACAGCCCGATCTCGGAGATGTGCATCTCGATGTCGTGCGTGCGGTAGTCGTGGCCGCGATTGGCGTGGAAGGTGCCGCGGGTGGGCCGCTCGGTGGTGTGCAGGATGCCCTCCAGGGTGGAGAGCGTCTCCTCGGGCAGATGCGACACCTTCAGGTAGATGGGGCCGCGCGCGGACTCGATCTCCCGCTTGACCTCGGCCATCATCGCGCCGGACCAGTAGTCGGAGTCGACGAAGCGCTCGCCGTGCGCGTTCACCTGGTACCCGCCGAACGGGTTGGCGACGTAGGCGCAGGCCGGGCCGTTGTAATCCTTGATCAGCGGGTTGATCTGGAAGCACTCGATCCCGGACAGCTCCGCGCCCGCGTGGTAGGCCATGGAGTAGCCGTCGCCGGCATTGGTCGGGTTCTCGTAGGTGCCGTACAGGTAGCCGGAGGCGGGCAGCCCGAGCCGGCCGCACGGGCCGGTCGCCAGGATCACCGCCTTCGCGGCGACCGTGACGAACTCGCCGGTGCGCGTGTTCAGGGCGGCGGCGCCGACCGCGCGGCCGCCCGCGGTGAGTACCCGGACCGGCATGAGCCGGTTCTCGATCCGGATCCGCTCGCGCATGCTGCGCTGGCGCAGCACCCGGTACAGCGCCTTCTTGACGTCCTTGCCCTCCGGCATCGGCAGCACGTAGGAGCCGGAGCGGTGCACGCGGCGCACCGCGTACTCGCCGTAGGCGTCCTTCTCGAACTTCACCCCGTACCGCTCCAGCCGCTGCACCATGGCGAAGCCGCGGGTCGCCGTCTGGTAGACGGTGCGCTGGTCGACGATGCCGTCGTTGGCCCGGGTGATCTCGGCGACGTAGTCCTCCGGCTCGGCCTTGCCCGGCACGACGGCGTTGTTCACGCCGTCCATGCCCATGGCGAGCGCGCCGGAGTGCCGCACGTGCGCCTTCTCCAGCAGCAGCACGTTCGCGCCGCGCTCGGCGGCGGTGAGCGCGGCCATGGTTCCCGCGGTGCCGCCGCCGATGACGAGGACGTCGCAGTCCAGGCGGATCGCGTCCGCGAGGTCGGGGATCGCCGGGGTCGGCGCGGGGGCGGTCATGAGCGGCCTCCAACGGTCGGGGGGTGCGGAAGGGCCGTGCACCGGAGCCGGGCCCGGCCGGTGGACGTGGCGGCCCGGGGGAGTGCTCGTGCCGGAGCCGGGGGAGCGGAGTCGTCATTCCCGGCGTACGGCGCGGGGTGGAGTTCAGGGCCGCCGAGCCGGGGTGAGCCGCCGGATCGGGGAGCGGGCGGACAGCAGCCCGTCACGAGAGCGCCGCCAGGATCTCGGCGCGCGCGGCGGAGCGATCGGCCCCGGTCCGCGGCTCGGGGAGGTCGACGAGGGCGCGCAGCGGCTGCCCGGCCCGGCCGAGCACGGCGACCCGGTCGCCGATCAGCAGCGCCTCGTCCACGTCGTGGGTGACGAAGACGACGGTGGCCGGGTGCGTGTTCCAGGTGTCGATCAGCAGCCGCTGCACGGTGGCGCGGGTCTGGGTGTCCAGCGCGCCGAACGGCTCGTCCATCATGACCGCGCGCGGCGCCCCGGCCAGCCCGCGGGCCAGCTGTACCCGCTGCCGCATCCCGCCGGAGAGGCTCTTGGGCAGGAAGTCGCCGAACCCGGTCAGCCCGACCTCGTCGATCCACCGCTCCGCGGCCGCCCGCCGCCCCTGCCTCGGCTCGCCGCGCAGCTTCAGCGCCAGCTCGATATTGGCGCGCACGGTGCGCCAGGGCAGCAGCGCGTTGTCCTGGAAGACCACCGCGCGGTCACGCGAGGTGGTGCGCACCGGCTCCCCGTCGGCCAGCACGCGGCCGGAGTCCGGCGCGAGCAGCCCGGCCAGCGCGCGCAGCACCGTGGACTTGCCGCAGCCGGATGGGCCGGTGAGCACCAGGATCTCGCCGGGGCGCACGTCGAGGGTGAGCCCGGCGATCACCGGGTCCCCACCGTAGGAGAGGTGTACGTCGGCGAGGCCGAGCCCCATGCCGGTGCGGTTCGCGGTGGTCATCGCGCGTTCTCCTGTCCGCGCGGCAGCCAGCGGGTGACCCGCCTGCCGAGCAGCTCCACCGCGGCCGATGTGCCGAAGCCGAGCACGCCGATGGTGATGATGCCGACGAAGACGCCGGGGTAGTCGACGATGGTGTACGCCTGCCAGGTGCGGTAGCCGACGCCGAGCCTGCCGGAGATCATCTCCGCGGAGATGACGCAGATCCACGCCACCCCGATCCCGACCGAGAGCCCGCCGAACACGCCGGGCAGCGAGCCGGGGAAGACCACCCGCAGCAGCACGTCCCAGCGGCCGCCGCCGAGCGTGCGCACCGAGTCCTCCCACAGCGTCGGCAGCGCGCGCACCGCGTGCCTGGTGCTGACCATGATCGGGAAGTAGGCGGCGAGGAAGGTGATGAAGACGATGCCCGCTTCGTCGTCCGGGAAGAGCAGGATGGCGATCGGCACCACCGCGATCGCCGGGACCGGGCGGGCCAGTTCGGTGAGCGGGCCGACCACGTTCGCGAACCTCCGCGAGCGGCCGAGCGCGATCCCGGTGAGCACGCCCGCCACCGTGGCGAGGCCGAAGCCGCTGAGGATGCGGAGCAGCGACTGCGCCAGGTCGAGGAAGTAGGTGTCGGTGCCGAGCCGGCGGCCGAAGGCGGTGAGGATCTCGGTGACCGTCGGCAGGGTGTCGAAGCGGAGCCAGAACCGGACGTCGTTCGCTGTCAGCAGCTGCCAGACGCCGATCGCGGCACTGACCGAGACCAGTTTGGTCAGCCGGCCGGGCCAGGGGGAGCCCGTGCCCTTCGCCGGTGCCGGGGTGAGCGCGGCCGCCGCCGGGCCCGCCTCGACCAGCTCGGGCGTCGGGTCCGGCGCGACCGATCCGGGCGTCGGGTCCGCCGCGGAATCCGGTGCGTCCGTGCGCGGCACGGCATCCGGCTGCGCGGTTCCGGCCGCGGTCGCCGGAGCGGTGACCGCGTCGGTGCGCGTCACGTCCGCACCTCCTGGACCGCCTGGTCGTAACTCACCGGAACCGCACCGGGGTGGGCACCGCGGTAGCGCTGCGCGGCCGCCTCGGTGGTGAAGGGCAGGAAGCGGTCACCGTCGCGCAGCCAGACCGACTCGTTCGCGAACCAGCGGGTGCCGAGCTCGGCATCGAGCACGTAGGCGGTGCGCACCGTCTCGCCCCGCGCCCGCGCCTGGTTGACGATGCGAAGCAGCTCGGTGGGGTCGGCGGCGGGCCTGGTCTGCTGCTGCCCGTCCACCCAGACCTCGTTGCCGGAGCCGGTGGTCGCATTGCCGGTGTCGGCCAGCGCGGCGTCGTAGGTGGTGCCGCCGCGCTCGGCGAAGGCCTTGCGCAGCGCGGCGTCGTCGACGAAGCCGTCGATGTCGAGCTCGGCGAAGTCACCGATGGACTCCAGGTACCGCACGTCGTCCTTGAAGGCCGCGATCAGGCTCGGCTCGAGCGTGGTGTCGAAGGTGGTGCCGCCCGGGCCGTTGTAGAGATAGACCACCTCCTGCGGCAGCCCCGACCCGTCGGCCACGAGCTTCGCCGCCGCCAGCGGCGCACCGTGCAGGAACTCGGTGGCGTCCAGCTGGGCCTGCAGGAAGGCGTCGAGCACCTCCGGGTGCCGCTCGGTGTAGTCCTGCCGCGCGACGACGCCGTGGAAAGTCGGCACGTTCAGCTCGGCGCCGTCGTAGAGCAGCTCGGCCTTGCCCTGGAAGACCAGCAGCCCGGGCCAGGCCACGAACTGCGAGAGCGCGGCCACCTGGCCGGATTCCAGCGCCGACGCCCCCACCTGCGGCTGCTGGTTCAGCACCTCGACCCCGGTGCCGGGGTCGATCCCGGCGCGGGTGAGCGCCTGCACCAGGGTGCCGTGCCCGGCCGAGCCGACGCTGGCCGAGATCTTCTGCCCGCGCAGGTCGGCGAGCGTGGTGGCGGGCGAATCCGGCGGCACCACCACCATGTTCAGCGCGCCCTTCGGGTTGTACCCGGTGACCGAGACGAAGTCGGTGCGCGAACGCTCGCCGGCCTGCGTGCGGGAGCCGTTGATCAGCAGCGGGTAGTCGCCCATCGAGCCGATGTCGATCTTCTCCGCCACCATCTGGGCGGTGATCGGGGCTCCGGTGTCGTAGTCCTGCCACTCCACCTCGTACGCCGCGCCGCCCGCGTCGGTGATCGCCCGCAACCGCTGCTCCAGGTAGCCCTTGGCGCGCAGCAGGGTGCCCGCGGTGACGGTGTTGACGGTCTTGGACTGGTAGCCGACGACGACGCGCACGGTGTCGCCGCCGCCGGCGGCGGACTGCTCCAGCGAGCAGCCGGTCAGGGTGAGGGCAGCGGCGGCGGCCACCGCGATCAGGCGTTTCATGGAGTTCTTCACCTCAGGAGATACGGCATGTTGACGGTGACGGCACCGGTGGGGCAGCGGGCGGCGCACGGGCCGCAGTACCAGCACTCGTCCACGTGCATGAACGCCTTGCCGGTGCTGGTGTCGATGGCGAGCGAGTCGAGCGGGCAGATCTCGACGCAGAGCGTGCAGCCCTCGATACAGAGCGATTCGTCGATCGTCACCGGCACGTCGGCGCGGTTGTTCGCGAGGGCCATCTACAGGACCTTCCACTCGGGTGCGGTGCGGGACAGGCTGCCCCGCATGGTGATCCGGTCGCCGCGCATCCGGATGTACTCGAGATCGACCGGTCTGCCGTCCTCCAGCCTGGTCAGCCGCTCGAGCATGAGCAGCGCGGCGCCGTCGGCGGTCTCCAGGGTCGCGGCGGTGTGCGGGTCGGCGGAGACGGCCTCCAGCGCCAGGTCCGCCGAGCCGAGCGACTGGCCGCTGACCTGCTCGATGAGCACGAAGATGTCGGTGCCCGCCAGGTCCAGGTCGAGGACGGCGGCGCCGATGTCGGGGGCCAGGTAGGTCAGGTCGAGGCTGAGCGGGGTATCGCCCAGGTAGCGCAGCCGCTCCAGGTAGACCACCCGCTCGCCCGGCTCCAGTCGCAGCCTGCGGGCCACCGCGGGCGGAGCGGTGACGGCGGTCGCGGCGCGCACCTCGTTGCGCACCGTGCCGTGCCCCTTGAGCGTCTCCTGCAAGCCGAGCAGGGCGTCGAGCCCGTGGTCGTACTTGCGGTTGGCCACCCGGGTGCCGAGCCGGGGCGCGCGGTCGATCAGCCCCTCGTCGCGCAGCAGCGCCAGCGCCTCGCGCACGGTGTTGCGGGAGGTCTCGAACTCCTCGGCCAGGCTCGGTTCCGACGGCAGCCCGTCCGGGAACGCGCCGGTGTGGATCTGGTGCCGCAGCACGTCCGCCACCCGGCGCGCCTGATCCGCCCGCAGCCGCCGCACCGGCGCCTGACCGTGCGCCTCGCCCGGCTCGGGAATTGGATCCACACCTCTGACCTGCATGAACCGACGATAACGGGCTCGCGGCGGTTGGTTCGCCGGTGCGGATGCGAACCGCGTTCACGCGCTCGGAATGCGCCGGGTACGGGCGGGTGCGACCTGGGTCCCACCCGGCATTGCGCCACCCGGCTCGGCGGGCGGGGACTTGCGATCACAGTGATCGGAACAGTCCCGGTTCCACTCCCGGCGGCGCGGCACCGGTCCGCCGGGTTGCCCGCGAGCCTCGGTGAGCGCACTCGGCGACCGTCAGGACACTCCGCAGGAATCAGCCGAGCCGCCGCGGGCGCCGCGACGCGCGCGCCGCGCGGAACCGCCCCGGTCAGCTGTCGGCGGGCAGGCCGAGCAGCGCCGCCTGGACGGTCCGCAACCGCTCCACATCGCCGGTGATGCCGACGGCACTGTCGTTGTAGAGGAACGCCTCGCCGAGCCGCACCATGGCGTAGGCCAGCAGGTCCGGAGCCATGGGCGGCTCGTAGCCGTCGTCGCGGACCGCACGCCGCACCAGTTCCTCGACCGCGCGCACCGCACGTGGCTGCACCGGCCCGTCACCCGCGGTGAGGGTGCGCAACCCCGCCCGCTGCTCGTGCTCGAAGTAGCGCCGAAACGGCTCGTTGTCGCTCATCCAGCGGTTCACCCTGGCCAGCACCTCGAGCACGCGGGCTCCGCCCGCACTGCGCCTGCGGCTGTCGGCCCGCGCGACCAGCGCCTCGTACTCCCCGGCGAGCACCGCCCCGAGCAGCCCCTCGCGCGACCCGAACCAGCGGTACACCGAGGCCCGGCTCAATCCGAGCCCGGCGGCGATGGACTGCACATCGATCCGCTCACCCGCCAGGAACGCGGCCCGCGCCGCGGCCACGACCTCTGCCGGGGTGGCCGCCGCGGGCCGCCCCGGCCGTCGCGGCGTCCGCTGCCGCGCCTCCGGCCCGCTCAGAACCACTCCTCGCGCATATCGAGCGTGGTCCGATCCAGACTTGCCAGCAGCTCCAGCCCCGCCCCCGTCCTGGGCAACTCGTACCGATGGAAGTACCGCGCCGCCTGCCGCTTTCCCTCGTGGAACGCGTCCTCGCCCTCCGCTGCGGCGAGGTACTGCTCCAACCAGATCCACGCCACCACCGTGTGCCCGAACACCTCCAGGTAGACGCTGCTGTTGGCCAGCGCCGCCTCGATGTCCCCGCTCGCGAAGAGCCCCGCGGTCACCTCGACCACCCGCTGCCAGACCGTCCCGAGCCCGGCCCCCAGCGCGCCCGCCTCACCACCCGCCGCGGCGGCGGCGTCCAGCGTGGCCCGAATCCGCGCGTCGAGCGCGAGCAGGCTCGCCCCACCCTGCTGCGTCACCTTGCGCCCAAGCAGGTCCAGCCCCTGGATCCCGTGCGTTCCCTCGTGGATCGGGTTGAGCCGGTTGTCCCGGTAGTGCTGCTCGACGTCGTACTCCCGCGTGTACCCGTACCCCCCGAGCACCTGGATGGCCAGGTCGTTGGCGGTCAGGCACCACTGCGACGGCCAGCTCTTGGCGATCGGCGTGAGGATGTCGAGCAGCAGCCCGAGACGCCGACGCTCGTCCTCGGTCTCTGCGATCCGCTGCTCGTCGACCAGCCGCGCGCTGTACAGCACCAGCGCCAGCGCCCCCTCGGCGTAGCTCTTCTGCGCCAGCAGCATGCGCCGCACGTCGGCGTGCTCCACGATGGGTCGCTGCGGGCTCGCCGGATCCGCCCCGACCTTGGCCCGCCCCTGCGGCCTGCCCCGCGCGTACTCCAGCGACTTGAGGTACCCGGTGTACCCGAGCGCCGCCGCCACCAGCCCGACCCCGATCCGCGCCTCGTTCATCATGTGGAACATCAGGCTCAGCCCGCGGTGCTCCGCGCCGACCAGGTACCCGATCGCGCCGGGCGCCCCGCCGGGGGTGTGCGTGCCCTCGCCGAAGTTCAACAGCGTGTTGACGGTGCCGCGGAACCCCATCTTGTGGTTCAGCCCGGCCAGCGTGACGTCGTTGCGCTCGCCCAGCACGCCGTCCTCGCCCACCAGGAAGCGCGGCACCACGAACAACGAGATCCCCCGTGTGCCCGCAGGCCCGCCCGGGATCCGGGCCAGCACCAGGTGCACGATGTTCTCGCCGAGCTCGTGATCCCCGCCGGAGATCCACATCTTGGTGCCGAAGAGCCGGTAGCTGCCGTCGCCCTGCGGCTCGGCGCGCGTGGTGATGTCGGCCAGCGACGACCCGGCCTGCGGCTCGGAGAGGCACATGGTCCCGAAGAAGCGCCCCTCCAGCATCGGCCGGACGAACCGCTCCACGTACTGCTCGCCGTGCGCGATCAGCAGATTCGCATTGGCGATGGTGAGGAAGGGATAGGCGGCCGTTCCGGTGTTGGCGGCGTGGAACCAGGCGAAGGAGGCCTGGGCCACGACGGCGGGCAGCTGGATGCCGCCGAGCTCGGTGGCCACGGTGGCGCCGGGCAGCCCGGCCGCGGCGAAGGCCCGCAGCGCCGTCGCGACCTCCGGGATCAGCTCCACCTTGCCGTCCACGAACCGCGGCTCGTTGGCGTCGGCCTTCTTGTTGTGCGGCGCGAAGTGCGTCTCGGCGATCTCGGCGCTGAGCGCGAGCACCGCGTCGAAGGTCTCCCGCGAGTGCTCGGTGAAGCGCGGGTGCTTCGTCAGCGCCTCGACATCGAGCCACCGGTAGAGCAGGAACTCCAGATCGCGCGGGTTGAGCAGCAGGGTGCGCATACGCCCGTCCTTTCGAGACACGTATCGCGCAGAGTATCAAATATGCGCACCCCGCCGGATCAGAACCCCAGCAGCGCCGCGATCCGCGCCGCCTGCTCGGCCGGGTCGCCGTCGTCCGGCCGCAGCACCAGGTCCGGCTGCTCCGGCGCCTCGTACGGGGCGTCGATCCCGGTGAAGCCGCGCACCTCGCCCGCGCGCGCCTTGGCGTAGAGCCCCTTCGGGTCGCGAGCCTCGCACATCGCGAGCGGCGTGTCGACGAAGATCTCCAGGAACGGAAGCCCGGCGGCCAGGTGCGCCTGCCTGGCCCGCTCCCGATCCTCCCGGTACGGGCTGATCAGCGAGACCACCGCGAGCACCCCGGCCTCGGCGAAGAGCTTGGCCACCTCGGCCACCCGGCGGATGTTCTCGGTGCGGTCCTCGGGGGCGAAGCCGAGGTCGGCGTTGAGCCCGTGCCGCAGGTTGTCGCCGTCCAGCAGGAAGGCGGGCCTGCCCGAGGCGACCAGCCTGCGCTCCAGCTCCACCGCGACCGTGGACTTCCCGGAGGCGGAGAGCCCGGTGAGCCAGACCGTGCCGCCGCGGGTCGCGCGCTCGGTGCGCTCCACCGCGCTGCGGTGCCACACCACCCCGGCGGCGGTCGGCGTCGGCCCGGTGATCATGCCGGCCGCCACGGTGTTGTTGGTGACGTCGTCGACCAGCACGAAGCTGCCGGTGTTCCGGTTGCGCCGGTACGGGTCGAAGAGCACCGGCCGCCGCGCGCGCAGCTGCACCCGCCCGATCTCGTTGAGCGCCAGCGCGTTCGCGGTCTCGTCGCGGTGCAAGGTGTTGACGTCCAGCCGGTAGTCCAGCCGCTGCACCCGCACCGGTTCGGCGCGGGTGGTGTGCCGCAGCGTGTAGGTGGCGCCGGGGGTGAGCGCGCTCTCCTCGGCGAACCAGCAGACCATGGCGTCCAGGTCGCGGGCCGTCTGCGGCCGGTTCGCCGGGCGGCAGAGCAGGTCGCCGCGGGCCACGTCGAGCTCGTCGGTGAGCTGCACCGTCACCGCCTGCGGCGGGAAGGCCTCGGCCAGCGGCGCGCCGCCCGGACCCCACAGCGCCGCCACCGTCGTGCTGAACCCCGACGGCAGCACGGTGACCTCGTCACCCGGCTTGAAAACGCCGCCGGCCACGGTGCCCGCGTACCCGCGGAAATCCGGGTTGTGCGTGCGGGTCACGTACTGCACCGGCAGCCTGGCGTCGATCAGGTTGCGGTCCGAGGCGATGTGCACCTGCTCCAGCTGGTGCAGCAGGGGAGTGCCCTCGTACCAGGGCATGCTCGCGGTGCGGTGCACGATGTTGTCGCCGGTCAGCGCCGACATGGGCACGAAGGTCAGGTCGCTCACCTCGAGCCGGGCGGCGAACCGGGTGAAGTCGTCCCTGATCTCCTCGAAGCGCTCCTGGCTCCAGTCCACCAGGTCCATCTTGTTCACGCAGAGCACCAGGTGCGCCACGCCGAGCAGCCCGGCGAGGAAGGCGTGCCTGCGGGTCTGCTCCACCACGCCCTTGCGCGCGTCGACCAGGATCAGCGCGACGTCGGCGGTGGAGGCGCCGGTGACCATGTTGCGGGTGTACTGGATGTGCCCCGGGGTGTCGGCGATGACGAACTTCCGCCGCGGCGTGGTGAAGTAGCGGTGCGCGACGTCGATGGTGATGCCCTGCTCGCGCTCGGCGCGCAGGCCGTCGGTGAGCAGCGAGAGGTCGGTCCGGCCCGCGCCGCGCTCCTTGCTGGTGCGCTCGACCGCGGCGAGCTGGTCGGCGAGGATCGCCTTGGAATCGAAGAGCAGGCGCCCGATCAGCGTCGACTTACCGTCGTCGACGCTGCCCGCGGTGGCCAGCCGGAGCAGGGTGGTCATCAGAAGTACCCCTCGCGTTTGCGATCTTCCATCCCCGCCTCGGAGATGCGGTCGTCGGCGCGGGTGGCGCCGCGTTCGGTGACCCGGGTTGCGGCCACCTCGAGCACCACGTCGTCCGCGTTCGCCGCGGTCGACTCCACGCAGCCGGTGCAGGTGGCGTCGCCGACGGTGCGGAACCGCACGGTGGCCTCGTAGGGCTGCTCCCCGTCGAGCAGCCGCAGGAACCCGGTGTGCGCCAGCAGCATGCCGTCGCGCTGCACCACCTCCCTGCGGTGTGCGTAGTAGAGCGGCGGCAGCGCGATCTCCTCCGCGGCGACGTAGTTCCAGATGTCCAGCTCGGTCCAGTTGGAGAGCGGGAAGACCCGGATGTGCTCGCCGCGCCGGTGCCTGCCGTTGTACAGGTTCCAGAGCTCGGGGCGCTGGTTGCGCGGGTCCCACTGGCCGTACTCGTCGCGGAAGCTGAAGACCCGCTCCTTGGCGCGCGCCTTCTCCTCGTCGCGCCTGGCGCCGCCGAAGACGGCGTCGAAGCCGCCCTCCCGGATCGAGCGCAGCAGCGTGTGCGTCTGCAGCCGGTTGCGGCTGGCCCGCGGGCCGGTCTCCTCGGTGACCGCGCCCGCGTCGATGTCGTCCTGCACGCTGCCGACCAGCAGCCGCAGGCCGAGCCGCGCGACGGTCTCGTCCCGGTAGGCGATCACCTCGTCGAAGTTGTGGCCGGTGTCGACGTGCAACACCGGGAATGGCAGCGGCGCGGGCCAGAACGCCTTGGCGGCCAGGTGCAGCATGACCACCGAGTCCTTGCCGCCGGAGAAGAGCAGCACGGGGCGTTCGAAGGTGGCGGCCACCTCGCGGAAGATGTGCACCGATTCGGCTTCGAGCGCGTCGAGGTGCGACAGCTCCCAGCCGGTGACGGACTTCTGGTTCGGGCTCACGAGAAAAAACTAGAACACGTTTCGGTCTGACCGTCAACGCTTCAGCGCAGCGGCGGCCGCCCGCCCGCGGCCGCGGTGACGGCCGCCGCCGCGGCCGCGAGCGCGGTGCCGCGGCGCTCGATCTCGGCCCCGGTGACCGCCCTGCCGACGTACATCGTGAGCACCATGCTCTGCCTGCCGCGCTCGTCGTAGGTGGGCGCGGCGAGCAGGCTCACCGGGTGCTCCTTGCGCGGGCGCAGATCGCTGCCCAGATACACCCGCTCGCCCAGGCTCGTCACCAACTCGGCGACGAGTTCGCGCAGCTCGGCGGGCATTTCTGCGCCTGCCGCGCCAGCCAGCAGCGAGTAGAGTCGCCGCCCCGCGGCCGAGGTGCTCTCGATCAGGTAGCCGCGCTCGCGACACTCGGCGACGACCGTGCGCAGCCGCCGCTCGTCCTGCTCCAGCGGCACCGCTGCCGGGGTGCGCAGCCAGGCGTCGAGGGCGGCGTCGGTGTCCCAGAGCACGTACATGAGCCCGACCGGCGGCGCGAAGGGGTAGGTGGCGCCCACCTGCACCCGGCCCGGCCCGGTGGCGTCCAGTACCACGATCTTGTCGCCGACCACGGCCGATGCCGTGCAGGTGGTGCGGTAGCGCACGCTCAGCGGCTCCAGCTCGGCGCGGGCCAGCGCGGAGACCGCGAAGTTCTCCTGGGCCGCCCGCCCGGCCCCGATCAGCGCGGGGCCGAGCCCGTAGCCACGGGTGCGCGGGTCCCGGATCAGGTACCCGGCGGCGGTGAGCTCGGTGAGAATGCCCAGGCAGGTGGGTTTGGCGAGCCCGAGTTCGCGCGCGATCTCGGAGAGGCCGTAGCGCGAGCCGCGGTTCGCCACCAGGAAATCGAGCACCCGCAGCACCCGGACGGTGGGGGCGGAGCGCCGGGCGACGGTGCCGTCTCCGATCGCGACCTTGGACACTGTTGACCACTCCTAGAACAAGTTCTAATCTTCGAACAGACGAAATGTACCACGCCGGTACATATATGGAACACGACCGGGAGGCTACGTGCTCAGCAAGCCGTTCGCGGAGGCGATCGCCGAGGCGGAGGAGATCATCACCTCGGCCGCGCAGGTGAAGACCGAACAGGACCTCGTCGAGGGGTTCGACTATCTCGGCGGCAGCATTCGCGCCGCGCTCCAGCTGGCCTGGGCCTACGACCGCGACTTCCCGTTCTTCGCCAGGTCCACCGGCCCCTACACCAAGATGGGGCTGGACAACCCGGACACCCTCTACTTCCACGCCTTCCTCCGCCCGAACGCGGAGTACTTGGTCACCGGGGTCCGCGGCACCACCCGCGACCTGAGCTTCCAGGTGCTCAACGGCAATTACACCCCCGCCGAGGTGCCGGACAGCCTGACCGCCTTCGACGACCGCGAACTGGATATCGCGCCGGACGGCAGCTACCGGATCCGCTTCGGCCCGGGCCCGGCCCGGCCCGGCTACGTGCAGCTCGCCGCGGACTCGTCCATGCTCGCGGTGCGCGAGGTCTACGGCGACTGGTCCGAGCGGCCCGGCACCATCCGGATCGAGCGGGTGGACACCGTCGGCGATGCGCCGCCCGCGCTCACCCGCGACCTGCTCGCCAAGCGGTACCGGGTGGCGGCCAGGAACCTCACCTCCCGGCTGCGCACCTTCCTCGCCTTCCCGGAGTGGTTCTATCTGAACCTGCCGGTCAACACCATGACCGAGCCGCGCCGCACCCCCGGCGGGCTCTCCACCCAGTTCTCCTCGGTCGGCCACTACGACCTCACCGACGACCAGGTGCTCATCCTGACCGTGCCGAAGTCGGATGCCCCGTACCAGGGCTTCCAGCTCGGCACCATCTGGTACCTCTCGCTGGACTACATCAACCACCAGACCAGCCTGAACGCCGACCAGTCCCGGGTGGACCCGGACGGAAAGATCCGGCTCGTCGTCAGCGAGCGCGACCCCGGGCTGGCCAACTGGGTCGAGCGCACCGGCCACGACCGCGGCTACCTGCAGTTCCGCTGGCAGCGGCTGGCCCGCGACCTGAAACCGGAGGATGGTCCCGAGGTGCAACTCGTCTCGTTCGACGAACTCCCGGAGAAGCTGCCCTACTACGACGAGGCCAGGGTGACGCCCGAGCAGTGGCGCGAACGGATCGCCTTCCGCCAGCGCACGCACGCGGATCGGATGCTGGGATGAGCGACACGCGTATCGGAACCGGCCACGACGCGGCCGCCGACGCCGCGCTCGGCGGCGCCGGGCTGCTGACCGGCAAGGTCGTGGTGGTCTCCGGGATCGGCCCCGGGCTCGGCCGCTCGATCGCCGTCCGGGCGGCGCGGGCAGGCGCCGACGTCGTGCTCGCCTCGCGCACCGAGAAGCGGCTGGACAAGGTCGCCGCCGAGGTGCGCGAGATCGGCCGGAAGGCCCTGGTGGTTCCCACCGACATCACCGACGAGGCCGCCGCCGAGAACCTGGTGCGCAGGACGGTGGACGAACTCGGCCGGGTGGACGCGCTGGTGAACAATGCCTTCGCGATCCCGCCGATCACCGACCTCGTCACCGTCGAGCTGGACGGCGTCCGCGCCGGCTTCGAGACCAACGTGCTGGCCGCGCTGCGGCTGACCCGGCTCTTCGTGCCCGCGCTGGCCGAGGCGAGGGGCTCGGTCGTGATGATCAACTCGGCGGTGCTGCGGCACTCCAGGCGCACCTTCGGCCCGTACAAGATGGCCAAGGCCAGCCTGCTGGCGCTGGCACAGAGCCTGGCCACCGAGCTCGGCCCGCAGGGCATCCGGGTGAACTCGGTCGCCCCCGGCTACATCTACGCGGGCAACCTGAAGTGGTACTTCGACTACCAGGCCGAGGAGCGCGGGATCACCCACGAGGAGGTCTACGCGGAGACCGCCGAAACCACCGACCTGCGCAAACTGCCGGAGCCGGACGAGATCGCCGACGCGGTGCTCTTCTTCGCCTCCCCGCTCTCCCGCATCGTCACCGGCGCCTGTCTCGACGTCAACGCCGGCGAATTCCACCACTAGGAGCACTGCCATGACCACGATGGGCCGTGCCGAGATCGGCACGATCGACGACCTGCACGCCTCGGCGACCAAGGTGATCGGTCTCGAGGATTTCGGCGCCGACGACTACCGGGCGGGGCTGGAGGTGCTGCTGGAGTCGTATGCCGCCGACGCCGAGCTGACCCCGTGGGGGAACAAGATCAACCGGGCGCTGCTGCGCGGCGGGCTGATCGCCAGGGCGCTGAGCGAGAGCGCTTGGCAGAAGTACCCCGAGCACGCGCGGGTGCCGATCGAGCGCCCGATCTTCGTCACCGGGCTGCCGCGCTCCGGCACCACGGCGGTGCACCGGCTGCTCACCGCCGACCCCATGCACCAGGGGCTGGAGATGTGGCTCACCGAGATGCCGCAGCCGCGCCCGCCGCGCGAGACCTGGGCGGCCAACCCGGTGTACCAGGGCATCGCGGCCGGGTACGAGAAACATCACGTGGAGCATCCCGAATTCATGGGCGTGCACCACATCTCGGCCGACCAGGTCGAGGAGTGCTGGCAGCTGCTGCGGCAGTCCGCCATGTCGATCTCCTACGAGTGCCTCGCCTACCTGCCCACCTACTCCGACTGGCTGCGCGGTCAGGACTGGACCCCGGCCTATCGGCGGCACAAGAAGAACTTGCAGCTCATCGGGTTACCCAATGCCGAGCAGCGCTGGGTGCTCAAGAACCCCAGCCACCTCTTCGCCCTCGACGCCCTCTTCGCCGTCTACCCGGACGCGCTGGTGGTGCAGCTGCACCGCGAGCCGAGCACCATCATCGCCTCGGTGTGCAGCTTGAACGAGAAGGCCAGCGAGGGGTGGTCGGAGAAGTTCCGCGGCGACGTGGTCGGCAGCACCCAGCTCGAGCTGTGGGCGCGCGGCGCCGACACCTTCCGCGCCGATCGGGCGAAGTACGACCGGGGCCAGTTCATCGATGTCCGCTACGACGACTTCGTCGCCGACCCGATCGCCGCCGTGCGCGGCATCTACCGGCACTTCGGCATCGACCTGACCCCGGCCGCCGAGCAGAAGATGACCGCGCTGCACAACCGGAGCACCTCCGGCGCGGCCCGGCCGCAGCACCGGTACACGCTGGACGACTACGGGCTCACCACCGAGCAGGTCGACGAGCGTTTCGCGGAGTACCGCGCCGCGCACTTCCCCGGATAGCGGTTACTGCTGGCCCGGCTTCAGGACGATGAAGAGGCCGTGTGCCTCGGCGCAGAGGCGGTCGCCGTCGTGCAGCGTGCCGCGGACGTAGACCTTGCGGCCCTCCTGCCGCTCGGTCCACGCGTGCAGCTTCAGTTCGCGGTCGAGCGGGGTGATGGCGCGGTAGTCGACGGTGAGCGAGGCGGTGCGGGTGATCGCGCCGGAGGTGAGCGCGGCGGCCATGCCGAGCAGGTCGTCGAAGCCGAGCGCGATGTGGCCGCCGTGCGCGGCCGCGTTGCCGCCGAGGTGGAAGGCGCGGAAGACGATGCGGCCGTGCACGCCGGTCGCGTCGGCAGCGTCGATCTGGTAGGGCGGCAGCGTCAGGTTGCCGCGGGAGGGCAGGTCGTTGCGGGTCCAGTTGGGCAGCGACCACTCGTCCACCGCAGCACCGGCCAGTTCGTCGTTCAGCTTGGTCAGCTGGGTGATGATGTGCTGGGAGAGTTCGTCGCCGGGGTCGGCCATGCGGGCCCGGTCCATGAGCAGCCGGACCTGTTCGATGAAGTCGCCGTAGAGTTCGCCGCCGCGCTTGGCCGCGTCCGCCGCCGCGTTCGCCTCGATCAGCTCGACCATCGGCCGGAAGCCGCCTTCGTGGTGGTCGGCGCTCGGCAGCGCCGGGTCGAGCCGCTGTTCGTTCATCCCCTCACGGTATCGGTAACCGGATGGTCGCTTCGCGGGCGGGAACGGTGGAGGTGAGCAGCGGCACACTCCGCTCAGCTGCCGGTACGGCCGTCGACGCACTGGCGGAGCAGGTCGGCGTGGCCGTTGTGCCGGGCGTACTCCTCGATCAGGTGCAGGTAGATCCAGCGCAGCGAGTACGCCGTTCCGGTGATCGGGTGGCGGCCCTCGTGGTCGAGGGCGAGCTGTCCGACCGCCGCGTCGGCCGCCGTCGTCTCCCGGTGGTAGGTCGCGAAATCGGTGGCGGCGTCCGCCGGGCGGGCGTCGTCGAAATCGCCGTCCGGGTTGTCCGTGGCGCAGTAGAGGTAGCCGAGATCCGCGGCCGCGGCAGTTGCGCGGAGCCAGCCGCGCTCGACCTCGGACAGGTGCCGGACCAGCCCGAGCAGGGACAGGGTTGAGGGTGGGATCGCCCGGCGGGCGAGTTGCTCGCCGTCGAGTCCGGCGCAGCGGTCGAGCAGGGTGGCGCGCTGGTGCGCGAGCCGCGCGCGCAGCTGCGCCGCCTCGGTGCCGGTCGGCGGGACGGGGTCGCGCTCGACGGCCGGTGCTGTCCATGTCACGCCGGTGACGGTAGTGCGGGCGCGATCGCTCCGCGAACGATGTCACGCCGCGGCGCCGCGCACCCGGCGCCGGACCCGCACGCTGCGCGCGGGTACCGCACCTCGCACGACCGAGCGCGGACTGTGCGCTCCGCCCGACGCCTCGCGAGCGGAGCTCGCCGCGGCTACCGGGCCTCGTACCGGGCAGCCTGCTCCCCGGCGAGCCGCCCGGCGGGGAGCTTGCGCCCGCAGAGCACGAGCAACAGGTCCTGGGCGGCGCCGGTGACGACGGACTCCGGGGCATCGCCCGCCAGGCTCCAGTCCAGGTCGTCGGCGCGGAGCTCGACCCCGGACAGGTCGGTGCCGAAGTACCGCACCTGCTCCACCTCGGTGTCGGCGAGCACGACCGCGACCCGGTCGACCGGGACCCGGCGCGGCAGGCCGAGCGCGACCGTGATGTCCATGCCGTGGATCACCTCGTGCGCCAGCGTGGCCTCGTATCCGCTGCCCGGCGGCTTCCAGGGGTGGTCTGCGTTGTCGCGCAGGCTCGCCACCAGCTCCTCCGGCGTCAGCGCGGCGGCATCGGCGCGCGCCCGGCGATCGGACATCCGGTTGAAGTTCCCGCGCGCCTTCACCATGTCCAGCGCGAAGCGCGGCAGCGAGAGGCGGTAGGCCATCGTCATGTGCGCCAGTACCTCGCGCGGCCGCCAGCCGGCGCACAGCGTCGGCGCCTCCCACGCCGCGGCGTCGAGCCCGGCGAAGACCTCGGCGAGCTCGGTGCGCTCGGCCGCGATGGCGGCGCGCACCTCGGTGTCGGACATACGTCTCCCTTCAGGGTCGCTCTGCAGAGTGGAGACGGTGCCCGGCCGCCGGAGTCATCGGTATCTGCGACACTCGGGTTCGTGTCCGAGAACCGCGCACCGCTGCTGGAGATCCGCCGCGGCGCCGACCACATCCTGGCCCGGCGGCTGCCTGACGGGATGTACGAGCTCGAGCACGGCGCCGGCGGCGACCGCTACCAGCTCTTCACCGCGGACGCCGTGCTGGTCCGCGACGTCCTGGTGTCCTGGCTGGACGGGGAGGCGTGGTGGCACCGCACCGTCGCCTGGTCGCGGATCGACCCGGCCGTCGCCGAGATGCGCGCGCTCCGCGACGAACTCACCGGCATGCTGGACGGCCTCGGCGGCTTCGAGTCCGCGCTCGACGTCATGGACGACGCGCTGGCCCGGTTCGACGCCGAGGTCGCCCGGCTCGACCGGGACGACTGATCAGCGGGATGCCACGAGGGCGAGCCCGAGCACCCCGCCCAGCCACGGCGCGTACCGCTCCGGGTGTTCCCGCAGGTCGCGCTCGAGCTGCCCCGGCTCGACCCAGGCGTAGTCGGCGACCTCCGCCGGGTCCGGGTGCGGTTCGTCGCCCGCGTGCGGGCCGACGACCACGTGGTCGTACTCGAACTCGACCCGCCCGGTGCGCGGGTCGGCGGCCCGGTAGGTGAAGGCACCGGCCTCGCCGAGCGCGGCGGCGAGGCCGAGCTCCTCGCGGAGCCGGATGGCAGCGGCCTCGGTCACCGGCTGCCCCGGCGCCGGGTGCCCGCAGCAGGTGTTGGCCCAGCGCAGCGGGAACCGGGTCTTCACCGCTGCCCGCTGCTGGAGCAGCACCCGCCCGGAGGCGTCGAAGAGCAGCACCGAGAAGGCGCGGTGCAGCATGCCGGGGGAGCGGTGCGCCCGCGCCACCGAGCAGGTGCCGACCGCCGCCCCGGCCGCGTCGACCAGCTCGATCGGCAGCGCCTCCCGGCCGGTCGGCGCGTCGTCGTTCACCATGTCCGGTCCGCGGCGAGCGCGGCGAGTGCGTCCAGATCCGCACCGGCCGCCGGATCGCTGCTCAGCTTCGCGATCATCGTCCGCGCCCGCTCGCACAGCTCGGCGGCCTGGCTCCGGCTCCAGTCCCGCCCGCCCGCGGCCTCGACGAGCTCCGCCGCCGTGCGCAGCTCGGCGTCGTCGAGCGGCTCGTCCCGGTGGTAGAGCGTGGCGAGCGCGGTTGCCTCGGCCGTCCCGGCGGCGAGCGCGAAGACCACCGGCAGCGATTTCTTCCGGCTGCGCAGATCGGAGTAGACCGATTTGCCGGTGCTGTGCGCGTCGCCCCAGATCCCGAGCAGGTCGTCGACGTGCTGGAAGGCCCGGCCGACGAGCCTGCCGATCTCGCGCAGCCGCAGCCGCTCACCCGGTCCGGCGGCACCGAAGAGCCCGCCGAGCTCGGCCGCGCAGCCGAAGAGCGCGCCGGTCTTCCGATCGGTCATCGCCAGGCACTCGGCGACGGTGACGTCGCGGCGGCCCTCGAAACTCAGGTCGGCGCACTGCCCTTCGACGAGCTCGAGCACCGCGTGGTTCAGCAGCTCGGCCGCGGCGGCGGCCCTGGCGTCCGCGGTCCCGGCGAGCAGCGCGAAGGCCTGGCCGGCGAGCGCGTCGCCTGCCAGGATCGCGGGCCCGATGCCGAAGACGGTCCACGCGGTGGGCCGGTGCCTGCGGGTGGTGTCGCGGTCCATGACGTCGTCGTGCAGCAGCGAGAAGTTGTGCACGAGTTCCACTGCGGCGGCGGCGGGCAGCGCGTTCGCGATCTCGCCGCCGGTCACGGTGGTGGCCGCCAGCACGAAGGCGGGCCGCAGCGCCTTGCCGCCGGTGTGTTGCTCGGGCCGCCCGTCCCGGTCCCACCACCCGAAGTGGTAGCCGGCGATGTGGCGGATCGTGGGCGGCATGGCGTCGACGGCGGCGTGCAGGGTGGCCGCACACGCCGCACGGCCGTTGGCGAGTACGTCGGTGTGGTGATCCTTGGCGATTTCCCGGGTCATGAGCGGTGTCCTGATCGGTTCGCAGGGATGGAATGTCAGAGACTCAGTTGCACATCGGTGAGCGCGCCGAGCGCGTCCGGCACCAGCACCGCCGCGGCATGGTTGGCGCTGATCAGGTACGAGGCGACGGCGTGGTCGTCGATGCCGCCGAAGCGCACCGAGATGCCCGGCCGGTACTCGTCCGGGAGCCCGGTCTGCCTGAGCCCGATCACCCCGTCGTCGCGCTCGCCGATCCGCATGGCGAGCACGGTGCTCGTGCGCGCCGCCGTGATCGGGATCTTGTCCGAGGGCAGGAACGGGATGTCGCGCCAGGCCTGCACCCGCCTGCCCTCTACCTCGACCGGGTGCGGGTAGATGCCGCGCGCGGTGCACTCCCGGCCGAACTGGGCGATGACCAGGGGGTGCGCGAGGAAGAAGGCGGTCTTGCGGCGGCGGGCGAGCAGCCGGTCGAGATCGGCCGGGGTCGGCGGGCCGGTGGCCGGGACCACCCGCTGGGACGGGTCCACATTGTGCAGCAGCCCGTAGTCGGGGTGGGTCAGCAGATCGCGCTCCTGCCGCTCCCGCAGCGCTTCCAGCGAGAGCCGCAGCTGCTGCTCCAGCTGGTCCATCGGCTCGTTGTAGAGGTCGGTGACGCGGGTGTGCACCCGGAGCCGCAGCTGCGCCACGCTGAGCGCGTACTCCCGCGGCCGCGGTTCGTAGTCGACGTAGGTGCCGGGGATGGCGGGCTCGCCGTCGTGGCCCGCGCTGAGATCGATGGCCGCCTGGCCGAACCTGTCGGTACCGGCCGCCTCCCGGAAGCCGGCCAGATGGCCTGCCAGGCCGGGGATTTCGGTGCGGAGCGGATCGAACCGGGCGCGCGGGAGCGAGAGCACGGTGCACGCCGTCTCGGCGGTGGCGGTGAACTCCCAGATCGGCCGCGCCCCGGCCAGCAGCTCGGCGCCGATGTGGGCGCCCGCGTCGATCACCTCCAGCCGGACCCGCGCGCCGTAGGCGTCCGGGACGTCGACGGTGACCCGGCCGTGCGCGATCACGTGCACCGCGTCGAGCTCGTTGCCGAACTCGCAGAGCGTCTCGCCCGGCTGGTACTCGCGCTGCCGGAACGCCGTCGCGAGCTGCCGGAGCGCGTCGTCGTCGAGCCCGCGCAGCGCCCTGACCTCCTGCAGCTCCGCGGGCACCAGGCGGTACTCACCGGCGGCGGCGGTGCAGGTGATCCGGCCGTCGCCGACGGTGTAGGTGAGCCGCCGGTTCACCCGGTAGGTGCCGCTGTCCACCTCCACCCAGGGCAGCATGCGCAGCAGCCAGCGCGGCGTGCTGCCCTGCATCTGCGGCACCGACTTGGTCGTTGTCGCCAGCGCCCTCGCCGCGGCCGGGTGCAGCGCGGTCGGCGCCGCGCGGGTGGTGTCGGGAGTGGTCACGAAGCGGTCCTTCCCTCGATGGTCCGATACCCGGAGCGCGGGCGGGCGGCGATCCGCGCCGCCGAGGTGCCGAGCCCGCGCGGTGCCCCGGCCGGCGCCGCCGGGGCGCCGCCCGCCGGTGCGTGCCCGACCGGGTGGCGCAGGTTCTCCGGCCGGTACCGGCTGGTGCCGCGGTGCCAGTGCAGGATGCCCGCGATCCAGTCGCGCAGCTCGCCGATGTAGCCGGTGACCGCGGCGCGGGCCGCGCTGTCGAGCCGGTGGTGCTCGAACAGCACCGGCAGCTCCTCGGCGACGAGCCGCTGGAACTGGCGCATCCTGGCCCGCATCAGATCGTCGACCACGGCGGCGGCCCGCTCCCGCCCGCAGCCGAAGAAGGTCTCGACCACCAGCACGGCATTGTGCAGCTCGCCCTCGTACTCGATCTCCTTCTGGTAGGAGAACAGGTCGTTGATGAGGCAGCCGTAGTCCTGCGCGGCGTGCTCGATGCCCCGCATGGTGGTGGACTCGAACACCGCGTCCGGCACGGTGCCGCCGCGCGCGAGCTTGGAGAGCGCGATGGTGAGATCCGAGCCGAAGGTGCGGCGCCGCATCTCCAGGTAGTCGACCGGGTCGGGCACCCGGTGCTGGATGTGGTTGGCCAGCTCCCACAGCCAGCTCTCGACCATCGAGTGCACGGCCGCGCGGAAGGTCGCTCGGGCCGCAGCGGGCATCGGCCCCGCGGTGCGCGGCCACAGCTCGGCCAGGCCGCGCTCCAGCGGGGTGCCCGGCTCGGGCATGGCATCGAGCGCGAGCGGCGTGAACTCCGCCAGCCGGGCGGCGCAGGCCTTGGCCGCCGCCAACGATCCCACCGAGCCCGAGGCCGGGAAGGCGACCGGGAAGTAGTCGTCACCCCAGGTACCCCAGGTGAGCCACTCCGCCGACAGCGTCAGCGCGTCGGGCCCGGCGTCCGGGTCGAGCCCCGCCGAGCAGAGCGCGAAATCGAAGCCGACGGTGTCGGCCCGCGTCCAGAGCCGCCTGCCGCCGAACTCGGGCAGCGGATCGTGGAACCCGACCCGCTCGGCCCACTCCACGCTCTCCGCCCGCGCGGTACCGAGGTGCGGGCTCAGCCCGAGATCGAAGGGAACGTCGAACTCGGGCAGCGGCAGCGGGCCGGTACTCCGGAACGGAACCGGGGTGTGGCTGCGCGCGCCGCCGGGGCCCGCCAGCCCGCGCCAGAACCCGGGCCGGGACAGCTCGGTGCCGATTCCGCTCGGCCCCAGCGGCACAGCGCGCGCACCGGCGTTCATGTAGCGGTTGGAGCGCAGGTGCCACTCGTGCCCGCCGGACTGCCAGTCCTGCAACCCCTGCGCGTACGACAGCGCCGCCGCGCGCTGCGCCGCGTCCAGCGCGTGCTCCTCGAAGAGCACCGGCAGCTCGGTCAGCACCGTGTTCTCGAACTGGTGCATCCGGGAGGTCAGCTGGTCGTTGACGATATCGGCGGCCTGCTGCGGCGAACAGCCGAAGAACCGCTCCAGCACCAGGACCCCGTTGTTCACCTCGCCCTCCTGCTCGGTCTCGCGCTGGTAGGAGAAGATGTCGTTGCGCAGGTGCACCGCGTCGGCGAAGGTGTCCTTCAGCACCCGCAGCGCCCTGGTGCCGACCAGCGCGGGCGGGATCTCGGTGCCGCGCGCGTACTCCACCAGATCCGCCGACCACGGCGCGCCGCCGACCTTGCGCCGCATCTCGATGTAGTCGATCGGGTTCGGCACCCGCGCGGTGTTGATGTTGCGCAGCTCCCACACGCAGTCGAGCAGCAGATTCCTGGTGCTCTGCGCGAACCGCTCGCGCCAGCCGATCGACATCGCGGGCACCGTGCGCGCCCACAGATCGCCCAGCCCCCGCTCGTCGGGGTTGGTCGGCTCCGGCGCGGCGGCGCCGTCGGCGGGCATGAAGCCGGCCAGCCGGTCCAGGTAGGCCCGTGCGCCCTCCAGATCGCCGGTGCGCTTGAACCGCTCGAGGAAGTGGTCGTCGAAGTAGAAGACCCAGGTGTACCAATCGGTGACGGTGTCCAGGGTCGCCGCGTCGGCCTCCGGGTGGGTGTACGCGCACAGCCCCGCGTAGTCCATGCCGTCGAAGCTCGCCTCGTCCCACACCACCGCGCCGCCCACCGAATCACCGAGCATGCCCATCTCGTAGGCCCAGTGCTTGGTGTGCGTGCGCGCGGTCTCCACGTGCGGGTTCAGCCGTGCCGGATGGGCGGTGTAGAAATCCGGCAGTGCGAAGGGCTGCACCGGCTCAGCTTTCGGCGCCGAGCTGCACGTCGTCGAGGATGCCGAGCGCGTCCGGCACCAGGATCGCCGCCGAGTAGTAGGTGCTGACCAGGTAGGAGATGATGGCCCGGTCGTCGACGCCCATGAAGCGCACGTTCAGCCCCGGCTCGTACTCGTCCGGGATCCCGGTCTGCCGCAGCCCGATCACGCCCTGCGCCGCTTCGCCGGTGCGCAGCAGCATGATCGAGGTGGTGCGGGTCGCCGAGACCCCGAGCTTGTTGCACGGCAGCAGCGGGACCCCGCGCCAGGACGGCACCTTGTGCCCGTTCAGCTCGGTGGTCGCCGGGTAGATGCCGCGCTTGCTGCACTCGGCACCGAACGCCGCGATGGCCTTCGGGTGGGCGAGCAGGAAGCTCGGCTCCTTCCAGACCAGGGCCAGCAGCTCGTCCAGGTCGTCCGGGGTCGGCGGGCCGGAGCGGGTGCTGATCCGCTGCTGCGGGGCGGCATTGTGCAGCAGCCCGAACTCGCGGTTGTTGACGGTCTCGTCCTCCTGGCGCTCGCGCAGCGCCTCGACGGTCAGCCGCAGCTGCTGCTCGATCTGGTCCATCGGCTTGTTGTAGAGGTCGGCGACCCGGCTGTGCACCCGCAGCACGGTCTGCGCGACGCTCAATTCGTACTCGCGCGGGGACAATTCGTAGTCGACGAAGGTACCGGGCAGCCGGGGCTCGCCCTGGTGCGCCGAGATCAGGTCGATCGAGGCCTCGCCGTGCGGATTGGCGAAGCCGTTGCGGCTGGTCTCCGCCAGCCGCGCGTCGCGCACGTGCTCGCGCAGCGCCTCGATGCGGTCGCCCGCCTCGGCCAGCGCGCGCTCGGTGAGCGTGAGCACGGTGCACGGGGTGACGGCCCTGACCGTGAAGTCGGTGGGCGTGGTGTCCGCGGCGAGCAGCTGCTCGCCGAAGAAGCGGCCGCTGGTGAGCACCTCCAGGCTGGTCTCCTCGCCGTACCGGCCGGTGCCGCGCTTGTCGGCCTTGCCGTGCGCGAGCACCACCAGCTCGGCCGCCGGGCGCCCGGCCTCGGCGATGACTTCGCCTGCCTCGTACCGGCGTTCGACGAACCGGTCGGCGAGCGCCTGCAGCGCCGCCTCATCGCCGAAATCGCGCAGGTAGCGCAGCTCGCGCAGCTCGGGCGCGAGCACCTTCGTCGCGCCCGCGGTGGTGAAGACGGTGATCAGCCCGTCGCCCAGGGTGTAGGTGAGCCGCCGGTTGACCCGGTACACGCCGCCGTCGGCCTGCACCCACGGCAGCAACCGCAGCAGCCACCGGGAGGTGATGCCCTGCATTTGCGGAGTGGACTTGGTGGTGGTCGCGAGATTCCGCGCGGCGTCGGTACTGAGGCTCAGCTGCGGAGCCTCATCGATTCCGGACACAGGTTCAGCCAGTTCAGTCATGAGCTCTTCTCGTTTCGCGGTGTGCGTGCGTCAGCAGATGGCGTCCGAGCGAAAACGGAGGGCTAGAGCAGCAATCCCCCGGTTATTGAATGGTGCGCTCGCAATGGTAGCTGAGATCGGCCGGGCGCCGCCAGTGCCGAAAATTGTTGATGGGGAACAGCTTTCCGCTGATTTCCAGACCGATGATCTTGTCGGTACCGGCGCGGGGAAGCCGCGGCGCGGCTCAGCGGCGCGGAAACAGTCCGGGGGACGACCGATCCCGCGCGACACGGGCGACGGGACGGCGCGAACCGCTGTGTCGCACGATATCCCGCTGTTTCGCGCTCAGTGCGCGCTGCCGAGCGCGGCGCTGATCCGCTGTGCGGCAGCGATTGTCGCCGCCACGTAGGCGTCCCGCTCGGCCCTGGTGACGGCCGAGCGCAGCGGCCCCAGCTGCACCTCGTGCGTGGCGGTGTCCCCGGCGAAGACCGGCGCGGCCAGGTAGCTGACCGGGAGCGGGTCGGCCGAGTCCAGATCGGCGGCGGTGTAGGGCCTTCCGGTGAGCTCGCTCAGCCCGCGCAGGGTGCGGGTGCGCAACCGCGGCTCCAGCATCTCCGGCCCGAGCGCGGTGAGCAGGTCGGCGAGCAGCTCGACGGTGTTCGCGTCCTCGGCGCGCGGCCCGAACACCGCGACCCCGCGCGCCCGCACCAGCTCCGGCAGGGCGGCCGCGCGCTCGGCGTCCGGCGCGGTGGCCAGCCAGCGCCGCAGCTCGGCCTTCGGCCGCCAGGGCAGCACCGCCGCGCCGACCGGGAAGCGGATCGGAATGCGGTGCCCGAGCGGGACGCCCGCGATGTCCCGGTCCGGCCCGTGCCGCACCGCGAGCACGGTGATGCCGTCGCTGTCCACCCGGGAGAGCGTCGCGCCCGCGCCGGTGCGCGCCACCAGCGCCGCCAGCGCCTCGGCGACGCCGGTGTCGGGGGCGGCGCCGAGCAGCGCGGCTGGGGCGGGGCCGAGCCGGTAGCGCCGCTCGGCGTCGCGCTGCGCCCAGCCCGCCGCGTCCAGCTCGGCCAGGATGGCGGTGACCGTGGCGCGGGCCAGCCCGAGCCGGTCCGCCACCGCCGCCACCGGCAGCGCCTCGGCCGCGTCGGCGAGCAGCGTGAGCACGTCCAGCACCCGCCGGGTCGGGGGTGAGGGCGAGCGATCCACGGCGACCTCCAGACCGGATTCCGCGCGAAACCTTGTGATCCGCGCGCACTGGTTCGTACCATGACGAATATTAGTCGCTAGATCGTCGAATATTCGACGGTATGGGAGGATCATGATTCTCGACAGATTCCGGCTCGACGGCAAGGTCGCCGTCGTCACCGGTGCGGGCCGCGGGCTGGGCGCCGCCATCGCGATCGCCTTCGCCGAGGCGGGCGCGGACGTGCTCATCTCGGCGCGCACCTCCGACCAGCTGCACGAGGTGGCCGAGCGGGTCAGCGCGCGGGGCAGGCAGGCGCACGTCGTCCCGGCCGACCTGCGCGACCTGGACGCGGTCGCCGGTCTGGCGGACGCCGCCGTGGCCCGCTTCGACCGGCTCGACATCGTGGTCAACAATGTCGGCGGCGCCCCGCCCACCCCGCTGCTCGACCTCACGCCGAAGGCGCTGACCGCGGCCTTCGAGTTCAATGTCGGCACCGCGCACGCGCTCACCCGCGCGGCCGTCCCGCACATCCTGGAGAGCGCGGGCGAGGGCGCGATCATCAACATCACCTCCACCATGGGCAGGCTGCCCGGCCGCGCCTTCGCCGCCTACGGCACCGCCAAGGCCGCGCTCGCGCACTACACCCGGCTGGCCGCGCTCGACCTGAACCCGCGCATCCGGGTGAACGCCATCGCCCCCGGCGCCATCCACACCTCGGCGCTGGAGTTCGTGGCGAACGACCCGGGCATGCGCGGCGAGATCGAGAAGCACACCCCGCTGCGCCGGCTCGGCACCCCGGAGGACATCGCCGCCGCCGCCGTCTACCTGGCCTCGCCCGCGGGCGCCTACCTCACCGGCAAGGTGCTGGAGGCCGACGGCGGGCTGATCACCCCCAACCTCGCACTCCCGATTGCGGATCTCTGACATGACACTTCGCGTAGCGCTCTTCGGCACCGGCAACGTGGGGCGGCACGCCCTGGCCGGCATCATCGCCAACCCCGGCCTCGACCTCGTCGGCGTGCGGGTCAGCTCCGACGCCAAGGCCGGGGTGGACGCCGCCACCCTGGCCGGGCTGCCCGACCCGTCCGGCGTCGCCGCCACCACCGACACCGCCGCGCTGCTCGCGGCGGAGCCGGACTGCGTCGTCTACTGCGCCATGACCGACAACCGCCTGTTCGAGGCGGTGCAGGAGCTGGCGGCGATCCTGCGCGCCGGGGTCGACGTCGTGGCCTGCGCGCCGGTCTTCTTCCAGTACCCGTACGGCGTCCTGCCGGACGACCTGCTCCGCCCGATCGAGGAGGCCGCCGCGGCGGGCGGGGCCACCCTGTGGGTCAACGGCATCGACCCCGGCTTCGCCAACGACCTGCTGCCGCTGGCGCTCACCGGCACCTGCCTCTCCGTCGAGCAGGTGCGCTGCCTGGAGATCGTCGACTACGCCAGCTACGACAACCGCGCGGTCATGGTCGACATCATGGGGTTCGGCAGGCCGCTGGACGAGACGCCGATGCTGCTGCAGCCCGGTGTCCTTTCGCTGGCCTGGGGGAGCGTGGTGCGGCAGCTCGCCGCGGGGATCGGGGTCGAGCTGGACGCCGTCACCGAGACCTACGAGCGCGCGCCCGCGCCGGAGCCGTTCGACATCGCGACCGGGCACATCGCGGCAGGCAGCGCGGCGGCGCTGCGGTTCGAGGTGCGCGGCATGGCGGGAGACCGCGTGGTCACGGTGCTGGAGCACGTCACCCGGCTGCGCCGGGACCTGTGTCCGGAGTGGCCGCAGCCAACCCACCCCGAGGGCTGCTACCAGGTGCGGATCACCGGCGAGCCGTCGTACGCGCTGGACCTGGTCGCCTCCAGCCGCAACGGCGACCACAACTACGCCACCCTGGTCGGCACCGCCATGCGGATCGTGAACGCGGTGCCTGCCGTGGTCGCCGCGGGTCCCGGCATCCTGACCGCGCTCGATATCCCGCTCATCACCGCGCCCGCCACGCGCTGACCCTCGCCCGGCACCGCTGTTAACCGGAGCGGTGCCGGGTGTTCACCCGGGGCGCGGTGTCGCACCTGACCCGCCGGGTAATCGGACGAACGGCACGGGGGACCCGTGCCGTGCCGAACCCGCACACCGAGGAGTCTCCGATGAGCGACGAGCACATCGCCCCGCCCCCGCAGCACGACCCCGCCCTCGACCCCGACCTCGCGCTGCGGGCCGCCGCGCGGCGCCTGGAGCAGGAGTACGGCGACGTCGCCGACGAGACCACCATCGAGCGCGCCCTGCACGACTCCTACGAGGAGGTCGCCGAGGGCGCCACCGTCGAGACCTTCCTGCCGCTGCTCGCCGAGCGCAACACCCGCGAGCAGCTGCAGGACGCGGCGGAGAACGAGCGCGCGGAATCCTGATCCGCGCGGGGTAGCTGCCCGGTCGCCGCACCGAACGCTGTGACACGTCACACGGGAGAACCGCTCGGAATGGTGTGTGCACAACGGGAATCCCCCTAAGCTGGGGCCGCCAGTCTTTGGAGGATGTGTGATGACGGTCGACGCGCCACCCCACGCGACCAGGCCGATCGGCCGCTGCCCCGCCACCGCACCGGTGTCGATGATCGAGCGGATGACGCTGATCCTGGAGGCCTTCGACGCCGCCTCGCCCGCGCTCACCCTGGTCGAGCTGTGCGAACGCACCGGGCTGCCGCGTTCGACGGTGCACCGCATCCTGGACCAGATGATCAAGCTGCGCTGGCTGGCGCACGCTCCGGGCGGCTACCGGCTCGGCTCGCGCACCCTGGAGCTGGGCGGCCTCGCCGCCGACCACAACGAGGTGCGCGAGGCGGTCAGCCCGCTGCTGCACGATCTCGCGTACCGCGCCGACATGGTCGGCCACCTCGGTGTCCTCGACGGCCGCGAGGTGCTCTACCTGGACAAGGTCGGCCGCTCCTGCCCGACGCTGCCCACCCGGCTCGGCGGCCGCATGCCCGCGCACAGCACCGCGCTCGGCAAGGCCATGCTGGCCGCCCAGGAGCGCGGCATCGTCGCCGCGGCGCGCGAGCCGCTGCCCCGGCTCACCCCGCGCACCATCTGCGACCGGGTCGAGCTGAATCGCGAACTCTCCCGCATCCGCGGCAGGCAGTGCGTCGCGGTGGACAGCGAGGAGTCCTTCACCGGCGTCACCTGCGTCGCGGTGCCGGTGCGCACCCCCGGCTCGGTGGTCGCCGCGCTCTCGCTCTCCGTCCGGGCAGGCGTCGAACTGCCCGCGCTCGACACCGCCCGGCTCGCCGGGCTGCTGGTCGAGGTGGCCCAGGAGTGCGGGCGCTCACTGCGCCCGCAGCCCCCCGGCAGGCACTGACCTACCGGCTCAGCGCGACAGCTCCGCGGCGATCGCCCGCCCGGCCGACCGGCCGGAGAAGATGCAGCCGCCGAGGAACGTGCCCTCCAGCGCGTTGTACCCGTGCACCCCGCCGCCGCCGAACCCGGCGACCTCGCCCGCGGCCCAGAGCCCCGGCAGCGGCCCGCCGTCCGGGCCGATGACCCGGGAATCCAGATCGGTCTGCAGCCCGCCGAGCGTCTTGCGGGTCAGGATGTTCAGCCGGACCGCGATCAGCGGCCCCGCCTCCGGGTCCAGGATGCGGTGCGGCTTGGCCACCCGCCCCGCCTTGTCACCGAAGAAGTTGCGGGCGTTGTGGATCGCCATGACCTGGGCGTCCTTGGTGAACTTGTTGGTGATCTCGCGGTCCCTGGCGACGATCTGGCGCTCCAGTTCGTCGTGGTCGAGCTTCGGGCCGCGGGCGATGGCGTTCATGCCGTCGACCAGCGCGGGCAGCGTGTCGGCGACCACGAAGTCGACGCCGTGCTTCTTGAACGCCTCCACCGGGCCGGGTGCGCCCTTGGCCACCCGGCTCTTCAGCACCAGCGTGAGGTCCTTGCCGGTGACGTCGGGGTTCTGCTCGGAGCCCGACAGCGCGAACTCCTTCTCGATGATCGACTGGGTGAGCACGAACCACGAGTAGTCGTGACCGCCGGCCAGGATCGCCTTCATCGTGCTGTTGGTGTCGAAGCCGGGGAAGCAGGGGGCGGGGAGCCGCTTGCCGTCGGCGTCGAACCAGAGCGAGGAGGGGCCGGGGATGATCCGGATGGCGTGGTCCGGCCAGATCGGATCCCAGTTGACGATGCCCTCGGTGTAGTGCCACATGCGGTCGCGGTTCACGATCCGCCCGCCCGCGGCCTCGGAGATGCCGAGCATCCGGCCGTCCACGTGCGCGGGAACGCCGGAGATCAGCGTCTCCGGGCACTTCCCGAGCCGCTCGGTGGGCCAGTTGCGCCGGATCAGCTCGTGGTTGTGCCCGATCCCGCCGGAGGTCACCACCACCGCCTTCCCGCTGAACTCGAACTCGCCGGTGACCTCGCGCGAGCTGGCCTGCCCGCGCTCCAGCCCGCTGGGCTCGAGCACGCTGCCGCGCACCCCGGTGACCGCGCCGTCGGCGACCAGCAGCTCGTCCACCCGGTGCCGGAACTCGAAGGTCACCAGCCCGCGCCGCTCGGCCTCGAGCACCGGCTCCAGGAAGACCCGGACCACCTCGGGGCCGGTGCCCCAGGTGAGGTGGAAGCGCGGCACCGAGTTGCCGTGGCCGTCGGCGAGCGCGCCGCCGCGCTCGGCCCAGCCGACCAGCGGGGTCACCCGCAGCCCGAGTTCGCGCAGGTACTCGCGCTTCTCGGTGGCGGCGAAGCGCACGTAGGCCTCGGCCCAGCGCCGCGCCCAGTGGTCCTCGTCCGCCCGGTCGAACCCGGCCGAGCCGTACCAGTCCTGCAGCGCCAGCTCGTAGGAATCCTCGATGCCGAGCCTGCGCTGCTCGGGGGTGTCGACCAGGAACAGCCCGCCGAGCGACCAGAACGCCTGCCCGCCCAGGTTGGCCCGGTTCTCCTGGTCGAGCACGCGCACCCGGTGCCCGGCCCTGGTGAGTTCGTAGGTGGCGACGAGGCCGGCCAGCCCCGCTCCGACGACGATCACCTCGGGGTCGCTACCGATCGATGTCATGGATTTCCTTCCGTGGTGGTCCGGCGGGGTGTGCTGTAGGCGAGCACCACCCGCCGGAAGAGTTCGGTGCGCTCGCGCCGCACCGCGGGATCGTCGGGGGCGAGCACGATCTGCAGGCTGGTGCCGTCGTGCACCGCGACCAGCGCGCGGCCGAGCGCGGCCGGGTCGGGGACGACGCGGCCGGTGCGGGCCAGCGCGGCGACGACGGTCGGCATCAGCGCGGCGACGATGGCCTCCTCGCGCGCGGCGGTGACCCGGCGCAGCGCGGGGTTGCGCAGGGCGTGCGTGGTGAACTCGGCGGTGATCCGGTACCAGGCCTCCTCGACCGGGACGGCCTGCTCGAAGCGGGCGACCATGGCGGTGAGGCCGGGCTCCGCGCCCGCGGCGAGCTCGTCGAGGGCGGCGGCCACCCCGGCGACCATGGCGGCCGAGCGCTGCTCCCACATGGCGAGGAAGAGCTCGTCCAGTGAGGTGAAATTGGAGTAGAAGGCGCCGCGGGTGAACCCGGCGCGCTCGCAGACCCTCTCGACGGTGGCGCGGCCGAACCCGTCCTCGGCGAAGACCTCGTAGGCGGCGGCGAGCAGCCGGGCGCGCGTCTCCTCGCGCCGCCGCGTGACCCGCTTGCCGCCGACCGCAGGCATCATCGCCCCTCACTCTCGATACACGAAGGTATCAGATACGTCTCTGTATCGAGAGCGGTTCGGTGCTCAGACCTCGGCGAGTGCGCGCCGCGGGGCGGGGGCGGCGACGCGGTGGATGGTCTCCAGGGCGAGCGGGGCGGTCTCGGTCTCGCGCCGCCAGTGCGTCCAGAGCCGGTCGGCGTAGCTGTCGAAGGCGGGCACTGCGATGCCGGTGTTCCGCAGCCGGGCGCGGGTGGTGTCATCGATGAACTCGGCCGGCACCCGGACCTGGGCGGGCGCGAGCGCGGGGATGCCGAGCAGGTCGAGCACGTGGTCGCGGAGCAGCGGGTAGCCGGGTAGCCGGGCCAGCCGGTCGAAGAGGATTCCGCTGCCGGGCAGCGCGATCCCGCGCGGGGCGCCCGCCGCGCGGGCCAGTGCCGCGTACAGCTCGCCGAAGCCCTGCCTGGCCGGGTTCACCAGGTGGAAGGTGCGGCTGTGCTGGCCGGGCCTGCGCACCAGCTCGGCCAGCGCGGCGGCCACGTAGTCGACCGGGACCACATTGGTGGTGCCCCAGTCCGGCAGGATCACCGGCAGCTCGGCGGGGAGCCCGGTGAGCCGGGCGACCGCGGCGAGGAAGGGCGCGGTGCCGCCGCCGCGGTCGATCTCGCCGGTGCGCGAGTCGCCGGTGAGGATGCCGGAGCGGAAGATCCGCCAGTGCACGTCGCGGGCGCGGCGCACCAGCTCCTCGGCGGCGAAGGCGACGCGGTGCGCGGCGCAGGTGAGCGGCTGGCCGATGTCGAAGTCGTCCTCGAAGAAGCGGCCGGGGTGCGCGCCGGCGACGGCGACCGAGGAGAGGTAGTTGAGCGTGGCGCCGAGCCGGGCGGCGGAGGCGAGGGTCCAGCGCAGCTCGGTGACGTGGTTGGCCTGCTCGGCGGCGGCGCTCGCCGGGCCGAGGTGCACGATGTGGTCGATGGCGGGGACGTCGCGCTGCGGCACCCGGACTCCGGCGGGCAGCGCGAGCAGGGTGGCACCGGTGCGGTCGGTCGGCACGTGCACGACGGCGGTGCCGTCGGCGTCGAGTAGTCGCCGCACGACTCGCCCGCGCAGGAACTCGCTGCCGCCGGTGACGATGTAGGAAACCATGACTCCTCCGGGGTCGGCTGGGGGTGTGCGGAGGCGGCGGTGCCTCGGGTGGGTCCCCCGCGCGTTGTGACCCAGGGCATGGTGGAGACCGGCCGGCGTGTGCGGCATCACACGGGGAACGGGGTGTGCGACACCGGCTCCCGGGCAGTTCACGTTCGGGGAACCGAGTGCGGGGGCAACGGCAAGAATTCTGTCTGTCGGGCCCCGCGGATGGAACGTCGTCGTCCCGACTGATAGTCGATGGTAATGGTGAGCCCGCACACGGGGCAATGTGATCTGTTACGCCGGACAGCTCCGGACAGGGGTAATCCCCGAGTGTGACAAGGGATTACGAGAAAGATGTCGATCTCGTGTCAGGAGAGCCTGCGCTCGGCGAACTCGGCGTCCAGTTCGGCGAAGACCGCGGTGTTCAGCGAGAATGCGCGCTGCCCCTCGTCGAGCACCCGCCGCCGCTCCAGGTCGTCGAGGTCGAGTTCGTCCAGCAGGGCGCGGTATTCGCGCTTGAAGGCGGCCGGATTCCGGACGCCCTCGAAGACGTAGAAGCGCACGCCGTCGCCGCGGTGCGGCAGATCCCAGAGCTTCTCGGCGGTCCCGCGGATCACCTGCCCGCCGGAGAGATCGCCGAGGTAGCGGGTGTAGTGGTGGGCGATGTAGCCGGCCGGCCAGTCCCTGGCGCACTCGTCGATGCGGGCCGCGTAGGCGGCGGTCGCCGGGAGCGCGGTGAGGCCGGCGCGCCAGTCCGGCCCGACGAGGTGGGTGAGGTCGCGCTCGAGTTCGGCGGTGCGGGCCAGCTCCGGCTTGATGAACGGGCCGGCGACGGGATCGGCCGCGAGCTCGTCCCAGCGGCCCTCCAGCGCCCGGTACACGAACCACAGCTGGCCGGTGTAGCGCTGGTAGGAGTCGAGGCCGAGCATGCCGCCGAGCATGTCGGCCATGAAGCGGGAGTTCTCCGCCTCGGTGTGCTGCCGCTCGGTGGCGGTACGGATCTGCACGGAGAACGGAACCGTATCCGACATGAGCGGGCCTCCACCTCGACTCGCCGCCCGGCGGCAGCCGGATGACCTGATTGACGTCTCGACTTTACCGGGCGGCCCCGCGTGCCGCAGCAGCGTTGTCCCCCGTTGGCGATGCGCGCCTGCGGCGCAGCGAGATCTTCTGCCGCCGGACGATGGTCGGCCTGCGCAGCGCGCCGAAGCGGCGCAGGATGCGCGGCCTGCGGACGGTCCGGTCGACCCACTCGCCGAGCGTGACGCCCGCGGCCAGCGCGCAGCCGATGCCGATGGCGCCGAAGAGCTGGTTGAAGCCGAGTAGCAGCTGGTCGTTCAGCAGCCCGTACAGCCCCCGGTACAGCGCGAGGCCGGGCAGCAGCGGGGTGATCCCGGCGACCGCGACGACCAGCGGCGGCGTCAGCGCGCGGCGCGCCATGAGGCCGCCCGCCAGCCCGACCACGGTGGCCGCGAAGCCGGAGCCGGTCACCGGGCCGAAGCCGATGTGCCCGGCGATCACGTAACAGATGGTGCCCGCCGCCCCGCTGAACGCCGCCGCGGCCAGCGCGCGCCGCTCCGCGTAGCAGGCCAGCGCGAAGGCGAGCGCCGCGACGGCGCCCGCGACGATCTGCACCGGCAGGTCGGTGAGCGCGCGCGCCGGGCTCATGTCCACCGGCAGCACCGGGGTCGCGATCACCTCGCCGACCCGCAGCGCCAGCGCGATCCCGGCGATGATCGCGCCGGTCATCATGACCACCTCCAGCATCCGCGCCGCCGCCGTGATCGGCGCCCCGGTTATCGCGTCCTGCACCGAGCCGACCAGCGACAACCCGGAGAGCAGCACGGTGATCCCGGCCGCGATGATCAGCGTCGGATCCACCGAGAGGCCGAGCGGCCCCGCCACCGCGGCCAGCCCGACCGCGGGGGCGGCGGCCAGCATCCCGCCCACCATGTGCTGGAAGAAGAAGGGGAGCCCGAACCGGTTCAGCAGCCGGTTGGTCCGGTCGATGACGGCCGTGGTCAGGAAGGCGAGCAGCGCCACGATCGGCCCCGCGCCGAGCAGCGCCGCGATCGATGCCGCCAGCAGCGACCAGCCGAGGGTCGCCGCCCAGCGCTGGTAGGGGTGCGGGGCGGTGGTGATGGCGTCCAGCGCGGCGCGCGCGTCGCCGGGGGAGACGATCTCCGAGCGGATCCGGCGGGTCAGCCGGTCCACCGCGGCGAGCCGGGTGAAGTCGAGCGAGCGGTACCGCACCACCCGCATCATGCTGGCCGGTGGCAGCAGCGAGCCGCGGTCGGCCCAGATTCGGATGCTGTCGTAGGTGACGTCCACGTCCACCTTGGCCAGGCCGTAGGTGGCGGCGATGAACTGCACCTGCGTGGTCGTGTCGATCACGCCGGTGCCGGAGGCGAGCACCACCTCGCCGACCCGGACCGCCAGGTCGAGCACCTCGGTGACCTGGGCGTCGTCGCCGAGGTCGATCGGCTGCAGCGGGGCGGGTGCGGAGACGATGGTGTCGGCGGTCGCCTGCCGGTCCGCGACGAGCAGGCCGACCGCCTGGCTGACCACCGGCGACACCGGGCTGCGTCGGCGCCACGGCGCGCGCCGCGAGCCGTGCTGGATACTCCGGCCGGGCGCACCGCCCGCTGTCTCGTCGGCGCCGACGCCGCGCGAGAGCGCATCCACTGCGGATCCGCCACCGAGGACATCGGCGCGGGGGGCCCGGGCCGCGCCGCGGGCATCGCGGGCGGCTCCGATTCCGGGGAAGATTCCTCGCACCATGCCCGCGAAAGTAGTCACATCACCGCGCGGCTCGCATCCGCCCCTGCGCGGAAATGGCTCCCATCACACCCCGGCCGGTCGGTATCAGCGCAGATCACGCCGTCGAAAGCAGATCATCCCTGCGGCGATCAGAATCGTGGCGATCGCAAGCAACCAGAGCAGCGGTTCGGCGGTGAACTCCCCGCCGGGCAGCTTCGGCGGATGGGTGAACGGCACCAGGTCCATCACCCACTGCGGCAGCGCGTCCAGCGAGCCGACGAAGTAGAGCACGATCATGGCGCTCAGCACCCCCCAGGCGAACGGGGCGAAGCGGGGAAGCGACCCGTAGAGCGCGGTCGCGATCCCGGTGACCACCCAGACCGCGGGCAGCTGCACCGCCGCCGCGGCGACCACGGCGTCGAAGGTGTGCTCGGGGTCGGCGGTCTGCGGCGCGTAGACGAGCCCGATCGCGGCGCTCGCCACGAAGAGCAGCAGGGCGGGGCCGCCGAGGGCGAAGGTCAGGTGCGCGGCGGCGAGCCGGGGTCGGCTCACCGCGCCCGCGAGCGTGGCCTCCATCCGCCCGCTGCTCTCCTCGTCGTGCAGCCGGAGCAGCGCCGAGACCGAGTAGGCGGCGGCGACCGCGGCGAGCAGGGTGAGCGCGTAGGTGACGAAGGAGTCCTCCAGCGCCGACGACCCGCCCATCCGGTCCATGAGGTCGCGGAGCGTGTCGTTGTCGCCGAGCATGTCCCCGACGCTGCCGACCGCGCCGCCGATCAGCAGCCCGTAGAGCGCGAACCCGATCGCCCAGCCGAGCAGCGCGCCGCGCTGCAGACGAGCCGCGAGCCGGAAGGCGCCGGAGAGCGATTTCTTCGCGGCCGGACGGCCCGGCCGCTCCGCGATCAGCCCGGCGCCGGTGTCGCGCCGGTCCAGCAGCGCGTAGGCGAACCCCACCGCGAAGACCGCGACGGTGAGCAGCGGCAGCAGCACCCACCAGCGCTCGCCGGCGTAGGGGCGGATCTGCAGGCACCAGCCGAGCGGGGAGAACCAGGAGAGCACGCCGTTGCCCGCGTCGCCCGCCGCGCGCAGCGCGAAGGCGGTGCCGAGCGCGGCGAAGGCGATGCCGCGGGCCACCCGAGCGCCGGTGCTCGCCTGCGCCGCGACCGCCGCGATCCCGGCCCAGACCAGCCCGGAGGCGGCCAGTGACGTACCCCATGCCACCGAACCGGCGAGCGGCTCGCCGCTGCCGAGCAGCGAGAGCGCGCACACCAGCCCGGCCACCAGCGATCCGCCGCCGGTGAGCAGCAGCGCCGCGGTGAGCCCGGCGAAGCGGCCGATCCCGGTGGCGCCGACCAGCTCCGCGCGCCCGGTCTCCTCCTCGACCCTGGTGTGCCTGACCACGGTGAGCACGGCGGCGATGGCGATGACGGTGTACATCGCCCCCGCCTTCCAGGTGCCGATCGACCCGAGCGACGTCCCGAACACCGGCCCGTACATGGCGAGCAGTGCCGGGCTGGCCGCGGTGGTCGCGGCGAACTGCGCCAGCTGCTCCTGCGACGAGTACAGGTCCTCGACGCTGACCAGCTGGACCGCGGGCATCAGCCCGATCGCCAGCGCCCACAGCGGCGCGACGACCCGATCCCGCCGCAGGGAGAGCAGGAAAAGCCGGCGGGTGCCGGTGAAATCCGCCGCCCGGCGCGGCACGGAAGCGGTTCCCGCCCCGGGGCGATCGGACGCGGACCCCGCGCGGCTCCCCGAATTTCCCGCCTCCCGGCCCGGCGCGCTCATGCCCGGACCTGCTGCCGGTCGGCGGGCTCGGTGCCGTCGGCGCTGTAGTGCCGCAGGAACAGTTCCTCCAGCGTCGGCGGCGCGCTGGTCAGGCTGCGCACCCCGGCGTCGCCGAGCAGCCGGACGACCGCGCCCAGGTGCTCCCCGTCCACCTGCAACTTCAGGATCGGCCCGTCCCGCTGGACGTCGGCGACGCCGGGCAGCGCGGCCACATCACCGGGGTCGCCGGTCAGCTCGGCCGTGATCGAGGTGCGGCTCAGGTGCCGCATGGCGGCCAGCGACCCGGTCTCCACCGTCTTCCCGGCCCGGATGATGGTGACCCGCTCGCACAGCGCCTCCACCTCGGAGAGGATGTGGCTGGAGAGCAGCACCGTGGCACCGCGCGCCCCCGCCTCCCGCACGCACTCCCGGAAGACCTGCTCCATCAGCGGGTCCAGCCCCGAGGTCGGCTCGTCCAGCAGCAGCAGCGGAACGTCGGAGGCGAAGGCCGAGATCAGCGCGACCTTCTGCCGGTTGCCCTTGGAGTAGGTGCGCGCCTTCTTGCGCGGGTCGAAGTCGAAGCGCTCGATCAGCTCCGCCCGCCGCTCCTGGTCGATCCCGCCGCGCAGCCGGGCCAGCAGGTCGATGGTCTCGCCGCCGGAGAGCGACGGCCACAGCGTGACGTCGCCCGGCACGTAGGCCAGCTGCCGGTGCAGCGCCACCGCGTCCCGCCACGGGTCGCGGCCGAGCAGCGCGACCGCGCCGGAGGTCGCCCTGATCAGCCCGAGCAGCACCCGGATGGTGGTCGACTTGCCCGCCCCGTTGGGGCCGAGGAAGCCGTGGATCTCGCCTTCGGCGACGGACAGTTCCAGCCCGTCGAGCGCGGCCACGTGGCCGAAGGTCTTGCGCAAGCCCTTGATGTCGATGACCTCGGACATCACTTCTCCTGTGTGAAGGAATCGAGAACGGTGGGGTCGGTGAGCAGGCCCTGGGTGTACATCTCCAGCGCCGGGACGGTGAGTTCGGACATGAGGTCGCGCAGCGCCTGCCGATCGTCGAGCTCGGGTTCGCGGGCGCGCCGCATGCGCAGGTAGAGCAGGGTGGCGCCCAGGTTGAGAAGCATGAGGTAGCGGGCGCGGGCATGCGGATCGCGGCTCGGTTTGACGATTCCGGCCGCCACCGCCTGCTCGGTGTAGGCGACGGCGTCGTCGACCATGTGGTCGAAGAGCTGGTCCGCCAGCGGCCCGCCGTCCTCCAGGCTGCGCACCAGGTACGCGAAGAGCGGGGCGAACTCGTCCAGCTCGGCGATGGCGGCGAGCATCCCGCCGGCCAGGTCGTCGCCGCTCAGCACGCTCGCCTTGTGCTCGCGGACGAAGCCGAGCACGTGGTCGTCGCAGGCCCGGCGCAATCCCTCCTTGGAGCCGAAATGGTGGTTGACCAGGCCGGGGGAGACCCCGGCGCGGGCCGCGATGGCCCGGACGCCGACCCCGAAGCCGTTGTGCCCGAACTCGGCGACGGCGGCATCGCGGATCCGGGCCGCGGTGCTGAGGTCGGCGCTCTGGTTGAACACTCGTACAGGATATTGAACGCGCGTTTAAACCACAAGGGGTCGAGCGGGGCGACACGATGTTCGTCACGGTTTGCCCGGCATCCAGCGGGCTATCGTCTGAGATATGGAGAGCGGCATGTCGACGACGACCGAGAACCCCGTGATCACGCACCTGCGCGGTGCTCTGGACGGTCCGTGGGGCGCCGTCCGGGAGGAAGCGAGGGCGCTGCTGGCGGACGAGAAGTTCGCCGGTGATCCGACCCTCGATCACAAGGCGGCCCGCGCCCGGGTCCTGGAGCAGATGCGGGAGATCACCAAGCTCGGCATCGCCGACCGTAACTTCCGCAGGGAGAACGGCGGCACCGGCGAGCCGGGCGCCGCCGTGGTCGGGTTGGAGATGCTGGCCTACGCCGACCTCTCGCTCTGGGTGAAGTCCGGCGTGCAGTGGGGGCTCTTCGGCGGCGCGGTGGAGAACCTCGGCACCGAGCGGCACCGCGAGTACGTGCGCAGGCTCATCACGCTCGACCTGCTCGGCTGCTTCGCCATGACCGAGACCGGCCACGGCAGCGACGTGCAGAGCCTGGAGACCACCGCCACCTACGACCCGGCGACCCAGGAGTTCGTGGTGCACTCGCCGACCCCGTCGGCGCGCAAGGACTACATCGGCGGCGCCGCCGAGCACGCCAGCATGGCGGCGGTCTTCGCGCAGCTGATCACCGGCGGCGAGAGCAGGGGCGTGCACTGCTTCCTGGTCCCGATCCGGGACTCCGACGGCAACGACCTGCCCGGCGTCACCACCTCCGACGACGGCCTCAAGGGCGGGCTGCCCGGCGTCGACAACGGCCGGATCGTCTTCGACCAGGTGCGCATCCCGCGGGAGAACCTGCTCAACCGGTACGCCGATGTCGCCCCCGACGGTGCGTACACCTCCGAGATCGAGAACCCGAGCAGGCGCTTCTTCACCACCCTCGGCACCCTGGTGCGCGGCCGGATCAGCGTGGGCGGCGCGGCCGCCGCCGGCGCCAGGGTGGCGCTCAGCATCGCGGTCAAGTACGCGGTGCAGCGCAAGCAGTTCTCCGACCCGGACACCGGGGAGGAGGTCGTGCTCATGGACTACCGGGCGCACCAGCGCAGGCTGTTTCCGCTGATCGCCAAGTCCTACGCGCTCGCCTTCGCGCAGAACGACCTGGTGCGCCGGATGCACCTCATCCAGACCGGGCAGGACCTGGACGCCAGCTCGCAGCGCGCGCTGGAGAAGCGGGCCGCCGGGCTCAAGGTGGCGCAGACCAGGCATGCCACCAGGGCCATCCAGGAGTGCCGCGAGGCCTGCGGCGGCGCAGGCTACCTCACCGAGAACCGGCTGGTGACGCTGAAGGCCGACACCGACGTCTTCACCACCTTCGAGGGCGACAACGTGGTGCTCACCCAGCTCGTCGCCAAGGAGCTGCTCACCGCCTACGCCGACGAGGTGCGCGACCTGGACGCGCTCGGCTGGGTGCGGTTCGTCGCGACCACCGCGGGCGACGTCGTGCGCAAGCGCTCCGGCGTGCGCCAGCTCATCCAGACACTGCGCGACCGCGGCGACGACGCGGTGGACGAGGGCGACCTCTCCCGCCGCTCCACCCAGCTCGCGCTCTTCGCCGACCGCGAGGACTACCTGGTGCGCACCGCCGCGCACCGGCTCCGCGCCAGGGCGCAGGAGACCGGCCCCTTCGAGGCCTTCAACAACGCCCAGGACCACATCCTGACCGCGGGCACCGCGCACATCGACCGGCTGATCCTGGAGACGTTCATCGAGGGCATCGCCGACATCGAGGACCCGGATGCCCGAACCCTCGCCGAGACCGTCTGCGACCTCTTCGTCTTCTCCACCCTGGAGGAGAACGCGGACTGGTACATCATGCACCGCTTCATGTCCGTGGAGCGGGCCAAGGCGGTGCGCCGCGGCGTCAACGAGCTGGTCGACCGGCTGCGCCCGGACGCCCTCACCCTGGTCGACGCCATGGGCGTTCCGGACTCCATGCTCCGCGCCGCCCTGCTCAGCGACGCCAGCGTCTACGACCGCAGCCGCTGACCCCCGCGCGCCGGGCCTTTCGCCGGAGGTGCGGCCCGCGGGTCAGGTGGCGACGGTGAGGACCGCTGTCACGACGAACCAGAGGACCCAGACGAAGGCGACGAACATGCCGATGGCGAGGCCGGTGCGCATGACCGCCTGGCCGAAGTCGATGTCGTCGTGCTTGCGCGGGTACAGCTTCCACGGGCTGTACCAGGGGGTCTCGACGGCGAGCAGCGGAAGCCGGGTGTCGGTGCCCGCCGCCTGCTCGGCGGCGTAGGCCTCGGCCTGCGCCTGGTTCGGCCCGCCGTGCCAGAGCGTGATGTCGATCGGCCCGAGGAACCCCTCGTTGAGCAGCTCCTGCGGGGCAGGCAGGTAGGGCAGGATGCCGAGGCCGCGGAAGGCGACGGCGATGTCGTTCGCCGTCCACAGGTGCTTCTCCTGCACCGCGAGCGTCTGGAAGTAGTGCCGCAGCCGCTCCGGGTCGTCACCGAGGATGACGTCGAAACTCGGATCGCTCCAGCCCTGTTCGACCGAGACGTCGGCACCGCGCACCGGCACGATCAGCGCCAGCCCGTGCACCACCCGCTGCCCGAGCCCGCGCGCGGAGAGCCAGTCCTGCAGCGCGAAGGTGTGCTCGCGGGAGCGCTCCAGCGGGGTGCGCCGATCCCGGCTCTCCACGGCGGCCGGCTCGCCGTCGATGGTCCACGGCCCGTTCAGCGGAATGCGGAGCACGCCGTCCTGGCGCGCGGCGAGCGCCTCGGCCTCGATGATCACGCAGCTGGTCGGCGTCCAGATCACCGCGTCCAGCGGGAAGAGCCGATTGGTGTGGAACAGGCTGACATTGAGCGTGGCGACGCCGTGCGGGCTGCGCGGGTCCTTCCAGGTGCGCAACCAGTCGAGCAGGGCGCGTTCGGCATTGCTGCCCCCGGAGTTCTGCATGCGGACGAGCATTCGAGAGAACCGCCCTTCGCGTCGAAAGTGACGTGTTCGAAATTACCGGGGCTCCTCCGCCGCGACAACGCCGGAGCGGATGGCCGAGGTCAGCTCGGCGTGATCGGCCTCGGTGCGGTCGGCGTAGCGGACCGCGAAATTCTCCACGGCGGCGTCGAATTCCGCCTCGTCGCCGAGGTATCCGGCGAGCAGCCGCGGGTCGAGCGAGCGGGTGTGCGCCCTGGCCAGCAGCGCGCCGGCGAGCCTGCCGTAGTCGTCCAGATCCTGGCTGGTGAGCCCGGCCGGGTCGATGCTGCCCTTCTGGTTGCGGAACTGCCGCACGATGAAGGGCAGCTCGGTGCCGGTCCCGTCCGGGTCGAACGAGGTCCAGCCGAGCAGGATGTCGGTGTCGACCTGAACCAGCCTGGCGCCCTGCACGATCCGCTCGCCGTCGTGCGCGGGCGGCGTGCCGGGCAGGAAGGGCGCGAGCGAGGACGGGATGGCCTGCTTCACCTGCAGCACCAGCGATTCGCGTCCGTTGCCGTGCAGCAGCGCCACGTAGGTGCGCAGCCCGACGCTGCCGGTGCCGACGATCCGGAGCGCCACGTCGGAGAGCGCGAAGCGGGAGAGCAGGGTGCGCCGCGATTCGCGCAGCGAGGCGCCGTACCGCTCCAGCCCGCCGAGCACCGCCTCGCGCACGCTCTCCTCGACCCGGGTGAGCAGCGGCGGGTCGCTGACGAAGCGGTGCCTGCGCAGCCCCTCGCCGTGCTCGTCGCGCTCCTCCACCCACTTGGCGACCACCTTGGCGCTGGTGTTCTTGCGCGCCTTCTTCGCGGCCTTCTCGAAGTCGTCGATGAGCCCGTGCGCCTGCGCCCGCTCCAGCACCGACTCGTCCGGCAGCGCGGACCAGGACTGCATGAACGGCAGCTCGGCCAGCTCGGCGGCGGCCCTGCGGTAGGAGCGCGCGGCGTCGCGGGCGGCGGTGCGGCAGTCGTCCTCGCCTGCCCCGGCCACCCGCCCGGCCAGCACCAGGCTGGCGGCGAGCCGCTCCAGGTCCCACTCCCATGGCCCCGCGACGGTCTCGTCGAAGTCGTTGATGTCCATGATGATCTCGCCGGAGGCGCTGCCGTAGAGCCCGAAGTTGGCGGCGTGCGCGTCGCCGCAGAGCTGCGCGGTGAGCCCGCTCTCCGGGCCGCCGGCCAGATCGGCGGCCATCAGCCCGGCGGCGCCGCGGTAGAAGCTGAACGGCGATGCCGCCATCCGCCCCATCCGCAGCGGGATCAGGTGGGGCAGCCGCCCGCGGTTGCTGGCCGCGATGAAGTCGAGCACCGCCGGGCGGTGCGCGCCCTCGGCCGCCCGGTCCCGCGCGCCGAGCGGCGTGCGCTGTCGCAGCGCGCGGCCGCGTTCGCGCATCTCCGCGGCGGGGGAGTACCTGCGCAGGTCGAGCAGCTCATCGGACACGAAGGAATACGCTAGCCGGTTGCCGGGCTCCCGGCGGGGCGCGGCGCGATGCTCGCCCGGAACGTCCGGTTCGGACCACGGCGCCGAGATGATCTTCGGCACATTCCCGCGAGCCCGCGGCGCCGAAACACCGGCCCGGCCGTGGCGCGGCGGCGATGCGTGCGGTAAGCACGGGGCGTGACGAGCGACCGGATACTCACCGTGCCCAACGTGCTGAGTGTGCTGCGCCTGGTCGGCGTCCCGGTATTCCTCTGGCTGCTGCTGGTGGAGCGCGCCGACGGCTGGGCCTTCGCGCTGCTGCTCGCCAGCGGCTTCACCGACTTCCTCGACGGCAAGCTGGCCCGGCTGCTCGACCAGTCCTCGAAGCTCGGCGCGCTGCTCGACCCGTTCGTCGACCGGCTCTTCCTGGTCACCACGCTGGCCGCCTTCGTCCTGCGCGACCTGCTTCCGCTCTGGGTGGCGCTGATCCTCGTCGGCCGGGATCTGATCCTGACCGCGACGCTGCCGATCTACCGGCGCCGCGAGCTGCCCCCGCCCGAGGTGATCTACCTGGGCAAGGCGGCCACCTTCGCGCTGATGTCGGCGCTGCCCTGGCTGCTCGCGGGGGAGATGGACTGGCCCGCCGACGGTTTCGGACGGGCCTTCGGCGGGGCACTGTTGATCTGGGGCACGGCCGTGTACGTCTGGACCGGCCTGCTCTACCTCGGGAAGGCCGCCGCGGTGGCGCGGGCGATCCCGCCGGTCGCCGGTGCCGGTCCTCGCATAGAGTTGCCCCGACGTTCACGACGAAAGGACGGCCCGTGACCCTGACTCCGGAGGACCTGCGGTACACCGAGGAGCACGAGTGGGTGCGCAGGGTCGGCCCGGCGCGGGTCCGGGTCGGCATCACCGACTACGCCCAGTCACAACTGGGTGACGTCGTGTTCGTGCAGTTGCCCGAGGTCGACAAGGAGGTCGCCGCGGGTGACGGCATCGCGGAGGTGGAGTCGACCAAGAGCGTCTCCGACATCTACGCCCCGCTGGCCGCGAGAATCGTTGCGGTGAACGAGGATCTGGGGTCGGCGCCGGAGGCGCTGAACAGCGACCCGTACGACGCCGGGTGGCTCTTCGAGCTGGAGGTCGCCGACGCGGACGGCCTCGGGAAAACGCTCGACGAACTGCTCGACGCGGAGGGTTATCGAGGAGTTATCGGGGGCTGATCCAGCCTTCCCGGTTCTCCCTGCACAGCGACACCCTGGCAGGGTACGGTCGATGCCAACGCCATCGGCCGTCGCCGAATGCGGAATCCGGCGTCGCGACACGCTCGTGTCGGACATGGCTTCACCTGCTTGCATGGATAATCAGGTTCGAGGAGGAGAGAAACGGTGAGCGAGAACAATGACCCGGGTTACGGGGAGAGCGCGGCTGAGACCACGTCGGTCTTCCGCGCGGATTTCCTGAACGAGGTCGAGGCGTCGCGCTCCGCAGAGCCGACCGGCGAACAGCCGGTGCAGGGGGTCGAGGGGCTGCCCGTCGGGGCCGCCCTCCTGGTCGTCAAGCGGGGTCCCAACGCGGGTTCGCGGTTCCTGCTGGACCAGCCGACCACGTCGGCGGGCCGCCATCCGGACAGCGACATCTTCCTCGACGACGTCACCGTGAGCCGTCGGCACGCCGAGTTCCGGCAGGACGACGATTCCTTCCAGGTGGTCGACGTCGGCAGCCTGAACGGCACCTACGTCAACCGGGAGCCGGTCGACTCCTCGGAGCTGCAGAACGGCGACGAGGTACAGATCGGCAAGTTCCGTCTGGTCTTCCTCACCGGGCCGCGCGCCTCGGTGAACGAGTCGTCGACGGGCGCGGGCAGCCTGTGAGATCGGCGGCGCCGGGGCAGGGCGGTGGTGCACCGCCCTGGCTCCGGCGCCGCACACGGTTCCGGACGGAAAGGGACGGATTGCGGTGACCGGGGCGGCGCAGTGGGCACGCGGAGGAATGTCGATCGGCTCCGTGCTGGATCTGCTGCGCCCCGATTTCCCGGACATCACCATCTCCAAGATCCGCTTCCTGGAATCCGAGGGGCTCATCCGCCCCGAACGCACGCCGTCCGGGTACCGCCGCTTCTCGGTGGCCGACTGTGAACGGCTGCGCTTCGTGCTCACCGCGCAGCGGGACCAATACCTCCCGCTCAAGGTGATCAAGGAGCAGCTGGAGGCGATCGACAGCGGCGCCGCGACGCTCGGCGTGCGGGAAGCGCGCGCGCGGGCGGCTGCGCCGGAGCGTCCGGCCGATCGCGCGCCGCGCGGTCCGGCGAGCGTGCCGCCGCCGCGCCGGCTCGGTGTCGTTCCGGGGGAGATCAGCGCGGACGAGCTGCGAGTGGACCACCAGATTCGGGTGACGAGAGCCGACCTGTGCGCCCAGGCCGAGATCACCGATGCCTTCCTCAACGACCTGATCCGTGCCGGGCTGATCACGCCGGGCGCGGCCGGCTTCTTCGACGGCGACGCCGTCACCCTGGCCAGGGTCGCGCGGGCGATGGCCGAGTTCGGCCTGGAGGCCAGACACCTGCGCGCCTTCAAGCTGGCCGCCGATCGGGAGGCCGCGCTGGTGGCCCAGATCGTCGCGCCGATCGCCAAGAACCGGGACGCGGGCGCACGGGCGCGCGCCGACGAGACCGTGCGCGAACTGGCCGCGCTCTCGCTCACCCTGCATGCCTGCCTGGTGAAGGCCGGCGTGCGCGCACTCGGCAGCTGACCGCCCCGCGGCACCCCGGTCTTGCTGGGGCAACGCTCTTCCGGCGCGCCGCGCGCCGGATCCGGGCCATCGCGGTGCCGCTCGGAATTCGCTTAGACTCGTGGTGCGGCGAGCTCCGCGGCGTCATGCCGGTTGGCCGGCGAGGTATGGGAGGCAGTGCGATGAGCGAAATGCGCGTGATCGGCATCCGTGTGGAGCAGCCACAGAACCAGCCCGTGCTGCTGCTCCGCGAGGTCTCCGGCGACCGGTACCTGCCGATCTGGATCGGGCAGGCCGAGGCCACCGCGATCGTGCTGGAGCAGGAGGGCGTGACGCCGATCCGGCCGCTCACCCACGACCTGATCAAGCTCATCGTCACCGAGCTCGGGCATACCCTCAAGGAGGTCCGCATCGTCGACCTGCAGGAGGGCACCTTCTACGCCGACCTGGTCTTCGACAACGACAAGCGGATCTCGGCCCGCCCGTCGGACTCGGTGGCCATCGCGCTGCGCGTCGGCTGCCCCATCTACGCCGAGGAGCCGGTGCTGGCGGAGGCCGGGCTGGTGATGCCGGACGAGCGCGAGGACGAGGTCGAGAAATTCAAGGAATTCCTCGAGTCGGTTTCGCCCGATGATTTCAAGGCCACCGACAGCTGAGCCGGAAAATGTCTTGACCTGAAGTACAGGTCTAGACATTGACCGCGCGTCGCGTTTGGTTCGACGATGCCCTTCGACCGAGAATCTAAACAGAAAGAGTAATCTCGAAAGTTGGACCGGGACCCCAGGTGCGGGGAACCGGTGGTGACAAAGCCGGACGGTGACCAGTGCCGTGAGGTGAGCGCGGCCCGGTGCCGAGATGCATCGGGTGCGCGCCGGTCGGGTGCGGCGTCGCGTAGCAAGGGAGTGGTCAATGGCAGAGGAATCGCAGGACGCAGTACAGCCAGGCCTGTTTCCCGACGACACGGTGCCCGACGAGCTCGTCGGTTACCGCGTGCCCAGTGCCTGCCAGGTGGCCGGCATCACCTATCGGCAGCTCGATTACTGGGCCAGAACCGGCCTGGTGGTGCCGTCCGTCCGCGGTGCGGCGGGCTCGGGGAGTCAGCGTCTCTATTCGTTCAAGGACATCCTGGTCCTGAAGATCGTGAAACGACTGCTGGACGCCGGTATTTCCTTACAGAACATCCGGATCGCCGTCGATCATCTGCGCAGCAGGGGGGTGCGGGATCTGGCCGGGATCACGTTGTTCTCGGACGGGACGTCGGTCTACGAATGCACGTCGGCCGAGGAGGTCGTCGATCTACTGCAGGGCGGGCAGGGCGTCTTCGGCATCGCGGTGAGCGGCGCCATGCGGGAACTCTCCGGGGTGATCGCCAACTTCCCGGCGGAGCGGGCAACCTCGGCCACCGACCGGCCGGAGGACGAGCTGGCGTACCGGCGCAAGGCGAAATTGAACCGCAAGACCGGCTGATCGCGGGGGACGCGCGGCGCCGGCCCGGGAGGGCCGGCCGGTGCCGCGTCGGCGGGCGGTGCGGATCGGCAGGACAGAGGGGGGACGTGAGCCAGGGGGACGTGATGGGGGTGGCGGAGGTCGTCGGCCGGATCGGCGAGATCGACGCCTTTCCCACGGTGGACGAGCTCTACGCCTTCGCCGACCGGCTTGCCGCCGCGCACCCGGACCGGGTCCGGATCAGCGAGCTCGGCCGCTCCCGCGGCGGTGACCCGATCCGCGCGGTCCGCGTGGGGTCGGGCGGGCACAACATCCTGGTCTTCGGCAATCCGCACCCGAACGAGCCGATCGGGCTCGCCACCATCAGGCACCTGCTCGGCAGGCTGGCCGCTCCCGAATCCGACTGCCTCGGCGCCACCTGGCACTTCGTGCTCTGCGTCGATCCGGACGGCACCCGGCTGAACGAGGAGTGGTACGCCGGGCCGCTCACCCGCACCGCGGTCGCCAGGCACTTCTACCGCCCGCCCGCCGCCGAGCAGCCCGAGTGGTGCTTCCCGACCACCTGGCGCGGGGCCCCC
>NZ_JBHSAX010000019.1:100326-119236 GCF_042650385.1 Nocardia jiangsuensis
CCCGCGCTCATCGCCTCACTGCACAATGCCGAGTTCGGCGGCGGTTTCTTCTACACCACCGGCGGCGACCCGGGCTACTGGTCGGCGCTCACCGCGCTGCTCGACGCCGCCGGGCTGCCGCTGCACCGGGGCGAGCCGGACTCGCCGGGGGCGCGGGTGTGGGCGCCCGGCGTCTTCGAGCTGCCGCCCTTCGGGCAGATGGCCGATGTGCTCGCCGCCGCCGGCGTGGAGCCGGTGGCCGCGCTCGGCGGCGGGGGCAGCCGCGACTATTCCGCCCGGTTCGGCTCCGCGCTGCTGGTCAGCGAGTTGCCGCTGTGGATCGACCCGCGGGTCACCGACCGCACCCCCGGCGACCGCTCGCTGGCCGCGGTACTCGCCGCCACCGCCGCCGACTACCGGGAGACCGGTGCCGTCGTCGCCGCGGTGCTGCGCCGGGTGGAGGGCGAGCTGAGCGGGCGCAGCCCGTTCGAGCGGGCGGTGCGCGCGGTGCTCGGCAATATCCCCGGGCTGGCCGCCGCCAAGGAGGCGCTCGGGCGGGATCGGCCCGCCACGCTCGGCGAGATCTTCGTGGAGAAGTACGTCTGGACCGGCATGCTGCGGCTGCGGGTCGGCGGCATGCTCAGCAGGCTGCTCGCCGCCGAGGCCGGGCGCTCGCCGCGGATCGCGGCCGAGCGGACCCGGTTCGCCGCGGTGTTCGCGGAGTGGTGCGCGGCGATCGACACCGCCGCGCCGGGGTGCCAGGTGCCGATCGATCGCCTGGTCGCAGTGCAGGCCGCGGCCGTCGTCCTCGCCGCGGGCAGGGTCCGCGCCGGTCTGCCGGTGTAGGGGCCGGGCGCTCGGTCGCGACGCGACGTCTCCAGCCGCGGCCCGCGCTGACCGCGAGGCGCCCGTCGGCCGGGTGGGTCCGGCGGGCGCCGCCGCCGCGGAAGAACGCCCGAGCGTGACGAGCGCTACACCCCGGCCCGGCGGGGACGCCGGGAACCGCCCGGCGGCTTAGACTGGCGGGGCGTCGTCGCCGTGCGGGAGAGTTCCGGACCGACGAGGTCCGGGCGCCGAAGGAGCAGCACCTCCCCGTCAATCTCTCAGGCACCAGGGACCGTGCGGTCACCGGCGCCTCTGGAAAGCGGTGGCCGCGGGCCGCCCGCCCATGGGGAAAGGGGCCGGACCGGCCACCGAATCTCTCAGGCACCACGACAGAGGGGGAGGGCCCACCGCCCGACCCCTGGAGTTGCCGTGACCCGTTCCTTCGCCGACCGCCACATCGGCCCCGACGCGGCCGAGGTCGCCCGGCTGCTCGAAGTCACCGGCGTCGCGTCGCTGGACGCCCTCGCCACCGCCGCGCTGCCCGCCGACATCCTGGACGGCGGCGGCCTCGACGCGCTGCCGCCCGCCGCGAGCGAACACGAGGTGCTGGCCGAGCTCGCCGAGCTGGCCGCCGCCAACACCGTCGCCACCTCGATGATCGGACTCGGCTACTCCGACACCCTGACCCCGCCGGTACTGGTCCGCAACCTGCTGGAGAACCCGGCCTGGTACACCGCCTACACCCCCTACCAGCCGGAGATCAGCCAGGGCAGGCTGGAGGCGCTGCTCAACTTCCAGACCATGGTCTGCGACCTGACCGGCATGGAGGTCGCCGGAGCCTCCATGCTGGACGAGGCCACCGCCGCCGCCGAGGCCATGACGCTGCTGCACCGCGCGAGCAGGTCGAAGAGCAACCGGTTGCTGGTCGACGCCGACGTCTTCCCGCAGACCCGCACGATCCTCGCGACCAGGGCCGAGCCGCTCGGGCTCGAGATCGTGACCACCGATCTCGCCGGCGGCGAGCTCCCGGACGGCGACTTCTTCGGCGTGCTCGTGCAGACCCCCGGCGCCTCCGGCCGGATCGTCGACCGGACCGCGCTGATCACCGCCGCGCACGAGCGCGGCGCGCTGGTCGCGGCCGGGGTCGACCTGCTGGCCGCGACCCTGGTGACCCCGCCCGGCGAACAGGGCGCCGACGTCTGCTTCGGCACCACGCAGCGCTTCGGGGTGCCGATGGGCTTCGGCGGGCCACACGCCGGCTACCTCGCGGTGCGCACCGCGCACGCCAGGCAGCTGCCCGGCAGGCTGGTCGGCGTCTCGATGGATGCCGACGGCGCCCCCGCCTACCGGCTGGCGCTGCAGACCCGCGAGCAGCACATCCGCCGCGAGCGCGCCACCTCCAACATCTGCACCGCGCAGGTGCTGCTCGCCATCGTCGCCGCCATGTACGCGAGCTACCACGGCGCCGACGGGCTGCGCGCCATCGCCCGCCGGGTGCACGGCCACGCCGCCGCGCTCGCCGCCGGGCTCGGCGCGGCCGTCGTGCACGGCAGCTTCTTCGACACCGTGCTCGCGCACGTCCCCGGCGGCGCCGACGCGGTGCTGGACAAGGCGCGCTCGCGCGGGATCAACCTGCGCCGGGTCGACGCCGACCACGTCGCCGTCGCCTGCGACGAGGCCACCACCGCCGCGCACATCGCCGCGGTGCTCGAATCCTTCGGCGCCACGGCCGAATCCGGGGGCGAGCCGGTCGACATCGAAACCCGGACCTCCGCGTATCTGACCCACCCGGCCTTCACCCGCTACCGCACCGAGACCGCCATGCTGCGCTACCTGCGCGGGCTCTCGGACAAGGACATCGCGCTCGACCGCAGCATGATCCCGCTCGGCTCCTGCACCATGAAGCTCAACGCCACCGCCGAGATGGAGCCGATCACCTGGCCCGGCTTCGCCCGGCTGCACCCCTACGCCCCCGCCGCCGACGCGGCCGGGACGCTGCGGCTGATCGCCGACCTGGAGGGCTGGCTCTGCGCCATCACCGGCTACGACGCGGTGAGCCTGCAGCCCAACGCGGGCAGCCAGGGCGAGTACGCCGGGCTGCTCGCCATTCGCCGCTACCACCTGGACCGCGGCGACACGCACCGGGACACCTGCCTCATCCCGTCCAGCGCGCACGGCACCAACGCCGCGTCGGCGGCCATGGCCGGGCTGCGCGTGGAGGTGGTGCGCTGCCGGGAGAACGGCGACGTCGACCTGGACGACCTGCGCGCCAAGATCGGCGACCACGCCGAGCGGCTGGCCTGCATCATGATCACCTACCCCTCCACGCACGGCGTCTTCGAGCACGAGGTCGCCGAGCTGTGCGCGCTGGTGCACGACGCGGGCGGCCAGGTCTACGTGGACGGCGCCAACCTGAACGCGCTGGTCGGGCTGGCCCGGCCGGGCCGCTTCGGCGGCGACGTCAGCCACCTGAACCTGCACAAGACCTTCTGCATCCCGCACGGCGGCGGCGGGCCCGGCGTCGGCCCGGTGGCGGTGCGCTCGCACCTCGCCGCGTACCTGCCCGGAGACCCGCTGGAGACCGGCTCGCGCGCCGTCTCCGCCGCGCACTACGGCTCGGCCTCGATCCTGCCGATCACCTGGGCCTACATCCGGATGATGGGCGCCGACGGGCTGCGCCGCGCCACGCTCACCGCGATCGCCTCCGCCAACTACATCGCCCGGCGGCTGGACGAGCACTTCCCGGTGCTCTACACCGGCGAGCACGGCATGGTCGCGCACGAGTGCATCCTGGATCTGCGCGCGATCACCAAGCGCACCGGCGTCACCGTCGACGACGTGGCGAAACGCCTGGCCGACTACGGCTTCCACGCCCCGACCATGAGCTTCCCGGTGGCCGGGACGCTCATGGTCGAGCCGACCGAGAGCGAGAACCTGGCCGAGCTGGACGAGTTCTGCGCCGCCATGATCGCCATCCGCGGCGAGATCGACCAGGTCGGGGCCGGGGTCTGGCCCGCCGACGACAACCCGCTGCGCGGCGCCCCGCACACCGCCGCTTCGCTGGTGGCGGAGTGGACGCACCCGTACTCCCGCGAGGTCGCGGTGTACCCGCGCGGGGTCGCGCACACCCGCGCCAAGGTGTGGCCGCCGGTCCGCCGCATCGACGGCGCCTTCGGCGACCGTAACCTGGTCTGCTCCTGCCCACCGGTCGAGGCGTACGCGGAGTGACCGGCCTCGCCGCACGCGCCCGGATGCGGATCAGGGGTTGGTGAGCGCCTGCACGACGGCGGTGCCGAACTTCAGGTCGTTGGTGGAGGGGACGGTGGCGTAGCTGCCGCCGGTGTTCGCCGCCAGGGTGCGCAGCGTGTCGCCGTCGCCGGTGCCGATGACCACGACGTCGATCCGCACCGGCGCCGCCCCGCCCGCCTCGGCGATCCGGGAGAGCAGCTGCGCGCCGGTGATCGCGGAGTCGTCGTCCGGGCCGTCGGTGATGAGCAGGATCGAGTTGGTGCGGCCCGCGGCGGGTGCGCCCGCCACCTCCTGGTAGGCGGCGAGCAGGGTCGGGTAGGCCTGATCGGTCTTGGTCTCGGACGGCTTGACCGCGCCCAGCGCGGTGTCCAGGCTGCTGCGCTGGGTGTCGGTGAGCGCGGCGGTCGGGGTCTGCACCTGGTACGGCTTGCTGCCGTCCAGGTTCTTGCCGAAGGTCCAGACGCCGAGCCCGAAGTCCGGCGGCAGCGTGGTGAGCGACGAGCGCAGCGCGGCCAGCGCGTTCGCCAGCCGGGTCATGGTCCCCTCCTTGGTGCCCATGGAGGACGAGACGTCGAGCAGCACCGTTGTGCTCACGCCGAGCACCGGGTTCTCCAGGGTCTGCCGCACGGCGTCGAGCGTGGCCTTGTCCGGTGCGGGCGCGGCCATGGGCGCGGTGAACCCGGCCTCGGCCAGCAGCGCGGACTGCGCGGGGGAGCGCAGGTAGTCGGTGAAGAGCCCGGCGATCAGGTTCTCGGTCTCGTCCACCCAGGGGCCGGTCATCAGCGCGGCCGGGTAGTCGGCCAGCGGCGCGGCCCCGATCGGCCGGTAGATCGCGGCGCCCGCCTGGGCTCTCACCTGCTGTTCGGTCGCGGCGACGGCGTGCACCGGCGCGTCCGGGTTCTCCGAGGCGGCCTGGACGAGCGCGGTCAGCGGGTCGGCGGATTGCGGCGCTTCGGCGGCGAGCACCGAGATGGCCGAGACCACCTGGCCGGTCTTCGCGGCCTCGACGGTGAGCGGGTCGACGCCGGAGAGCGAGGAGCCGACGGCGACCGCCGCGGCGGTCGCGGTGTCGCCGGCGGGCAGCGCCATGCGCAGCCCGCCCCAGCCGCTCAGCCCGATCTCGCTCAGCGACCCCTGCTGCAGCCGGGGCAGATCCGACCAGGCCGCCTTGGCCTGGTCCAGCGCAGCGCGCAGCGGCTCGGCGACCGCGAGCACGATGGCGCTGGTCGCCACCGAGGTCGGGTTGCCCTCGATCAGCCCCGGCACCCGGACCGCATCGACCGAGCGGGTGGAGTCCGGGATCCAGAGCGCGGGCTGCGCCCCGAGCGGCGAGGTCCAGGTGCCCGCGGCGAAGGCGGCGGCCACGTCGGCGGAGGCGCGCGCGGTCACGTGCACCTCGGCGCAGTGGTCGCGCACCCGCGGCGCGGTGGCGTTGTAGCGGTCGGCGACGGCGCGGATCGGGTCGGCCAGCACCGGGTCGACCGTCACGTCCAGCGTGGCGGTGCCCTCGACGCACTCGGCGGCGGCGGCGGTGTCGCGGCTGTCCCCGCTCTCGCGCAGCTGGAGGTAGCCGACGACCGCCGCGATCAGCACCACCACCGCCACGATCGCGGCGATGACGCCCGCGCTGACGCCCCGCGAACCGGATTCGCTGCTGCGATGAGTTCCCACGGAGCGGCAGTCTATGTGGCGGGCAGGGGTGCGCGCCGCCACCGGTGTTCCGGCGGCGGCGCGCACTGTTTCACTCCCGCACGAGCCGGCCGCGGTCGTACTCGCGCCCGCCCCAGACCCCGGACTGGCCGGTGTCCGCGGCGAACTCCGCGCACCCGGCGCGGATCGGGCAGCCCGCGCAGATCGCGCGGGCGTAGCCGAAGTCGTCCGAGGGGTACGGGAACCACGCCTCGTGGTTCGGATCGCCTCGGCAGGCGGCCCGGTGCCAGCCCCGCGCGTCCGAGAGCGGGAGCAGTGTGGCCAGGGTGGTCGCGGTGTTGATGGTCACGTCCTTCTCCTTTCTCGGTGGTCACTCGGCGAGCCGGCGCCAGATGTCGCGCTGCCGCCTGGCCAGCGGGTCGGGGGCCTTCGGCTGCCAGAGCAGCGTCAGCCCCGCCTCCTCCGGCGTCCGGTCCGCCTTGGCGGTGTTGCAGGGCGCGCAGCAGGCGACGAGGTTGGCCCAGGTGTTCGGGCCGCCCCTGCTGCGCGGCCGGATGTGGTCGACGGTGTGCGCCCGCGCACCGCAGTAGCCGCAGCGCCGGTCGTCCCGGCGCAGCACACCGGCCGCGGTCGCCGGGCTCTCGTCGTGCACGGCGGGCCGCTGCGCCACGTGCACGTACCGCAGCAGCCGGATGGTCTCCGGCAGCGCGATCTCGTGGCGCTGCGAGCGGATCGGGAAGTAGGGCTCGCGGGCGAACATGGCCTCCGCCACCCCGGCCAGCACCAGGGTGACGGCGCGGTCGGCGGTGACCTCGTGCAGCGCCTGGTAGCTGGCGTTCAGCACGAGCACGCTGGCGTGGATCCAGTTCTCGACGGTGGGCGGGGGGTGCGAAGGGACGACGGAGAGCGTCATGGGACACCGGCCTTCGGGGTCGGGCGAACGAAAGGGGAGAGGGGGCGTGGTCAGACGGCCGGGTAGCGACCCGGAATGCCGTACTGCTGCCGCTCGAGGCCGGGCGGTGTCCGTGATTCGGTGCCCGGCGCTGCCTCGGACAGGCGACGGCCGTCTCGATATACACCGCGCATCCCGTCTCCGGAATTGCTGTCGATCACGGCCGTCACCTCCTTCTGCTCGCTCGTCCCGCCCGATCGGCGGTATGCGGACATGGTGGCACACCGGATCGGCGGCTGTCCGCTCATTATTCTCGCCGGAAGCGCTGTCGCCGCAGCGGCTCCGGGGTCAGACCGGGCGCAGCTCGGCGGCGCCGAAGGAGACGTCGAAGCGGTCGCACCAGATGGCGATGCTGGTCAGCGCGGGGAGATCGGTGCCTGGCGGGATCGGGTAGTTCTGGTTACCGCGGTTGCCCTTCAGCGCGCCGAGGTCGGTGTGCACGCCGTCGTCGAAGACGAACCAGCCGTCCCTGCCCGGCAGGACAGGGGCGTCGGTGAGCCAGACGCGCAGGTCCGGGCCGTCGGAGGTGTCCAGGTTCTCCAGCCGGAGCACCCGGCTGCCGTCCGGCAGCGCGATGATCACCGCGGCGCCGGTGGTGCCGTGCTCGTGCGAGACGAAGTCGCCGCGCGCGAGCAGCCGGGGTTGCACGTCGGGGACGCCGGAGCCGGTGCTCGGCAGGGTCGGCGCCGCCTCGTCCACGGTGGTGTTCGTGACCAGCCGCCACGGCTGGAACAGGGCGAGCCCGGCGCCCGCGCCGACCACGAGAACGCCGATGGCGATCCAGGTGAGCGGCTTGCGGGCGAAGGCGCGGATGCGGGACACGGAGCCTCCTGGTCGAGCGCACCCGGTGCGCGCCGGTCGGATGCCACCGACCCTAGCGTCGCTGCCCCGGCGCCGGAATGTCAGGCGCCCTTGCGCTCCTGCGCCTTCTTCGCGGGCGCCTTGCGCGCGGTGCTCTTCTTCGCGGTGCCCGCGGTCTTCTTCGCTGCGGTCTTCTTGGCCGGCTCCTTGGCCGCGGCCTTGCTCGCGGACTTCTTCGCGGGCGCCTTCGTCGCGGCCGAACCGCCCGCCGCCCGGCGCCCACTCGCCTCCAGGCTGCGCTGCAGCGCGGCGACCAGGTCCACCACCTCGGCGTCGACCTGCTCCTTCTCCGGCTCCGGGCGGCTCACCAGGGTGTCCGAGCCGTTGGCGATGGCCTCGTCGAGCACCTTGCGCAGCTCGATCTGGAACTCGTCGGTGAACTGCTCCGGCTCGAAGTCGTCGGACATCGACTCCACCAGCGTCTCCGCCATGGAGATCTCCTGCGGCCGCGGCTTCGAGGCGTCCTGCAGCGATTCGAAGTCGACCGCGCGCACCTCGTCCGGCCAGAGCAGGGTCTGCAGCAGCAGCACCCCGTCGTGCACCCGGAGCGCGGCCAGCCTGGTCTTCTGCCGCAGCGTGAAGTGCACCAGCGCGGTGCGGTCGATGCGCTCCAGGGTCGCGGCGAGCAGCACGTACGCCTTCGGCGTCGTGGAGTCCGGCTCGAGGTAGTAGCTCTTCTCGAACAGGATCGGGTCGATCTGCTCGGAGGGAACGAACTGCAGCACCGGGATCTCGTGCTTCTCCGCGGCGGGGAGCTTGGCGAAGTCCTCGTCGGTGAGCACGACCTTGGCGCCCTCCGGCGACTCGTAGGCCTTGTCGATATCGGCGTACTGCACGGATTCCCCGCAGACGCTGCACACCCGGTCGTACTTGATCCGCCCGCCGTCCTTGGCGTGCACCTGATGGAACCGGATGTCGTGGTCCTCGGTGGCGGTGTAGACCTTCACCGGGACGTTCACCAGCCCGAACGCGATCGAGCCCTTCCAGATAGCCCGCATCACTCCATCATGGCCGAACCGCCCGGTCTCTGCGAGCGGACGCGCAGGTCGAGCGTGGCGCGGGCGACGGCGAGGCGGGTGCGGCGGGGGAGTTGCGGGAAGAGCCCGGCCATGGCGGCGAGCACCCCGGCGAGGTCGTCCGGGCCGGAGAGGTAGGCCCGCTGCCGCTGCGGCGGCAGCGTGAAGAAGGCGTCGAAGAAGTCGGGGACCCGCTCGGGCGGCAGTGCGAGCAGCGCGCGCAGCCCGGCCGCGCGCAGCGCCGCGACCGCACGGGCCCGCGGCGTCCACAGCGTGCCGCCGGTGGCGACGGTGTCGGCGGCGGCGAGCGCGGCGGCGACGCTGTAGCCGGTGGCCGGGTGCAGCAGCCCGCCCGCCGCGCCGAAGCGCTCCGGACCCGGCTGCCCGCCCTGCACGGGGAAGCGCACCCGCTCGATCTCCTCGGCGCCGGTCAGCGGGATGTCGCGGGCGGCGAGGCGGTGGTGCAGGCGGCGGCGCAGCTCGGCGTCGTCCAGCGCGGGGCGTCCGGCCAGGCAGGTCTCCTCCAGCAGGACGGTGTCCGGGCCGAGCGGCACCGCGTAGAGGAAGGACGGCGGCGCGGCCGGGTCGGCGCCGTTGTCGCCGCGCCAGTCCATGAAGAGCGTCTCGGTGCCGCGCACCCGGTCGGCGGGGACGAGCACGCCGTGCGCGGTCTGCTCGGCGCGGGCCGGATCGCGGCGCAGGCCGCGCGCGTCGATCACCCGCTCGCCGCGCAGTTCCGCGCCGGAGGCCAGGGTGACGCCGTGCGGCGTCAGGCGCGTGGCCCGGTCGGCGAAGACCGCCGCGCCCGCGGGCGCCAGCGCCCGCTGCAGCCGCCCGGTGTCGAGCACCGCGTAGGCGCGGTCCAGCCGATGCTCGATCCGCCCCCACGCCACCGGCTCCGGCACCGTCGCCGCCACGACAGCCCGATCCAGCCAGTCCGGGAGCTCGTCCGCCCACACCGCGTAGGTGGCCCGCCAGCGCCGCTCCGGCGCCGGATCCACCACCGCGACGGTCCGGCCGTGTGCCAGGCAGCGGTGCGCCAGCGCGCGCCCGGCCGGGCCCTGACCGCAGACCACCACGTCGAACGGCCCGTGTGCGGAATCCGCCATTCTGCTCCTCCGGTGTCGCGGGCAGCGTATCGCCCGGCGGCGGCGATCCGGCGCGACCGCACCGGGTGCGACCGGAATCACCTTCGCGCTCAGCAACGTTGCGTCGGGCATTGTTACTATCGCCGCGTGCCGGGCCGGTGCCACCGCGTTTCGCGGTGATCGCGCAGGTCGGCGGCGCGAAGGCGACGATCGCAGGACGAGGGGACGCTCGGTGTTCGAACTGACCAGGGCCCGCAGCAGGGTGATTCTCATCGTGTTCGCGGCGCTCGCACTGGGGCTCGGCGCGTTCGGTTCCGGCCTGTTCGACAAGGTGCAGGGCGGCGGCTACAGCGACCCGGGCAGCGAATCAGCCCGTGCCGCAACGGTTCTGCGCGACACCTTCGGCGAGGCCGCGCCCAACCTGGTGCTGCTCGTCGAGACCGGCTCCACGGTGGACGACGCCGCCGCGAGCACCGCCGCCACCACGCTCGCCCGCGACCTGGCCGCCGAACCCGGAATCGCCGGGGTCAGCTCGTACTGGACCGACGGCAAACCGGCAGCGCTGCGCAGCGCCGACGGCAGCAAGGGGCTGATCGTCGCCAGCGTGCTCGGCACCGAATCCGAGGTGGACGCGCGGATCGGCGATCTCGCCGAGCGCTTCGGCGGCGCGCAGGGCCCGCTCGAGGTCCGGGTCGGCGGCTACGCCATGCTGCTGCGCGAGACCGTGCAGCAGACCGAGAAGGACGTCGTGCTCGGCGAATCCATCGCCTTCCCGATCACGCTGATCGCGCTGCTCTTCGTCTTCGGCGGGCTGGTCGCCGCCGCGCTGCCGCTGGTGGTCGCCGCCGTCACCGTGCTGCTGACGGTCGGCGCGCTCACCGCCGTCGCGAGCCTCACCGATGTCGCCGCCACCGCGAGCAATGTCGCCACCCTGCTCGGCCTCGGCCTCGCCATCGACTACAGCCTGCTGCTGATCAGCCGGTTCCGCGACGAACTCGACGGCGGCGCCGAGCCGAAGGCCGCGCTCGCCGCGACCATGCGCTCCGCCGGGCGGACCGTCGCCTTCTCCGCCGTCACCGTCGCCATCGCGCTCGCCGGGCTGCTGTTCTTCCCGCTGGTCGCGGTGCGCTCGATGGGGTACGCCGGGCTGCTGGTCGCGGCGCTGGCCGCGCTGGTCTCGCTGACCGTGCTGCCCGCGCTGCTGCTGCTGCTCGGGCACCGGATCGACAGCGGGCGGCTGCGCCCGCGCCGCAGGGCCACCGGCGCCGCCGCCGACGGCTTCTGGCACCGGCTGGCCACCCTGGTCATGCGCCGCCCGCTGCCCATCGGGCTGGCCGTCACCGCCCTGCTGCTGCTCCTCGGCTCCCCGTTCCTGCACATCAACCTGGGCTTCCCGGACGAGCGGGCGCTGCCGACGGACATGGCGTCGCGCCAGATCGCCGAGACCCTCGCCGACGAATTCGGCATCACCGAGCAGAACGGGCTCTTCGCGGTGCTGCCGGACTCGGCCGACGGGGTCGGCGGCTACGCCACCGCGCTCTCCGAGCTGCCCGACGTGCGCCGGGTGGACACCGTCACCGGCAGCTACGCGGGCGGCATGCGGTTCGCGGCCCCCGGCGCGCTGCACTCCGGCTTCGGCGCCGACAACGCCGCCTACCTGAACATCGTCCCCGCCACCGCCGATCCCGCCGCGCTCGACCGCCTGGTCGACGAGGTGCGCGGCCTGCCCGCCCCCTCGCCCGTGCTGATCGGCGGCATCGCCGCGACCAACGACGACGCGCTCGCCTCGATCACCGCCGCGCTGCCGTGGGCGCTGGGTTTCGTCGTGCTGCTCATGCTCGTCGCGCTCTTCCTGCTCACCGGCAGCGTCGTGCTCCCGGTGCTCGCGCTGATCCTGAGCGCGCTCAGCCTCACCGCCACCTTCGGCGCCCTGGTCTGGATCTTCCAGGACGGGCACCTCTCCGGCCTGCTGAACTTCACCGTCACCGGTGACATGCCGCCCACCGTCCCGGTCATGCTCTTCGGCATCGCCTTCGGCCTCGCCATGGACTACCAGGTGTTCCTGCTCAGCCGGATCGGTGAGGAGTACCGGCGCACCGGCGACAGCGAGGCCGCGGTGGCGCTCGGGCTGGAGCGGATCGGGCGCATCGTCACCGCCGCCGCGGTGCTCATCTCGCTGGTGCTGCTCGGGTTCCTGGCCTCCGACATCACCTTCATCAAGGCGTTCGGTATCGGGTTGCCGCTCGCCGTGCTGGTCGACGCCACCCTGGTGCGGGGATTCCTGCTGCCCGCCGGGATGAAGTTGCTCGGGGATCGCGTGTGGTACGCGCCCGGGTTCCTGCGGAACGTGCATGCGCGGTTCGGGTTGGACGAGGGAGCGCCGGCGGTGGTTCCGGTCGGTGCCGCGCCCGCGCGGTGGTTGATCGATGAGAAGCCGAGTCTTGCCACGGCGGAGCCGGTTGCTGCCGGAGTTTCGGGGAAGGCGTCGGCGTTCCGGTCCGGGAAGGGGGAGGATTCCGCTGTCGAGCGGAACGGTTCGCCGTCCGCGCGGACGGTGCCGTCGGCTGCCGCGGGTAGCGCTGGTTCGTCCGCGGCCGTTGCCGAGCCCGGTGTGCGGCGCGAAGCCGGCACCGCCGCTCGCCCCGTGGCAGAGGCGGCATCGCCCGCCGTCGTCGCCGACGTCGATCCGGCGCCGCGGGAGGTGTCCGGTTCGGTCACCGAAGCCGACGACAAGGTCTCGCCGCTGGTCGCCGACGTCGGTCCGGCGCCGCTCGAGCTGTCCGGCCCGGCCGCTGGAGCCGACGACGAGATCTCGCCGCTGGTCGCCGGGGTCGAGTCGGCGTCGGATGAGCCGGCTCGCCCGGGAGCGGATTCCGCCGTCGACGACGCGCTCCTATCCATGACCGAAGTCGATACAGCCACGGCTGCGCCGGTGGCGGATCCAGGCGTCGATCCCGGCGAAGACTCCGCGATCGAGCCCGGCGTCGAAGCAGCCGTCGGGGGCCGAACGGCTGCCGAGTCCGCCGAGATCGGCGCGCGGACAGCCGTAGCGGGCGGTGATGTGGCCCCGGCTGCCGACGCCGCTGTCGCCGGAACCGCTGCGGTCGCGGAGACCGTGCCTGCCGAAAAGGCGCCGGCTCGGAAGCGCGCACCGCGCAAGGCTGTAGCGGCAGAACCCGTTGCCGCCGAGAAGGTTTCGGACACTCCCGCGAAGAAGGCGCCCACGAAGCGCGCTCCGCGCAGAACGGCTGCTCCGGCAACCGCCGAGACTCCGGTGGAGCAGGCCGAAGCCGCTGCGCCCGCCAAGCGCGCGACCGCGCGTAGAACGCCGGCCAAGAAGGCGGTCCCGGCTGTCGTCGGCGACGAAGCCGCGCCCACGAAGAAGGCCGCCCCGCGCAAGACTGCCGCGCGCAAGGCAGCGGCATCGGAAGCCGGGGCGCCGGTCGAGGAAGCGGTCCGCACCGAGAAGGCGCCGGCCCGAAAGCGAGCCGCCGCGCGCAGGGCACCGGCCACCGCCGCGCCGCCCACGCTCCCTGCCCCCGCGGACCCGCCCGCTGCGAATCCGGCCCCCACAGTCCGGCCCGCCCCGGACCCTGCACCTCGGAACCCGTCGACTGGGGATCCGACGGCCGCCGCCGCGACAGCCGCCGCCCCGACGGCCGCCGCCGCGACAGCCGCCGCCCCGACGGTCGCGGACTCGGAGGTCGCGGACTCGACGGTCGCGGACTCGGCGGTCGCCGTGCCCGCCGAGCCCACGACCGCGCCGACGGCGGCGGCCACCGAGCCTGCCGTCGCCGAGCAGGCGCCCGCTCCAGCGAAGCGAACCGCGCGCAAGACCGCAGCGAACGGCCCGGCGGCCGGGAAGGCGCCGGGCAGGCGGGCGACCAGGAAGGCCGCGCCGCCGGCCACTGCCGCGCCGGCCGATCCGGACTCCGCGACGCCGACGGGCGAAGCGCCGCCGGGTGTCGAGGCGGCGGCGCCTGCGCAGCCGCTCACCCCCGCCCCGGACGCGTCCACCGCCGCGACATCCGCCCCGGCCGCGAGCACGTCCCCCGACGCCGCGGCGATCACCGACGCAACGATCGCCGCCGCTCGGGAAGCAGCTCCCGCCGCGACATCGTCCACAGCCGAAATCCCGACGGAGACAACGCCTCCCGCGAAGAAGGCCGCTGCCCGCAAGGCCCCGGCCAAGCGCACGGCGGCGCGCAGGACGGCGCCCCCTGCGGTCGAAGGCGCTTCGAACCCGCCGGCCAAGCGGACTGCGGCGCGCAAGACGGCGAGCTCCGCGGTCGACGGCGCTTCGAACCCGCCGGCCAAGCGGACTGCGGCGCGCAAGACGGCGAGCTCCGCGGTCGACGGCGTGCCGAACCCGCCCGCCAAGCGGACCACCGTGCGTAAAGCCGCGAATCCCGCGGTCGACGGCGCACCGACTCCGCCGGCCGAGCGGACCACCGTGCGCAAAGCGGCGGCTCCAGCCGTCGACGGCGCACCCACCGCGCCGGCCGAGCGGACCACCGCACGTAAGACAGCGACCCCCGCGACCGAGGGCGCACAGAACCCCCCGGCCGGGCGTGCGACCGCCCGCAAGACCGCCACGCCGGAACCCCGCGCGAAGCGGACCCCCCGCGAAACCACCCCGGCGAACAACTCCCCGGAGGAAACCCCCTAAAGCCCGCCGGTGGCGAGCAGCCCACCGTCGACCCGCACCGTCTCGCCGGTGATCCACCCCGCCGCGTCGGACACCAGAAACCCGATGAGCCCGGCCACATCCTCCGGCGCCCCGAGCCGCTTCAGCGGATACCCCTCGGCAACCGCCGACTCGTCCGCGCTGTACAGCGCATCGGCGAACCGCGTCTTCACCACCCCCGGCGCGACGGCATTGACCCGGATCCCCGGCCCCAACTGCCAGGCGAGCTCCCCCGTGAGATGGATGAGCGCCGCCTTGGATGCCCCGTACGCGGCGATGACCCCGGTCGACCGCAACCCGGCCACACTGGCCACGTTGACGACGGCCCCGCCGTGCTCACCCATCCACGCCCGGTACGCCTCCTGCACGTACCCGACCGCGGCGACCACGTTGACGTCGAAGATCTTGCGCACCCCGTCCAGATCGGCGTCGACCAGCGGCCCGTAGACCGGGTTGATCCCGGTGTTGTTGATCAGGATGTCCAGCGAGCCGAACTCCTCGACCGTGCGCCGCACGGCTTCGGCCCGCGCCACCGCGTCCCCGGAGTTCCCGGCGTGCGTGGCGACAGCCCCGGAATGCCCGAGCGCCCGCAGCTGAGCGGCGGCTTCCGCGAGCGGTTCCGGCTTGCGCGCGGTGATCAGCACGTTCGCCCCGCGGCGCAGCAGTTCGGCGGCGGCGGCGTGGCCGATACCCCGGCTGGCTCCGGTGACCAGCGCACTGCGGCCCGACAGATCGGTAGTCATGGCAAGGCACCTTACGGCGACCGGTAAAATCGGTGGTTCCGGGGCATGTGGGCCGCGCACACTGCGAGAACGGCGACCGATCGGCCCCGCCGCCCGTCCTGAACAAGCGAGGAGATTTTCCTGTGATCACCGCGACCGACCTGGAGGTCCGGGCCGGAGTCCGCACCCTGCTCACCGCGCCCGGCTCGGCGCTGCGGGTGCAGAACGGCGACCGGATCGGACTGGTCGGCCGGAACGGCGCGGGGAAGACGACCACGCTGCGGATCCTGGCCGGCGAGGGCGAGCCGTACGCGGGAACCGTGATCCGCTCGGGTGATGTCGGCTACCTGCCGCAGGATCCGCGCGAGGGCGATCTGGACGTGCTGGCCAGGGACCGGGTGCTCTCGGCGCGCGGCCTGGACGCGCTGATCCGGCAGATGGAGAAGCAGCAGGCGCTGATGGCCGAGGTCGCCGACGACGCCGAGCGCGATCGCGCGGTGCGCAAGTACGGCCGGCTGGAGGAGCGGTTCTCCGCGCTCGGCGGGTACGTGGCGGAGAGTGAGGCGGCCCGGATCTGCAGCAGCCTCGGCTTGCCCGACCGGGTGCTCGGGCAGTCGCTGCGCACCCTCTCCGGCGGTCAGCGCCGCCGCATCGAGCTGGCCAGGATCCTCTTCGCCGCCTCCGACGGCAGCGGCGGCCGCTCCGACACGGTGCTGCTGCTGGACGAGCCGACCAACCACCTGGACGCCGACTCGATCACCTGGCTGCGCGGCTTCCTGCAGAACCACGACGGCGGGCTCATCGTGATCAGCCACGATGTCGACCTGCTCGCCGACGTGGTGAACAAGGTGTGGTTCCTGGACGCGGTGCGCGGCGAGGCCGACATCTACAACATGGGCTGGCAGAAGTACCTGGACGCGCGCGCCACCGACGAGCAGCGCCGCCGCCGCGAGCGCGCCAACGCCGAGAAGAAGGCCTCCGCGCTGCGCGTGCAGGCCGCGAAGCTCGGCGCCAAGGCCACCAAAGCCACTGCGGCGCAGCAGATGGCCAAGCGCGCCGACCGGCTGCTCGCCGAGCTGGACGACGTGCGGGTGGCCGACAAGGTGGCCAGGATCAAGTTCCCCGAGCCTGCCGCCTGCGGCAAGACACCGCTCATGGCATCGAACCTGACCAAGATGTACGGCTCGCTGGAGATCTTCACCGGCGTCGACCTGGCCATCGACCGCGGCAGCCGGGTGGTGGTGCTCGGGCTGAACGGCGCGGGCAAGACCACACTGCTGCGGCTGCTGGCCGGGGTCGAGCAGCCCAGTGCCGGGCAGCTGGATCCGGGGCACGGCCTCAAGGTCGGCTACTTCGCCCAGGAGCACGACACCCTCGACGACCGCGCCTCGGTGTGGGAGAACATCAGGCACGCCGCACCGGATGCGGGGGAGCAGGAGCTGCGCAGCCTGCTCGGCGCCTTCATGTTCACCGGGCCGCAGCTGGAGCAGCCCGCAGGCACGCTCTCCGGTGGCGAGAAGACCAGGCTGGCGCTGGCCGGGCTGGTGTCATCGGCGGCGAACGTGCTGCTGCTGGACGAGCCGACGAACAACCTGGACCCGATCTCCCGCGAGCAGGTGCTCGACGCGCTGCGCACGTACGCGGGCGCCGTGGTGCTGGTGACGCACGACCCCGGCGCGGCCGAGGCGCTCGATCCGGAGCGGGTGATCCTGCTCCCGGACGGCACCGAGGACCACTGGTCGGCCGAATATCTGGAATTGATTCAGCTCGCGTGACTTTCATCACAAACTTTCGTTGATCGTGGCCGGTGCCTTGTCTAGCCTGGAATGAGCGCTGCTCGGCGACTCGGAGGAAGCCAATGAGCGACAGGCCCACACGCAAGGATCGGCCCGGAACCGGCACGACTGCCGCGCCCAGGACAGCCTCTACCAGATCGGCCGGCGCGAAGGTCGCCGGTGAGCCGCCGCTCGCGAAGGGAACCCGGGTCACCGGGAAGTCACGCGATCGGCTGCAGTCCCAGCTCAAGAAGCAGTACGAAGCCGGCGCCAGCATCCGGTCGCTGGCCCAGTCGACCGGCCGCTCGTACGGCTTCATCCACAATGTGCTCGTGGAATCGGATGTGCAACTGCGCAGCCGCGGCGGTGCGAACCGGCGCAAGGCGGCGTCCTAGCCCCGAACCCCGGCGGTGCCCGGCAGCTCCGGGTGGCTCGGCTGTGCCCGGGAACGATTGCGGCGCACGGTGGTTCGGTCGAGCACCCGGTTCACAGGTCGGCCACGGCGCCGTCCCCGAGCACGAGCAGGTTCGCCAGGCTGCGGAAGATGGGCAGATCCGCCCTGGTGGCGAGGTGCGCGAACCGGCCCTGCGGGTCGACCTCGAGGAAGTAGTACTCGCCGTCGAGGCCGATCCGCAGGTCGAGCACCCCGAAGCTCAGCCCGAGCGCGCCCATGAGCGTGGTGAGCGACTTGCCCACCGAGGCGGGCAGCCGCTCGGGCCGCAGGTACGCCGGTGGTGCGCTGCCCCCGCTGTGGCCGGGCACCATCCGGACCGCCCACTCCACCCCGTCCACCCAGACCACGCGCAGGTCGCACTCGGCGGCGATGTAGTCCTGGAAGGCGGTCGGGGTGTCCCGGATGGCCTCGATATCGCCGAGGTCGGCGTCGGTGCAGAGCCGGGTGCGGGCCCGGCCGCCCGCGTTCCCGCGCTTGCGCACCACCGCGCCGGGGCGCGAGCCGACGAAGCTGCGCGCCTCGTCCGGGTCGTTCGTGATCAGCGTCTCCGGGATGGCGAAGCCGGCCCGCCCCGCGGTCTCCAGCTGCACGATCCGCCGCGACGCCGTGCGATCGGCGCCCGGGTCGTTGACCCAGTAGGCCGGGATGGACCAGAGCAGCCCCTGCAGGAAGCCGTCGCTCTCCGATTGCGCCTCCGCGCCGCCCGCGTGCGGGACGGTGTGCCCGGTGGTGCGGCGCCACCAGACCGAGCGCACGTCGTCCAGCCCGACGATCCGGGAGAGCGAGCGCGCGGTGCCGCCCCGATCCACCCGGAAACTCCCGGTGCGCGACGGGAACTCACGCGGATCGAGCCGGATGGCGTTGAGGCCGTGCTGTTCTCGCACGGTCGCCGCCACCGCAGCCGCGTGCCGGTCGTCGGCGTCGGCGACGACCAGAATCGAGCTCGACCCGTGTGCTGCCACCGGCGCTCAGCCCCCCTGACATACCGATTGCGAAGAATTCGCTGAGAGGCGCCCGGAGGGGTGGGGGACGCGGCGCGGGCGAGTGCGGGCCGGACGGGGTTTCGCGATCACGAGGGCTCCGTCCTGCTCGGTGCTGCTGCTCACGGTTGGGTATATCCGGCGAAGACCGGCTCGTCGAGGTACTCGCGCCGTCGCTGCCACCGTGCCCGCCGAGCCACTGATCATCTGCTGCCCCGGGTTTGCGGGCGGGCGATGAACACGTCCGAAGCATAGCGCTCAGCGGTGGGTTTTATTGTTGTTTGGCGCGGCTTCGACGCGCGGATCACTCGGTTGTCAACGGCGATTGGCGGTGCGCTCGCGCCACCAGGCGGGGGCATCGACGAAGTGGTTGTCGTACTCCTCCTGGCTCGCGGCCAGCTCCGCGAAGTCGGACTCGCCGCGGGAGATGCGCTCCAGTAGCCGGAAGTACTCGAAGCGGCGCACGCCGGGGACCAGCGCGATCAGGATCCGGGCTCCGCTGTCGGGTGCGGCGCCGAAGGCGTGCGGCATGTGCCGCGGCACCAGCACCGAGCCGCCCGCCCCGACGGTGACGATGCGGTCGCCCGCCAGCAGCTGGAGTTCGCCGTCGGCGATGTAGAAGAGCTCGTCGGAGCGGGTGTGGTAATGCGGCGCGGCGCCGTCGGCGCCGCG
>NZ_JBHSAX010000019.1:119345-136636 GCF_042650385.1 Nocardia jiangsuensis
ATGGTGACGGTGTCGGCGGTCAGGGTCTCGACCTCGGCGGGATGGCGGATGAGGGCGTTCACGGACACTCCTGGTGATTCGGCTCAATATAGTTAGGTGTCGAACTATATTGAGCCGAACTATAAGGCAGCGAATAGGATGGTGTCCATGGTGGAACCGGACGCGGTCGACGCGATCGAAGCGCAGTGGCGGCGGGAGCGGCCGGACCTGGACCTGGCGGCCATGGCGATCATCGGCAGGCTGAGCCGGGTGGCGGCGGTGCTCGCGCGCGAGATCGAGGTGGTCTTCACCGCGCACGGGCTGCAGCGCGGCGAGTTCGACGTGCTGGCGGCGCTGCGGCGCTGCGGCGAGCCCTTCGCGCTGAATCCCTCCGCGCTGGCCGACACGCTCATGCTCTCCAGGGCCGGGATGACCGGGCGGCTGGACCGGCTGGAGCAGGCCGGGCTGGTGCGCCGCGACGCCGACGCGGCCGATCGGCGCGCGATCAAGGTGGCGCTCACGGAGCAGGGGCGCGCGCTGGTGGACCGCGCCGTGCGCGCGCACACCGAGAACGAGACCAGGTTGCTCGCGGTGCTCCCGGCGGCGGACCGCCGGGAGCTGGACCGTATCGCGCGCGCCCTGCTGGCCGGGCTGGCGGCCGCGGACTAGGCCCGGCGCCGGACCGAGGCCTCGACCAGGTCGAGCACCGCGGACAGGTTCTCGTTGGTGTGCCCGGAGGCGATCCGGGCGATCAGCCCGTCCAGCACCAGGTCGAGGTAGCCGAGCAGCACATCGGTGGGCACGTCGTCACGCAGCGCGCCCGCCGCCTTGCGGCGCTCCAGCCGGGCCAGGGTGGCCGCGGTGAGCTCGGCCGAGCGCTGGCTCCAGCCCGCCCTGAACTCCGGGTCGGTGCGCAGCCTGCGCGCGATCTCCAGCCGGGTGCCGAGCCAGTTGAACTCCTCCGGGTGCGCGAGCATGTCCCGCATCACCTGGACGATGCCCTGGTTGGCGGCGACATCGGCCATCCGCTCGGCATCCTCCTGGGCGAGCGCGAGGAAGAGCGCGTCCTTGTCCCGGAAGTGGTGGAAGATCGCGCCGCGGGAGAGCCCGATCTCGTCCTCCAGCCGGCGCACGGTGGCGCCGTCGTAGCCGTACTCGGCGAAGCAGCGCCGTGCGCCGTCCAGGATCTGGCTGCGGCGCGCGGCGAGGTGGTCATCGCTGACCTTGGGCATGGGGCTCCTCGGGGGAAAACGGAGCGGTCCGCGCACCGCGACGCGATGCACGGACCCTCCGTGACGGAACCTGCGGGTCAGCCGCGGATCATGTTGCGCAGCACGTACTGCAGGATGCCGCCGTTGCGGTAGTAGTCCGCCTCACCGGGGGTGTCGATCCGGACGACCGCGTCGAAGGTGATCTTCTCGCCGTCCTCCTTGGTGGCGGTCACCGTCAGCGTCTTCGGGGTCTTGCCCTCGTTCAGCGCGGTGATCCCCTCGATGTCGAACACCTCGGTGCCGGTCAGCCCGAGCGACGCGGCCGACTCGCCCGCCGGGAACTGCAGCGGGATGACGCCCATGCCGATCAGGTTCGAGCGGTGGATGCGCTCGAACGACTCGGTGATCACCGCGCGCACGCCGAGCAGGCTGGTGCCCTTGGCCGCCCAGTCCCGCGAGGAGCCGGAGCCGTACTCCTTGCCGCCGAGCACGACCAGCGGGATCCCCGCGGCCTGGTAGTTCTGCGAGGCGTCGTAGATGAACGCCTGCGGGCCGCCCTCCTGGGTGAAGTCGCGGGTGTAGCCACCCGAGACGTCGTCCAGCAGCTGGTTGCGCAGCCGGATGTTGGCGAAGGTGCCGCGGATCATCACCTCGTGGTTGCCGCGCCGCGAGCCGAGCGAGTTGTAGTCCTTGCGCTCGACGCCGTGCTCGTCCAGGTACTGCGCGGCCGGGGTGCCCGGCTTGATCGGCCCGGCCGGGCTGATGTGGTCGGTGGTCACCGAGTCGCCGAGCAGCGCGAGCACGCGGGCGCCGGTGATGTCGGTGACCGGGGCCGGCTCCATCTCCATGCCGTCGAAGTACGGCGCCTTGCGCACGTAGGTCGAGTTCGGATCCCACTCGAAGGTGTCGCCCTCCGGGGTGTCCAGGTTCCGCCAGCGCTCGTCACCGTCGAAGATGGTGGCGTAGGACTTGCGGAACATGTCCTGGCTGATCGTCGACTTGATGGTGTCGTCGATCTCCTGGGCCGAGGGCCAGATGTCCTTCAGGAAGACGTCGTTGCCCTCGGTGTCCTGGCCGAGCGGGTCGGTCTCGAAGTCGAAGTCCATGGTGCCCGCGAGCGCGTAGGCGATGACCAGCGGCGGCGAGGCCAGGTAGTTCATCTTCACGTCGGGGGAGATGCGGCCCTCGAAGTTGCGGTTGCCCGAGAGCACCGCGGTGACCGAGAGGTCGTTGTCGTTGATCGCGGCGGAGATCTCCTCCGGCAGCGGCCCGGTGTTGCCGATGCAGGTGGTGCAGCCGTAGCCGCCCAGGTAGAAGCCGAGCTTCTCCAGGTAGGGCCAGAGCCCCGCCTTCTCGTAGTAGTCCGAGACCACCTGCGAGCCGGGCGCCATGTTGGTCTTCACCCACGGCTTGCTGGTCAGCCCCTTCTCCACCGCGTTGCGGGCGAGCAGGGCGGCGCCGAGCATGACCGACGGGTTCGAGGTGTTGGTGCAGGAGGTGATGCCCGCGACCACGACGGCGCCGTGGTCGAGCACGAAGTCGCCGCGCTCTTCCGAGCGCACGCTGACCGGCTTGGTCGGACGGCCGACGGCATTGCTCGCCGCGGACGGGGTCACGTCGATCGCGCCGTCGTCGGCGAAGGACAGCGTGGCCGGGTCGCTGGCCGGGAAGGACTCCTCGACCGCCTCGTCCAGCTGGGTGTGCGGGGTGTCCGCCGCGATCGCGCCCTCGGCGTCGCTGGTGTAGCTGTGGATGTCCTTGCGGAACGCCACCTTGGACTCGCTGAGCAGGATCCGGTCCTGCGGGCGCTTCGGGCCCGCGATGGACGGCACCACGGTGTTCAGGTCCAGCTCGAGGTACTCGGAGTAGGCGGGCTCGCGCTCGGCGTCGTGCCACATCCCCTGCTCCTTGGCGTACGCCTCGACAAGCGCGAGCTGCTCGTCGCTGCGGCCGGTGAGGCGCAGGTAGTTGATGGTCTCGCCGTCGATCGGGAAGATCGCGGCGGTGGAGCCGAACTCCGGGCTCATGTTGCCGAGGGTCGCGCGGTTGGCCAGCGGCACCTCGGCGACGCCCGCGCCGTAGAACTCCACGAACTTGCCGACGACGCCGTGCTTGCGCAGCATCTCGGTGACGGTGAGCACGACGTCGGTCGCGGTCACGCCGGGCTGGATCTCACCGGTCAGCTTGAAGCCGACGACGCGCGGGATCAGCATGGAGACCGGCTGGCCGAGCATGGCGGCCTCGGCCTCGATGCCGCCGACGCCCCAGCCCAGCACCCCGAGGCCGTTGACCATGGTGGTGTGCGAGTCGGTGCCGACGCAGGTGTCCGGGTAGGCCTGGCCGTTGCGGACCATGACGGTCGGGGCCAGGTACTCGATGTTCACCTGGTGCACGATGCCCATGCCGGGCGGGACGACCTTGAAGTCGTCGAAGGCGCCCTGGCCCCAGCGCAGGAACTGGTAGCGCTCGCCGTTGCGCTGGTACTCCAGGTCGACGTTGCGCTCCAGCGCGTCGGCGCGGCCGAAGACGTCCAGGATCACCGAGTGGTCGATGACCATGTCGGCGGGGGAGAGCGGGTTGACCTTGTTCGGGTCGCCGCCGAGGGTGGTGACGGCCTCGCGCATGGTGGCCAGGTCGACGATGCAGGGGACGCCGGTGAAGTCCTGCATGATCACCCGGGCCGGGGTGAACTGGATCTCGATGCTCGGGTCGGCCGACGGCTCCCACTCCGCGATCGCGCGGATGTGGTCGGCGGTGATGTTGGCGCCGTCCTCGGTGCGCAGCAGGTTCTCCGCGAGCACCTTGAGGGCGTAGGGCAGTTTCTCGGTGCCTGGCACGGCCGAGAGCCGGAAGATCTCGTAGGAGTTGCTTCCGACCTCGAGGGTGCCCTTGGCGCCGAAGGTATCGTTACTCGTCGTCACGTCAGCTCCACTCGTCTCTGAGGGTTGGTCATCGGCGGGGCTGTGCCGGTGACCGAGTCTTTCGAGGGTCTTGCGGCGTTCCGAAGGCCTCGGTACGCCGCTTTCCTCGCGGCTACGACCTTAACAGTACGCTTGTCCTATGAGACGGCCGGGTGGTTTCCGGACCACCCGGCGTGCCGCGGGAAAAGCCGGAACGGTCCGGTCGCGTACTGTGCTCTCGGGCGTGTGCCGGTCGGATGCCGGAGAACCGCTGCCACTGTAGGAACCAGGAGCCTCCGCTGTCGAGGCGACGCGAGATCGGATGGATGCGACCGTCGTGACCAACTCGGTTTTCGGCCCCATGGCCACCGGCCTGCCCGAGGGCGCCGACCTCGACGAGATCCGCGCGGACCTGGCGGACGATCACGTCGCCGCGCCGAGCGGCAGGGATCAGCGGGAGCTGGCCGATCTGGTCGCGCGGGCGCGGGCCGACGGCATCGAGCTGAGCGTGGTCGTGGTGCCGGGCAATCCGTGGCACGACTCCCAGCTGCGCGACCTGGCGACCGAGGTCGGCAAGTTCGAGCACGGGACCGTCGCGGTCTTCAGCGACGACTGGATCGGCACCGACAGCGACAGCATCAGCCGGGTCCGGCTGGAGTGGGCCGAGGACACCGCCAAGTACAAGGGTGGCGACACCGCCGAGGCGGTCGGGATCTTCGCCGATCGGCTGGAGCGGCCCGATGGCATCTCCTGGTCGGTGCTGACCGGCGTGCTCATCGCGATCACCGTGTTGCTGGTCGGCGGGCTGGCCTGGCTCAAGGCGCGCAGGCGAGCTACGGAGCATGCCGGGCCGCACTGATCCGGCCGGTGCCGACACGCCGCCACCGCCTCCGGTGGCGGCTTTTTCCGGCCTGTGGTCGTGGCGCCAGCTAACTTTCAGAACGACCAGTTCGTTTGAGGCAGAACTTCTCGACACCCATCCGGCAAATTGGTAGCAATGGCCGAATTACGTGGGTGTAGTTCGCTCGCGCAAGTACCGCCGGTTGATCCTGTGACGTACGGTTCAACGTGATGCGCCTGGGGAAATAGAGGGAGAAGGGCTTCAAAGCGACCTCGTTCCCGGCGGGTCTGCTGTTGCTTCTGAGTAGTGGTGTCCCGCTGGAGGTGCCGATGCGTAACAGTGGCAAATCGAAGAATGACCGTCCCCTACGTGTCGCTGTGGGATTGCTGATCGCCGCGGTGTTGCTGGTCGGCACCGGTCAGGCCTTCGCGGTGCCGCCCCCGCCGCCGAACCCGAGCGATCAGGACATCGCGCGGGCCGGGGCACAGGTGGACTCCGGCGTCACCGAGGTGAGCGGCCTCGTCAACGACGTCGCCGTCGCCGACGAGCGGCTGCAGGTGCTCGACGACGCCGTCGCCCGCACCCGCGAGGAGGTCAACAAGGCGCTGGTCGACCTGCAGAACGCCAGGGACGTCGCGGACACCGCCGCCGCGCACGTGACCGACACCGTGCAGTCGCTCTCCGCCGCGGGCGACCAGGTGGTCAGGGCGCGCTCGGACTTCGACGACTTCGCCACCGAGGCCTACACCCGCCCCGGCGCGACCACGATGGTCAGCTACCTCTCCGCGGCCACCCCGGACGCCGCGCTGGACCGGGCCCAGGTGCTCGACCTGGTCTCCAAGCGGCAGCAGTCGGTGCTGGACGGCCTGCGCCGCGCGCAGATCGACCAGGGCAACCGCAACTCCGAGGCACGGCAGGCCAAGTCGGTTGCCGACGCGGCCGCCGCCGACGCCGAGGTCAAGAAGGACGCGGCCCAGGACGCGGTGGCAGCGGCAGGCGCCGAACTGGACCGGCAGACCGTGCAGCGCAACGTCCTCCAGCAGGCGCGGGACGCGGCCCAGGGCAGGCTGGACGCCGCCCGCTCCACCGTCTCCGGCCTGCAGGACCAGCGCGCCGTCTGGATCGACTGGGATCGGCAGCGCAAGGCCGAGGAGGCGGCGATCAGGGCCGCCGCCGCGGCCGCCGCCGCCCGCGCCGCCGTCGACCAGGCCGCGCGCGACCGCGCCGCCACCCTGAACCAGGGCAGCAGGCCGCACACCCAGCTGGAGGCGACGCCGTCCGCGCCGAGCAAGCCGAAGAAGCCGAAGCCGTCCTCGCCGTCGGTGCACGGCTCCGGCGCCGTCGAGACCGTGGTCGACCGCGCCATGTCCCAGCTCGGCGTCACCTACGCCTGGGGCGGCGGCGACGAGGACGGCCCGACCCTCGGGATCAAGGACGGCGGCGTCGCCGACGAGCACGGCGACTACAAGAAGGTCGGCTTCGACTGCTCCGGGCTGATGCTCTACGCCTTCGCCGGTATCGGGGTGGCGCTGCCGCACTACAGTGGCTACCAGTACAACGCGGGTACCCGCGTCCCGGTCGAGCAGCGGCGCCGCGGCGACATGCTCTTCTGGGGTGCGGGCGGGAGTCAGCACGTCGCGCTCTACCTCGGCAACGGCACCATGATCGAAGCTCCGCAGTCCGGTGACGTCGTGAAGGTGTCGCCGGTTCGCACGGGCGGGATCATGCCGTACGCGGTGCGCATCGTCACCGGCTGACCGGGAGAAGTCGCACCGGTTGCGGCGGCGCGGCCCATTACCTGGAATAGTTGTGGCAGCACGCACAGGACCGAGGCGAAAGCGGGGATGTTGGTGACTTCGACGGATGGTGTGAGCGGGGCAGGACCGGCGAAGGAACCGCCCGCACCCGGAAGCACCCTGGAGCGTGACGTGCAGCTCCTCGAGAAGGCGATCTACGAGGTCAAGCGGGTCATCGTGGGTCAGGACCGGCTCGTGGAGCGGCTGCTCGTCGGCGTGCTCGCGCGCGGCCACGTGCTGCTGGAGGGCGTGCCCGGCATCGCCAAGACGCTCGCCGTCGAGACCTTCGCCACCGTGGTCGGCGGCTCCTTCTCCCGGGTGCAGTTCACCCCCGACCTGGTCCCCACCGACCTCGTCGGCACCAGGATCTACCGCCAGGGCCGCGAGGAGTTCGACACCGAACTCGGCCCGGTGGTCGCGAACTTCGTGCTCGCCGACGAGATCAACCGCGCGCCGGCCAAGGTGCAGTCGGCGCTGCTCGAGGTGATGGCCGAGCGGCACGTCTCGATCGGCGGCAAGACCTACCCGATGCCCGATCCGTTCCTGGTCATGGCGACCCAGAACCCGATCGAGAGCGAGGGCGTCTACCCGCTGCCCGAGGCGCAGCGCGACCGCTTCCTCTTCAAGGTCGTGGTGGATTACCCCACGGTCGAGGAGGAGCGCGAGATCATCTACCGGATGGGCGTCACCCCGCCCACCGCGAACCGGATCCTCGACCCCGAGGGGCTGATCCGGCTGCAGAAGCTCGCCGCCAACACCTTCGTGCACCACGCGCTGGTCGACTACGTGGTCCGGGTGATCGCCGCGACCCGCAAGCCGCTGGAGTTCGGCATGCAGGACGTCGCGAGCTGGATCGCCTACGGCGCCTCGCCGCGCGCCAGCCTCGGCATCATCGCCGCCGCCCGCTCGGTGGCGCTGATCCGCGGCCGCGACTACGTGGTCCCGCAGGACGTCGTCGAGGTGATCCCGGACGTGCTGCGGCACCGGCTGGTGCTCTCCTACGACGCGCTGGCCGACGAGGTCTCGCCGGAGGACGTGATCCGCCGGGTGCTGCAGACCGTCGGGCTGCCGCAGGTCGCCCCGCAGGCGGTCGCGGGCAGCAATGGCGCGGGCGCCCCGCCCCCGCCCGCCCAGCAGCAGCCGTACCAGCAGCAGGGTGTGCCGCCGCAGCCCGCGCCGCAGCAGCATCCGCAGGGCGCGCCGGTTCCGCAGGCCGCCGGCAACAACCAGTCGCAGTGACGGCAGCCTCCGAACCGGTTGCCCGCGTGCCGAATCCGAACCATGCCCCGCCCTCGTTCCGGGCCGGTGAACTCACCGACCCGAAGCTGACGGCGGCGCTGAAGACGCTCGAGCTCACCGTGCGGCGCCGGCTCGACGGCGTGCTGCACGGCGACCACCTCGGGCTCATCCCCGGCCCCGGCTCGGAGCCGGGGGAGGCGCGGATCTACCAGCCCGGCGACGACGTGCGCCAGATGGACTGGTCGGTCACCGCCCGCACCACCAACCCGCACGTCAGGCAGATGATCGCCGACCGCGAGCTGGAGACCTGGATCGTGGTCGACCTCTCGGCCAGCCTCGACTTCGGCACCGCGCTGTGCCAGAAGCGCGATCTCGCGATCGCCGCCGCGGCCGCCGTCACCCACCTGACCAGCGGCGGCGGCAACCGGATCGGTGCGGTCGTCGCGACGGGCGACCGGCTGGTGCGGATTCCCGCGCGCAGCGGGCGGGTGCACGCGCAGTCGCTGCTCCGCGACATCGCCACCACCCCGCACGCCGCCGACGGCGTCCGCGGCGACCTGAAGGCGGGCATCGAATCGCTGCGCAGGCCGCAGCGCAAGCGCGGCCTCGCGGTGATCATCAGCGACTTCCTCGGCGATATCGACTGGCAGCGCTCGCTGCGCGCCATCTCGGCGCGGCACGACCTGCTCGCCGTCGAGGTGCTCGACCCGCGCGACCTGACCCTGCCCGACGTCGGCGACATCGTGCTGCACGACCCGGAGACCGGGCGCACCCGCGAGTTCAGCGTCACCAGCACCCTGCGGGCCGACTACGCGGCCGCCGCGGAGCAGCACCGTACCCAGGTGGAGCAGGCGCTGCGCAGCTGCGGCGCGCCGGTGCTCCCGCTGCGTACCGACCGGGACTGGATCGCCGACGTGGTCCGGTTCGTGTCCACCCGGCGCCACAGCTTCGGCGCCCCGACCGGCGGGGTGCCTCGGCAGTGAGCATTTCCCACTTCAACGCACCGATCTGGCTCGGATTCCTCGCTGTCGTCGCGCTCATCGTGCTCGGCTACGTGCTGGTCCAGCGCGGCAGGCACAAGCAGATGCTGCGCTTCGGCAACATGGAGCTGCTGGAGCAGGTGGCGCCCGCCAGGCCGAGCCCGTTCCGGCACGCGCCGATCGCGCTCATGCTGGTCGGGCTGATCTTCCTGACCATCGCCGCGGCCGGCCCGACCAGCGTGCAGAAGGTGCCGCGGAACCGCGCCACCGTCATGCTGGTCATGGACGTCTCGCTCTCCATGGAGGCCACCGACGTGGCGCCGAGCCGGCTGCAGGTGGCGCAGAAGGCGGGCAAGGACTTCGTCGACGGGCTCCCGGAGGGGCTGAACATCGGCTTCGTGAGCTTCGCGGGTACCGCGTCGGTGATGGTCTCGCCGACGACGAACCACGAGGCGGTCAAGGCCTCGATCGACAACGTGAAGCTCGCCGAGCGCACCGCCACCGGCGAGGGCATTCTCACCGCGCTGCAGGCCATCGACACGCTCGCCTCGGTGCTCGGCGGGGCCCAGGAGCCGCCGCCCGCCCGGATCGTGCTGATGTCGGACGGCAAGCAGACCGTTCCCGACTTCAACGACCAGGACGACCCGAGGCACGAGTTCGTCGCGGCCCGGCTGGCCAAGACCAAGAACGTCCCCATCTCCACGATCTCCTTCGGCACCAAGTGGGGCGTCGTGCACATCCCGCGCCCGGAGGGCGGCACCGACGACGTGCGGGTCGAGGTGGACGACGACGCCATGCGCGAGATCGCCCGGCTCTCCGGCGGCGAGTTCTACACGGCCTCCTCGCTGCAGGAGCTGACCTCGGTCTACGACACCCTCGAGGAGCAGATCGGCTACGAGCTCACCAGGGGCGACGCCAGCCGCCCGTGGCTGCTGCTCGGCATGCTCCTCGTCGCCGCAGGCGTCCTCACCGGGCTGCTCCGCCGCCAACGACTGCCGTGATCGCGCGGCCACCGGGCCGAATCCGGTGTGCGGGTGCGGGGTCGCCGCCGTTGTGGAGTCTCACACGGCGGCGGCCGTGCGCGGATGACGGTCCGACAAACCTGGTGGCCTCGTCGTGAACGCGGGATCCGAACGGGTAGGTTGATCGGCATGTCGAACACCACATCCCGTTCGGTCCTGGTGACCGGAGGAAACCGCGGCATCGGGCTCGCGGTCGCCCAGCGTCTGCTCGCCGACGGCCACAAGGTGGCCGTGACGCATCGTGGTTCGGGGGTGCCCGACGGGTTGTTCGGGGTGAAGTGCGATGTCACCGACAGTGCGTCGGTGGATGCCGCTTTCACCGAGGTCGAGCAGCACCAGGGTGCAGTCGAGGTGCTGGTCGCGAATGCCGGTATCACCGAGGACACGCTGCTCATGCGGATGAGCGAGGAGCAGTTCACCAAGGTGCTCGACGCCAACCTGACCGGCGCCTTCCGGGTCGCCAAGCGGGCGAACCGCGCCATGCTGCGCGCTCGCTGGGGCAGGCTGATCTTCCTCGGCTCGGTCGTGGGTATGGCCGGTATGGCCGGCCAGGTGAATTACGCCGCCACCAAGGCCGGCGTCATCGGCATGGCCCGCTCGCTCACCCGCGAGCTCGGCTCGCGCTCGATCACCGCGAACGTGGTCGCGCCCGGCTTCATCGAGACCGATATGACCAACGGCCTGGACGACAAGTACCAGGAGATGGCGGTGCAGGCGATCCCGCTCGGTCGCAAGGGCAAGCCGGAGGATGTCGCCGCAGTCATCAGCTTCCTTGCCTCCGAAGACTCGGGCTATGTGTCCGGCGCCGTGATTCCGGTCGACGGCGGCCTCGGCATGGGTCACTGACCCGGCTCGCCCCCACCCCCTTCAACGAACCTCAGGAGAACCGAGAACCCATGGGCGGACTGCTCGAAGGCAAGACCATCCTGATCACCGGGATCATCACCGACGCGTCCATCGCGTTCCGCGCGGCGGCGATCGCGCAGGAGCAGGACGCCACGGTGCTGATCACCGGGATCCCGGAGCGGCTGCGGCTGATCGACCGGATCGCCAAGCGGCTGCCGAAGGAGGTCCCGCCCGCGATCGGCCTCGACATCACCAGCGAGGACGATCTGAACGCGCTGGCGGGCAAGGTGCGCGAGCTGGCCCCGCAGGGGCTCGACGGCGTGCTGCACTCCATCGCCTTCGCCCCGCGCACCCTGATGGGCCCCGGCTCCAAGCCGTTCCTGGAGGGCCCCGGCCCGGACGCGGCCAAGGCATTCGAGATCTCGGCCTGGAGCTACGCCGCGCTGGCCCGCTCGGTGCTGCCCGTCCTGAACGAGGGCGCCTCGCTGGTCGGCATGGACTTCGACCCGCGCACCGCCATGCCTTACTACAACTGGATGGGCGTGGCCAAGGCGGCGCTGGAGTCGGTGAACCGGTACGTGGCGCGCGAAGTCGGCGAGGCCAAGCGGGCCCGCTCCAACCTGGTCGCCGCCGGCCCGATCAAGACGCTGGCCGCCAAGGCCATCGCGGGCACCGCCACCGACGACGCGGCGAAGCTGAGCCAGCTCAACGAGTACTGGGACGGTGCCTCGCCGATCGGCTGGAACGTGGACGACCCGACCGCGGTGGGTAAGTCCATCGTGGCGCTGCTCTCCGACTGGCTCCCCGCCACCACCGGCTCCATCGTCTACGTCGACGGCGGCGCCAGCCACAACACCTGGTTCCCGGAGAGCTTCAACTGACCGATCCCGAGGAGGCTCCCGTGGCCGCACAGGCCGACGCACTCCTGCTGCTGTCGTTCGGCGGCCCGGAGCGCCCCGAGGACGTGATGCCGTTCCTGGAGAACGTGACCAGGGGCCGCAACGTCCCGCACGAGCGGCTGCTCGCGGTCGCCGAGCACTACCACCACTTCGGCGGGCGCTCGCCGATCAACGAGCTCAACCTGGCGATCATCGCCGCGGTGCGGGCGGAGCTCGCGGCCGCCGGGCTGGAGCTGCCGGTGTACTTCGGCAACCGGAACTGGCACCCCATGGTCGAGGACACCGTGGCGCGGATGGCGGCCGACGGGGTCCGCTCGGCGCTGGTCTTCCCGACCTCGGCGTGGGGCGGCTACTCCGGCTGCCTGCAATACCACGAGGACATCGCGCGCGCCCGCGGCGCCGTTGGCGACGCCGCGCCGCGGCTGGTCAAGCTGCGGCAGTACTTCGACCACCCGCTGCTGATCGAGGCGTTCGCGGACGCGATCCGCACCGCGCTCGCCGAGCTGCCCGCGGACCGGCGCGACCGGGCGCGGCTGGTGTTCACCGCGCACTCGGTGCCGGTCTCCGCGGACGGCACCGCGGGGCCGCCCGCGCTCGGCGGGCAGTTGTATTCGCGCCAGGTCGCCGAGGCGGCCCGGCTCTGCGCCGGGGCCGTCGGTTTCGCCGACTTCGACGTGGTGTGGCAGTCCCGCTCCGGCCCCCCGCAGATCCCGTGGCTGGAGCCGGACATCGTCGACCACCTGGACACGCTGAGCGGCAAGGGAATCGACGCCGTCGTCGTCTGCCCGGTCGGCTTCGTCTCCGACCACCTCGAGGTCATCTGGGACCTGGACAACGAGGCCGAGGAGCGGGCCCGCGAACTCGGCATGGCCTTCGCCCGCGCGGGCACCCCCGGCGCCGACCCCCGTTTCGCGAAGCTCGTCCTCGAGCTGATCGGCGAGCACCTCGACGCGGCGCCGGTCCGCAGGCTCGGCACCGTTCCCGGCTTCGGCTCCACCCCCGACGGCGCCCCCTGCGCCGTCGGCTGCTGCGCGCCACCGCGCCGCCCCGCTGCCGCCCCTTCCTGACGCGGAGACCGCGCACCCGCCGCGCCCGGATCGAGGACGCCGTTTGCGCGGTGCGCTCTCGCACGCACCGCGCCACCGGCCTTTCTCCCGGATCAGGGGGGCGGTGGGGTGGTGGTCGTGGTGGTTGCGGCCGGTGGCGGTGTGGTCGTGGAGGGCAGCGCCGCGGGGGGTGCCGGGGCCGGGGTTGTGGCCACGGGCGGTGTAGCGGGCGGGGGAGTCGTGGTTGTGGGTTCCGTCGCCGAGGTGGCCGCGGGTGCCGATGGTGTGGGTGCCGGGGTGGTGCTCGGTGGTGGCGCGATGGTGGTCGTGGTCGTGGTCGTGGCCGGGGTTGTGGTCGGCGTGACGGTCGGTGCGGGGGCGTCGGTGGTGGTGGCCGGCGCCGATTGGGTGCGCAGTCCGGAAACGGTGCAGGCGACCGCGGTGGTGGTGACGGTGAGGTTCTGCTGCACGAACTCCGCCGACGTGGAGGTGCCGTTGATCGTGCGAACCTCGACGATGGCGGGATCGCCGCTGCGCACGGTCAGATCGAGGTCGGCGACGGCGACCACGCTGGTGACGTTCTGCCCGGCCTGCGCGGGCACGGTGGTGACGGTCCGGGTGAGCATGACGTTGCGGTTGCCGCTGTCGCGCACGGTCAGCAGGTAGGTGTGGGGTGCGCCCAGGTGCGGCCAGGTGAGGGTGACACGCGGGGCCTGGGTGGTGCAGGCGAGCGAGGCGGGCGGTGGAACGTAGGCCGGGCCGGCTTCCTGCTGGCCGCGCCCGCTGCAGTCCAGTTCCTCGTTGAGCGAATTGATGCTCTGGAACACCGAGGTGCCGCGCCACGCGGTGGAGACCGCGCCGGAGGAGATCGGCGGGCTGGGCAGGACGGTGTGAATCTCGACGTCGTACTGCCAGACCACCGGATGGGAGGGCAGCCCGGCTCCGGTGATCGTGTAGGAGACGGTGTCCCCGATGTTGGCGGGCACGGTGGTCACGTCCCAGGTGCGCCAGATCCGGTGCGCGGGGTCGAGGTCGCGCAGCACGACCCGATAGCGGTACGGGCCGCCGAGGTGCCGCCAGGTGAGGTCGATCTGGTCCGGGCCGGAGAAGACGAAGCGCCGGGCGCAGGTGACGTACGTTCCGCCGGTGAACGCCTGGTTGAGGCGGGGGACGAACTCGGCGCGGGAGGAGAGCGCACCGCTGGTCGCGGCGGCGGCATCGGTGCCAGCCGGTGGCTGCGCCTGTGCCGGGGGAGCGTGGGCGAAGCCGCCCGCTCCGAGCAGGACCGCCGCGACCACCAGCGTGGTGGTCGGGTGCCTGCCGTCGACGCGCGGGGACCTGCGGCGGGGGCGGAAGGCGATGGCCAGCAGCACTCCGGTGAACGTGCCGCCGAGGAAGACCGCGGTCGGGCTCGCCAGCCAGGCGAGGGCGTAGCCGAGTTTCTCGGCGTGGAAGAAGACGCGTTCGGCGGAGGTGACGGTGTAGGTCTGGGCGTCCTCGGTTCGGTTGGCGTCGCCCTTCAGGCGCAGGGTCGCGGTATTGCCGCTGACCGCGTCGACCGCGGTCACCCGGTGGGTGATCCGCTCGCCCGCCTCGTTCGTCACCGAGACCACGTCGCCGGGTACGAGGTCGGTGGCGTTCACCGTGCGGGCCAGCGCCACCGAGCCGGTGCCGATGGCGGGCTCCATGGAGCCGGAGCGGAACAGCAGCGGCGTGACGCCGAACAGCAGTGCCGCCAGCGCCACGACCACACAGGCCAGGCCCGCGACAGCACCGGCGGCGAGCGCGATTCGCACCGGAGCGCGGGGCGGCCGGGCCGGCTCGACGCGGCTCGTGTCTGCCCCGCTGCTCATGTCTGCCCCGCCGCGGTCGCGGTGAACGCGAAGCGCACCGAGGACACGGTCTGGTTCTGCACGGAGACCGGTGCGCTGGTCAGCAGCCGGACCACCAGGCACAGCGGTTCGGTGCCGTTGCTTCCCGCGAGCGGTCGCGGCGTGCTCACCAGGGGCGTCGGCCCGCCGGGGACCAGGGTGGCCTGGGCCAGCAGGGTGCCGCTGCAGGTGCCGGTGCGCATGCCGTTGGTCGTGGCCTGGCTCGCGGTGCCGGAGGGATAGACGGCGACCTGCAGGTGGGCGGCGAGGGCGGCGGCGCCCGCCGGTGTGGCGGTCATGGTGTAGGTCAACGGAATCGTCCCCTTGTTCTGCACGGTGAGCCGGGCGGCGACGCTCTCGCCCGGCAGCATCCCGGTGAGCGCGAGCGACGGGAAGGTGAGTTCGTCGACGTCGTCGACGCGCAGGTCGAGGCTGCCGATGCTGAAGGTGCCCGAGGTGGCGGTGGCCGAATCGCTCCACGCGGCCAGGGTGCCGACGGTGCCGAGGCCGAAGACGATGCCGAGAGTGAGCAGCGCCCGCACTCGCGCGCTCGCCCAGAAGTTCCGTAGTCCGGCGCGGCGTGTCACGGGGTGCTCCGTTCCCGGCCGGCCCGCCTGCGGTCCCTGGTGTCGGTGGCGATGGCGTATATCGCGTATCCGGCGAGCAGCACGATCAGGACGGTGATGGTGTTGGTCCGCTTCGGTCCGGAGAACCAGTTGTTGAGGTAGCCCAGGTAGGGGATGGAGTACCAGACCGCGCCACGGATCTGCTCCGTGCGCACGATGCCCTCGTCGTCGACCTGGTTGGCGTCGCCGCGGGTGACGAAGCCGTACCGGCCGTCGGGGCTGCGGCGCAGCGAGACGATCCGGTGGGTCACCACGTGCGGATCACCGGAGCGCACCTGGTAGGTGATCGGGGTGCCGACCGCGAGATCCTCGGCGGGCAGCGGCCGGACCACCACCAGGGTGCCCGGCGAGTACCGGGGTTCCATCGACCCGGTGAGGATGGTGAAGCTCTGCCCGCCCACCACCAGTGGCACCAGGATGGTCACCACCAGCAACCCCACCAGGACGAACAAGAGCAGCCAGCTCGCCGTGGTGCGCACCCACCAGCCGAGGCCGGTGCGGTCGGTGGCAGGGGCGGACGCACGTTCGCTGTGTGTGGTCATGTGGAACTCGCCTGGAAGTCGAAGGTCACGGTGGTGGAGGTGGCGGCCGTGGCGGCCGCCCCGACGGTGGCCCGCAGGCACCACACCGCGGTGGCTCCCGGCGTGAGCACCGGCGCCCAGCTCGGCGGCGCGGGAACCTGGGCCCCGATCATGGCGCCGCTGTAGAGCGCGGCGCCGGCGGGCGCGGCCGAGGCGGGGCAGGCGCTCTCGCCGCCGACCAGCCACACCTGCAGGGTCAGTGGCACCGCCGCGGAGCTCTGGCGCACATTCTGCAGCCGATAGAACATGTCCACGTCGCCGGCGTTGCGGATCGTCAACGGCTTCTGGGTCACCGCTCCGGGAGAAAGGTCGGTGCCACCGAAGCCGGTCATCACGTAATCGCTCACCTGGCCGGTGGCGCTGCCCACCCGCAGGTCGAGAGTCCCGGACCGGATGACTCCGCCACCGATCCGGGATTCGGCACGCCAGAAGGCGCCGGACTGCGCGGCCGCCCCGAAGGCCAGCAATACCAGCGCCGCGGCGCCTGCCGCCCACCATCGAAGCCACCGCATGTCCGGGCCCTCTCTCATTCAGGGCGCGACGGCCGGATTGGTGTTCTGCGTCAGAGTGATCGCCACGTTGTTGAGCGTGACGCTCGCGTTCTGCGCTTCCTGATCCGGTGTAGCCGGGTCGAATGTCAACTCCGCCGCGACGGTGATCGTCGCGCCGTCGTCGGCTTCGGTGATCTGAGCGTTCGGCAGCACCGCACCGTTCCCGTCGGTGACCGTCATCTCGGTCTCGATCAACCGTGCCTGCAGGGCGGGATCACTGCCCGCGGCGAACATCTCGGAGGTGTCCGCGGCCAGGGTGGCCGTCAGATTCTCTCCGTCGGCACTGACGACGGTGGTGCACGTGTAGCTCAGGGTGTCACCGGGCACGATGCGGAAGGTCGCGATGTCGATCGGCTCCGCCGTCCCGTTGGTGTCGTCGGTCCAGCCGGACCCGCTCACCGGGGTGCACTCGCTCAACGCCAGCTCACCCGAGGTGATGGTGCCGCCACCCGACTCGGTGGAGTCCTGCCAGAAAGCCAGACTCCCCGCTCCGCCGAGCAACAGGACAACTGCTCCTCCGGCCGCGAGCGTCGCCTTTCCTCTTTTGTCCATCATGTCTCACTTTCCGAAAATCGGATGACACCGAACTTATATTCGTGTGCAAATTCGGAATTGCCCTGCGCGATGCAGGGCAAACGTACGGCAATGATTACCTTCGTCATATCCACTGGTTGATGCCCTAATGCGAAGAATATAGCGAAACATGTAACATCTGGCTATTGGCGAGCGAATAGGTATTGTGCGGGTTGTCGTGAAGAGTTGATCACCGCCGAATAAAGTATCGGACGCAATCAGCGCGTGGGCGCTACGCCGGTTCGGGGAGGGGCTCGATCTCGACGTCCGCATCGCGGAGAGTTCCGGAAATGCGACGTGGCCCCGGAGGAATTCCTCCGGGGCCACGAT
>NZ_JBHSAX010000019.1:136753-188211 GCF_042650385.1 Nocardia jiangsuensis
CCGCGTCGCATCCCTTACATTACACACCACCCGCCGAGAAGCGAAATCGCGTGCGGATACGGCAGGATGCGGGTCTGCAGCCGGAATTTCTGAACGGCGCGGGCATCGCCTTCCGCCCCGCCCGCACCGCGCTGCGGCTGTTCGGCCGGCGGCTGCCGACCGCGCAGCGACCCCGGCTGAGCGGGAAGGGCTGAGCGGGTCAGGCGGAGCGGGCCGCCGCCGCGTGCACGGCGACCAGCCGGGCGGCGCGGATGGCGTCCCAGAGCGGGCGCAGCAACGTCTCCTGCGCGCCCATCGAGCCGGCCGAGGTCGGACGCGAGGCCGGTTCCCGCTGCGCCACGGTGAGAATCGCGGCGACGTGGTCGGCGGTGTCCAGGATTCGCCTGGCGCGCAGCGGGACCGAGGCCGGGTAGTCGTGCCTGGAGTAGTCGGCGAGCTCCGCCTCGATCAGCTCGCGCGGATCACCGGAGCCGCCGCCCATGGCGGTGGTGTGCAGCTGCTGCAGCGCGTCGGCGGCGTCCCGGACGGCCTCGCGCATGGCATACTCGGCCTCGCCGAGCGACATCTCCTGGCCGTGCTCCGGCCGGACCGGCGCGCTGTAGACGGTCCACTGCAGGGTGCCCTCGTCGGTCCAGTGCGGGATCAGCCCGGTGCCGTCGCCGCCCGGCACCCCGATCAGCAGCCCCTCCTCGGCCTCCAGCGCGTCCGCGGCGAATGCGGTGCCCGGCGGGAGGCCGCGCAGGTCACCGGGGACCGGGAGGACCAGCCGCATCCGGGCGCCCGGCTCGGCCATCGCCTCGCGGATCACCTTGAGCAGCGCCATGATTCCGGCGCCGGCGTTGCCGTGCGCGGACCAGGGCAGGTCGGTGCGGCCGCCGGTCACCGGGTCGCCCGCCGCGATGGTGTGCGTGGGCGACCAGGCCTGCAGCGCCTCCAGGACGTCGTCGGGTGCGCTGCAGCCGGCCAGCCAGGAGCCGGCCCAGACCGTCAGGGTGGCACTGGGGGAGCACATGACATTCGAGCATAGAGGCTGTCCGCGAGCGGCGGGCGACGTCGACGGCGGCACCGGCGCAACCGGATCAGCCCGGGTCACTCCGGTTCGGTGACGAAGTCGATCAGCCGCTCCACCGCGCCGATCAGCGGCGATTCCAGATCGCGGAAGCTGTTGACCCCGGCCTGCACGCGGCGCCAGCCGTCCTGTGGCGAACCCCACCGCAACCGGGTGCAGATGCCGGTCTTCCAGTCCTCGCCGCGCGGCACCCGCGGCCACTCCCGGATGCCGAGCGCGGACGGCTTCACCGCCTCCCACACGTCGACGTAGGGATGCCCCGTGACCAGCACGTACGGCCCGAGCCCCTGGGTCAGCCGGTCTTCCTTGGTTCCGGTGATCAGGTGGTCGACCAGCACCCCGACCCGGCGGCCTGGGCCGGGGGCGAACTCGGCGAGCCGGGCGGCGAGGTTGTCCAGCCCCTCCAAGTGCTCCACCACCACACCCTCGACCCGCAGGTCGTGCCCCCAGACCCGCTCCACCAGCGCCGCGTCGTGCACGCCCTCGACCCAGATCCGGCTGCCGCGCGCGACCCGGGCGCGCAGCCCGTCCACCCGGGTCGAGCCGGAGGCGGAGCGGGTCGCCGCGGCGGGCGGCGCCGCGGCCGGGCGGACCAGGGTGACCGGCTCGCCGTCGAGCAGGAACGCCGCCTCACGCAGCGCGAACAGCCGGACCGCGCCGCGCCGGTCCTCCAGCTTCACGAACTCGCCGTCGTAGCTGCGATCGAATCCGACGACGGCCCCGCAGAATCCGCTCGCCGCGTCCTCCACCACCAGATCGCGGTCCGCGGTGACCTCGGGCACCGCGCGCCGCCTGGCCCCGGCATGCCCGGAGAAGATGTCGCCGCCGTAGTTGTCGCGCCCACTCACGGCCCCGAAACTACTCCGCGGGGGGTCGGTTCCGGTCGCGCCGCGCGCTACCGCCCGGAACGTCGGTCCCGGCGGCTAGAGTTGGGGCGTGGCCGCAATCGTCTGGCTGGTCGCGGGAATCCTGCTCGCGGCGGCCGAGATCTTCACCGGGGAGCTGACCCTGCTCACGCTGGGGCTGGCCGCGCTCGGCACCGCGGGGGTGAGCGCGACGCTCGACACCTCGCTGGTGACCGACGCGCTGGTCTTCGCCGCGATCACGCTGGTGCTCTTCGCCGGCGTGCGCCCGGTGCTGCGCCGCAGGTTCGGCACGCCGCCGCCGATCGCCACCAATGTGGACGCGCTGCCCGGCAAGACCGCGCTCGTGCTGCAGCAGGTGGCCGAGCACGGCGGCCGGGTCAAGATCGACGGCGAGGTGTGGACCGCGCGCCCGCTGAATCCGGACGACACCTACGAAGAGGGTTCGAGCGTGTACGTGATGAAGATCGACGGCGCGACCGCCGTCGTCTGGAAGGGGCCGTAATGGCTGTACTGATCGTCGCCGCCGTCCTCGTCCTGCTGGTCGTGGTGGTGGTGTTCAAGTCGATCGCGCTGGTGCCGCAGGCCGAGGCCGCGGTCATCGAGCGGCTCGGCCGCTACTCGCGCACCGTCTCCGGGCAGCTGACCTTCCTGGTCCCGTTCGCGGACCGGGTGCGCGCCAAGGTCGACCTGCGCGAGCGGGTGGTCTCTTTCCCGCCGCAGCCGGTGATCACCCAGGACAACCTGACGCTGCAGATCGACTCGGTGGTGTACTTCCAGGTCACCAGCCCGCAGGCGGCGGTGTACGAGATCAGCAACTACATCGCGGCGGTCGAGCAGCTCACCGTCACCACGCTGCGCAACGTGGTCGGCGGGATGACCCTCGAGGAGACGCTGACCTCCCGCGACGAGATCAACAACCAGCTGCGCGGAGTGCTCGACGAGGCCACCGGCCGCTGGGGGCTCCGGGTCGCCCGGGTCGAGCTGAAGGCGATCGACCCGCCGCCGTCGATCCAGGAGTCGATGGAGAAGCAGATGAAGGCGGACCGCGAGAAGCGGGCGATGATCCTGACCGCGGAGGGCAACCGGGAATCGCAGATCAAGACCGCCGAGGGCGCCAAGCAGGCGCAGATCCTGGCCGCCGAGGGTGGCAAGCAGTCCAATATCCTGTCCGCCGAGGGCGAGCGGCAGAGCCGCATCCTGCGCGCCCAGGGCGAGCGCGCCGCCGCCTACCTGCAGGCGCAGGGCCAGGCCAAGGCGATCGAGAAGGTGTTCGCCGCGATCAAGTCCGGGAAGCCGACCCCGGAGCTGCTCGCCTACCAGTACATGCAGACGCTGCCGCTGGTCGCCAAGGGCGACGCGAACAAGGTGTGGCTGGTTCCGAGCGATTTCGGCAAGGCGCTGGAGGGCTTCGCGAAGAGCTTCGGCAACCAGGGCGACGACGGCGTGTTCCGCTACGAGCCGCCCACCGCCGACGTCGCGCAGAGCCGCCCCGAAGACGGTGACGACGAGGTGGCCGACTGGTTCGACACCGCGCCCGACCCGGCCATCGCGCAGGCGGTGCGCGCCGCGGAGGAGACCGCGCGCACCCCGGTGGACACCGGTCCGGCCGGGGTGCCCCGGCGCGAGCCCTCGCCGCACCGGCCGGTGCTCTCGCCCGCGCAGCAGCAACAGCAGGAGCCGCCCGCCGAGGAGCAGCCGCGCCCCGCGCCCCGCGCGGACGACCCGCACGGCAAGCCGTGGCAGCCGCCCGGCACCTTCCAGTAGCCGTCCGAGCCGGGGCGAGACCGAGCGGTCTCGCCCCGTTTCAACTGTCGCCGCGGTGACGCGGAGGGGAACATCCGTCTGCGCGATTGACGAACGGGCACAGCGGGTTCTCTAATGGTCGGCGGCGCACGTCGCGTCCACCCCCTGGAGCTCGTGCGCGGAAGTCGGGTGCGCTCCGGGAATCCTCGCTCCCGCATCGGAAGGGCTCGCCATGACCACGATCCACCCGACTGCCGAGAAGTGCCCGCGCGCAATCGTTCTCCGCGCGGCAGCAGCAGTCTCGCACGGAGGGTAGGGCGCCGTGGCCGTTTCCGCCTTCTCTCCCGTCCGCTTCGACACCGAGGTCCTGCAGCAGCACTGGATCCCGCTGCCCGCGGGCGATCACGACACCGCCGCCGTGCTCCGCGAACGCCTCGGCGTCGACTTCGCCGAGGCGGGCGAGCGGATCTGGGCCACCGAGGACTTCCTCTACGTCCCGGTCGCGCTCGACTACCTGCGCGCGGGCCGGGTGGAGCACGGCAGCGTGGTGTTCGCGCTCGGGCGCGAGTTCCTGGTGACGCTGCAGCCGCGGGAGCACTTCCCGCCGTTCGACGCCGCCATCGTCGAGATGCGCAGGCGCGCGGAGCTGACCGCGTCCCCGCAGGGTGTCATGTACACGCTGCTCTGGGCCCTGAACGACGCCGCCGAGCAGGTGATCGAGCACGGCGGCGCGCTGCTCGACGCGCTGCGCGACGACATCGACGGCCCCGGCGGGGTGCACTACGGCAGGGAGATCGCCCCCACCGCGGTGCGCGAGCTCATGGGCCGGATCGGCGCCGCCGAGGAGACGCTCTCCCGGGCCCGCCGCTCCCAGGTGCGGCTGGCCCGCGCCGCCAGGCACCTGCGGGCCGAGGCCACCGGCCGCGGCGCCGGGCTGCGGCCGCTGCTGGACGACCTGCTCGACGATGTCGACGGGGTCGCGCAGCAGGCCGGGTTCGAGCACGACCGGGTCGGCTACCTGCAGCAGTCGCTGCGCACCAGGCTCGACGCCGAGCACACCAGGATCGTCAAGGCGTCGGCGGTGCTCTCCGCGGTGCTGCTGCCGCCGATCCTGATCGCCGCGCTCTACGGTATCGACGCGAGCTGGATGCCGGAGCTCTCCTGGGAGCACGTGGTGCTCGCGACCGTCCCGCTCAGCATGCTCGCGGTGGCCGTCGCGCTCGCGATCGTGGCGCGCCGCAACCGCTGACCTACGAGGCGGCTGCGGGAACACGCCGTATAGCCGGATTCCGGCGTGGCGGGCAGCCGATTCGGGCAAGCTGAACGGGATCTGTTCGGCCGGTCGGCGGGGGTGGTGCGCGGTGTCGCGTGAGTTCGGACCCGAGGAACTACCGGAGCCCGCGCAGGTGGGCGAGCCGGTGCAGGATGCCTACTCGCGCGCGGTCGGCGCGGTCACCGACACCGTGCTTCCCGCCGTCGCCGGGCTCGCCACCCGACGCTCGGCGGGGTCGGCGGTGGTCTTCACCGACGACGGGCACCTGCTCACCAGCGCGCACCTGATCGGCCCCGCGGAGAGCGCCGACGTGCGCTTCGCCGACGGCACCGTCGCCGTCGCCGACGTGATCGGCAGCGACCCGCTCAGCGACCTCGCGGTGCTGCGCACCCGCGGCGGCGGTCCTGCCCCCGCCCGGCTCGGCGACGCCGACACCCTGACCCTCGGCAGGCTGGTGGTGGCGCTGGCCGACCCGGCGGGGCCCGGCGGCGCGGTGAGCGCGGGCGTGGTCGGTGCCGTCGACCGCGCCGTCCCGGTGCTCTCCCGGCGGGCCGGGCGGCTGGTGGAGCAGGTGCTGCACACCGACGTGCGCGGCGAACCGCACGCCGCGGGCGGGCCGCTCGCCGACACCGCGGGCCGGGTGACCGGTGTGCTCACCGGGGCCGCCGGGATCGGCGGGCTCGCGGTGCCGATCGGCCCGGTCGCCCGCCGGATACTCGATACCCTGCTCGCCGATGGGCGGGTGCGCCGCGCCTACCTCGGTGTCGTGGTCGCGGCCGCGCCGGTGCCGCCCGACCTGCGGCCGGTCGCCGGGCAGGCGGCCGGGGCACGGGTCACCGCGGTGGTGCGCGGCGGCCCCGCCGACCGGGCCGGGATCCAGCGCGGCGACCTGCTGCTGCGCGCGGGCGACGCGGTGCTCACCGGGGCGCGGGAGCTGCAGCGGCTGCTCTTCGCCGAGGCGATCGAGGTCACGCTGGCGGTGACGCTGCTGCGCGCGGGCGCGCCGGTCACCGTGGACGCCACCCCGCAGGAGTGGCTGCCCGCCTGATCCGATCGCGGTGCCCCGGAGGCTTTTCCGGTGGTAGCTGCCGGTGCCGAGCTGGTACCCAACGCGATTCCGGCGGATCGACCCCCGCGTGCGCCCGGGATCGCATTCCGGTGTGGGAAGGGCGAATCGATGGCTCGGAACGAATACCCGCGATCGGGCCGGGAGCTCCCCGCGCACCTCGGCGAGACCGGCAGCACCGTCGCATGACCGCGGTCGGGCCGCGCGGCGCCGGCGTGTACGAATCGGTGGACGCCGCCATCGGCAACACTCCGCTGGTCCGGCTGAACCGGGTCACCGAGGGCATCACCGCCACCGTCTCCGTCGAGCTGGAGTACCTGAATCCCGGCGGCAGCGTGAAGGACCGGGCCGCGCGCGGCATGATCGACGCCGCCGAGGCCGCAGGCGCGCTCCGGCCCGGCGGCGTCGTGGTGGAGGCGACCTCGGGCAACACCGGCATCGGGCTGGTCGCCATCGCGGCGGCGCGCGGCTACCGGACCATCGTCGTGGTGCCGGACAAGTCGAGCCGGGAGAAGGTCGCGCTGCTGCGCGCCTACGGCGCCGCGGTGCACGTGGCGCCGGTCGGGCTGCCGGTCGGCCACCCCGAGCACATCCGCAGCATCGCCCTGAATCGGCCGCTGCCGCGCTGGAACGGGCGGGCGACGGCCCGGTGCTGCTGGTGCACGAGGGCCGGGCGGTGGCGGTGCTCGGTGCGGCGGAGCTCGCGCGGCTGCGTGCGGGGTGAGGATTCGCGGCGCTGATCGGCTGAGGCGGCACGGCGCCCGGGTCGGCTTCCCGCTGACCGCGTTGGCGGCGTTCCCGTCACGACCGCGCCGTCCCGCTCCGGGGCTACCGACCCTTCCCGGCGATCCCTCGCGGTTCCGGCAGCGGTGCGGCGCTGCTCGGGTGCGAGCCCGCGCTGACCGGATCGCCCGCCGCAGTGCCTGCGCCCGGTTTCCGGGACTCGGCCCCCGCCGCCGATTCCGCTCCGTCCCGGCCGGACTCGTCCACCGGCTGCCAGCGGCTGTCGAGCACCAGCCCGGCGACGCCCATGAGCAGGCATGCGACCGACACCGCGATCATCTCCGGCGACGTCCCGCTGACCAGCGCGTCCGCCAGGATCACGGTCGCGGCGGTGCCGGGCAGCGAACCGAGCACCGTCGCGATCAGGTACGGGCCGAAGCGGATGGAGGAGAGCGCGCAGCAGTAGTTCACCACCGAGAACGGCGCGAACGAGATCATCCGCAGCGACCACACCGCCAGCCAGCCGCGGCGGCGCAGCCGCTCGTCCACCGCGCGCACCGCGGGGTGCGTGAGCCGTGCCGCCACCCGGCGCCCGTCCAGCCTGCGCACCAGCAGCAGCGCCAGCGCGGCGCTCACCGTGGTGGCGGCCAGCGCGACGGTGAGCCCGAGCCCGACCCCGAAGAGCACCCCGCAGCTCACCGTGAGCACCGTCCGCGGCACCGGCGCGATGGTGACCAGCGCGTAGATCGCGAAGAAGACCAGCGGGAACACCGGGCCCACCGAGTCCGCCCACTCCTGCACCCGGGCCGGCCCGGGCAGCGGCGCGAGCACCGCGGCCGCGCAGACCACGAGCACCGCGGCGAGCAGCGCCAGGGCGCGGGGGGAGCGGATGAGCTGGATCACCCCGGCGAGGTTACCGGTTGGTAGTGCCGGGCCTCGGTCGGCGGCCGGGAGGCGGCCGCTAGCATCGAAGTGACGACAGACGAATCCTCGTTAACCGGTATGCCCACTGACCTGGGCAGACATCCGGTTCGGGGCGGTGCACGCGCGGTGCCGTTCCGGCGAGGGGAGAGAGAAGAGCAGCGATGCCGATTGCTTCAGATCCGGCCACCGAGCCGGTGCCGGAGTACGCCGCGTGGCGCAAGGGTGTGGCGGGGGTGCTGGCGAAGGCGCGCAAGGTCGACGCCGCCGAGCTGCCGGACGAGCCGGAGACGCTGCTGACCGAGACCACCTACGACGGTCTCGCGGTCGCCCCGCTCTACACCCGGCGCGACGAGCGTCCGGAACCGCCACTGCCGGGAACGTTCCCGTTCGTCCGCGGCGTCGACGCCCACCGCGACGTGCACCGCGGCTGGTTCGTCTCGGGCCGCGTCACCGACGCCGACCCCGCCGCCGCCAACCGCCGGATCCTGGCCGGGCTGGAGAACGGGCTCTCCGCGCTCTGGCTCGGCGTCGGTGAGCGCGGCGTGCCGGTGGCCGAGCTCGGCACCGCGCTGAACGGCCTGCTCTTCGATCTGGCCCCGATCACCCTCGACGCGGGCGCCGAGGTCGGTGCCGCGTCCGAGGCGCTGTTCGCGGCGCTGGACGGCTACCGGGCCGCTGACCGCACCGCCATCCGGGTCGCGCTGGCCGCCTCCCCGCTCACCGACGAGTTCGCCGGCATCGCCGGGGGCACCCTGGACGAGGCCGTCGCGCTGGCCCGCACCGCCGCCGCCCGCACCGAGACCGTGCGCGCGATCACCGTGGACGGCACCGCCTTCCACGACGCGGGCGCCTCCGAGGCGCAGGAGCTCGGCGCCGCGGTCGCCGCCGGGCTGGAGTACCTGCGCGCGCTCACCGCCGCGGGCACCGACATCGCGGACGCGCTCGGGCAGCTGGAGTTCCGGCTCGCCGCCACCGACGACCAGTTCGCCACCATCGCCAAGTTCCGCGCGGGCCGCACGCTCTGGGCCCGGGTCGCGCACGTCAGCGGCGCCCCCGATTTCGGCGGCGCGCCGCAGCACGCGGTCACCTCCGCGGCCATGATGGCGCAGCGCGACCCCTGGGTGAACCTGCTGCGCACCACCCTCGCCGCCTTCGGCGCGGGCGTCGGCGGCGCGGACACCGTCACCGTGCTTCCCTTCGACTCCGCGCTGCCCGCGGGCGAACTCGGCGTCTCGCAGAACTTCGCCGACCGGATGGCGCGCAACACCCAGCTGCTGCTGCTCGAGGAGTCGCACCTGGGCCACGTGCACGACCCCGGCGCCGGTTCCTGGTACATCGAGGACCACACCGCGAAGCTGGCCGAGGCCGCCTGGGCGTTCATGCGCGAGATCGAGGCCGCGGGCGGGTACCGGGCGGCGCTGGCCGCCGGGCTGCTCGCCGAGCGGATCGGCGCCACCGGGGCCGCCCGCGAGGCCGACGTCGCGCACCGGCGCTTCGCCGTGACCGGCGTGAACGAGTTCCCGAACCTCGCCGAGGCCGCGCTCTCCGAGCAGGCCCGCGAGCCCGGGCGGGTGGCCCGCTACGGCGCCGCCTTCGAGGCGCTGCGCGACCGCTCCGACGTGTACCTGGCCGCCAACGGCGCCCGGCCGCAGGCGCTGCTGGTGCCGCTCGGCCGGGTCGCCGAGCACAATGTCCGGGTGACCTTCATCGCGAACCTGCTGGCCTCCGGCGGGATCGAGTCGGTGAACCCGGGGCCGCTCGAGGTCGACGGCATCGCCGCCGCCGCGACGGAGTCCGGCGCGCGCATCGCGGTGCTCTGCGGCTCGGACGCGCGCTACGCCGAGCAGGCGGGCGACGCGGTGCGGGCGCTCAGGTCGGCAGGCGTGCAGACGGTGCTGCTGGCCGGTGCGGCGAAAGCCGTTGCCGGGGTGGCGGATCAGCCCGACGGCTACCTGGCGGCGAAGATCGATGCGGTGGCGGCGCTGTCCGGCCTGCTGGAGAAGGTGGGAGCATGACGACCGGTGAGATCGAGCACGTGATCGGCAGCTTCGCCGACGTGCCGCTGCACGAGCACGCCCCCGAGCCCGCCGAGGTGGGTCCGGACGCGGTCTCGGCGTTCGTCGCGGAGGCCGCAGCTGCCACCAACTACGCCCCCGAGCAGCTGACCTGGGCCACCCCCGAGGGCATCGACGTCCCCCCGGTCTTCACCAAGGCCGACCGCGACGCCGTCGCCGCCGAGGGCTACCCGCTGGACAGCGTGCCCGGCGTGCAGCCCTTCCTGCGCGGCCCGTACCCGACCATGTACGTGAACCAGCCGTGGACCATCCGGCAGTACGCCGGCTTCTCCACCGCCGCCGACTCCAACGCCTTCTACCGGCGCAACCTGCAGTCCGGCCAGAAGGGGCTCTCGGTCGCCTTCGACCTGGCCACGCACCGCGGCTACGACTCCGACCACCCGCGGGTGCAGGGCGACGTCGGCATGGCAGGCGTGGCGATCGACTCGATCCTGGACATGCGCCAGCTCTTCGATCACATCCCGCTGGACCAGGTCTCGGTCTCGATGACCATGAACGGCGCGGTGCTGCCGATCCTGGCGCTCTACGTGGTGGCCGCCGAGGAGCAGGGCGTCGCGCCGGAGCAGCTGGCCGGAACCATTCAGAACGACATTCTGAAAGAGTTCATGGTCCGCAACACCTACATCTACCCGCCCAAGCCCTCGATGCGGATCATCTCCGACATCTTCGCCTTCACCAGCGCGAAGATGCCGAAGTTCAACTCGATCTCGATCTCCGGCTACCACATCCAGGAGGCCGGGGCCACCGCCGACCTGGAGCTGGCCTACACCCTCGCCGACGGCGTGGAGTACATCAGGGCCGGGATCGCGGCGGGCATGGAGGTCGACAAGTTCGCGCCCCGGCTCTCCTTCTTCTGGGCCATCGGCATGAACTTCTTCATGGAGGTCGCGAAGCTGCGCGCCGGGCGGCTGCTCTGGAGCGAGCTGGTCGCGAAGTTCGAGCCCAAGAGCGCGAAATCGCTGTCGCTGCGCACCCATTCGCAGACGTCGGGCTGGTCGCTCACCGCGCAGGACGCCTACAACAACGTCGCGCGCACCTGCATCGAGGCGATGGCGGCCACCCAGGGCCACACCCAGTCGCTGCACACCAACGCGCTCGACGAGGCGCTGGCGCTGCCCACCGACTTCTCCGCCCGGATCGCCCGCAACACCCAGCTGCTGATCCAGCAGGAGTCCAACACCACCCGGCCGATCGACCCGTGGGGCGGCTCGTACTACGTCGAGTGGCTCACCCACCAGCTCGCGAACCGCGCCCGCGCGCACATCGCCGAGGTGGAGGCGCACGGCGGCATGGCACAGGCCATCGGCGAGGGCATCCCGAAGCTGCGCATCGAGGAGGCCGCGGCCCGCACCCAGGCCCGCATCGACACCGGCCAGCAGCCGGTGATCGGCGTGAACAAGTACCAGGTCGAAGAGGACCAGCAGGTCGAGGTGCTCAAGGTCGAGAACTCGCGGGTGCGCGCCGAGCAGATCGAGAAGCTGCGCGCGCTGCGCGCCGAGCGGGATTCCGCCGCCGTCGAGCGCGCGCTGGCCGAACTCACCCGCGCCGCCGCCTCGTCCGAGGGCGGCATGGAGAACAACCTGCTGGCGCTGGCCATCGACGCCGCGCGCGCCAAGGCCACCGTCGGCGAGATCTCCGACGCGCTGGAGAAGGTCTACGGCAGGCACCAGGCCGAGATCAGGACGCTCTCCGGGGTGTACCGCGACGAAGCCGGAAAGGTCACCAACATCAGCAGTGCGATCGAGCTGGTCGAGGAGTTCGCGGAGGCCGAGGGCCGCCGCCCGCGCATCCTCGTCGCCAAGATGGGCCAGGACGGGCACGACCGCGGACAGAAGGTGATCGCCACCGCCTTCGCCGACCTCGGCTTCGACGTCGACGTGGGCCCGCTGTTCCAGACCCCGGAAGAGGTGGCGCGCCAGGCGGCCGACAACGATGTGCACGTGGTCGGGGTCTCCTCGCTGGCGGCGGGCCACCTCACGCTGGTGCCCGCGCTGCGGCAGGCACTGGCCGATGTCGGGCGTCCCGACATCATGGTCATCGTCGGCGGCGTCATCCCGCCCGGTGACTTCGACGAGCTCTACGAAGCGGGCGCCGCGGCGATCTTCCCGCCCGGCACCGTCATCGCCGACGCCGCGATCGACCTGCTGCGCAAGCTCGCCGCCGCGCTCGGCCACGAACTCGGCGGTGGCACCGCGGAATGAGCAAGCGCGTCATCGATGTCGACGCACTGGCAGGCGCGGTCCGCTCCGGTGAGCGGGCCGCGCTGGCGCGCGCCATCACCCTGGTCGAATCCACCCGCTCCGATCACCGGGACAGAGCGCAGGAGCTCCTGCTCCGGCTGACCCCCGAGGGTGAGGTCGCGGCCTCCAACCGGGTCGGCATCACCGGCGTGCCCGGCGTCGGCAAGTCGACCTTCATCGACGCGCTCGGCATGGACCTGATCCGCAAGGGGCACAAGGTCGCGGTATTGGCTGTCGATCCGTCGTCGACCCGCACCGGCGGCTCCATCCTCGGCGACAAGACCCGCATGGCCCGGCTCTCCCTGGAAGCCGACGCCTTCATCCGCCCCTCGCCGACCGCGGGCACCCTCGGCGGCGTCGCCAAGGCCACCCGCGAGACCATCGTCCTGCTCGAGGCCGCCGGCTACGACGTCATCCTGGTGGAGACCGTCGGCGTCGGCCAGTCCGAGGTGACCGTCGCCAACATGGTCGACGTCTTCTGCTTCCTCACCCTCGCCCGTACCGGCGACCAGCTCCAGGGCATCAAGAAGGGCGTGCTCGAGCTCGCCGACCTCGTCGCGGTGAACAAGGCCGACGGAAAGCACGAGATCGAGGCCAAAGCCGCCGCCCGCGAGCTCGCCGGTGCCCTGCGGCTCATCCACCCGCACGACGCGCTCTGGAAGCCGCCGGTGCTCACCATGAGCGGGCTGGAGGGGCTCGGGCTGGACAAGTTCTGGGACACCGTGCTCGAGCACCGGCGGGTGCTCACCGACGCGGGGGAGTTCGCCGAGAAGCGGCGGCGTCAGCAGGTCGACTGGACCTGGACCATGGTGCACGACCAGCTCCTCCGGCGGCTCGCCGAGAACCCGTCGGTCAAAGCGGTGCGCGGGGACGTCGAAAGGCAGGTGCGCGAGGGATCTCTCACCGCCGCGCTCGCCGCCGAACAACTCGTCCGGGCGTTCGACGGGGCGTAGCGCCCCGCCGAGCCCGGAGCTGAGCGCGGTTCGCCGCGTCGAACTCGGCGCGGCACTGCTCTGTGGAGGCATTGTTGGCGCGCGCCCAGTCGGCGATTCCTCGGCGCCACGGACCTCGTCGGGGGTACGCCGGGACGGCGGGGTCGCAAGGTGGCGGTTCCGCCGGACCGCGGCGTGCCGACGAGGTGGTCGCCGACCTTTCAGTCGCGCACAGCTCGGTCGATCCGGAAGAGCTCGGCACCGTTGTCGTGCAACACGTTCCGCACCCAGTCGGCACCGAGTTCCAAACGCTCCAGAACCTCGACGGCGTGCGCGTAGGGGTAGGGGATGTTCGGGAAATCGCTGCCGAACAGGATCCGATCGCCGAGGTCGCGGAGCCGCCCGTACTCGGAGCGCGGGAACGGCGCGTTCGCCTCGCTGAAGTCGGTCCAGACCATCGTGGTGTCCAGCCGGACATCGGAATACCGCTCGGCGAGATCGAGGAACTCGGTGTACTCCGGGGTGCCCATGTGCGCGATTATCAGCGGCAACCGGGGGAAACGGCGGAGGACGTCGGCGATCCGGGCGGGGCCGGTGAACTCCCCGGGGGCGGGGCCGGAGCCGCAGTGGATCACGACGGGCACGCGGGCGTCCGACAAGATGCCCCAGACGGGGTCGAGCAGCGGGTCGTCGGGGGCGAAGGCACCGACCTGGACGTGCACCTTGAAGACCCGGGCTCCGGCCTCGACAGCCTCGGCCACATAGGCTTTCGCCTCGGGCTCGGGGTAGCAGGTGGCGGTGTGCAGGCAGTCGGGGGTGGCGGCGGCGAACCCGGCGGTCCAGGCATTGAGCCAGGCGGCCATCTCCGGCTTGTGCGGGTACACCAGCGAGGTGAAGGCGCGCACGCCGAACGAGCGCAGGGTGGCGAGCCGCTCCTCCTCGTCGGCCCGGTAGGCGATCGGCCACTCCTGCCCCGTCAGCGGCCCGACCTGGTCGAAATACGCCCATACCTTGCGCATGACGTTGTGCGGCATGAAGTGCGTGTGCACGTCCACGATGCCGGGAATGCCGAGGCGCTCGCGGAGCGCGGCGAGCTGGTCGACCTCGGTCACGATTCCTCCCCGTACACGGCCTGCGCGAAGTCGCCGACCCGCTCGATGAGCCGGATGAAGAACTCGGCCGGGTCGGTGCCGACCACGATGTCGGCGTTCGGTTCCCGGCCCCACATCCCGGTCCAGTCGGCGACGGTCGTTCCGCGGGTCAACGCCCCGTTCAGTTCGACGGCGACGGTGGCGGGACGGGTGACAGCGAGCGCGGGGTCGAGCGTGACGGCGGCGGCGAAGGGGTCGTGCATGTGCGCCAGGTAGCCGAGTTCGTAAGAGCGGTGGAAGTCGAAGTAGAAGCGGACGGCGTCGGTGACGTGCCGGACGATCGGGTTCGAGGTCGCACTGCGGAAGGTGATCGGATCGTCCGGACCGACGGTTTCGACCGGCGTGCTGCCCGCCCGTTCGGCGAGCCGGGTCAGGTGGAGCGGCAGCATCTCGATGCTCTCGGTGATGTCGAGCCCGCACACCAGCGGGCGCTGCGGTGCGCCGGAGAAGGCGTCGAAGACCTCGGCGGCGGCCTCCGGGTCGACGTGGATGTTCCACTCGGCGGTCGGGGTGGTGTTGCCGGGGTGGTTGAAGGCGCCGCCCATGATCACCAGGCGGCGCAGCAACCGGGGGAGCGCGGGTTCGGCGCGCAGCGCGAGCGCGAGGTTGGTGAGCGGGCCGGTGCAGAGGCCGGTGATCTCGCCGGGGTTCGCGCGCACGGTGTCCACCCAGAGCTCGGCGGCGCTGCGCGGGGAGAGTGTGCGGGTGGTCGGTGGCAGCTCGGCGTAGCCGACGCCGTGCGGGCCGTGCGTGTCCTCGGTGGTGCGCAGCGGGACCGCCAACGGTGCCGCGGCGCCCAGCGCTACCTCGATCTCCGGCGCGCGGCAGATGTCGAGCCAGGCCAGGTTGTTCGCTGCGACGCGGTCGGCCGCCACATTGCCCGCCGTGGACGCGATCCCCACGATCTCGGCCTCCGGCGCGGCGAGCAGGTAGAGCAGCGCCAGTGAGTCGTCGATACCGGTGTCGACGTCGAGCAGAATCCGCACGGGGCGAGCCTAGCGCCGTGGTCGTGCCCGCTGCCGCGGGCGCCGCCGCGCCGGAAACCGCCGGCGCGCGGACCGGCCGGGCTCGCCGAACCCTGCGTGCGTCGCCGCCGCGGCCCGGCCGCCGCCACCAGGGCGGCCGCGGTCACGTGCCCGTCGGGCGGCGGCTGTGGCTCAGCGCAGCGCGACCGCCCACTCCAGCGGCGACGACCCGTACTTCGGCGCCGGCCACGGGTACTCGGGGTACTCGGCGAAGGCGGGGCGCGCGGTGGTGGCGCCGCCGCCGGTGATGGTGAGCTCGGCGGCGGCCGGGGTGGCGGCCGGGTGCCGGGGCGTGCGGTCCGGCGCGGCGAGCAGCCAGGAGGCGGTGCGGGCCAGCGCGGCGCGCACGTCGCGGCCGGAGCCGTCGACGGTGCGCAGCGCGAGCGCGTCCAGCACGCCCGCGGCCAGCAGGTAGCCGGTGGCGTGGTCGAGGGCCTGCGCGGGCAGCGTGCCGGGCGCGACCTCGGCGCCCTCCAGCACCGCGATCCCGGCCGCCGCCTGCACGATGGAGTCGAAGCCGCGGCGCTGCCCCCACGGGCCGCTCTCGCCCCAGGCGCTCACCCTGGCGTGGATCAGCCCCGGCCGCACCGACGGGTCGATCCCGGCGAACTCCAGCGCGCCCGGCCGATACCCGGTGACCAGCACGTCGGCCTCGGCGAGCAGCTCGTGGAAGCGGTCGAGGTCGGTGATCAGATCGAGCAGCGCCGAGCGCTTGCCCTGGCAGGTGTCGGCGAACTGCAGCGGGATCTCCGGCAGTTTCGGCGGGTCGATGCGGAGCACGTCGGCACCGAGCAGCGCCAGCGCCCTCGTCGCGACCGGGCCCGCGATCACCCGGGTCAGATCCAGCACCCGCAGTCCGTGCAGCGGGCGCGCCGGGTCGGTGCCGAGCCCGACCCGGTCGCCGCCGATGTCGGTGCGGCGATCCATGGCGACCAGCGGCCCGCCGGCGGCGGCGCGCCCCTGCTCGCTCTGCGCCCACTCCTCCTCGGTGCGCACCCGGACCACGATGGCGCCGTGCTCGGCGGCCCGGTCCTCGAGGTCGCTCGCCCGGTTCATGGCCAGGTGGGTGACGGCGAGGTCGGTGCTCGCGTCGGCGGGCAGCCCGAGCGCGGAGAGCAGCGCGGCCCGGTGGTGCGGGTAGTTCGCGTGCGTGCGGATCCAGCCGTCGAAGGTCGGGAAGAAGCCGGAGAGGTCGCCGAAGGCACGCACCGGCTCGCCCGCCAGCCGCAGCACGTGATCGGAGGCGAAGGCGGTGCTCACCCGCGCCGGGTCGAGCTTGATCGGTGCGGCGGGCAGCCCGCGCACCGCGCGCAGGCGGTTGGCTGCGGCGGTCACGGCGGTCAGCGAGCCGGCCGCCAGCGTCCAGACCGGTAGCGTCGCGGCGAGGTGATTACCCGCCTCGACGGCCGCGGCGGCGCCGGAGGGTGCGATCCCGATCCCGGTCTCGTAGGCATGGACCAGCGGGTCGTGCGTGTTCACCGGCACGGAACCCCCCTCTGCGACGTGCTCGTGACTCACGAGGGCCCATCGTTCCACAGTGATCGGTGCCGTGTCGCGGTGGAGTGGGCCGTGTCTCGACCGCGAACCCCGGTGGGCGGGAAAGGTTCATCCCGGCTCCGCTCAGCCCTCGGCGAGCGCCGCGATGTGCTGGAGGACATCCGGGTAGCGCTGGGTGTGCGCGCCGCCGTCGAGCGCGATGTTCGAGCCGGTCATCCAGCCCGCCGCGGGCGAGGCGACGAAGGCGACCGCGGCCGCGATGTCCTCCGGGCTGCCCGCGCGGCCGAGCGGGGTGTTGGCCACGAAATCCTCGACCAGGCCGGGGACGAGCGCTGCCCCCTCGGTGAGCGGGGTCGGTACGAAACCGGGGGAGATGGCATTCACCCGGATGCCGCGCGGCCCGAGCTCCAGCGCCGCCACCTCGGTGAGCATGGCGACGCCCGCCTTGGCCGCGCAGTACGCGCCCATGGCGACGCCCGGCTGGGTGGCGTTCAGCGAGGCGATGAGCACGATCGAGCCGCCCGGCCGCAGCGCGGGCGCCGCGTGCTTGACCACGAGGAACGCGCCGGTCAGGCAGACGTCGACGGTGGCGCGCCAATCCTCGGCGGCCAGGTCGGTGAGGGCTCCCGGCCGGGAGATGCCCGCGCAGTCCACCACGGTGTCGATGCCCCCGTGCCGCTCGGAGACCGTTGTGATCAGCGCGCTGACGCTCGCCTCGTCGGTGACCTCGACCGGCAGCGCCTCGGCACCGAGCTCGGCCGCGTACTTCCGCGCGCCCTCCTCGTTGCGATCGGCGATCACCACGGTCTCGCCGTCGGCGTGCAGCCTGCGCACGGTGGCCAGCCCGATCCCGGACGCACCGCCGATCACGATGCTCACCCGCTGGGTCATCTCGTTCCCCGTTCTGTGTGGACAGTTTTCCGTACAGGTGTACAGCACGGGCTCGGCGGGCGCGCCGGAAACCGGCTCGCGCGCGCCGGGCACGGGCGGTTGGCATCGGCCCGACGGCGCGTCCCCACCCCGGACGCCGCCGCTCCGCTTCGCCTCCCGCGGCGCGCCCACGGCAGAGAGACCTGCCGCGACCAGACGGTGCGTTCGTTCCCGGGAGCGCTGTCCCGTACCTGTCCACCGCCGCGCGCGGTGTCCGGTGCCGTGCGCGCTCGCCCCCGGTACCGGAGCATTCCGAACGGAGTACCGATGAGCGCACCCGCCGATCAGGCGCGCCGCCACCAGATTCCTCTGCTCACCGGCGCGGAGGTGGTGGTCCGCGCGCTGGAGGAGCTGGGGGCCGAGATCGTCTTCGGCATGCCCGGCGGCGCGATCCTTCCGGTCTACGACCCGCTGCTGGAGTCGCGCCGGATCCGGCACGTGCTGGTCAGGCACGAGCAGGGCGCCGGGCATGCGGCCACCGGGTACGCGCAGGCGACCGGGCGGCCCGGCGTCTGCCCGGCGACCTCGGGGCCGGGCGCGACCAACCTGGTCACCGCGCTGGCCGACGCCAAGGCCGACTCGGTGCCGGTGGTCGCGATCACCGGCCAGGTGCCGCTGCCAGCGCTCGGCCGGGACTCGTTCCAGGAGACCGACATCCTCGGCATCACCGCCCCGATCACCAAGCACGGCGTGCTCGTCACCCGGCCCGGCGACATCGCCGCGGCCCTGGCCGAGGCCTTCCGCCTGGCCACCATCGGACGTCCCGGGGCGGTCCTGGTCGACATCCCCAAGGACGTGCTGCGCGCCAGCGCCCGCTATGCCGGGCTGCCGCGGCTCCGGCTACCCGACCACCGCCCGCCCGCCGCACCGGAACCCGCGCGGGTGCGGACCGCCGCCGAGCTGGTGACCGCGTCCCAGGCGCCGGTGCTCTACGTCGGCGGCGGCGTGATCAAGGCCGATGCCGCCGCCGAGCTGCGCGCCTTCGCCGAGCACACCGGGATCCCGGTGGTGACCACGCTGATGGCGCGCGGCGCCTTCCCTGACTCGCACCCGCTGCACCTCGGCATGCCCGGCATGCACGGCACCGTCGCGGCGGTGGCGGCGCTGCAACGCGCCGACCTGGTGCTCGCGGTCGGCGCCCGCTTCGACGACCGGGTGACCGGCGACCCGGACTCCTTCGCCCCGGGCGCCGCGGTGATCCACATCGACATCGACCCGGCGGAGATCGGCAAGATCCGCGCCGCCGAGGTGCCGATCGTGGCCGACGCCGGGGCGGCGCTCCGGGCGCTGCTCACCGCGCTGCCCGGCGCCGCCCCGGCGCGGGCCGCGTGGTGGCGGGCGCTGCACGGCTGGCGCCAGGACTTCCCGCTCGGCTTCGACCGCCCGCCCGGCGGCGCGCTCGCGCCCCAGCAGGTGATCCGCACGCTCGGCGAGATGGCCGGGCCGGAGGCGGTCTACTGCGCGGGGGTCGGGCAGCACCAGATGTGGGCCGCGCAGTTCCTCCGCTTCGAGCACCCGCGCAGCTGGCTCAACTCCGGCGGCATGGGCACCATGGGGTACGCGATCCCGGCCGCGCTCGGCGCCAAGCTGGGCCGCCCCGAGGCCGAGGTCTGGGCGATCGACGGCGACGGCTGCTTCCAGATGACCTTCCGTGAGCTGGCCACCGCCGCCGTCGAGCGGGTGCCGATCAAGGTCGCGATCATCGACAACGGCCACCTCGGCATGATCAGGCAGTGGCAGACGCTCTTCTACGACGAGCGCTACTCGCAGAGCGACCTCACCACGCACACCCGCCGGATCCCGGATTTCGCCGCGCTCGCCGAGGCGCTCGGCTGCGCCGGGCTGCGCTGCGCGCGCGAGGCGGAGCTGGAAGACACCATCCGGGAGGCGCGGGCGATCCGGGACCGGCCGGTGATGGTGGACTTCGTGGTCGCGCCGGACGCCCAGGTCTGGCCGATGATCGAGGCGGGCGGCGGCAACGACCGGATCATGGCGGCACGAACCTGCGACCGCTCTTCGACGACGGCGAGGATGTCGGGGCGGTCGTGTAGCTTCGGCCCGGTGACCCTCGAGCCGACCGCGTGGCTGCGGATTCTGCGGGCCGAGCCCGCGGCGGCCCGCACCCTGGTGTGCTTCCCTCCCGGTGGCGGCTCCGCCTCCGCCTACCGGGAGCTGGCGGCCGCGCTGGCGCCGGGCACCACGGTGGCCGCGGTGCAGTACCCGGGCAGGCAGGACCGCTTCGGCGAGCCGCTGGCCGAGAGCATCGCCGCCATGGCCGACGCCGTCACCGAGGATCTGATCCGGCTGCCGACCGAGCCGGGGTTGGCGCTGTTCGGGCACAGCATGGGCGCCACGGTCGCCTTCGAGACCGCGCGCAGGCTGAGCGCGGCCGGGCGCGGGCCGACGGTGCTCATCGTCTCCGGCAGGCCCGACCCACGCTACGTGGAACCCGGCGCGCTGCACGAGGCTCCCGATTCGGCGCTGATCGCCGACCTGGAGCGGCTCGCCGACGACCCGGGGTCGGTGGCCGTGCTGCGCGCGGATCCCGGCCTGGCCGAGCTGGTCCTGCCCGCGGTGCGCGCCGACTACCGAGCCGTCGAGACCTACCGCTTCGAGCCCGGCGAGCCACTGCGCTGCCCGGTGGTCGCCCTGGTCTCCGACGCCGACCCGACCACAACCCCCGAGCAGGCCGACGGCTGGCGCGAGCACACCTCCGGGCCGTTCGAGCGGCTCCTCTTCCCCGGCGGGCACTTCTACCTGGACGCCGCGGTGGCCGAGGTGGCGGCCGCAATCTCCGCCCGGCTGCGCTGATCGGCCCGGAGCGCGGGCGCGAAGGACGCCGCCGTCGCAACGAGCGAGGCCGGCGCGCACAGCAGGACCGCGCGCCCGAAAGGGTGACCGCACGCAGCGGCGGCTCCACCACTCCGCCGGGCACCTGGCCAACCGGCTGCCAGGCAGCACGGGGGCGCGGCCTGCGCGGATCGGAGCATCCGATGAAGCTCGGCGGGGACCGCGCGCGCCCACCAGGATCGCGCTCGCGGTGATCGTCACCGGGGGATGAGCCAGATCGCCAGCCCGAACCCGCACAGTGCGATCACCCAGCGCAGCGGCCGCGCGGGCAGCACCTGCACCACCGCCGGGCCGCACCAGCCGCCGGCGAACGCCCCGACCGCCATCGCGGACGCCGCTACCCAGTTCACCGGTCCGAACAGCGCGAAACCCAGCGCCGCCATCAGATTCGCGATTCCGAGCAGGTAGCTCTTCATGATGCTCGCCCGCCAGATGTCGGAGGCGGTGGCGACCAGCACCAGCGCCAGGATCATCACCCCGGCTCCCGCGCCGAAGTAGCCGCCGTAGATCGCGATCAGCACGATACCGATCGGGTAGGCGCGCGGGAACGTCCGGTCACCGGCCAGCTCGCGCAGCTTCGGTTGCAGCAGCAGGCTCAGCGAGGCCGCCACGATCAGGAACGGGACGGCGATCTCGAAGGCGGCGGCCGGGGTGCAGAGCAGCAGCCCCGCGCCGATCGCGCCGCCCACCGCCGCGCAGATCGCGTAGCGGATCAGCGTGCGCTTGTCCTCCTGCAGTGCTGAGCCGGAGTTGGCCGTCGAGCCGACGCCGACCGCCACCATGGCGACGGTATTGGTGACATTCGCGGCGACCGGCGGGAGTCCGGCGGCGAGCAGCGCGGGGTAGGAGACCAGCGAGGCGATGCCGGTGACGTAGCCGATCAGCCCGGCGAAGAACCCGGCGACCACCACCAGCCCGATGGTGAGCAGACTCAACGGGTTCGTTCCCGGCGCAGGATCATTTCCGGAGCCTATCGACGCTCCACCGAGCTCCCGGACCGCCCGGTCCGCTGTTGTGGACTACCTCACGCGGTGGCGACCGGCTGCACCCGCCTGCGTAGCACCACGACCCCGACCCACGAGCCGAGCACCAGCGCCGCCACGCCGACCTGCACCAGCGTGAGCGCGCTCTCCGGATAGAGCACCCCGGTGATGTAGTGCGCGATGAACCCGCTGCCCGGCAGGGGCGCCTCCCCGCCCCGCTCCCTCGCGTAACTCTCCAGCGCGGTCAGCGGGCAGTCGTAGCCGAGCAGAATCCCGCCGAATCCCCAGGCCACCGCCGCGATGTGCAACCAGATCGTGCGCGGCCAGCGGCAAGCCAGGAACCCGCCCACCACGACGTACGCCACGAAGGCGTAGTGCACGACCATCGTGGCGTCGGCAACCAGTCGATACCACATGGTTCGAGCGTACGCGTGGTGTTCGCGCTCGCCATGAGCATTTCTACGTGTCGATGGTCGAGGGCAGCGTGGTGCCGTCGGCGGTCGTGACGACATCGCCCTCCCACGCGTCGCCGTGTATCGGCCCCTTCGGATCGGCGCCGTCGGCAGGCGACAGGAGTTCGCGTTCCGCAGCGGCTTCCTGGCCGGGCTTCGCGACGCGGACGACGATCGTGGAGGACGGCAACCGATAGATCGTGTTCTCCGCCGGCTTGATCGGCTCGAGGTCGGAGGCATTCGACCCACCGCCGAACACGCCGCGTGGGCGACGGCCGCGAGGAATTCGTGGGTCACCCGGCCGCCTGCGCGAGGTCAGTTCCCGCGCGGCGGGCGAAGGTCCGCAACTCGTGCACATCCTCGGTACTGCAACGGCACTCGGTTGGGGTGGTACCTCGGTATCGGATCGAGGTACCACCGGAGAGTGATGCGCTCGCGGACGGGGCGTTCGTAGCCTGACCCGCATGTCCACAGTCTCCAGGATCGCCGCGGTGATCGCTCTCGCCGGAGCCGTCGCAGGCGCCGGAATCGTGCTCGGCTCAGCAGGGTACGCGCCCGCGCAGACCCTGCAGCGGGTAGCGGTGATCGGTCTCGGCGGCACCATCGCCGGTACTTCCGACCGGCGCACGGATTTCGAAACCTATCGGCCCGGCACCCTCCCGATCGCCGAGCTCGTCGACTCCCTCCGTCCCGAGATCGGCGATCTCGCGATGCTGTCGACCGAGGATTTCGGGCAGAAGGGGTCCGGCGACTACACCGTGGACGACCTCTACGATCTGGCGCGGCTGGTCGAACGCCGTCTCGACGATCACGACTCCGCTGTCATCAGCACAGGTTCGGCCACCATGGAGGAACTGAGCTACTTCCTCGACCTGACCGTCCGCAGCACGAAACCGGTCGTGGTGACCGGCGCGATGCGCCCCTGGTCCGCGCTCGGAAGCGACGGTCCGGCCAACCTGTACAACGCGATTCGCCTGGCGGCGAGCAACCGGACCACCTGTTTCGGCACGGTCGTCACCCTCAACGATCAGATCTTCCCGGCTCGCGACGCCACGAAGACCGATTCGGCGCGGGTGCACACCTTCACCACCCGCGAATACGGCGACCTCGGCACCATCGACCAAGCGGGTATCCGCCTGCAACGCGCCCCGGCCCGCGTCCGGCACTGCGCCGATCCCGCCCACTGGGCCACGCCGTTCGACCTGACCACGATGGACGGCGACGCCCTACCCCGCGTCGATATCGCCCACAGCTATCTCGGTGCTCCCGCCGAGCCCATCACCGCGGCCGTCGCGGCGGGCGCCGCGGGCATCGTCTTCGCGGGCACTCCCGCACCCGACCAAGCGGCCGCTGCGATGGCGACCGAAGGCGTCGCTTTGGTCGCCACCAACGCCTACGGCTCCGGCGCGGTCACCGTCGACCCGAAGATCGGCGTCGTCAGCGGTGGCGACCTCGCCCCCAAGAAGGCGCGGGTACTGCTCCTGCTGATCCTGGCCAGGACTGCCGACCACGACCAGATCGCGGCCTGGTTCCACGAGTACGGCAACCAACAGTTCTGAGCGCCTCCGGGAGTGGATTTCCTACGGACAGGTGGTGACGGCTCGGTGTTGTTCGAGCTGGTCGATCCCGCGCTCGACAGCGTTGCGGTCGCGGTAGATCACCGGGTCGCATGCCGGTGGCCGGCTCCGGCCCTGCCCCGGTTGCGGCGGTGACGCAATTGGTCGGCCGGGGCTCGGGATCGTGGCCGCGATGCCGTGGCGGCGTAGCCAGGCCCGGTTGGCGCGGGAGGAGTAGGCCTTGTCGGCCAGCACCCGCTCCGGTCGCTGCCGAGCCCGCCCCGGACCACGGCGTGGCACCGCGGTCGCGTCCAGCGCGAGCGGCAGATGCGGGCTGTCACCGGCCTGGCCCGCGCTGAGCAGGATCGCCAATGGCTCGAGTCCTTGTTCGCAGGCCAGTGCAGTTTCGTGGTCCACCCGCCCCGTGATCGGCCGAGCCCGTGATCGGCGGGCTCACCGGCAGCGCCGGGGCGGGCGCCTGCTGCGTGCTGGTGGGTGCGCACGATGGTGGAGTCCACGCTGACCCGCCAGCGGATCGAACCGGCCGCGTCGGCATAGACCTGCAGCATCGTCGTCCCCTCTCAGGGCATGGCTTCCCAGCCGCTCCACGGCCGCCGACCGCGACGGCCGCGCAGGGAATCCACGCGCAGCTGAGCCTGGGGGGCTCGCCGGCTGTCCCGTCCCGCAGCCTGCACCGCCATACAGGTCATGCGCATCTCCCGAATATCGCGGAGCAGCGGGAACCCGGGCCAGGTCTCGACATCGTGACCGTACGCCTGAGCGAACCCGGCATACTGCTCCTGGGTGATCCAACCGAATGAGCTGCGTTTGATGGCGGTAGAGGTCAGATCCCATTCCGGTGGGCCGACGGACGTGCGTTCCAGGTCGAGGAAGAGCGTGGTGCCGTTGGTGGTCGTGACAACATTGCCTTCCCATGCGTCGCCGTGTATTGGCCCCCATCGCATGCCGTCTATTCGATCTGCCCACCGTTCTCGAAGTTCCGCGAGGTGGCCGCGAAGCCATCGGCGGTCCTCGGGACTCGTTGTAAACGCGGCGTCGATTCGTTGGTCGAGCCGGACGAAGGGGTCGATGTCGGTCAAGAACTCCGCCGGCTCGAGTTCGTGGAGTTTGCGCAGTGCGTGCGCGATCTCGGGGGCGGTGGCGCTGCGGTGTTCGGGTAGCTCTTTCCAGAAGGTGACCGGGTGATCGCTCAGTGTGACGAAAGTGGTTGTGAGATCGGCCGGTTCGACAGCCGGAACTCCGGATCGGCGCAACCAGCCGGCGATCAGGATTTCGCGTTCCGCAGCGGCTTCCTGGCCGGGCTTCGCGATGCGGACGATGATCGCGGAGGACGGCAACCGATAGATCGCGTTCTCCGCGACTTTGATCGGCTCGAGGTCGGAGGCATGCAACCCCACGGCCGAACACGCCGTGCGGGCGACGGCCTTCAGAGAATCGTGGATCACCTGGTCGCCAGCGCGAGCTCCACTCCCGCCCGGCGTGCCGAGGTCGGCAACTCGTGCGCATTCTCGACGGCGCGCATCGACCGCGCTGACCTCGGTTCGGGCGCGTGCTGTTGCACCCGGCGGTGAGGCGATGCGACTACTGTGACTGCGGCCGCGGTCCGCAGGAGTTCGTTGCGGTTCACCTCGCCGAGGGTAGATGTATTCGGGCGATCGTGCGGACCGTTTGCAACGGACGCATCCCGCTCGGGACAGCAGCACTGTGAAGGTGGAGCCATTACGGTCGGAGGGTGAGCCGAACCCAGTGGACCGTTCGTGGTGAGACCGTGGTGGACGAGAATCGACACATCCGGCTGTCCACAGTCGATATCGAGCTGCCCGACGGCGTGACCTTCACCCAATATGTGGCACGGATGCCGCGGTGCGCCATGACGCTGGTGCTCAACGAACGCCGCGAAGCGCTGCTCATGTATCGGCACCGGTTCATCATCGACCGCTGGGTGTGGGAGCTGCCCGGTGGTTACGTCGACCACGCCGAAGACGTCGCCGCCGCTGCCGCCCGCGAGGTGGAGGAAGAGACCGGCTGGCGCCCGCTCGACATGGAACACCTGGTCACCTATCAGCCCGCTATCGGCACGCTGGACCAGCCGCAGCAGGTCTATCTGGCGCGCGGTGCCGAACTCACCGAAACCGCGCCCGACATCAACGAGGCCGAGGACATCCGGTGGATCCCGCTCGACGAAGCGGTCCGCATGATCGACCGCGAGGAAATCGTCGGCGCCGCAACGGTTGTCGCGGTGTACCGGGCTCTCAGTCTGCCCGCGTAGCCACCTCCAGCACCCGGTGCCGGAACTCGGCCACGTCGGGAATGTCGGCGTGCGGTGCCAGGCGGTGACGCACCTCACGCAGGTAGGCCAGGCTGCGGCGCGATTCGAGCCCGGCGGCCAGCGCAAGGGCTTCCCGGCCGATCCGCACCGCTTCGTGCGGGTCCTCATCGGCACGGGCCGAGGCGAGCAGGCAGAGGTTGAAGGCGCGGCCGCGGGTGTAGCCGCCGGACATGTCCAGTGATAGCTCGGCGAACTGTGCGGTGCGCGCGGTGTCGCCGAGGTCGCGGAAGCAGTGCGCGGTCTTGGCCGAGAGGTAGGCGGCGTCGAAGTAGTCCAGCCACGGCGGGCGGGCGTGGTCGGCGCGGTCGTAGGCTCGCTCGGCGGCATTGAGCGAGGTCGCGCACATGGAACCGTCCGAGCGGGCAGCATGGCCGTGCGCTTCCACCATGTGACACTCGGACTCCAGGACAGCCAATCCTGCTGTGCGCGCGGCGATCTGCGCGGCACGTGCGAGGTCGACGGCGTCGCCTGGGCGTCCGACGTAGGTAGCTTGGTGACTCATGGCCGCGAGGATTTCCGCGCCGAGCCCGGCGTCTCCGGCGGCGCGTGACATCCGGAGCGCCTGGATCAGGTACCGCTGCGCGAGCCCGTGTTCTTCGAGGTCGTAGGCGGCCCACCCGGCGAGCTTGGTCAGCTCGGCCGCGGTGGCGAACAGCTGGCGCCCGATCGGCTCCGGGTAGCTGCTCTGCAGCAGGGGAGCGACCGAGCTGTGCAGGTACTGCACGATCGTCGCCCGGACCTTCCCGCCGCCGACCCGGTTGTCCAGGTCGCGGAACGCGGCGGTCATGGTGCGCACCGCGTCGACATCGGTCTGCCCGATCCGCCGGAACCCCTGCCCGGACACGGGGTGTTCCGGGCCGGGCATCGTCAGCCAGCGCATGGACGCCGCGGGGTAGACCGCGACCGCGTACGACGCACCTACCAGGAACCGGCGGCGCTCCACATCACTCCTCCACAGGGCGGTCGCGGCGGCGGTGGCCTCCGCGATGCTGAGCGAGAATTCCAGCCCGATATCGGCGCTCGCCTGCCCGGCCACCATGCCGCAGTCCGCTGTGGTGACCCGACGCCCCGCGACCTCGGTGAGTACTTCGGCGATCAGCTCGGGGACCGGCGGATTCGGCTGTTCGCCGCCGAGCCACCGCCCGACCGCGGTGTGGTCGTAGGCGAGTTCCACGCCGACGGCGGCACCACGCTCGACCACCCGGCGCGCGAGTCCTTTGCGGCTCAAACGCACTTCGGTCACGAGGTCGGCGAGCTGGCGGTTCGGCTGTTTGGGCTGGCGTCCCATTTCCGCAGTGTGGCACGCGGATCGGAGCGGGACCACGATTCCGGCGCCGCGCACACCCCCCGTGCACACACCGGCCCGCCGCTCACGCCTTCCGGGAGAACACCCCCAGCGGTTGCCTGGACACGCACCCGGTGCGGGAACGTCGCGACCGACGCCCGACGCCGGTCCGCGCGGCCCACCGCTCTTCCTTGTGGGTCACCGGCGCCGGGTGCTCGACGCAGGGGAGAGAGCTATGGGGAGCCAGCCGGACGGTGCAGAGAGAGCGTGCCGCGATAACCAGCGCGATGGGACGCGTACCTATCGCTGTAGCGAGCCGCCTCCGGCGCTACAGCGCTGGGACGCCTCGAGCGTGCTCACCCGGCACGCGGGCCACGATCCGGCGCGGTGCCTGCCCTACGCCGCCGCGCTCGCCCGCCTGTCCACCCCGCTGTCGTGAGCGTCCCGCGCCCGACCCTGCCGCACTGGCGCGAGCTCACCTCGGTGTTCCGGTTTCCGCCGCGCCCGCACGACACCCAGTTACTCCAGCGGGCCCACATGCTGGCAGCTGTACACCGGGTGCGTGCTGGGAAGCCGGCCCGCGACGCGGCCTTCGAGGCCGGTCGCACGGCGCTGCGCCGCCACATCGCGGAATGGATCATCGAGCAGACCGGCGTTCACCCCGACGCCGCCGCCCAGTGCGCGACGGTCATCGACGACATGGCCGCCGCGCACATCACCGCGGAGCGACTGTTGCAGAGCAATCCGCCGCCCAGCGCCGAGCGGCTGCACGCCGCCTGGTCCGACGTCGGCTACCTCGCCGCCCACTGGGCCGACCTGGTCGCCGAGGTGGTCGACGGACAGCCGCCCGTGCGCCGGCCGCTGAAGTGCCGGTGATCCTGTTCGCCACCGTGGCCGCGCTGCTCGCCGTCGGACTGTGGGCACTGCCTGCCCATCCCAGTCCATCCGCCAACCCGTCGCGGACTCCGATCGTCGATCTCACGCCCTCGTTTCAAACGCTGTCGGCCGACCGCAGTTGGTCGAACCAAGTCATGATCGAGCGCGAGAAGCACGCGAGGCAGCAGAACGCGGGCAGCACCGGCCCTTCTCCGAACGCGACATGGCCGACTTGCTCGCGCTGGGACGGCCCACCCCCGGCTATGAATCACCGCACCGTCATCCTCCCGCCGCCGGAAGTACCCGTGCCGGGCGAGAAGAACGCAACCGGGCACGCGGAACCGAACGCGAGCGCGACCGCTGAACTCCGGATCGCCACCGATATCGAAGGCATTCGGGCGAAGTAGCGTAGGGCGCTCCCTACCAGGGCGACGGCTCGTAGTCCTTGAGGAAGCAGCCGTAGAGGTCGTCCCCCGATTCCCCGCGCACGATCGGGTCGTAGACCCGGGCCGCCCCATCGACGAGATCGAGCGGCGCGTGAAACCCCTCCTCGGCAAGCCGAATCTTGGTGTGGTGCGGCCGCTCATCGGTGATCCACCCGGTATCGACCGCGGTCATCAAAATCCGATCGGTCTCGAACATCTCCTTGGCACTGGTGCGCGTCAGCATATTCAGCGCAGCCTTCGCCATATTGGTGTGCGGATGCCCAGGGCCTTTGTAGCCGCGGCTGAACTGGCCCTCCATCGCGGAGACGTTCACGACGTACTTCCGTCGCGCGGCGGCGGCCGCCATGGCCGGACGCAACCGAGACACCAGGATGAACGGCGCGACCGAGTTACAGAGCTGCACCTCGAGCAGCTCGGTCGTCTCCACCTCGGCCACGGTCTGCACCCAGCTGTTGGTGTGCGTGATGTCCGGAACCAGCCCACCCGCATCGATCGCCACCCCGCGCGCGATCCGCTCGGGCGTGGCCGACCCCGCCACCAGCGCGAGCTCGGCGACATCGGCGGCGGTCAGCTCGGGCGCGAGTGCGGCGGTGAGTGCGGTCGGGTGCTTCTGCACTCCGGAGCTGAGCGTCATCACGTCGGGGCGCGGCCCGGAGGGCAGCGGCGCCGACTCGGCGTCGACCAGCGCGCTGTAGGCCCCCGCGGTGCGCCGCACGGTCTGCGCGGCATTGTTGATCAAGATATCCAGAGGCCCCTGCGCCGCCACGTCGTCGGCGAGCGCGATCACCTGCCCGGGGTCGCGGAGATCGATGCCGACGATCCGCAGCCGGTGCAACCAATCCGCACTGTCCTCCATGGCGCTGAACCGGCGCACGGCATCGTTCGGGAAGCGGGTGGTGATAGTCGTGTGCGCACCGTCGCGCAGCAGCCGCAGCGCGATGTACATGCCGATCTTGGCGCGGCCGCCGGTGAGCAGCGCCCGCTTGCCGGTGAGGTCGGCGCCCGCGTCGCGCTTGGCGTGACTGCGCGCCGCGCACTCGGGGCAGAGCTGGTGGTAGAACGCATCCACCCGCGTGTAGCGCTGCTTGCAGATGTAGCACGGCCGCGCTCGGAGCAGGGTGCCCGCGCTGGCCCCGGCCGCGGTGGAACTCAGCGGAATCCCCGCGGTCTCGTCGTCGATCCGATTCGGCGACCCGGTCGCGGTGGCGGCGACAACCGCCTTGTCCGCGGAGGCGACGGCATCCCGGACGGCATCCCGCTTGGCCTGCTTGAGCTTCTTGAACATGTGCCCGACGGCGCGCTGCACGGTGAGCGAGTCGGGGTGGTCCTTCTCCAGCTGCCCGGCCTGCTCCAGGACGCGGAGACAGGTCGCGAGGTCGGCGGGATCGATCGTGGTTTCGGCCATCGCGGCGGGCGGCATCTTTCTGGCGAGCGGGACAACGACCTGCCCATTCTCTCAAACGTCCCGGTGTGCTCCCGCCCACCCCGCGAGCCTTGTTGACAGCACGCCAATAGTGCTGGAATCTGGAGCGAACCTAGCGAGGAGAAGAGATGGCACGCGCCGTGTGGAGTGACGACGAGGTCGAGGCGGTCCGGGAGCTGTCCCGGACGTTCTTCGAGAAGGAGGTCGTGCCGCACGCGGAGAAGTTCGTCAAGCAGGGCCACCCGGACCGGGCGCTGTACAACCGCGCGGGGGAGCTCGGGCTGCTCTGCACCGGAATCCCCACCGAGTACGGCGGCGGCGGCGGCACCTTCGCGCACGAGGCGGCCATCATCGAGGAGCAGACGCGGGCGGGCGACGGCTCGCTCGGCATGCCGGTGCACACCTCGATCATCGCGCCCTACCTGCACCACTTCGGCTCCGAGGAGCTCAAGCGGCGGGTGCTGCCGAAGGCGGCCAGCGGCGAGATGGTGCTCTCCATCGGCATGACCGAGCCGGGCACCGGCTCCGACCTGCAGAACATCAAGACCCGCGCGGTGCGCGAGGGCGACGAGTACGTGATCAGCGGCTCGAAGATCTTCATCACCAACGGCTGGCTCTGCGACGGCATCATCATCGCCGCCAAGACCGACCCGACCAAGGGCGCGGCGGGCGTCTCGCTGATCTTCGCCGAGGTGAGCGACGACACCCCCGGCTTCGAGCGCGGCCGAATCCTGGACAAGATGGGCGGTAAGTCGCAGGACACCGCCGAGCTCTTCTTCGACGGCCTGCGCGTCCCCGCCTCGAACCTGCTCGGCGAGGCCGAGGGCCAGGGCTTCTACCAGATGATGCAGCTGCTGGCGCAGGAGCGGCTCGTCACCGCGATCATCGCGGTCGCCATGATGGAGCAGGCGGTGAAGATCACCGTCGAATACACGAAGGGCCGCGAGGCCTTCGGCAAGCCGCTCTTCGCGCTGCAGAACACCAAGTTCGAACTCGCCGAGTGCGCCACGCTGGCGAAGGTGAGCCGGACCTTCCTCGACGATTGCATCGCCAAGCACCTGGAGGGGAAGCTCGATATCCCGACCGCTGCCATGTCGAAGTACTGGCTCACCGATCAGCTCGGTATCGTTGTCGATCGCTGCCTGCAATTGTTCGGCGGCTACGGCTACATGACGGAGTATCCGATTTCCCAGCTCTACACCGGTGCTCGTGTGCTGCGCATTCTCGCGGGCAGCAACGAGGTGATGAAGGATCTCGTTGCCCGCTCGCTCTGAGACAGATACGGGAGAGGTGCCGCGCCGCCGTCGGCTGGAGCCGGACGAGCGGCGCGCGCAGATCCTGGCGTGCGCGATCGACATGTTCGGCGAGCGGCCGTACGCGGCCGTCTCCACCGCCGAGCTGGCGCAGCGCGCCGGGGTCGCGCGCGGCCTGATCAACCACTACTTCGGCAACAAGCGCGACCTCTACCTGGCGGTCGTGCGCCGCATGGTGACGCTGCCGCGTCAGGACGACATGGTGGTCCCGAGCGGTTCTCCGCGCGATCGGGTGGGAGCCAGCGTGACCTGGCTGCTCGACACCATCGCCGAGCACGGCAGCACCTGGGTCAAGGTCACCAGCCACGAGGGTGTCGGCGAGGACCCCGAGGTGCAGCAGATCCTGGACCAGGCCGACGACGCCGCCGCCGATCGGCTGCTCTCCATGGTCGGGCTCGGCGAATCGCCGCGCGGGGAGGAGCTGCGCGCGGTGGTGCGCGCCTTCGGCGGGCTGGTGAAAGTAGCCGGGCGGGAGTGGATAACGCGGGGCTCGCTGGAACGTGACCAAGTCCACATTCTCCTCACGGACGTGCTGCTCACGCTGGTGACGACGACCATGCCGGAGATCGATCGGCCCCGGAAATAGCGACCGTTCCCGACCGCTTGCTTGTTTCCCCTCTGGCTCCCGGGCAATTACCCCTATTCTTCTCCGTGATCGGGGCGTTATCGGGGAACTTTCGCCGCGAGACGAGGTGAGAGGGACCAGATGGTACGGACCGATCGATGGGCCGAGGACCGCCGCGCGGAATATCGCTACGGCGACCGCTGGAACGAGGACGAGCGCGACGAACGCCCCTCCGGTCAGTGGCCCCGGGTCGAGGACGACGACGACGACAACCGCGGCCCGCTGGTCAACCCGTACGCCGTCATCGCGCTGGTCGGCGCGCTGCTGCTGCTCTTCCCGATCGCGCTGGTCTTCGGGCTGATCGCCTTCGCGCACCCGCGCGGCAAGACCATGGCGGTCTTCGCGCTGCTGCTCGGCGCCGCCGAGGCCGCGGTCGTCGCCGGGCTCTTCGTGCTCGGTGGTTCGGCCTGGGACGACGTCCTCGACCGCGCGCAGAACACCGTCCGCGACACCAGCCAGACCACGGTGATGAGCCTGCCGCAGGCGCCCGCCCCCACGGTGCCCGCCACCGTCACCGTGCCCACTGCGGGCGACGCGGGCCCCGGCGCACCCGAGCCGGTCGCGACCGTCGCGCGCAAGGGCTCCTCCTGCACCGAGGTGCCGGTCGGCGCCATCGGCACCACCGCCGACGGCGACACCATGCTCTGCCTCGGCGCCGCAGGCGCGCAGACCTGGACCGGCCCCTACACCATCAACACCACCGTGCAGCAGCCGGGCGGGAGCTGTGACCCGAGCAAGGGCAAGTCGGCGCGCACCGGCGACAATCGGGCGCTGATCTGCGAGAGCGGCACGCGCGGCAGCGTGTGGGGGCTCTGGACCAGCGAGTAGTCAGCCCGCGGTGCGCGCGGTCAGGTCGTCGAGCAGGATCATCACCTCACCCGCGCGCGGCACCACCTCGACCAGCCGCACCCGCAGCGCCCGCACCTCGGCACCGGCCAGCGGCTGCACCGGCTCGTGGCCGATCCGCTGCCACTCCCCGGAGGCGGGCACCCGGCCGAGCGGCACCTCGCACCGGGCGCCGTCGGCGGTGACCAGATCGGCCGAGACCCGGATCTGCGCGTGCGGGGAGCGGACGTACACCCCCACCGCCGACACCTCCCCGCTGGGCGCGAAGGCCGGATCCGGCCGCGCCTCCAGCTCGATCTCCAGGTCGTTCTCCGCGTCCCGCACCAGCAGCACCAGCGCCCGCCGATCCGCCCCGCGCGTGCCGTCCGCATAGTCGACCGGCCGCTTGTCCGGCGCGCCCTCGGCGAAGGTGGTCAGATGCGTGCGGCCCGCGCCCGGGCCGGCGAGCGTCCAGCGCGCGGTGTTCTCGAAGTCGTCGAGGAGCACCTCGGTGTTCTCCGGCATCGGCTGCGTCCCTTCGTCGTTCGCGGGATGTCCCGCTCTGCACCTTAGGCGACGCACTCTGGACCAGCGAGGAGTCGTTTCGACTGCCTGGCATCGCAGTCGTCGAGGCGGTCGCGCAGCCAGCACCTCGGTGCTTTCGTCGCAGTGCGCTGGTCGGGTCTCAGCCCGGCTCGGCTACCGGGCCGAGCAGCGCCGGAACCTCGGGTGGCACGCTGAAGTAGGAGGCTTTCACCCCGTCCGGATAGCGGGCGACCAGGATGGGTGCGACACCTGCGGGGATCACACCTTCCTCCTGAAGCGCGGTGGTGAAACGGCGCAGCGGGCGGGTGAAGCCGCGTAGCATCCGCTCGTCGGCGTAATCACCCAGCTCGTAGACCTGCTGGCGGGTGATCCGGCCGTCCTTTGCGGATGCCGCGAGCCGGAGCGCTGCCGCCTGAACGGGGGCGTGCGTGTCCAGACGGTCCAGGAGCGCGGTCACCGCACTCGCGGTCCAGGCTTCGACGGGCACGTCATCGGTTTCCGACACCCGTTCGGCATCCGCTGTGGAGTCGCCGTGCACGGCCACGTGCAGGGCGCCTGCTCGGGCGAGCACGTCGGCGGGGCGCATGAGGAACAGCCGCCTGCCGGTCGACTCGGAGTATTCGAGAGTCAATTCCGGTCGCGGCCCGAGGAATTCGGACTGGTGGCGCCACCACCAGTCCTCCTTCTCGTCGCGGGTGATCAGAACGAGGTCGAGACCCTCCTGCTGTCCGTGCCGGGTTGCCTGGTACCAGACGAGATAGTCGCCTGCTCCGCCCTCGGGCAGATCGCCGCCCTGTTTGTCGGCGTCCTTGTAGCCGGGGGGAATCTCTTCCTCGATCCGGCGGTGCCCCTCCTCGACGCACGTCTTCCACTCGTCCTCGTCGAGGGGAGCGGTGACTCGCCCGTCCAGCAGCGCTTCGAGCTGTGCCAGAATCGGGTCGTCGGCACGCGCGGGGTGCGAACCCTCGAGCGCTGTTTCCAGTTCGGCACAGAGGGAGCCGGTGAATTCCCGCACCCGGCCGGTGATCGCGGCCAGTTCGTCGGAGCGGACTCCGACAGCCTTGGCCCACACCGACAGTGCGTTGCCGAGGCTGCGTTCGGCGCCCGTCACAGCCTCGGTTGCCGCCTTCGTCGCGGCGGCGAGACTGGTCTTCGAGCGCTGCCGGTGCCGCCAGAACTCGCGCAGTGCCTGGTGCGGCACGATCAGGCGATCGCCGAAGCTGGTGAAGATCCGGATCAGATCCTGGGAGGTCTGCGGACGGAAGCGATAGAGATCGAGAAGCACATTGGCGTCGACGGCGACGACCGCCTCCCGGAGGGCTCTGTCGTAGTCGTCGGAGGTAGGAATTTTGAAGCCTGCGAACTCCCCGTCGTACAGACCGTTCATGGCCCGCATCCTGCCTGACGATCGCCTGTCCCGCTGTCCGTCGAACGATGGGCAGCAGCAGACGAACCACTACGCCTCCTTGCGCGCCTTGCTCGGCTGCACCCGCGGCGGCTCGTTAGGCATCTTCGGGTAGTTGGGCGGCCAGGGGGCGTCCATGAGGCCGTCGGCGAGGTCGCGCTCGGACCACTCGAGCAGGGTGGCGATGGACTGCGGGGCGCGATCGGCCCAGGGGTCGCCGTGCTCGGCGAGCAGGGTGGGGACGGTGGCGATGGTCAGGTCTTCGGGTACGACGGTGTCCAGTGCCTCCCAGGTGATCGGGGTGGAGACCTGGGCGCCGACCTTGGGGCGCACGCACCAGGCGCCGAACACCGTTTTGTGCGGGGCGTTCTGGTTGTAGTCGACGAAGACGCGGCTGCCGCGCTCCTCCTTCCACCAGGCGGCGGTGATGCTCTCCGGGTGCCTGCGCTCGAGTTCGCGGGCGAGCGCGACGGCGGCGGCGCGCACCTGGTAGGCGTCCCAGCGCGGCTCGAGATCGATGTAGAGGTGCAGGCCGCGGGAGCCGGAGGTCTTGACCCAGGTCCGCATGCCGAGTTCGGCGCAGAGTTCGCGGACGCGGAGGGCGGCGGCGCGCAGGTCGGCGAAGCCGATGCCGGGGGAGGGGTCGAGGTCGACCCGGAGTTCGTCGGCGATCTCCAGGTCGGGGACGTGGTGCGGCCATACGTGAAAACCCAGGCAGCCGAGGTTCACCGCCCAGAGCACGTGCGCGAGGTCGTGCGCGACCAGCGCCTCGCCGGTGGTGCCGTTCGGGGTCGCGACCTGGACGGTGTGCAGCCAGTCCGGGGCGTTCGCCGGGACGCGCTTCTGGAACCAGGACTTGCCGGAGGCGCCGTCCGGGTGGCGCTCGAGCATGAGCGGGCGGCCGCCGATGGCGCGCAGCAGCGGCTCGGCGATCGACTCGTAGTAGCGCACCAGGTCGAGCTTGGTCTCGCCGCGCTTGGTGAAGTAGACCTTGTCCGGGTTGCTGACGGTGATCGTGCGGCCGCTCGCCTCGACCTCGATTCCCTTGGTGCTCACCGGGTCTCCTCGCGGAAGAGGGCGTGCAGCTCGGCCGGGGCCACCTCGTCGAGCTGGGCGTAGGTGCAGGACTCGGGGGTGCGGTCGGAGCGGAAGCGGACCAGCCTGCCGCCGTGCCGCAGCCGCCCGGACTGCACGTGCTCGTAGCGCACCTCGGCGACGAGCTCCACCCGCAGCGCCTCCCAAGAGAGGTCCTTGCCGCCGGTCCAGCGGCTCACCCCGCCGGGCATCTTGCCGTCGGCGGCGGCCTGGGCGGCGGCGTCGGCCCACTCCTTCCACGGATGCTCGGCCAGCGCGTTCTCCCGCAGCGGGGCCAGCTCGTCGACGAGTTCGCGGCGCCGGGCGGCGGTGAAGCTGCTGGCGACGCCGACGTGGTGCAGCCTGCCATCGTCGTCGAAGAGCCCGAGCAGCAGCGAGCCGACGCCCTGCCCGTCCTTGTGCCAGCGGAAACCGGCGACCGCGCAGTCCGCGGTGCGCTCGTGCTTGACCTTGAGCATCACCCGCTTGTCCCGCTGGTACGGCTCGGCGTCGCGCTTGACCATGACGCCGTCGAAGCCGGCGCCCTCGAAGCGGGTGAACCAGTCCTCGGCGATCTCCGGGTCGCGGGTGATCGGGGTCAGGTGCACCCGGGCCAGGGTGGTGTCGAGGATGCCCTCCAGCCTGCGGCGGCGCTCGGCGAAGGGCTGCTCGGTGAGGTCCTCGTCGCCGAGCGCGAGCAGGTCGAAGGCGACGAAGCTGGCCGGGGTCTCCTTGGCCAGCTTGGCCACCCGGGAGGCGGCCGGGTGCAGCCGGTTCTGCAGGGTGTCGAAGTCGAGGCCGTCGTCGGTGACCACCACGATCTCGCCGTCCACCACGCAGCGCGGCGGAAGCGCCGCGGCGAGCAGCTCGGCGACCTCGGGGAAGTACCTGGTCAGCGGGCGATCGTTGCGCGAGCCGAGCTCGATCTCGGCTCCGTCGCGGAACACCACGCAGCGGAACCCGTCCCACTTCGGCTCGAACGCGAGCCCCGGTTCCCGCGGCACGGCGGGAGCCGTCTTCGCCAGCATCGGCCGTACCGGTGGCATCACAGGCAGATCCACGCAACCTCCTCAGTCGTACGACAGACGGCGCGACGCCGGGAAAATCGTCGGTGCGCGCTCGATCGTAGGTCCGGGGACCGACAGACCGGGGGAGGTGCGGGGCTTAACCCTCCACCCAGCCGTGCTGCTCGGCGAACTCCGTGAGGCGGTCACGGATGGTGAGGATCTCACCGGCGGTCAACGCGGGACTCGCCTCGAGCAGCAGTTCCGTCACGAGACGTTTGTGCTCATCGGCCCCGAGCTGCCCGGCGGCGCGTTCGCGGCGGTGCTGCCGCGGCGCGGCGGCGGGGGCGGGGCCGGCGGCGGTGAGGTTGACGGCCTTGGGGCCACGGTCACCCTCGGTCATGTCGAATTCGAAGACCCTGCCCTCACGCAGCTCGTCCTCGTCGAGGCCGATGTCGTTCACGTGGACGAAGACGTCGGGGCCGCCGTCCTCGGGGCGGATGAACCCGAATCCACGTGCCGCGTCGTACGACACCAATTTCCCGATGGCCACCAACTCGCTCCTCGCCCTCGCTGTGCGGCCACTGTAGCCCGCGGTGCGGGAGCGGGCCGGGGAAAGGTCCCTTCGGGCGGATGGTGCCGCGGGTCAGGGGCGATAGAGCGCGCGGTAGGCGGTGATGGTGGCCACCAGGTGGTCGGTCATCTGGTCCCTGGTGGCGCGCAGCGACCCGTTCAGCCAGGCCGAGAAGACCCCGGCGTTGCCGCTGGCCATGGCGACCGCGGCGAGCCTGCGCCGCACCGGGTCCGCGATGTGCGCGAAGAGGTGGTCCTGCAGGAGCCGGGTGAAGGCGGGCATGACCGCGATGGTGGTCTGCCCCAGCCCGGTGCTGGAATACGGCTCGACAAGGAAGAGCCGGGACTTGCGCGGGTCGTCGAGCACCTTGTCCACCAGCAGCTCGGAGAGCGCCCGGTCCCGCGACGGGTCGTCGGCGACGGCGAAGGCGGTCATCGGCCCGAGGAACTCCTCGGCGACCTGGCGGTAGAGCACGTCGAGCAGTTCGTCGCGGCCGGCGAAGCTCTCGTAGAAGTAGCGGTCGGTGAGCCCGGCCCTGCGGCAGACGGCCCGCATGGTGACCCCGGCCGCGCCCGACTCGCCGATCAGGTCGAGCGCCGCGTCCAGCAGACCGGCGCGCCGCGCCTCCCGGCGCTCGGTGAGCGTGGTCCCACCCCAGATCCGGGCTCCCGTGTCGTCGGATGGTCTTTCGGTCTGCACGGCCTCACCCTAGTCGGTGCCGCCGCGCGCCCCGGCCCTGCGGCCTCGCGGCCTCCCGGCAAATCGAGTCAACATACCGAACGGAAGGTTTTCCATTATCTCCGGGAATCACCGAACCGTGTTCCCGAAGAATAGAACCGACCAGCTGGAATTGTTCTAGCCGGGTGAACATCGGAATTCGAGAAAACAGGCACGCGTGCCGAATATCGGACGGGTTACTCGTCGTCCAGCCCGGCCGAGAGATAGGCCGCCGCCGCGAGCCACTGCCGACAGCTGGGGCCGTGCGCGTCGTGCGCCCGCAGCATCTCCCTGGCCTGTCGATAGGTGAGCCCGCGCGGCTCCGAATTGCAATCCGGCACAGTCGAATCCGGCACCGGGCGCGGCGTCTGCGCGCTGATCGCGGTCGCCCCGGCGATCCCGATCCGGGAGGTTCGGAATGGCTGGCTCATCTGGACCGCCCCTCACATCTGGCTGCGGGAGGTCGACACCCAGCGGAAACGGCCCGCTGGGCCGGAATGGAGATACCGCGTGCCTCCCCGACTTTCGAGGTCGAGTTTTGCATTCATCGCTTACAAATGCAAGTACATCTGTACGAACGACCAGTGTCGGGGATGGGCTCGACCGCCGATCTCGACGGCGGCGATCGCCCTTGTGCGTCTTGCCCTTCCGGCTCCGCCGCGCCCCGGCGGCCGCTGCGGCGCGCACCCGGCCGGGCGGACTCGAGCGTACCGGCGCCGCGCCGGGCGCCGCCGTGCGAGAGTGGCCGGATCCGCCACGATCGCGGATCGTTTGCGGCGCGGCTGTTTTCGTGTGACCCGTGGTCCACGGGGCCCTCCGGGGTTGTGGCGGTGCGGGATCGAGCTCGCAAGGGCACTTGATCCCGAGATTCGGCCTGGCAGTGGCGACGTGGGGGTAAACGCCAGGTCAACGACGTTCCCCGAGACCACCCCCGACCGCGGCACCCGTGCTACAGTCCGGATTGTGGGTGCAGATGCAAGAACGTTTGCGTGTGCATCTGCAAATTCTGGCGATCTGTCGTAGAAAAACAGGAGACGGCGAATGTCTGCAACATCGGTGCGTGCAACGGAGCGGCCGGCCGACGACGCGTGGAAGAAGAGCACCTTCAGCAATCCGAGCGGGAACTGCGTGGAAGTCGCGGAGACCAGCAACGGCCTGGTGGCGGTGCGCAATTCGCGGCAGCCGGACGGTGCGGTGATCTACTACACCCGCCCGGAGATCGATGCCTTCGTGCGTGGCGCGAAAGCGGGAGAGTTCGACTATCTGACCGCCTGAGCGGTAGCATTGGCGATCGGTGCGGTGTGCCCCACGGCTCGAAGGGTGTTCGGCGAGTAAGGCTGTTCGTTCAAACGAGAAAACAGCGGAAACTCGGAGCGGTGGTGGCACACTGTGGGCTATCCCCGAGTATCGGAGAAGAACCTCCATGATCGCTGAACCCGACGGCTTCGATGAAACCGACGGCACAACCGGCTCCGGCAGCCTCGACGGCTCCGCTGTCCCCGGATCGAGCGGCCGCGGCAACCCCGCCCCCGATCGCGGGCCCACCGTGCTGCGCATCGCGCTCGGTGGCCAGCTCCGGAAGCTTCGTGAGCACAAGAACATCACGCGTGAGCAGGCGGGGGAGCACATCCGCGGTTCGCACGCCAAGATCAGCCGGTTGGAGCTGGGGCGCACCGGTTTCAAGGAACGCGACATCCGCGACCTGCTGACGCTCTACGGCGTCACCGACCGGGCGCGGCGCGACGAGTTCCTCGATCTCGCCAAGCAGGCCAACGAGCCGGGCTGGTGGCACCACTACAACGATCTGCTTCCCTCGTGGTTCGGCACCTACCTCGGCCTGGAGCAGGCGGCGAGCAAGATCCGCACCTACGAGGCGCACCTCATTCCCGGGCTGCTGCAGACCTCGGACTACACCCGCGCGGTCGTCTCGCTCGGCTACGAGGACGCCAACACCGATCGCCGGGTCGACATGCGGATGCGCAGGCAGGAGATCCTGACCCGCACCGACCCGCCGGTGGTCTGGGCAGTCGTCGACGAGGCCGCGCTGCACCGCCCGGTCGGCGGCCCCGCCGTGCACCGCGCGCAGATGGAGCACCTGATCGAGCTCGCCGCGCTGCCCAATGTCACGCTGCAGGTGCTGCCCTACACCGCGGGCGAGCACGCCGCGGCGGGCAGCTCGTTCAGCATCCTGCGCTTCGCCGAGCAGGAGCTGCCCGACGTCGTCTACCTCGAGCACCTGACCAGCGCGCTCTACCTGGACCGCAGGCAGGATCTCGCGCTGTACCTCTCGGTCATGGACCGGCTGAGCGTGCAAGCCGCGACGCCGGAGGACTCCCTGAAGATCTTCGCGGACTACGCCGAGAAGATCGACCCGCGGTAGCAGCTTTCTCCCAGACCAGCGCCGCACCGGTGGATACCGGTGCGGCGCTGGCATTTCTGTTGGCTCCGATGACTCGCGCGCGCCGGTGGGGGCGCGCGCGAGGCACCGAAGGTCTGTTCGGCTGCCGCCCGCATCCGCGCGGGCGGCGCGGATCACGGCGTCAGGCAGGTGGCGGCGATCCGCCAGAAGGTGTCCGGCTGCAGCGCCTCGACCTCCCAGTCCTCGGACAGCGCGTGCGCCGTGCTGACGATGCGGTCGATGTCGAAGTCGGCGCGCGTGGCCGCCCCGGTCGATTCGACCGCGTGGATGACGTAGGCGGTCGCGGATTCCCGCGTGCCGATCATCGCTGCCTGTTGCCCGTACCGGGCCGAGAAAGTATTCATGATCAAACCGTTCGCCGGCCCGTCGGCCAGTGCGATCCCGGCGGCGCCGTCGCGCTCGCCGTGTAGTGGTGGATTCATTCGATAACCCCTTACCTCCGACGGCAGTGAACACCCGGCAACAATCGCCGGCCACTCCCTGCCGTGGCCTCCCTGTGTCCCCTGTCGAGCGTTGCGCGACCGAGTTTAGGGCCGTCCGCCTTTCAAATGCAAGCACATCTGTACATCCGCTTGAGTGTCGGGGAAACCGGTCGAAACGTTACGGACCAGTAATTACGCGAGGTAAAGGGCGGTCGGAGAGTCAGTTTTCGGTGGGCATCCGGGGGCTGCACCACGAGTCTTTCAGATTCACGATTCCCGTCTCGCAAGCCGCTGTGGCCGGAAATATTCCGGCTGTCCAGCGCGGTTCGGTGAGTATCCGCCGGTTGGGGCCTGGTCGAGCGTGGAGCGAGTTCGGGAATCGAGCTATTCGGACAATTGACCAGTTGCCCGAGCTGGCGGGCATCCGGTATTCGCCGCGTGCGCGCCCAGCGGAATTGCCCGAAAAGGCGGCACCCCTTTCCGCTTTATTTGCCGGGAGAAAGCCGGGCGCGCACGGATGGCTAATTCAGAGTTACCGAAGTGCGGTGATCGCCGCCGCGATCGGAGTTTCTCCGGCCACCACTTCCAGTGTCGCCCCGGCCGTTTCCGGGGCGTCCAGCAGCGCCACCAGGACCGCCGCGACGTCGGCGCGCGGGATATCGGAGCGCCCGACCCGCTGTCCGATCGTGACCGCGCCGGTGGCCGGATCGTCGGTCAGCCTGCCCGGCCGCAGCACGGTCCAGTCCAGGTCGCGTCCGCGCAGATCGTCCTCGGCCTGGGTCTTGGCGTCCAGGTAGGCGCGCCACACCTCGTCGGTGCCATCGGGTGCGGGCTCGCCCGCGCCCATGGAGGAGATCTGCAGGAACCGGCGCACGCCTGCCGCCTCGGCGGCGGTGGCGGCCAGCACCGAGCCGTCCCGGTCCACCGCGTACTTGCGCGCGACCCCGCTGCCCGCGCCCGCGCCCGCCGCGAAGACGACGGCGTCGGCGCCGTCGAGCGCGACGGCGAGCTGTTCGGCGTCGGTGTTCTCCACGTCGAGCAGGACCGCCCGCGCACCCGCGGCGGCCACCTCGGCCCCGTGCGCCGGATTGCGGATCAGCGCCACCGGCTCGTCGCCGCGTTCGCTGAGCAGCCCCGCCAGCAGCAGGGCGATCTTGCCGTGTCCACCTACCAGGACGACACGCATGGTGCTCTCCTTCCGGTTTCGCCTCGCCCGGCGCCGGAGATCAGCGCTCCGGTCCGCCGGGATTACAGGCCGCCTGCACGACCGCGTCGTAGCCGACGGCCGGACGCCAGGGTTCCAGATTCCAGCTCGGCTTGTTCGGCGCGGCCAGCCGCGCCCACACCCAGTGGCAGCGGAACTGGTCGTACATGCCCGCGGAGTCGGCCTCCGGCGCGGCGGTGAGCACCTCGAGCCAGGCGCGGTTCTCGGCGCCGGGGAAGGGGGTGCGGCGCCCGGCGTCGGTGGGGAAGACGAGCAGCCTGGCGCCGTCCTGGCCCGCGATCCACTCGGCGCGGTCGATCAGCGGCTGACCGGCGTACGGGTCGACGGTGGGCAGCCCGGCCGGGGTCAGCTCGGGGGGCGCCGTCGTGGTGGCGATCGTCGTGCTGGGGATCGTCGTGGTCGGCGGGGCGGCGGCCGGTTCGTCGGCGCCGCAGCCCGCCGTGAGCGCGATCCCGGCGACGGTCAGTACCGCCGCGAAACCCCGCCGTCCACTCTTCGACAACCGCCTCGACACGCTTCGGTCCTCCCCGTTCGGCACCGGGGCGAGCCTAGCGGGTGCGGGTCAGTGCCAGAGCGAGCGGCAGGGCAGCCTGCGCAGCTCGGGGCGCACCTTGCCGTCGACGGTCACGGTGAGCCCGGCCTGCACCGCGGCGGAGGTGAACTCCCACGCCTCGGTGTGCGTGGCGGCGTACTCCAGGACCAGCAGATCGTCGGGGTTCGGCCCGTCGAAGTAGACGGTGATCCGGCGGGTGGGAACCTCCTCGGTGCCGACGAGCGGGTAGCGGGTCGCGCTGGTGACCGTGCTGTCCATGACGCCGTCTCCTTCCCGGCGCCGGAGTGCGACGCCGCCCCTCGACGGTAAATCCAGCACCATGGCCGGGAACATGTTCCGCGCCCTCGCTTGGACAACTCACAGCCGCCTCCGGAGCGGGTGTGGCGTTCTCACGAGGTGGACCAGCGGCGACCCGCGCCGGGTTCACAGCGAAATCCCCCGGGCGTTGTGACGTGTCGGTATGTTGTGATCGCGCTGGGTCGGGTGGGGTGTCTGCGAACAATGATGGTCGGTAGCTCGGAGCAGGGGAAGGCGGCAGCCATGGGTCGTACGCGGTTCGCTCGGCGACGGGTGGCGCTCCTCGGCGCAGCCGCGCTGGGGCTGGCGCTGGCCGCCGCCCCGGCGAGCGCGGCACCGCTCTACCCGGCGCCCGACCCCGACCCCTTCTACGCCACCCCGGCCGATATCGCCGAGCTGGCGCCCGGCGCCGTGATCGCGGTGCGGCCGATGCCCGCGCTGCCCGCCTTTCCGGAGACCGCGGTCACGGTGGTGCGCTTCCGCTCCACCAGCTCCGAGGGCGCGCCCATCGCGGCCACCTCGACCGTGCTCACCCCGCGCGGGCACCGGCCGGGCGGGCCGCTGCTCTCGTACCAGCACATCATCAACGGCCTCGGCGCCGAGTGCTCGGTCTCCCGGGTGCTCTACACCGCGAACCCGGATCTGATGGTGAAGGAGGCGCCCGCGCTGAACGTCGCGCTGGCCAGGGGCTGGAGCGTCGCGCTGCCCGACCATCTCGGCCCGAACTTCGCCTACGGCGCCGCCAAGCTCGGCGGCATGATCACCCTGGACGGCATCCGCGCGGTGCGCCAGGTCGGCGAGCTCGGCGTCGGCGGGTCGCCGGTGACCATGGCCGGCTACTCCGGCGGCGGCATGGCCACCGCGTGGGCGGCCGCGCTGGCGCCGCGCTACGCGCCGGAGCTGGAGATCGCCGGTGCCGCGCTGGGCGGGGTGCCGATGAACCTGGTGTCGATGATGGAGCAGCTCGGCTTCGCCGCGCACCCGGTCTTCGGGCTGGCGCTGGCCGCCGGGCTCGGGCTGGAGCGCGAGTACCCGGACCGCTTCCCGCTCAGCGAGCAGCTCAACGAGCGCGGCCTCGCGGCGCGCGCGGCCATGGCGAACAGCTGCACCAACGGCATCCTCGCCGCGGGCGCGGGCCGCGGTGTCATGGACTTCGCGCGCACCACCTCCATGATCAGCAGCCCCGAGGCGCGCGCGGTGGTGGAGGAGAACAGCCTCGAGCTCTACGACGGCGTCCCGACCATGCCGATCTACGAGTGGCATTCGCCGATCGACGGGCTGATCCCGATCGACGCCATCGTGCGGACCGATCGGCGCTGGTGCGCCGCGGGCACCCCGCTGCAGGCCGAACTCACCCCGGTGCCCGACCACCTCACCGCCGCTGTGCTTGGCCTGCCCGGCGCGTTGACGTGGCTGGAGGGCCGCTTCCGCGGCGATCCGGCGCCCAGTAACTGCTGAGGCGTGACAAACGGGTCGCGGGACGGTCTCGGGGCCCTGTTTCCGATTGCGAATCGGCGACGCGCCCCCAACGGAACGAATACACGCACCTGCGAGCAACTGTCGTCCCCCACACTGATCTCCCTGGCCTCGGTGCCGGAGGGGGGATTTCGGGGGCCGAAGTCCGCACTTCTCCGGTGTCCTGGCAACGCCACCGCACCCGGGGAAGTGTGCCATGCGATTTCGTGCCACCGTCGTCACGTTGCTGCTCTGCCTTCCGATCGCCGCGGCTCCGGCCGCGCTCGCGGAACCGCCCGCACCGCGACCGGTTCCGCCGACCCTGAACATCCCGGGGCTGCCCCCGATCGCGCTGCCGGTGCTCCCGGCGCCCGCGGCGGGAATCCCGGTGCCGCCGCTGCACGAACTGGTCGACGCGCTGGTGCCCGCCCCGCCGGTGCCTGCGCTCCCGGCGCCCGTGCCCGGGGTCGAAGTGCCCGAGCTGGCACCGGATCTGGCGGCGTTCCGGCAGGCGGTGCTTCCCGCGGCCACCGGTGACCCGCTCTTCGACCGCTGGCCGCTCGACCTCGCCGACCGGCTGCCCGGCGAGGTGCTGGAGATCCGCGACATCACCGCCTCGGCCGCCCCGCTCGTGCTGGTGCCGATCCGGCAGGCGACGCTGCTCAAGTTCCGCACCACCGACGCGCACGGCGAGCCCTCCTTCGCCACCGCGACGCTCGTGGTGCCCGCGGCCGCGTGGACCGGGGAGGGGCCGCGGCCGGTGCTGGTGAACAACCTGCCGATCGATGCGCTCGGCAAGCGCTGCACGCCCGGGTACACCATGGCGCACGGCCTCTCGTTCGACACCAACGTCACCGACTTCGTCCCGCCGACCACCGCGCTGGCCGCCGCGCGCGGCTACGCGGTGCTCATCCCGGACCACGAGGGACCCTGGATGGCCTACGCCGAACCGGTGGTCGCCGGGCACGCCGTGCTCGATTCCATCCGGGCCGCGCGCGGCTGGAACCACGAGGAGTTCGCCGGGAGCCGCTTCGCCATGACCGGCTACTCGGGTGGCGCGATCGCCACGCACGGCGCGGTGAAGATGCTGCCCGGCTACGCCCCCGAACTCGCGGACTCGGTGGTCGGGGCGGCGCTCGGCGGGGTCCCCGCCGACTTCGAGATCCTGGCCCGCAGCATGAACGCGAACCTGGCCTCCGGGGTGTTCATGGCGGCGATCCTCGCCATCGGCCGGGAGCGCCCGGCGATCCTGGACCGGGTCAACCACCTGGGCCGCTGGGTGGCGCTCTCGCCGATCAAGGACGAGTGCATCGGGGTCTTCGCGCTGCCCGGGCTGCTGCAGCTCTCGGTCGACGTCGCCGCCGACATGGCGAACCCGCTCGGCTCCGAGCTGGCTGCGGAGATCTACGCGGTGACCCGGATGCCCGGCATCCGCTCGCCGGTTCCGCTCTACATCTACAACGGCGACCAGGAGTTCTGGATCCCGGCCGAGGGCGCGCGCAATCTGTACCGGGAGCAGTGCGCGCTCGGCGCGAACGCGGTCTACCGCGGGGTGCTCGGCGAGCACATCATCGGCGCGGCGACCGGCTACCCGGAGGCGGTGCGCTGGCTGGACCAGCGGCTGCGCGGAGTGGCGGCGCGCTCGGAGTGCTGATGTGAGGTGTCGGTGGGCGCCGCCGGTCCGGTTTGTCGCCGGGCACAGAATCGGCGGCGACACCGCGAGCCCGCCCGGCGCTGCCGGTACCGTGGGCCGCTCCGGCCGCACCCGGCGGCCGGAGGTCGCGGAGAGCAGCAGATGAACGACAGCACCACCCTCGCCTCCGACCAGGCGAAGGCCCTGGTCGGATCCCACTTCCGGCTCGCCGACCACTTCGAGGTGGGGCGCGAGAAGATCCGCGAGTTCGCCAGGGCGGTGCAGGACCGGCACCCGGCGCACCGGCGCGAGGACGCCGCCGCCGAGCTGGGGTACAAGGGCATCATCGCCCCGCTGACCTTCCCCTCCATCGTGTGGATGCTCATGCAGCGCGCGCTCTTCGACTCGGTGCTCACCGGCTACGACATCAGCCAGATGCTGCAGACCGAGCAGCGCATCCGGATGCACCGGCCGCTGGTCGCAGGCGACGTGCTCGGCTGCGACGCCTGGTTCGAGTCGTTCCGGCAGTTCGGCGACAAGGACTTCCTGGTCAGCCGGAACGTGCTGACCGATGCCGACGGACACGTGCTGCAGACCGCGCACAGCACGGTGGTCGCGCAGACCGGCCCGGCTCGGGTCGGCGGCTTCGCCGACGCGGTGGACGGGGTGATCATGACCGGCACCTCGCTCGCCGCCCGCACCGGCGCCGAGGAGGCCGCGGCGGAGCCGGGCATCGCCGCGGTCACCGGCGAGCCTGCGGCCGTGCCGGGGGTGGACGAGTGGGCGGTGCGCATCCCGCGCACCCGGCCGGCCTTCGAGGAACTGCGGGTCGGCGACGAGCTGCCCGCCCGCTCCTTCCCGCTCTCCCGCGGCGACCTGGTGAACTACGCCGGGGTCTCCGGCGACACCAACCCCATCCACTTCAGCGACGAGATCGCCGCGGCCGTCGGGCTGCCCGACGTGGTCGCGCACGGCCTGCTCACCATGGGGCTCGGCGCCGGCTACCTCACCGGGTGGCTCGGCGACCCGGCCGCCGTCGTCGAGTACGGCGTCCGGTTCAGCGGTTTCGCGCCGGTCGCGGCGGCCCGCGCGGCGTCGGTGCGGTTCACCGGGCGGGTCAGGGCGCTCGACCCGGTGCGCCGCTCGGCCACGCTGAGCATCGGCGCGACCTGCGGCGGCAGCAAACTCTTCGGGAAGGCGAGCGCGGAGGTGCTGCTGCGCTGAGCCGCAGGGCAGCGCGGGGGGCCGGTCCGGACGATGCCCGGTGCGGGCCCGGCCGCGGTACCGATCGGTCGCAAAGGCCAGGCCGGAGCCTTTTCCGCTAGGATGGGCGATTGCGTTGCGGCGGTGCGCTTTTCGCTGTGCTTACAGATGTAAGCACAGATGTGCGGTCTTCGATAAACCAGCGCTGGTGATCGTGGATTCATGTCGGACCCACATGGCAGTATCGGTCCATGCGAGCCTCGCAAGGACGACTCTCCCCCGTGCGGAACAGCGAAATGCGGTACTCAGAAGTGCAATCTTCAGACGAATCGCCCGATCCCGCGCCCGGGGGTGAGGGCGGGCCGACTGCGCTGCGGATGGTGCTCGGCGCCCGGCTCCGCAGGCTCAGGGAGGCGTGCGGCATCACCAGGGAGGGCGCGGGCGAGGCGATCCGCGGCTCGCACTCCAAGATCAGCCGACTGGAGCTGGGCCGCACCGGTTTCCGCGAGCGCGACCTGAACGACCTGCTCGCGCTGTACGGCGTCACCGACCCGGAGGAGTGCGGCGAGTACCTGGCGCTGGCCAGGCAGGCCAATGCCTCCGGCTGGTGGCACCGGGACAACGACTGGCTGCCGAAGTGGTTCGACACCTACCTCGGGCTGGAGAACGCGGCGCGGCTGATCCGCGGCTTCGAGCCGCGGGTGGTGCCCGAGCTGCTGCAGACCCCCGACTACGCCCGCGCGCTCATCGCGCTCGCGCACCCGGGGGAGTCCGAGGATGTGATCGAGCGCCGGGTCGCGCTGCGCATGCGGCGCCAGGAGATCCTGGACCGCGCGCACCCGCCGCAGCTGTGGCTGGTGGTCGAGGAGGCCGCGCTGCGCCGCCCGATCGGCGGCTCGATGATCTGGCAGGCCCAGCTGGACCACCTGGAGCGGGCGGCGGCCCGCCCGAACGTCACGGTGCAGGTGATCGCCGACCACGTCGGCGGCCCCGCCGTGGCCGAGGGCGGCTTCACCGTGCTCCGCTTCGCCGAGCCCGACCTGCCCGACATCGTCTACCTGCAGCAGCTCACCAGCGCGCTGTACCTGGACAAGCGCACCGACCTGGACGCCTACCTCGCCGTGGCCAACCAGCTCTCGGTGCACGCGGCGCCGCCCGAATACACCCCCGGCCTGCTCGCCGCGCTGCGCAGGCGGCAGCCGGAGATCATGGACCGCCCGGCCGGGGAGCGGTAGCCACGCTCGTACCGAATGCGAAGGAACTTCGGCGAGTACCGGCGCGCAGCGAAGTCCGGCCGCGCACCCGGGTTGCCGCATCGGGGGCGCGGTAGCCGACGATCATCGCCTCCCCCCGTCGTGCGATTTCGCGCGCGGGGTCTCGGAAAGCGAGGTCGCGATGACTTCCTCAGCACTGCACGACAGCACCACCGCGCGCCGCAGCAACCGCGGCAGCGACAGCTACGACGGCATCGAGCCGTTGCTGGAACAGCTCGCAGCCATGGACGCCGGTGACCCCGCCCGCCCCCGGCTGCGCGAGGAGGTCATGCGCCGCTGCCTGCCGCTGGCCGACCACATCGCCCGCCGCTTCACCGGCCGCGGCGAAACCTACGACGACCTGCACCAGAGCGCCTCGCTCGGGCTCGTCCTCGCGGTCGACCGCTACGACCCCGCCCGCGGCGCCAGCTTCCTCGCCTTCGCCGTGCCCACCGTGATGGGTGAGGTGCGCAGGCACTTCCGCGACCGCACCTGGGCGCTGCGGGTGCCCCGCCGGGTGAAGGAGACCCAGCTGGCGATCGGGCCGACGGTGGAGCGGCTCTGCCACGAGTACGGCCGGACGCCGACCGCGCTGGAGATCGCGGTGGCGCTGGACCTGGACCTGGTCGAGGTCACCCAGGCGCTGCTCGCCGGCAACGCCTACCGCACCAACTCGCTCGACGCCGCCGCCGACGACGAGGAGGGCGGCGGAATCGCGGCCCAGGTCAGCGAGCGGCTCGGTGAAACCGACCCCGCTTACGGCATCTGCGACGACGCGCTCGCCGTCGCCCCGCTGCTGCGCGAGCTGAGCGAGCGGGACCGGCTGGTGCTGCGGCTGCGCTTCTTCGAGAACTACACCCAGGCCCAGATCGCCGCCGAGCTCGGGGTCTCGCAGATGCACATCTCCCGCATCCTCTCCCGCACACTGGCCAGGCTGCGCCAGCGCGCGCTGCGCGATTGAACCGGGTGCCGGACCGCGCGGCCCCGGACGGGGTGTTTGGGCGCGGGGAAACCGGGTATGCGCGCGCGGTGGGTGCGGCAGACGAGGGTCCGGGCCGAGCCCGGGCCGGCCTGCTGCGGCTCGGTCCGGGCCGGGTGCTGCTGGAGACCGACGACCTCATCGTGGCCGAGACCGAACTGAGCAGCCTCTACGGGCCGGTGCGGCTCGGCTCGACGAGTGCCTCCCTGCCGATCCGGGTGCTGCGCCAGGAGGTCGGGCCGGTTACCCACAGCGCCGTCCGGATCGGCGGCGAACTCGGCTACGACGCGGAACCGGCGGGCCACTGGAGCATTCTGGTGCTGCGCGCCGGCGTGCTCGAAACCCGATTCGGCGCCGCCGAGCCGCAGCGGATCACCGCGGGCCGGGTGGTGGCGATGGAGCTGCCCGAGCTGCCGCGGGCGGGCGTCGTCCGGCGGGCGAGCTGGCAGTCGGTCTCGCTCCCGCCGGAGACGCTGGCCAGGGTCGACGACCGGGGCCGGAACGGGCAGGCCGCCCGGCCTGCCGGGCACGACCCGGTGAGCCCCGCGGCGGCGGCGCGCATGATCGCCGCCATCGAGCACTTCGGCGCTGTCGCCGCCGCGCCGACGGCCACGCCGCTGCTGGCCGGGGTAGCTGCCGAGTATCTGGCCGCGGTCGTGCTGGACACTTTCCCCTGCACCGGCGAGCGCGGCCCGACCGCGGTGGATCGCAACGACGCGCACCCGGAGACCGTGCGCCGGGCCGTCGCCTACATGGAGAGCCACGCCCGCGAGGACATCGCGCTCGCCGATATCGCCGCCGCCGCGTACGTGACGATTCGCGGCGTGCAGCTGGCGTTCCGCAGGCACCTCGGCACCACCCCGGTGCACTACCTGCGCCGGATCCGGTTGTCGGGCGCGCACGCCGAGCTGGTCGCGGCGGCCCCCGGTTCCGGGCGCACGGTCGGCGCGATCGCCGCGGACTGGGGCTTCTCCAACGCGGGCCGCTTCGCCATCGCCTACCGGCACGCCTACGGCTGCAGCCCCAGCGTCACCCTCAACCGCTGACCGCCTCCGTTTCTGCCGGTTAGAAACGCGGAGCCGCGGGGTAGCCGCGTGGTTCCGAGAGACGGCGGAGGGAGCGGCGGTGCCGGTGGACTGGGTGGTATCGGCGGTGGAGCGGTTCGGGTTCGCGCGCGGACAACTGGTACGCGAGATCGGCTGTGCCGATGACGCCGACCGCGAGGTGCGCGGGCGGGTGGAGGCCATCACCGGGCGCAGCCTCACCGGGTCCGGCGGCCACCGCTGCCCGGACGGGCTGCTGGTGTGGCTGCGCGCGGGCGAGGGCGATCCGGTGCAGGTGCTGCTCGGCTGCGGCGAGGCGATGACCGCGCGCTCCCGGCTCTGGGTGCTGACCCCGAAGGTCGACCGGCCGGGCCACCTGGACCCGCTCGCCGTGGTCGACGCGGCGGGGCGCGCGGGGTTGCACCGGGTGGGCCGGGTGGACGTGTTCGACGACTGGAACGCCACCGGGCTGCGGCTCTTCCGCGGGCAGCGCTGACCCGGGGAGCGGTGGCCGCGGCGGGGAAGGGTGTCCGCCGCGGCCGCCTCGCGGTCCGGCCCCGTCAGTCCCGCAGTGCGCGGGCGCGCAGCGCGGCCAGGGTCCGGGACAGGATCCGGGAGATGTGCATCTGCGAGACGCCGAACTCCTCGGCGATCTGCGCCTGCGTCCGGTTCTCGAAGTACCGCAGGTAGAGCACGCGCCGGTCGCGCTCGCTGAGCCTGCGCAGCAGCGGGGCGACGGCGATGGCGTCCTCGCACAGCTCGTAGGAGGGGTCGTTCGCGCCGAGCGCCTCGGTGATCTGCGCGGGGACCGGGCCGCCGCCGGCGTCGTCGGCGGGGGAGTCGATCGGGTTGGTGCGGTAGGCATTGCCTGCGAGCAGCGCCTGGGTCACCTCGATCAGGTCGAGGTCGAGTTCCATGGCGATCTCCACCGCGGTCGGCATCCGGCCGCGGTGCTGGCTCAGCTTCTCGATGACCGGCCCGATGGCGAGCTGGGTCTCCTTGACCCGGCGGGGCACCCGCAGCGCCCAGGTGCGGTCGCGGAAGTGCCTGCGCACCTCGCCCATGACGGTCGGGATGGCGAAGGCGAGGAAGCTGGCGCCGCGGGCGGGGTCGTAGCGGTCGACCGCGAGGACGAGCCCGAGCGAGGCGCTCTGGTGC
>NZ_JBHSAX010000019.1:188221-349755 GCF_042650385.1 Nocardia jiangsuensis
CTCGGCCAGCGGCAGGCAGCGGCGCAGGCAGAGCTCGCGCAGCGCGTTTCTGCGAGGGTCGTGCCCGGCCATCGCGGCCAGCTCTGTCAGCAGCGGCTCGATGCCGTCGTAGCTGTCGTGCCCGCGGTTGACGCGGCGGGCGGTGGTGGTGCCCTGGCGGGTCGGGAGCGTCATGGCGAACTCGCTTTCGGTGCATGGCGCCGACGGAGCGCGGAGGTGCGAGCGATGTGCTCTGCCTACCGCCGGGGGACGCCGTGCACCCGGGCCGCCACGATCATTTTCGTTCTGTGCACCAACGCGCGAGCGTTCTGTTCGCTATCGGTATCCCGGCGCGGCCGGGGGCGAACCGGGACCCGCTTCGGCCGGGTAGCGCGGGTACCCGGACGGAGGTGATCGCGATGCGGCGGCACGGCCCGACGCGCCGGGCGCGGGGTGGTGCGCCATCCGGGCGGTGGTGACCCGAATCCCGTTCTTCAGGTGGCGATCTCGCGATAGCGCGGTCACCGCGCCGGTCCGCACCGGGCTGCCGCACGCCCCGAGCGCAGGGCGGCTGGAGCGTGCGCGGCGCGCGGTGCCTACCCGGCCGCTACCCCTCGCTCCCGGCGATCGCCGACGGGTTGCGCGGCGGGGTCGTCCAGCGGGCCAGCACCACCGTGGCATCGTCCTGCAGGGCGCCGCGCTGGTGGGTGAGCACGGCCCGGACGAGCCGGCGCGCGGTCTCCGGCGGCGGGTGCCCGGCCGCCGCCTCCCTGCGCAGGAAGTCGACCAGCCTGGCCTCGCCGAAGAGCGCGCCCGCGCTGTCCCTCGCCTCCACCAGCCCGTCGGTGTAGAGCACCAGCCAGTCCTCCGGCTGCAGGGTCTCCTCGCCGACGGTGAGCTCGCCCGCGCCGAGGCCGAGCGGGAGCCGCTTCCCGGCGGCCAGCGGCTTGACGATCTTGCCGCCGCGCATGATCAGCGGCTCCGGGTGCCCGGCGTTGACGTAGCGCAGCCGCCCGGTCCGCAGATCGAGCTCGGCGAGCACCGCGGTGGCGAACAGCGAGCCGCCGAACTGCCGCCCCAGCGTCTCGTCGATCAGCCTCGCCTGCTCGATCAGACCGTGCCCCGCGTGCCTGGCGGCCCGGTAGGCGGCCAGCGCGGAGGCGGCGATCAGCCCGCTGCGCGGGTCGTGCCCGACCGCGTCGAGCACCAGCAGCTGCGCGGTGGTGTCGCTGAGCGCGTAGTCGAAGGCGTCGCCGTTGAGATCGTTGCGCGGCTCGACCACCCCGGTGACGACGAAGCCGTCCACCCCGGCCGTCAGCGGGGGCAGCAGTGACCAGATGAGCTCGGCTGCCGGGGTCCGGGGCGCGCCGCGGCGCACCCGCTGCAGCGCGTCGCCGTAGGCGCTCAGCGCGGAGATCAGGTGGCCGAGCAGCCGTGCGACCCATCGGCATTCGCTGCGCAGCGCCGGGTCGTAGATGTCGTCACAGTCGTCCACCCGCACCTCGAGCACCCCGAGGCGCTCGCTGCCGTCCAGCAGCGGCACCCACAGCCCCGGCTTCTCGCCGGCCTGCGACGGCAGCGTCCGCACGGTGCGGAAGGCGCGGCCGGGCAGCGTGTTGTCCACGTCGAGCGCGGTCTCCGCGGGTGCCTGGCCGGTGCTGTCCGTCGTGCTCGGGAGCGGCCGCAGGTAGCGCTGCGCGTAGTCGACCAGGTAGATCGTCAGGTGCACGCCGAGCGCGCGCCCCGCCGCCTCGGCGACGGCGGGCAGCCGGTCCGGCGCGGCCAGATGGCTGCCGTCGATCAGCTCGACCAGCGCCGCCAGCGGGGCGCTGCGGGATTCGGCATCGCGCAGGGTGCGGCTGTAGCCCGCGCGGCTGGACCAGGCTCGCTGGTCGAGCCGTTCGTTGACCACGTGCGCGAGGATGTCGCGGTCGAGCGCGGGCAGCTCGCCGAGCCCGTGCAGGTAGGCGTCCACCTCGAGGAAGCCGGTGTCACCGCCCATCGTGAAGTAGCCCATCCAGAGCTCCTCCGGCGCGAGCGCGGCGCCCTCGATGGCCTTGACCAGGCTGCGCTGCTGTGCCCTGGCGCGTTCGGCGTCGGAGCGGTCGTTCATCCGCCTGCTCACCGTCGCCGGTGCGCCGTCGAGGCCACCAGCCGCTCGGCCACCTGCAGCACGGTGCTGCGCTGCCTGCGCGCCGCGGCGGCCAGGATCAGGAACGCGGCCCGCTCGTCGACGCCGTCGCGCGCCATCACGATGCTCTTGGCCAGCGCCACCGCCTCCCGGCCGCGCAGGCTCGCGGCGATCCTGGCGCTGACCTGCTCCGCGTCGGCGGCCGCGATCCGGTGCGCGAGCAGCAGCGCCGCCTGCGCGGCGAACATGGCGAGGATATTTTTCTCGCGGCTGCCGTAGGCGAAGGGCTCGGTGGCGTACACCTTCATCGCGCCGAGGGCACTGCCACCGGTGACCAGCGGTGCGCTGAGCGTGGAGCGGAGCCCGAGCTCGACGGCGCTGCGCCCCCAGACCGGCCAGCGTTCGTCGGTGTCCAGGTCGTCGATCCGGACCACCACGCGATCCGCCCAGGCGGTGAGGCAGGGGCCGGCGCCGAGCTCGTACTGCAGCGCGTCGGCGCGCCGCACCACCTCGTCGGTGGCCGCCGCGCTCGTCCGCTCGCCCGCGGCGGCGACCAGCGTCAGCCCGGCCCCCGCGGTGTGCGGGACCATCTCCCGCGCCAGCGCGGTGATCATCGCCAGCGCGGTCTCGACCGTCTCCGCGGTGAGGAACAGCCCCGACATCCGGGCGAACGCCGCCGCGATCTGCTCGGCCGCGAGATCGGTCGCCACTGTGCCCTCGTCCCGCGGATCGTCCGGTGCCATCGTTGCTGTTCCTCCCGTTAGCAGATCGCGGCGTTCCTACCCCGCCGGACCCCGTTCATTCCCGGCAGAGGATGTACCACGGCTTCGCGCCCGGTGCGCGCGGAGTCAGCCGCGCAGGGTGCGTGTCGGCGGCTGCCCGAACCGCTTCCGGTAGGCGGCGGCGAAGCGGCCGGGATTGCTGAAACCCCAGCGGAGCGCGACGGCGGCGACCGTCTGCCGCTCCCTGCCCGTGGCGGATTCGAGCAGCTCGGCGTGGGCCCGGTCGAGCCGGATGCCGCGCAGGTACCCCAGCGGCGTGGTGTCGTGGTGGGTGCGGAAGGCGTACTGCAGCGCGCGCGGGGTGACCCCGGCGGCGGCCGCGATATCGGCGACGCCGACCACCTCGGCGGCATGCGCGTGCAGGTAGTCGATGCCGCGGCGCAACGCGGAATCCGGTGCGGCGCCCGGCTCGAGCGCGCTGTGCACCATCGTGGTGTTCGGGAAGACGACCAGCGCCGTTGCGGCCAGCGTCGCGGCGAACTCGGCGGCGACCAGCGGGTTGCTCAGCACCGAGTCGGCGGCGGCGAGGTCGGTCCGCGCCGCGCCGAAGAGCCCGGTCCACCAGCGGCCCGCCGCGTCCGAGAGCGGCTGGAAGCCGAGGAACCGGAAATCGGTGGCGGGGCAGCCGCGCTCCTCGGCGGCGGTGAGCACGGTGGCCAGCGGGAGCCGCAACCCGGTCAGGTCGATCCGGTCGGCGTCGAAGCGCAGCGGCGTGCCGAGCGGGAGGAGCGCGGGTATGCCGTCCGCGCGCTGCCTGATCTCGGTGCCGTCGCCGGTGATGGTCATCCGCCCGGCGCCGAGCCGGGTGACGAACAGGTAGTCCAGCGGCTCGGTGTCGACCCGGTAGCCGATGGTGGAGCGGATCCGGTCGGTGGCGAGCAGCGGGTTGCTGACCGCGGACACCTCGAGCGCCGCGTCCGCGCCGACCTCGTCGAACCGGGTCCGGTTGCGCCCGTAGAGCTGCTCGAAGACGGCGGTCGCCGCGTCGGCGTCGTGCGGGCGGAACTCCGCGCGCTCGATCGGCAGCGGCGCCGGGAGATCCACGACCGTTCTCCTGCCCTGTACGGATTGCGAGCACGCGATGCCGACCACGGTACTCGGCCCGGGCGCGGCGGATGCCGATCCGGCGAGACGATTCGCGAAGCGGACGAATCGGATTCCGGCTGCCGTGCCGGCGGGGGTCTATCGCGCGCGGCTCCGGGCCGGGCGGGTGTCGACCGGGTGCCGGAGTACGGCGGCGCGCTGGTCGGGGAGCGCCGGGGCGGGCGCCGGTTCGTCGGTCGAGCGGATCCGCGCCACGGCGCTGGCGCTCAATCTGCTACCGCACATGTTCTCTCCTCGCGGGGTCGGGGTGCGGCGCGAATGCCCCGCATCGAGGCTGGTACACCCCGTTCTTTTCCAGTTTGCGGGGGTGGGCCCGAGGTAGCCGCGCCTCCGAGACAACCTGGTCTTCGAGAGGGAGGTCCCCCGTGTTCCGTCATACGGATTATTTGCAGTTCGATGCCAAGCCGGAGAAGCCGGATCCGGTGTACGCGCGCAAGCTTCAGGAGTTGATCGGAGGTGCCTACGGTGAGATGACGGTGACGATGCAGTACCTGTTCCAGGGCTGGAATTGTCGGATGCCGGGCAAGTACAAGGATCTGATCATGGATATCGCGACCGAGGAGATCGGTCACGTGGAGATGCTCGCGGTCATGGTCGCGCGGTTGCTCGAGGGTGCGCCCGCGACGCATTCGACCGAGGCGGCGGCCGGGGATCCGGTGGTGGCGGCGGTGCTGGCGGGGATGGATCCGCAGCAGGCGATCGTCTCCGGTGGTGGTCCTACGCTTGCTGATTCCAATGGTGTTCCGTGGAACGGCCGTTTCATCGTGGCGAGTGGGAATCTGCTGGCTGATTTCCGGGCGAATGTGGCGGCGGAGTCGCACGGCCGGTTGCAGACCGCGCGGCTCTACAACATGACCGATGATCCGGGTGTGAAGGACATGCTGCGGTTCAATCTCGCCCGCGACACCTACCACCAGAACATGTGGCTGGCGGCGATCGAGGAGTTGAAGGCCGACGGGGTGGAGGAGGTCGTGGTGCCGAGCGCCCTGCAGGACGAGGAGTACACCGAGCACGCCGAGACGCTCTGGCATCTGTCCGACGGCACCGCTTCGGATCAGGGTCGGTGGGCGTCCGGGACCGCACCCGACGGTAAGCACACCAATCGGTTCCTGGCCGATCCGCAGCCGTTGGGGGAGAAGGGGTCGGCGCCCGCGCCGGATCCGTTGCTGTATGCCACGTACGACGGGTCGATGGGCAAGCCCCGCTCGACGGCGCTGGGTACCGAGGGCGGTCTGGTCGGCAAGATCAAGGACACCTTGGACCCGACCAAGCCCTAGGCACTGATCCCGTTGGTGAGGATCGAGGCCAGCTCGCGGTAGGCGGCGGCGTCGTCCAGGCCGGTCCCCGCGCGGACGCCGCCCTGCTGGATGCGCACCATCATGGTGGCGGCCAGCTCGGCGGCGAACGCGGCGTGCACGCCGCGGAAGTCGCCGGTCGCGACGCCGTCGTCGATGAGCTGCTGCACCCGGCGGGCGGCGATCCCGGTATTGCGTTCGTACACCGCGCGGGCCGGGGCGAAGGCGTCCAGGTCGGCCATGAAGCGCTCCGAGGCCACCGCCAGCGCCGTGCCGACCGCGGTCAGGTAGGCGGCGATCCGCTCGCGCGGCCCGATCGCCCCGGCCACGCTCGCCTCGACGGCGTCGGTGGCGCGCTTGAAGAAGTGCACCGTCGCCGCGGTGACCAGCTGCTCCTTGCTGCCCGCGAGGGTGTAGAGCGTGGATTTCGAGCAGCGCAGCCTGGCCGCGATGGCGTCCAGGGTCAGGTGCGCGAAACCCTCGGCGAGGAAGAGCGCGAGCAGCTCGTCGAAGAGTTCGGTGCGGCGGGCCGTCGCGAAGGCCGATGCGTGCTCCATGCGGCGATAGTACTGTGCGGCTTCTTGTAGTACTGTCTGCGCTGACAGTACTCTCGACTGATATCGAGTACTGGTACCCGTATCGAGTTCGAGGAGAGTCCGTGGCCGTCGACCGACTCCTGCCCACCGACGAGGCGCGCGAGCTGATCGGGCTGACCCGCGATCTCGCGGACAAGGTGCTCGCCCCGATCACCGACGCGCACGAGAAGGCCGAGACCTACCCCGACGGTGTCTTCGCCACGCTCGGCGCGGCCGGGCTGCTGAGCCTGCCGTATCCGGAGGAGTGGGGCGGCGGCGGCCAGCCGTACGAGGTCTACCTGCAGGTGCTCGAGGAGCTGGCCGCGCGCTGGGCCGCGGTGGCGGTCGCGGTGAGTGTGCACAGCCTCGCCTGCCACCCGCTGCTCGCCTTCGGCACCGAGGAGCAGAAGCGGCGCTGGCTGCCGGAGATGCTCGGCGGCAGCACCATCGGCGCCTACAGCCTCTCCGAGCCGCAGGCCGGGTCGGACGCCGCCGCGCTCGCCTGCAAGGCGGTCGCCGAGGACGGCGGCTACCGGATCACCGGGGCCAAGGCGTGGATCACGCACGGCGGCATCGCCGACTTCTACAACCTGTTCGCCCGCACCGGCGACGGCTCCAAGGGCATCTCCTGCTTCCTGGTGCCGGGCGAGCTGGACGGGCTGAGCTTCGGCAAGCCGGAGGAGAAGATGGGGCTGCACGCCGTCCCGACCACTTCCGCGCACTACGACGGCGCCTTCCTCCCGGCCGAGCGGCGGATCGGCGCGGAGGGGCAGGGGCTGCAGATCGCTTTCAGCGCACTGGATTCCGGTCGGCTCGGGATCGCCGCGGTCGCGGTCGGGCTGGCCCAGGCCGCGCTGGACGAGGCCGTCGCCTACGCGCGGGAGCGAACGGCGTTCGGCCGCAGGATCATCGATCACCAGGGGCTCGGCTTCCTGCTCGCCGACATGGCCGCCGCGGTCGACTCCGCGCGCGCCACCTACCTCGACGCCGCCCGCCGCCGCGATGCCGGGCTGGCCTACTCCCGGCACGCCTCGGTGGCAAAGCTGGTCGCCACCGACGCCGCGATGAAGGTCACCACCGACGCGGTGCAGGTACTCGGCGGCTACGGCTACACCCGCGACTTCCGGGTCGAGCGGTACATGCGGGAGGCCAAGATCACCCAGATCTTCGAGGGCACCAACCAGATCCAGCGGCTGGTGATCAGCAGGCACCTCGCGGGCTAGGGTGGCTCGTGCTCTCCGTCGCCTCCTGGAACGTCCTGCACCGCGTGCACGCGGAGAACTGGTACGAGGAGGTCGCGGCGCGCTGGCCGGACGAGGCCGCGCGCAGCGCGGCCGTTGCCGAGCGGGTGGCCGCGCTGGACGCCGAGGTGATCGCGCTGCAGGAGGTCAGCGGTGACCAGTTGGCCGCGCTGCGCGCGATCGCCGGTGATCGGGCCGTGCACACGCTGCGCTATCCCCGGGTACCGCGGCCCAAGCGCGTCCCGACGGTGCTGCGGGACCGCGACGAGTACCTGGTGATCCTGGCCGATCCGGCGAGCGTCCCGGTCCTCGGCGCGGCGTTCGCCGACGACCCGGGCAAGGGCGCGCTGGTGGTCCGGGTCGGGGAGTGCACCGTGATCGCCACCCATGTGACCGGTGACGGGCGCGGTCCCGGCCAGCTGCGGGCCCTCGCCGACCTCGCGGCGGCAGGCCCCGCGGTGCTGCTCGGCGACTTCAACGCCGACCGCGCGACGGTCGCCGCCGCGCTCGGCCCCGAGTTCGCCGTCGCCGGGCTGCCGCCGGAGCTGCCGACCCGCCCGCGCACCGGCGGCGCGGGGAAATCGCAGTTCATCGACCACATCGTCACGCGAGGAGCGGTCGCGGCCGGGGTGCGGGTGCTCGACGCCGACGGGCTCTCCGATCACAACCCCGTGTGCGGTGTGGTCAGCGCAGGGTAGCCGCGTAGCCGAGGATGGCCCGCTGGGCGGTCTGCCAGGCGGGCGAGGTGGTGTCGATGAAGTCGGCGTGCCCGGAGCCGCGCAGGATGTGCAGCTCGGTGCGGCGGCCCGCGCGCTGCGCCGCGGCGATGTAGCGGCGGCTCTGCTCCGGGGAGACCACCCGGTCGGCGTCGCCGTGCACCGCGGTGAGCGCGACCCCGACAGCCAGGTGCTCGATGGGGGAGGCCAGATGGTAGCGCTCCGGCACCTCGTCCGGTGCGCCGCCGAGCAGCCCGCGCACGAAGCGGTCGCGGCCGTTGCGCACGGCGAAATCGAGGTCGAGCACGGCGGCCATCAGCGTCGCGCTGCGCACCTTCAGCTCGGGGTCGAGCGGCTGCGCGGCCACCCAGGCCGCAAGGTGCCCGCCCGCCGAGTGCCCGGCCAGGTGCACCCGGTGCAGGTCGAGCGCGCCGCCGACCCGCTCGCGGACCGGGCCGGCCAGCGCGTTCACGGCGTCGCGCACGTCGTGCAGCGTGGTCGGCCAGCCGCCCGCGCCGCTCACCCGCCGGTACTCCACGTTCCACACCGCGACGCCGTGCGCGGCCAGCGCCACCGCCTGCGGCGCCGACTCGCCGAGGTTGCGGTACTGCGACCAGCCGCCGCCGTGCACCAGCACCACAACCGGGTACGGCCCGCGCCCCACGGTCGGCAGGTACAGCTGCCCGAAGGTGTCGGTGGCCGGGCCGTAGTCGATGCGCACCGGCGCGCCACCGGCGGGCAGCTCGGCCCCGACCTCCGCGGGCGCCTCCGGCTCGCTCGGGCCGTACCCGATCACCAGCGCGGCCCCGGTGAGCAGCCCCGAGACCAGCACCCGGCGCCTGCGCACGCTCACCACCAGTTCAGGACGGGCTGCAGCTCCCGGCCGAGCGGGCCGGCCAGCGAGCGGGAGTAGCTCGCGGTGAGGTGGTGCTCGTCGTGGTAGACGAGCACATTGCCCTCCACCACCGCGCACATCTCCGGCTCGCAGACGGCGTCGGTGAGGTCGATGGGGAAGACCGCCGGGTAGTGCGAGGCGGGCTCCAGCAGCGGGTTCACCTCGTCCAGGGCGGCGCCGCGCGGGATACCGCAGCTCAGCCGGTTACCGCCGCCGGCGAGGCAGTCCACCGCCTTGTAGCGGACGGCGTCGCGGCGCAGCCACGGGGTGTCCCGGATGGTGATCGTGCGCAGCCCGCGATCCGAGAGCGCCGACCAGACGTCGAGGTACTCGGCCGGGGTCTCGTCGCCGAGGTCGGCGCGCGGGCGGGTGCCGGTGGTGAAGACCCAGTCCGGCGCCTCGGCGCCGAGCCGGTCGATCACCTCGCGCGACCAGTCGCGGCAGTCCGGGATCGGCTCGCCCTTGTAGGTGACGTTGTCGTCGAGCGTGAGCGGGCAGCCCATCTTCAGGTACACCTGGATCCGGAAGGAGTGCTCCGCGGCCAGCACCTGCAGCGCGGGGAGCCAGTGCTCGGCGTGCGAGCTGCCGACCACGGCCAGGGTGCGCCCGGCCTCCGGATCGCCGTAGGTGCAGCTGACCACCTCGCGGGTGTCCCAGTCCGCGATGCAGCCGTCGTGCGTGGGCGGCGGGCCGTCCGCGGGCGCCTCGAGCAGGGTCGGGCGCATCCGCATCTCCGGCACGGCCGCGCCCGCGACCAGTGCCTCCGCCCCCGGGTAGAGCCGGGCGTCCAGCACCTCGACCGCCGAACCCGGGTGCAGCCGTTCGGTGATCGCCAGCCAGCCGCCGCTGGCCACCAGCACCGCGCCCGCCAGCACCAGCACGCCGCCGCGCCCCCGCGCCGGAGCGGCCGGGGCGGCGGCCGCGCGCTCGCGCAGCGGCTCCTCGATCCACCGGTGCGTGATCCAGGCCAGCGCCAGCGAGACCCCGATGATCACCAGCCCGTCGCCGAACCCGGCCCGCGGCTGCCCGCGATCGGCCAGGTAGAAGATGAGGATCGGCCAGTGCCACAGGTACAGCGGGTAGGCGATGTCGCCGAGCCGACGGGCCGTGCGCGAGGCGAGCAGCCGGTTCGGCCACGGGCGCTCCGGCGCGGCGAGCCCGTTGCCCGCGATGATCACCGCGGCGGCCGCGCCCACCGGGAGCAGCGCGGCCGGGCCCGGAAAGCGGTTCGCGCCGTCCAGGATGAACCAGCCGCAGCCGACCACGCCGAGCACCCCGGCCACCGCGAGGACCGAGCGCAGCAGCCGCGGCGGCGCCAGCACCGGGGCGAGCAGGATGAGCGCCGCGCCCGCGCACAGCTCCCAGCCGCGGGCCAGGCTGTCGTAGTAGTTCCAGCCCTGCGCGGTCGCCGCGCCGCGGGTGGCGTGCAGCAGCGAGGCCAGCGTGAGCACCGCGACGATCGCCAGCAGCGCGGCCCGCACCAGCGCGGCCCCGCCCCTGCGCCGCGCCACCCAGGCCACCGCCGCCACCACGAGCAGCGCGGCCAGGTAGAACTGGCCCTGCACCGCCATCGACCACAGGTGCTGCAGCGGGCTCACCGACGGGTCGGCGGCCAGGTAGTCCGACCAGGACCAGGCCAGCTGCCAGTTCTGGTAGTACAGGAGCGAGGCCAGCGTCTGCGCCGCCAGCGTCGACCACTGTGTGTACGGGCGCATCGCCACGGTCGCGACCACCACCGCCGCCAGCACCACCACCAGCGCGGGCAGGAGCCGCCAGGCCGTGCGGCGCAGGATCGCGCCCGCGCCGAGCGGCTCCGGGCGCTCGGCGCGCCGCAGCAGCAGCCCGGTGAAGAAGAACCCGGAGAGTACGAGGAACACGTCGACGCCGCCGGAGACCCGGCCGAACCACACGTGGAACACCACGACCAGCGCGATGGCGAGGCCGCGCAGCCCGTCCAGATCCTCCCGGTACCCGGCCTTGCGCGCCGCGGGCGCCGGCGCACCGGCGATCGCCGGTGGCTCCTGGCGTGTGCCCACGGCACCTCCCTGGTCGGGTTCGGGTTCGGCACACGCCGAGTTGTCTCTCCCGATTATCCCGGTAGGAACGGATGCCCTTGCACCTCCCCCGGGAGGAGGCTCCAGGCTGGAGCACATGGACGACCCCCCACTGCTCCCGATCGGTGAGCTGGCCCGCCGGACCGGTCTGACCGTCAAGGCGATTCGATTCTATGCCGACCGCGGCATCGTCCCGGCGAGCGCCCACAGCCCTGCCGGGCACCGGCTCTACGATCCCGACGCGGCCGCCCGCCTGCGCCTGGTGCGCTCCCTGCGCTCCCTCGACATCGACCTGGTGACGGTGCGCGCCGTGCTGGCCAGGGAGATGTCGGTGGCCGAGGTCGCCGCCGTCCACGCCGCCGCGCTCGACACCCAGATCCGGACGCTGCGGCTCAACCGCGCGGTGCTGCGGGCGGTGGCCGCGCACGGATCGAATGCCGAGGAGATGGAGATCATGCACGAACTCGCCCGTGGCTCGCAGGCCGAACGCCGCCGCCACCTCGACGACTTCATCGGCAGCGCGTTCGGCGGCGTCGACGCCAACCCGGCGCTGGTCGAGCTGCTGCGTGCCACCATGCCCGAGCTGCCCGACGACCCCGCGCCGGAGCAGCTGCGCGCCTGGGCCGAGCTGGTGGAGCTGGTGCGCGGGGCCGATTTCCGGGCCGCGGTGCGCCGGATGGCGGAGTACCAGGCGGCCGAGCGCGCGGCCGGGGACGACACCGGGTTGCACGGCGAACTCAGTGCCGCGGTGACCGAGAAGGTCGGTGCGGCACTGGCCGCCGGAGTGGCGCCGGACTCCGCGGAGGCCGCCGCGATCGTCGGCGAACTGGCAACCCGCTATGCGGGCACCTTCAGCCGGGCCGACGACGCGGCCCTGCGCGGCTGGATGCTGGAGCGGCTGGCGGTCGCGAACGACCCGCGCACAATCCGCTACTGGCAGCTGGTGGAGATCGTGAACGGCCTGCCGCCCATGCCCGACCTCGCACCGGTCTTCGCCTGGTTCGCCGCGGCACTGCGATCGTCCGTGGCAGGCTGATGCGGTGCGCATCGTGGCCGGGATCGTCGCCGCCCTCTCCGGGGCGTTCTGGCTGCTGTGCGGGTACCGGGTGCTGGAGTCGCGCTTCGCGACCGGCCCGGCGGTGGACCCGCACGGCTACGCCCTGATCTTCGGCACGGTGCTCTCGCTGCCCGCCGGGCTGATCTGCGCGCTCGCGCTGCCTGCCCGGGCACGGCGGATCGCGCTGCCGGTCTACGCCGTGGTGTCGGTGCTGCTGCTCGCGGCGTGGTTCACCGCGTGAGCGGATGCAGTACCGGCCCGGAGGCAGCTGCCTCCGGGCCGGTGCGCGGGGATGGAAGTCAGCGCTGGCGCCAGCTCAGCGGGCCGGGCAGATCGACGCTGTTCTTCTTGGTGCGGGAGTTCCACGACCAGCGGCCGATCTTGATCCCCCACGAGGACATCCCGTTCTGGGTGAAATTGAACTTCAGCGGCCCGAAGGACTTCCGCTGACGGTACTTGATGGGCATGGCTACCTCCCTGGTTCGGACTGGGGATAGCCAATAGTCGCTGAGCCAAACGGGTTTCGCCCACCGAAAATTCTTCTGCCCGGCGGCGATGACTTCGGCGCGGGCGCTCCGTCCTATCTGCTGAACGCGCTACCGACCGGCGCGACCGACCCGAAGGACCCGAGATGACCGCCGCCACCTTCTCCGCCGCCACCGCCACCCGCCCCGGCACCGTCCGCAACCGCGTCCTGTGGACCCTGCAGATCCTGCTCGGGCTCTTCTTCGTCATCGCCTCCGGCGCCCCCAAGCTGATCATGCCGGGCGCGCTGAGCGAGAACGCCTCCGCGAACCTCTCGATCCCGTTCGCGCTGATCATCTTCATCGGCGTCGCCGAGGTCGCCGGCGGCATCGGCCTCATGGTGCCCAAGGTCAGCGCGCTCGCCGCCGCCGGGCTCTCGGTGCTCACGGTGCTCGCCGCGGGCACCCAGGCCTTCATCGCCGACAAGCCGGGCATGGCGATCTTCCCACTGGTCCTGGCCGCGATCTTCGCCTGGATCGCCTACGAGCGCCGCGGCACCGTCACCGAGCTGCGGAACTCGCTCTCCCGCTGAACCGTCCACGCGCAAGGCCGGCGATCACCCGATCGCCGGCCTTCCGCCGTGGCCGGGGCTCAGGCGGCGGTGAACCGATCGCCCGAGATGGCGACCGACGCCTCCCCGTCGACGCCGACCGGGATGTCGCCCTCCAGCGTGGTGCGGTACAGCACCCGGGTGACATCGAGGTGGTCGAGGTCGCTGGGTGCCAGGTGCGCGGTCGCCCGGTTGTCCCAGAACGCGATGGTGCCCGGCCGCCACCGGAGCGAGACGGTGAAGGCCGGCTCGGCGATCTGGTCGAACAGCAGCTTCAGCACGGCGTCGGACTGGGCCGGGCTCAGCCCGATGATCCGCGTGGTGAAGCCGGGGTTCACGAAGAGCGCGCGCTCCCCGGTCGCCGGGTGCACCCGGACCACCGGGTGCACGGTGACCAGCGGCGCCGCCGCCACCTTGCGCGCGTAGTCGCTGTCGTCGGACCACGCGGGCTCGCTGCCGCCGAAGCGGTGCTCGGCGCGCAGCCCGTCGGCGAAGGTGCGCAGCGCGTCGGGCAGGTGCTCGTAGGCGGCGACCAGGTTGGTCCAGCGGGTGTCGCCGCCGCGCTCCGGAGCGATCTCGGCGCGCAGGATCGAGGCCGCAGGCGGGTTGATCAGCGCCGAGACATCGGTGTGCCAGTGGTTGGTGTAGCTGAACTTGCGCACCCCGAACCGCTTCTCGTAGAGCCTGCTGTCGACGGCGAGGATCTCCGGGTGTTCGGTGGGCGCGTCGGTGTCGTAGGGGTGCGACGGCGTCACCGCGCCGAAGCGGCGGGAGAAGGCGATCTGCTCGGCGTGGCCGATGTGCTGGTCGCGGAAGAACAGCACCTTGTAGGTGTGCAGCGCCTCGGTGATGGCGCGCACCTGCTCGTCGGTCAGCGGTTCGCGCAGGTCGACGCCGGAGATGTCGGCGCCGATGTGCCCGGCGACGGGCTCGGCGCGGACGGCGGTGCTGGTCGGGTTCTCGTGTACTGCGGTCATGGGAGGCTCACTCGGGGAGAAGGGATTCGGGTCGCGGGGCGGCCGGGGCGACAGTCGCGCCGCGGCACATCGGTCGGGTCGGTCATCGGATCACCCTTTCCTCGAAGGTCTCGGCCGGCGGGCGCAGCGAATCGGGCGGGAGGGCAGCGGCGCACGAGCTCATGCGCTCGCTCCGGCGAACCGGCTCTCGACCCGGTCGAGGCCGTAGTGCCCGCGCAGCGTGTCGGCGGTGTACTCGGTGCGGAAGAGCCCGCGCCGCTGATGTCGAAGCCGTCGGCGGCGCCGTTTCCGAACCAGCTCTGCAGCTCGTCGGCGACTGCTCGGGCGTCGGGGCGAAAGCACGTGCGCCTCGGACTCCTGGAAGTGCGCGACGTCGAGCACCCGGTGCTCCTCGGTGCGCGGGTGCCGCCAGGCCGCCTCGTGGTGGCCGACGCCCATCGGGAAGGCGTTCAGGTGAAACTGTCTCGCAGACATGGTGGACAGCTCCCGCGGGGTCAGCGGTCGTGCTGGACGCGCCACCGCGAGAAGCGGCGCTCCAGCGTGACCAGCAGGCCGTTGAAGGACAGGCCGAGCAGCGAGATGGCCAGGATGCCCGCGTACATGTTCGGGATCTGGAAGTTCTGCTGCGCGGCGGTGATCAGGTAGCCCAGCCCGGCCCGCGCGCCGACCATCTCGGCGGCCAGCAGCACCAGGATCGAGCTGGCCGCGGCCATCCGCAGCCCGGTGAAGATGGAGGGGATCGCCGCGGGCAGGATCACCTTCTGGAACAGCCGCAGCGGGCTCAGCCCGAGCGAGGCCGCCGACTTGATCAGCAGCGGATCCACCGTGCGCACCCCGGTGATGGTGTTCAGCAGGATCGGGAAGACGCTGGCATACACCACCAGTGCCACCTTGGAGGTCTCGCCGATCCCGAGGATCAGCACGAAGACCGGGAGCAGCGCCAGCGCCGCGGTGTTGCGGAAGAGCTCGAGGATCGGGTTGAGCAGCTCGGCCACCGGCTTGTACCAGGCGATGGCGATGCCGAGCGGCACCGCGATGGCCAGCGCGATGGCGAATCCGCTCAGCGACCGGCCCAGGCTCGCCTCGACGTGGATCCACAGCTCACCGCTGCCCAGCAGGTCGGCGAAGGCCTGCGCGACCGTGCTGAACGGCGGCAGGAACACCTCGTCGACCAGCCCGGTGCGTGGCGCGACCTCCCAGAACGCGAGGAAGGCGACGATGGCGATGAGCGGTTTGGCCACCCGCCACAGCGTGCGGAGCACCGGCGCGGCGATCCGGATGCGGGCGGTGCGCGGCTCGGCCGCCGGTGCGGTGCCGGGCGCCGCCGGGGCGGCCGCGCGGACGAGTTGGGCTGCGCTGGTCATGACTTCGGCCTCTCGGTGTACTGGAGCTCCTGGTCCCGGGCGCGCTCGACCTCGCTGCGCAGCAGCGACCAGATTTCGTGCCGGTAGGCGCGGAAGGTCTCGGTGGAGCGGATGTCCTCGCCGCTGTCCCGGTCGATCTCGACCTCGACGACGGCCTTGATCCGCCCCGGCCGCGAGGTGAGCACCGCGACCCGCTCTCCGAGGTAGACGGCCTCGTCGATGCCGTGCGTGATGAACAGGATCGTCTTGCCGGTGGCGCGCCAGATGCGCAGCAGCTCGTCCTGCAGCGCCTCCCTGGTCTGCGCGTCGAGCGCGGCGAACGGCTCGTCCATCAGCAGCACCTCGGGGTCGAAGGCCAGGCTGCGGGCGATCGCGACGCGCTGTTTCATCCCGCCGGAGAGCTCGTGCGGGTACCGGTCGCCGAACCCGGTCAGCCCGACCAGCTCCAGATAGCGGTCGGCGATCGCGCGCCGCTCCTTCCTGCGGAGCCCCTTGGCCTCCAGCCCGAACTCGATGTTGGCGCGCGCGCTCCGCCAGGGCAGCAGCGCGTACTGCTGGAAGACGATCCCGCGGTCCAGCCCCGGCCCGGTGACCGGGGCGCCGTCGAGCAGGATCTGCCCCGAGGTCGGCTTGCTCAGCCCGCCGAGCAGGTCGAGCAGCGTCGACTTGCCCGACCCGCTCGGCCCGACCAGGACCAGGAACTCGCCCGCCCGGACGTCGAGGGTGATGTCGTCGAGCGCGGTGAACTTCTCCGCCGACCCGCGCACCGAGAACTGCCTGCCGACCCCGCTCAGCGCGAGTTTGGTCGCGGTGCTCACTCGGCGAGCACCTCCCCGGCCGGGCCGCTCGCGGGCCGGTAGGTGCCGTTGGCGTAGGGGTTGAACTCGTTGGTGAACAGGTCGGTGGCCTTCAGCCGGCCGTCCTTCAGCTCGCCGTTGCGGACCAGCCAGTCGATCCAGATCTGCAGCTCCTTCTCCGCGATCACCGCGCCCGGTACCGGGAGGCCAGAGCTCTTCCAGTACTTCAGCAGCTCGGTGTTCTCCTGGCGGCCGCGCTTCTCGATGATCGTGGCGAACCGGGCAACCACCTCGTCGCGCGGGGTCACCTGCAGCCAGCGGGTGGCGCGGGCGGTGCCCTGCACGAAGTCGGCGACGGCGTCCTTGTTCTTGCCGATGAAGTCGTCGCGGAACACGTAGGTGCCGTAGTCGAACTCGCCGAAGATGGCCTTGTCGGTGTAGAGCGGGCGCAGCCCGCCGCGCTCCAGCGCGGTGTCCCGGAAGACCGAGCCGAGGGTGCCGACGTCGACCTGGCCCTTGCGCAGCGCGTCCTCGGTGTTGGCCGGCGGCACGACGACCAGCTGCACCTGCTCGATCTCCGCCTCGGAGAGCCCCTGCTGGTGCAGCCACTCCCTGGTGATGAACTCGTGGTGCGCGCCGAGCGTGTTCACCGCGACCTTCTTGCCGATCAGGTCGCGGGCGCCGGTGATCGGCGAGCCGTCCAGCACGTAGTAGCCGCTGAACGACTTGTCGTCGGCGCCGTAGGAGCTGAGCACCGAGGTGACCTTCGCGCCGCCGGAGATCAGCTTCACCACCGCGCCGTTGAAGGCGCTGCCGAACTCGACCTGGTTGGTCGCCGCCGCCTGGATGTTGGCGGGGCCGCTGGTGGTGTCGCCCTCCCACTGCAGCGAGATCTTCTCGAAGTAGCCGAGCTCCTGGGCCAGCTCGAACGGGGTCACCTGGCCGGTCGAGCCCTGATAGCGCAGCACGGTCTTGCCGTCGGCGGTGGTCGTGGTGCCGGAGTCGCCGCAGGCGGTCAGCACCGAGAGCCCGGCCAGGGCGGCGAGCGCGGCGGCCGCGATTCGTTGTCTTGCGGTGGAGAACATGGCTGTTCCTTCGGGGAGCGGGCCCGTGCGGGCACGCCGGGAGAACGGGGGAATTCCCGGGGCGGGAGAGAAAGGGAGGGCGCTGGAATCAGCGCCGACAGGTCCCGTGCGGGGTGCGCACGAGGTCGAGGGCGCGGCGGCGGATCAGCGTGGTGCGAGACGACACGTCGGCGCCTTTCGGTCGAGTTACGGGGGTTGTCTGGGCCCTATCGTGGGTGCCGGGCAGCGGCTCCGACAACAGTCTTTCCACCATGTGGAAATCACGGTGATCCGAATTATGTTGCGGGACAGCCGCTCTGCCGGACAACCGTTCCGATGCGCGCCGCGACCTGCCGCATGGCCGGGAGGATGTCGCGGACCAGGGTGTCGTCCAGCCGGGCGCAGCGCGCCTGCACCCCGAGCGCGCCCCACACCTTGCGGTCCCGGTCGAACACCGGGACGGCGACCGAGCGGATGGGGTCGTCGTCGTCGAGTTCGGCGAACTCGAACTCCTCCGAGGCGAAGCCCTTCCTGCGCACCACATCGAGGTCGGTGCGCAGCCCGTCGCCCGCGCCGGACCAGGCGAGCAGCGCCTGCCCCGGCGCGCTCTGCCGCAGGTGCCTGCGCTGCCGCGGCACCTGGTGCGCGCAGAAGCGCACCGGCGGGCGGGCCTGGAAGACGGTCAGTGCGGCGTCGTCGTCGAGCACGCTCAGACTGGTCGTGATCTTGATCCCGGCGGCCAGCGCGTAGAGGTGCGGGGCGGCCGAATCCAGCCCCAGCCTGGTCAGCGCGGGCCGGGCGAGCGTGGCGAGCCCGTGGCCGACCCGGTAGCGGTCGGTGAGCGGATCCTGCTCCAGCAGCCGCCCGCGCACCAGCGCCCTGGCCAGCCGGTGCGCGGTGCTCACCGGCACCCCGGCCAGCTCGGCCAGCTCGCTGACGGAGAGCTCGGGGTCGTCTCCTTCGAAGCAGTTCAGCAGGTGGATGGCGCGCTCGACCGCCTGGGAGCCGGTGCGCGTCTGGTCGGTGGGGGCCATGGCACCGTCCTCGGGTCCGGTTGGGCTGTGTCGCGGTGAACTGTTCCGCACGGCGCCCGCACCGGCAATCGTTCGACGCGGTCTGCGCACAACCCTCGGCGTCAGGTGATCAGGTACGCCTGTGCCGCCGAGGCCGAGATCGCGATCGCGGCGGCCGTCGCCACCGCGACGTGGGCGCGGCGGTAGTGCGTGGTGAGCACCGCCGCGAACTCGCGCAGGAACGCCGCCGGGATGAAGTACAGCGCCGTGCGGGCACCCGCCACGTGCGCCTCCACGCCGAGCCTGCGGGTCAGTGCGGCTGCCCGCAGGACGTGGAAGTTGCTGGTGACCACGGTGATCCGCGCGGTGCCGATGTCGATGCCGCGGTCGCGCAGCAGCGCGAGGCTGTTGCGCAGGTTCTCCTCGGTGTTGCGGGATTCCCGCTCGCGCACGATCGACTCGTCCGAGACGCCCGCCTGGATCAGGTAGGTGGCCATGGCGTCGGCCTCGCTCAGCGCCTCGTCGCTGCCCTTGCCGCCGGAGGTGACGAGGAGCGGGCCGCGGCCCGCCGCCGTCTCGGCCCGATACACGCGCAGCGCCCGCTTCAAACGGGAGGCGAGCAGCGGGGTGACCCTGTTGCGGTTGAGCCCGCAGCCGAGCACCACGATGGCGTCGGGGCCGGTGTCGTCCGGGAGCTGGTCGTAGACCACGGCGTGCCCGGCGAAGGCGAGCAGGTGCGCCAGCAGGTACACGCCGGCCAGCGTGGTCGCGGTGGCGACGATCAGGAGCCACGGCGGTACCTCCGGTCCGCGGCGCAGGGCGAGCGCGGCGGCGACCGGGAGGACCAGCAGGCCGGCTCCGGCGAGTACCGGGGTCAGGGTGATCGGCCGGACGCCCTCGCGCAGCATGACCGCGATTCCGTTGCCGGCCAGGCCGAGCCCGGTGGCGAGCACGGCGAGCAGGAACAGGGCGGTCACCAGCAGGGAGGCGGTGTCGAGTACGGCGGGGGCAGCCACCCGCGCCGCCGCCGTCGCCGCGCCGACGAGGACCAGCGAGAGCGCCACCAGCAGCAGGAATCCGGTGGAGAGGCGACGGGGTTCGCGGCGCATCCGTACCGCGCCGAATACCGCCGTCGCCCAGCCCGCCACCAGCAACACCACAGGGTCCACCGACCGCCTCCTCTGCTTTCCCGGGGCTGTATACCCGGAATGGCGGCGATACCATGGCGCCGTGTCCGTGTTCTTCCGCGCGGCTGCGGTGCTCCAGATCTCGCGGCCGGATCTCGTCGTCGTGCCGGTCGGGGCGTGATGGTCGAACTCGCGCACACCGTGTTGCCCGGCGATGGCATCCCGCTGGTGTTCCTCGGCTCGATCGCCTCGGACCGCAGCATGTGGCAGCCCCAGCTGGACGAGCTCGGCGGCCCCGCGCTCGCCGTCGACCTGCGCGGGCACGGCGGCTCACCCGCTCCCGCCGGGCCGTACACCGTCGCCGAGCTGGCCATGGACGTGATCGAGCTGCTGGACCGCGGGGGGATCGACGCCGCCCACCTGGTCGGGCTCTCGCTGGGCGGAGCGGTCGCCCAGTGGATCGCGGCCAACGAGCCGGATCGGGTCTCCGCGCTGAGCCTGTTCTGCACCGCCGCCCGCTTCGGCACGCAGCCCATGTGGGCCGAGCGCGCCGCGCTGGTCCGCCGCGACGGCACCGCGAGCCTGGCCGCATCCGCCCTGACCCGCTGGTTCACCCCCGGCTTCGCCGTCGCGCACCCGGAGATCGCCGCCCGCTGCACCGCCATGATCGCGAACACCGACGACGAGGCATACGCCGGATGCTGCGCGGCGCTGGGGGAGTGGGACGGCCGCGCCGACCTCGCCCGCATCACCGCGCCCACTCTGGTCGTCGCGGGCGCCGATGACCCGGGCACCCCGCCGCCGGTCGTCGCCGAGGTGGCGGAGGGGATCGCCGGGGCCGAGTTCGTCGTGCTCGACGACGCCGCGCACCTGCCGACCCTGCAGCACCCGCGCCTGGTCTCGGCGCTCATCGCCCGGCGCCACGGGAACCCCGGCTCGACCTCCTGATCGCCGCGGGCAAGCCGGTTACGGTGGAGCCGTGCGCACCGACATCGACCCCGGCGAACTCGGCTTCGGCGGCTTCTACCGCATCCTGACCAGCGTCGTCGTGCCGCGGCCGATCGCCTGGGTCTCGACCCGCTCGGCCGACGGCGTCGACAATCTGGCGCCGCACTCGTTCTTCACCGTGTCCTGCGTGCGCCCGCCGATGGTGCAGTTCACCTCGGTCGGAGCCAAGGATTCGCTGCGCAATGTCCTCGACACCGGCGAGTTCGTGGTCTGCCTCGCCACCGAGCCCGCCTTCGAGCGGATCAACGCCACCGGCACCGATTTCCCGGCCGAGCTGTCGGAATTCACCGAGGTCGGGCTGACCCCGGAGCCGAGCAGGACCGTCGCGCCGCCCCGTGTCGCCGAGTCGCCGGTCGCGCTGGAGTGCAGGCTGGAACAGACCGTCTCGCTCGGCGATTCGACCGTGGTGATCGGCCGCGTGCTGCACGCCGCCATCGACGCCGATGTCTTCGAGACCGACGAGCGCGGCACCGCCCTGCCCGCCATCGACCGGCTGCGCCCGCTGGCCCGCCTCGGCCGCGACGAGTGGTCGACCATCGGACAGGTGCTCGATATCAGCCGCATCCCCTACGACCGCTGGCCGGGCCACTTCCGCCGCTGAGCCCGACCGGTACGGTCGAGACCATGCCGATCGAACTGGACCTCTCCCCGGACGAACTGCTCTCCACCACCAGGGCCGTGCGCAAGCGGCTCGACCTGGACCGCGAGGTCCCGCTGGAGGTCGTGCGCGAGTGTCTGGAGCTGGCGGTGCAGGCGCCGAGCGGGTCGAACCGGCAGGGCTGGCACTGGGTGGTCGTCACCGACCCGGCCAAGCGCAAGGCGCTCGGCGAGCTGTACCGGCGCGGTTTCGAGGCGTACCAGGCCGATCCCGGCTACCTCGGCAAGAAGGTGAGCGGCGATCCCGAGGTGGATGCCTCCCGGCGCCGGGTGGCGAGCTCGGCGGAGTACCTGGCCGAGAAGCTGGGCGAGGTCCCGGTGCTGCTGGTGCCGTGCCTGTCCGGCCGGGTGGACAACGCGCCGAGCGCCGCCAGCGCCTCCTACTGGGGCTCGCTCTTCCCCGCGGTCTGGAACTTCTGCCTCGCCGCGCGCTCGCGCGGGCTCGGAACCACCTGGACCACCCTGCATCTCGGCTACGAGAGGGAGGCCGCCGAGGTGCTCGGCATCCCGTACGAGAAGGTGTCGCAGGGCGCGCTGCTCCCGGTCGCGTACACGAAGGGCACCGATTTCAAGCCCGCCGCCCGCAGCGACCTCGATCGGATCGTGCACGTCGACAGCTGGTGACGCTCAGGGCACCGACTGCAGGTGCCGCGGCGGGCGGTGCTCGAGATCGTCCAGCCAGGCCAGTGCGGCGTCCCAGCCGGTGGCGGTGCTGCGGTGCAGCAGCAGCCGGACGCCTGCCACGAGGTCGTCCCGCTCGACCTCGATGACCGAGCGCAGGTTCCGCGCCCGGCGCTGCCAGCGCGGGTGCGCCCGCTCCGGGTAGCCGATCTCGGTGCTCGCCCGGTCGACGATCTCCGGTTCGAGTAGTTCGGTGCGGTCCGGGTCGCGGTCGAGCCACAGCAGCACCGCGACCGTCCGGCCCAGCTCGCTGAGGTCGCGCGCGCACGCGGTGTCCGGCAGCGCGATATCGGCGTGCTTGCCGAAATCGCCGAGCATGTCCCGCATCCGGGGCTCCGTCGGCCCGTCCACCCAGTTCAGCCGCAGCTCACCGGTGTGCTCGCGCTGCACCCGCACCCGGGAGCCGACGCGCTCGGTCAGCCACGCCGACAACCGCTCCTCCACCACCACCTGCTCCGTCCACCCGACCCTGCTGGGACGTAGTGTCCGGAACCGGCGAAGGCAAACCCGTGGCAACTCGAATGGCGGTGCCGGTCAGCGTCGGAAGCCCGCCTCCGCCGCGCCCGCGGTGAGCGCCTCGAGCCCGAAGGCGTCGACCGGGCCGAGCGCGCCGGTGCCCCTGAGCCCGCCGCCAAGGACCGTGGTGGCGCCCCAGGCCAGGATGGCCGAGGTGAAGTCGTAGGGGTCGTTGCCGTTCAGCGTGACCGTGGCCAGCACCTTCCCGCTCGCATCGGCGGCCTCCGCCACCGCCCAGGACCGGGTGCGCGCCCGCGACTCCGGGCCGGGGCCGCCGGTCGAGCCCTTCACGACCTTCGCCAGCGCCCCCTCGGCGAGGGCCCTGGCGGGCGCGACCTTGCCGAGCAACCCCGCGACCAGCGAGCCGGCCTGCAGCCCGCGCGCCGCCGGCGACGGCAGCCCGAGGAACACATCGGCCTCGCGCAGCCCCGGATGCACCCGGGTCAGCGCGAGGTGTTCGGAGCCGGGGATGGAGACGCCGGTGCGCTGCCCGCCCACCACGTCGAAGCTCCGGATCTTCGATCCCGAGCGCTCCGGCACCACCCGGCCGCCGCGCAGCGCGAACCCGTGCTCGAACAGCATTCCCGCGATCGAGGCGCGGGTTCCGCCGCTGGTCCCCGGCGCCTCCACGAAGTAGCCGACATCGACTCGCGTCGCCGCCGGCGCTTCCCCGAGCGCCAGCGCGGCCGCGAGATTGCCGGGCACGTAGTCGAATCCGAACGCGCTCAGCAGCCCGACCCCCGCGGTGCGGGCCTGCGCGTCGTGGTCGAAGACGGTGCGGATGAACGGTCCCTCACCGGTCGAGTCGAAGTAGTGCGCGCCCGCCGCGAGCGCCGCCGCCAGCGCGGGCTCCCCGAACCGCAGGAACGGGCCGACGGTCGTGATCAGCACATCGCCCCTGCCGAGCAGCGCCCGCACCGAATCCGGGTTCGTCACATCGGCCACCGCGGTCTCGGTGCCGCCGATATCGGCCGCGAGCTTCGCCAGCGCGTCCGGGTTGCGCGCGGCCAGCACCGGGCTCGCGCCCTGCGCGATCAGCGCTTCGGCGGTCAGCCGACCGGTGTAACCGGTGGCGCCGAACAACACGATCTTCGGCATCTGCCGTCACCTGCATTTCTGTTCGTCGGGGTTCGGGTTCAGCAGCCCCTCGCCGACCGCGGCGGCGAGCAGCGGGAGCAGGACGTCCGGGTCGGCGCGGTGCCGGTCGGCGCGCCAGGAGAGGGCGATGACGCCGCTCACGGCGGCCCAGAGGACGGTCGCGGTGGTGCGCGGGTCGATGTCGGGGCGGACGGCGCCCTCCGCGATGCCGTCGGCGATGGCGTCGGCGAGCCTGCCGGTCTGCTCGTCCAGCAGGTCGGCGATGCGCTCGAAGGCCGGGCTGCCGGAGGAGGTCTGCGTGAGCAGCCGGAATTCGTGCGGGCGTTCCTTCGCGAACCGCACATACGCCTCGGCCGCGCCGAGCACCCGCTGCACCGCGCTGCCCGGCTGCGCGTAGGCCGCGTCCAGGTAGACGCGGTTCGCCTCCATCGCCCGCTCGGCCACCGTCATGAGCAGGGCATCGCGCCCGCCGACCCGGTTGTAGATGGTCTGCACGGCCACATCGGCCCGCTCCGAGACCGCGGGGAGCGTGAGGGCCTCCGGGCCGCCCTCGTCCAGCAGTTCCCGCGCCGCGCCGATGATCGCCTCCCGCGTCGCCGCGGTCTTGCGGGTCATCCGCGAGGGGGTGGCGGTCACGGGGTGACTATAACCCATTCCAATTCTGGATGGCCTTCCAGAAATCGGCGTCGCGTTCACATCCAGCGCGCCACTGGTCGGTAGTCGGCATCCGAACTCGGCCACCCCGTGCTGGAATGAACGCGTCAGCGCCCCAGCTTGGCGAGGAAGCGCGACAGGTGCGGGTCGAACAGGGCCGGGTCGGCGGCGGCGATCTCGTCGCGGGTCCACCAGCGGCCACCGCGGAACTCCTCCTCGTCCAGCGTGAACTCCGCATCCGGCGCGGCTGTGGTGACATACCAGAGGCTGACGTCCTCGTGCCCGCTGTCCACGTTCACCGTCGTGGTGATGGTGAGGAACAGCGGCGCGCTACCCGCCCCGAGTTCGGGACGCAGCCCGAGTTCCTCTTCGGCCTCCCGGCGAGCGGTGTTTCCGGGATGCTCACCCGGCTCCACGTGCCCGCCGGGCGGCAGCCACTTCCCGGCCTTCCGATGGTCGACGAGGAACACCGCGTCCCGCTCCGGCGTGGTCACCACGACGTAGGTCACCAGATGGCGAGGCGGCGTCGCCGGTTTCACCCGCCGGTAGATGTCCGCCGTCCGCGCGACCCAGGCCGCGGCCTCGTGGAGATGAGCGCGCTCCAGATCGTCGGCGGGGGCGATCGAGGAGATGAGCGCGGCGACGGCTTCGGTCATTCCCGCACTCTCGCACGGGGTTCCGACAGGAACGCGGACGAGCGCAGCAGCCGCAGCCCGTTCAACCCGACCAGGATCGTCGACCCCTCGTGCCCGGCCACGCCGAGGGGCAACGGCAGCGTGCCCGCCAGATCCCAGGTCACCAGCACGACGATGAAGGTCGCGGCGATGGCCAGGTTGGCGATGACCACCCGCCGCGCCCGGCGCGACAGCGCGATGACGGCGGCGACCGTACCGAGATCGTCGCGCACGACGATCGCGTCCGCGGTCCGCAGCGTGAGATCCGACCCCGCCCCGCCGAGCGCGATCCCGGCGTGCGCGGCAGCGAGCGCGGGTGCGTCGTTGATACCGTCCCCGACCACCGTGACCCGCGCCCCGGCCGCCGCCAGCTCGCGTACCGCGGCGACCTTGTCGTCCGGCAGCAGTTCAGCCCGGATATCGCGGATCCCGACCTCGGCGGCGAGCCGCTCCGCCGTCACCCGGTTGTCCCCGGTCAGCAGCACCGGCGCGCTCCCGGTCAGCGCGGTCACCGCGGCCACGGCGGCAGCCGCCTCCGGCCGGGTGCGGTCGGCGATCCCGAGCACCCCGACCGGCTCCGAGTCCACGGTCACCACGACCGCGGTGTGCCCCTGCTCCTGCAACGCGGTCACCTCGGCGAGACCGGGAAACGCGGTGGGGGAGACCACGGTGATCCGCCGACCGTCGACCACCCCCTCGACCCCGTGCCCCGGCTGCGCGGCGAACCCCCGAGCCTCGGCCAGCGCCAGCCCGCGCGAACGAGCCGCCCGCACCACCGCCGCGCCCAGCGGATGCTCACTCGGCACCTCCACCGAAGCCGCCGGCCTCAGCACCGCATCGGCATCGAATTCCGGCAGCAGGCAGACGATCTCGACCAACTCCGGAGCACCCCGGGTCAACGTCCCGGTCTTGTCGAACGCCACGAGCGTGGTCCCCCCGAGCCGCTCCATCACCACCGCCGACTTCACCAGCACTCCGTGCCGCCCGGCGGTGGCGATGGCGGCCAGCAGCGGCGGCATGGTCGCCAGCACCACCGCGCACGGCGAGGCCACGATCATGAACGTCATGGCTCGCAGCAGTGCCCGCCGCACCGGGTCCCCGAGCAGCAGCGGAATCACGAACACCGCCACCGTCACCGCGACCATCCCGATCGAGTACCGCTGCTCCACCTTCTCGATGAACAGCTGCGTCCGCGCCTTGGTCCGGCTCGCCTCCTCGACCAGCGTCGCGATCCGCGCCACCACCGAATCCGCGGCCCGCCGGTCGACCCGGATCCGCAGCGCGCCGGTGCCGTTCGACGTCCCGGCGAACACCTCGTCACCAGCGGTCTTGTCCACCGGAAGCGGCTCGCCGGTGATCGTCGCCTGGTCCACCTCGCTCCCCCCGGAGAGCACCGTCGCGTCGGCGGCGATCCGTTCCCCCGGCCGCACCAGCAGCACGTCCCCGACGGCGAGATCGGCCGCCCGGACCGTCTCCTCACCCCCGGCGCCGAGCCGGGTGGCGGTGTCGGGCGCCAGATCGACCAGCCCGCGCACCGAATCCGCGGTCCGCGCGGTGGCCAGCGCCTCCATCGCCCCCGAGGTGGCGAAGATGACGATGAGCAGCGCCCCCTCGGTGATCTGCCCGATCGCCGCCGCCCCGAGCGCGGCCACCACCATCAGCAGATCCACGTCCAGCGTCCTCTCCCGCAGCGCCCGCAACCCCGCGAGCCCCGGCTCCCAGCCCCCGGCGGCGTAACAGGCGAGGTGGAACCCCCACCACAGCCACTGCGGCGCGCCGCTGAGCTGCGCCGCCAGCCCGATCAGGAACAGCGCCAGAGCCGTTGCGGCCCAGCGCACCTCGGCCAGCGCGAGCAACCCCGTACGCCGCACGGGCACGGCGGCGGGCGATGAGCGGGACAGCACGACCACGAGCGAACCTCCGAAAGCGACGGGCGAAGCGGACCGACCCGAGACTAACAGAAGAGATGAACATGTATTCATACATGGAGCTCGGAGTAAGATGCCCCCTCATGGGACACGGAGTCGAGGGCCGCAGCCGACCGGCCGCACGCCTCGACGCCACCGCGGCCGCCCATGTCGCCACCACCCTGCAGGCCCTCGCCACCCCCAGCCGCCTGCTCATCCTCACCGAACTGCGGCACGGCCCGCGCCCGGTCTCCGAACTCGCCGAGGCCGTCGGCATGGAGCAGTCCGCGGTCTCGCACCAGCTGCGGCTGCTGCGCAACCTGGGCCTGGTGGTCGGCAACCGCAGCGGCCGCTCGATCGTCTACAGCCTCTACGACGCGCACGTGGCGCAGTTGCTGGACGAGGCCGTCTACCACAGCGAGCACCTCCGGCTCGGCCAGCCGGACCGGCTCCGCGACAGCGACGCGGGCTGAGCGCAGCTGTTGCGGCCCGGAGAATTCAGGGTCGGAGATCCGGGGGTCGTCGACGACTGAGGCCGGGTGCGGTGGCTCCGGCCGGTGCATGCTGAACTGACGGTCGCACTCGCACGACCGGAAGGCACGACACGCGTGGACACCACCCCATTGGACGACCCGGTCGGCGGGTCGCTGCACGGCAACCACGCCCACCTGGCCCGCCGCATCGGCCGGGCAGTCACCTACCTCCCGGACGTCACCACCTTCGCCGCGGTCGACCCCGGCGACGGCGGCGAATGGGACGATCTGGCCCGGCTGCTCGGCCCCGGCGCAGACGCCGACCTGTTCAGCTGCCCGGTCCCGCCGCCCCCGCACTGGACCGAGTCCTTCCACCTCGCGGGCAGGCAGCTGATCCTGCCCGGCGCCCTCGCCGACACGCCGAAGGTCGCCGACGTGGTCGAGCTCGGCGCCCCCGACGCCGCCGAGATGCTCGACCTCGTCGCGAACACCCGCCCCGGCCCGTTCTGGCCGCGCACCCACGAGCTCGGCCCCTACCTCGGCATTCGCGGCGACGACGGCCTGCTGCTCGCCATGGCGGGCGTGCGGCTGCGCCCGCCCGGCTGGTCGGAGATCAGCGCCGTCTGCACCGCCTCCGAGGCCCGTGGCCGCGGCTACGCCGCGCAACTGATCGGCGAGCTGGTCGCCCGGATCACCGCGCTCGGCGACCGCCCCTTCCTGCACGTCGCCGAGACCAACACCGGCGCCATCGCGCTCTACGAACGCCTCGGCTTCCGCACCCGCACCCCGGTCACCTTCCGCGGATTCCGCGTTCCCTGACCGAGCCGTGTTGGATCGCCCCGGCCGGGGTAGGCGGAGTGCACGACAGCGACAGGGTGAGGTGTGATGGGTTCGAGAAAGCGACTGGCTCGGCGCGGCGGGGCTCCCGAATGGTTCACCCGCCTCGGCCCCGACGCGCAATCGGCGCTGCTGGACGACCCGTACCGCGAGCTCACCGAACCGCTGGTCAGCGCGCTCGGCCCGGACGCGGAGAATGTGGTCGGCCGCGTCTACACCGCCCACGAGCGCAGCACCCGCTACTACCTGGCGCCGCGCGCCGCCGTCGATCTGGTCAGCGCCCGCGACCGGGTGCGCGGCTGGTGGCGCAGGCTCTCCCCGCCGCGCCGTTAGGTGGCGCACCGCCCGGTCGGGGGTGCGGGCGGTGCACCGGTATCGAGGTTACGTCCGCGGCTCAGCCGTGGCTATCGCCGTGCAACTGATTGCGCCACGCGCGTGGTGACAGCTCGTGCGCCCGCCGGAACACCCGGCCGAAGTACGAGGGGTCCGGTAGCCCGACCCGGTTCGCGATCACCGCGATCGGTAAGTCGCTGCCGCCGAGCAGTTCCCGCGCGTGCGCCATCCGCCGCTCGGTGATCCAGTCCTGCACGGTGCGCCCGGTGCGGCGGCGCACGAGCGTGGTCAGGTGGCCGGGGGTGACGCCGACCGCGGCGGCCACGTCGCGCAGCGAGAGCGGCTCGCCGAAGCGGCGATCGATCACCTCGAAGACGTCGGCGAGCAGCGGTTCACCCAGCAGCCGGAACTCGCCGGGGATGTCGGTGGTGAGCCTGGCGAGATCGATCAGCAGCAGCGTCAGGTGCGCCAGCGCCGCCTGCTGGAACCCGTCACGGCGGTGCTCGAGTTCGGCCTCGATCGCGGCCACGGTGTCGGTCCACAGCGTGTGCCCCGGCGGCAGCGGGACCCGGAGCAACCCGCTCGCCTGCCCGTGCAGGAAGGCGGAGAGCAGCGGGTGCCGATTCCAGGTCGGCCACGGCGAGCGGCTGTCGATGCCGAGCGCGCCGGGGTCGAAGAACACCGTGACGCTCGGGTCCGGCAGTGGAACATGCCCGACATCGACCACCCGGCCCGGCGTGACCACGTAGACCGCGTGCTCGGTGGGCAGATGCACCAGGACCGGGAAGTCGTGGATGTGCGGCGCCTGCTCGAGCCCGTCCGGCCCGTGCAACCGCAGCAGCGAGACCGGGGGTGTGCCCGGATCGGAGCGGTACCCGTACACCGGCACGCCCCGATGCTGCCGGATCAGCCGCGTGGCCCGCGGTCGCACATCGGACACCGAACCGAAGATAGTCCTACTTCTGCCGAATATCTCCCGACTTCCGCCGCGTCGTCCTCGCCACCATGGAGTCATGACCTCGCGCACCCTCGGCAACGACCACGACTACCTGCCCGCGGCGGGCAACGACCTGTTCCTGCCGTTCTACGACCTGCTCAGCCGGGCACTCGGCAGCCCTGCCGTGCACCACACCCTGCTCGCCCAGGCCTGTATCGAGAGCGGCCACGCCGTGCTCGAAATCGGCTGCGGCACCGGCAACCTGACGATCCTCGCGCAGCGCGCGGTGCCCGGCGCCGACGTGACCGGCACCGACCCCGACCCGCGCGCCCTCGCCCGCGCCGAGCGCAAGGCCCCCGCCCTCCGCTTCGAGCGCGCCTACGCCCAAGACCTGCCGCACCCCGACGGCAGCGTCGACCGCGTGCTCTCCGCGCTCATGCTGCACCACCTCGACGCCGATACGAAGGCAGCGGTCGCCGCCGAAGCCTTCCGCGTCCTTCGCCCCGGCGGCCGCCTGCACATCGCCGACATCGGCGGGCCCATGACCCCCGCCGACGGGTTCGCCGCTCGCCTGCACCTGCGCAGCGCGCACGTTCGCGGCAATCTCGGCGACACGCCGCTGTCGGTGCTGCGCACGGCGGGCTTCCATACCGAGCAGGTGCTCTCCCACCCGCACCGCGCCCTCGGCCGCGTCACCTACTACCGCGCCACCCGCCCCGGAAATGCTGAGCGCTGATCGCGTGTTGTCGCAGGAGTGAAGATTCGATTCGGCGTCGGCATCGGCGCGAACACCGATCCGGAGGAGCTGGCCGGGTTGGTGGACGGGCTCGAGCAGGCCGGCGTCGACTCGCTCTGGTTCTCCGAGCTGATCTACTCACCGGCGGTCGACCCGGTCGTCGGCATGGCGTTCGCGCTGTCGCGTACCCGGAATCTGAAGGTCGGCACCTCGGTCGCGATCCTGCCCGGCCGGCACCCGGTCCTGGTGGCGAAGCAGCTCGCGTCGCTGGCCGCGCTCGCCCCCAAGCGCGTGCTCCCCGTCTTCGGCCTGCAACCGGCCGGACCGGGGGAGCGCGACCTGTTCCCGGTCGACGGCCGCCGCGGTGACGTCTTCGACGAATCCCTTTCGCTGCTGCGCGCCGTATTGCGTTCGGACGATGTCGATTTCGAGGGCGAGTACTTCACCGTGCGCGGCGCCGGGGTCGGCAGGCGCCCCGGCCGCCCGCTCGACATCTGGCTCGGCGGCCGCGCCCCCGCCGCCTTCCGCCGCATCGGCCGATACGGGGACGGCTGGCTCGGCAGCTTCCTCACCCCCGCCGAAGCCGCCGCCGGAGTTGTCGCCATCGACCGGGAGGCCGCCGAAGCCTCACGAGAAATCGAAGCGGACCACTTCGGCATCACTGTGCTCCTCGCCGAAGACGGCATCCCCGGCCCCCTCGCCTCCCGCATCCGCAGCCAGCGCCCCGACACCGACCCCGCCGACGTCATCGCAGGAAGCTGGCCCGACCTGCACCGCCTCATCGACGGCTACCTCGAGGCCGGGCTCACCAAGTTCGTCGTGGTGCCCGCGAGCGGCAAACCGGTGGACGGCTTCGTCGACCGCTTCGTCGCCGAACTCGCCCCCAGGCAGAACTGATCAGGCGCCGCTCAGCTCGGCGATGATCGCCGCCACCCGCCTGTCCCGCGTCTCCTGCTGCTTCGCCGCCGCCACCGGCTCGGCACGCTGCCGCTGCTTGCTGTACGACAGCGCGTCGAAGGCGGCGCGCGCGGCGGGGTTCTCCGCGAATGCCGCCGCCAGTTCCTCCGGGATCTGCACCGTCCGCTCGGCGGTGTCCAGCTCGATCGTCACCTCGACGGTGTCGCCCGCCGCGATCCCGGCCGCCGCCCGATTGGCCGAGCTCAGCGGAATCTTGTACCCACCGCCCCGGACGGCGATGCTGCTCGCATAGGTGTGCCCGCCGATCGTCACCGAGACCTTGGGCCGCTTTCCGCCGCCCAGCGCCTCGACCACCTCGTCCGGCACCGGCAGCCCGGTCGCCGTCTTTCCGTCCAGCTCGACCCGCGTCGTGAAGGTCTCCGCCATCAGCTCTTCTCCTCGCCGAATGGATGCGTCGTCATTGTCGCACTTCGGCACTCGAACGCCACCGCTGCGGCGACACAATCCAGGTCTCGGCGCAGGGCGACATCCACACACCTCGGCTGCCCAACGAGGGCCTGTTCCTCGAGCCGTGAATCGACGGTGGAATAGATCCGCTCGACCCCCGGGTTGGCCCGACTATGGCCAAATACGATCTCGGCAAGTTCGGTGTGTGGCGGGGCTACCAGGGGTTCACCCCGGAGGACGCCGAGGAGCTGGAGAAACTCGGGTTCGGCGCGCTGTGGCTGGGCGGCTCTCCGCCGGCCGAGCTGCCGGTGGTGGAGTCACTGCTGGAGGCTACGGAGACGCTCACGGTCGGCACGAGCATCGTGAACATCTGGGCGGCTGAGGCGAAGGCCACCGCGGAGTCGTTCCATCGGATCGAGGCCCGGTTCCCGGGACGGTTCCTGCTCGGGATCGGGGTCGGGCACCGAGAGAACGACGGGTCGGGGGCGATCAAGCCGTACGAGGCGCTGGTGCGGTACCTGGACGAGCTCGACGCGGCGGGCGTGCCGGTGGAGAGCAGGGCGCTGGCGGCGCTGGGGCCGCGGGTGCTGGAGCTGGCGCGGGACCGGTCGGCGGGGGCGCTGCCGTATCTGGCGCCGCCGGAGCACACGCGGAATGCCCGCGCGACGCTCGGCGCGAGTTCGCTGCTGGTGGCCGAGCAGAAGGTGGTGCTGGACGAGGACGCGGAGCGGGCGCGGGAGGTCGCCCGGCGGATGGTTCCGTTCTATCTGGGGCTCACGAACTACGTGAACAATCTGCGGCGCCTCGGGTTCACCGAGGAAGACCTCACCAAGCCGGGGAGTGATCGGCTGATCGACTCGCTGGCGGTGCACGGTTCGGCGGCTCAGGTCGCGGACGGAGTGCTGGCGCATCTGGATGCGGGCGCCGACCATGTCGCGATCCAGGCGTTGGACGACGATTACGTCGCGGCGCTGCGCGCACTGGCCGAGGTACTGCCGACCGAGTAGCGGTTCAGCGTGGCACCGGGGCGTGCGGGCCGCCGTAGGGGGTGGGGATCGACTGCGGACCGACCGGCGGCGGGTCGGCGGTCTGCAGGGGATCGCCGGGCGGGTCGGGGGGGACGGGGTCGTTCGGCGGGCGGGGGACGTTGGCGGCGCCGCGCGGGATGAGCGTGGGGTCGGGGCACTGCGCGTTCAGGTACGGCGGGGCGTAGTCGGGAACCGAGCCGGGGCGGCGCGGGGTGCCGTAGTCGCAGGCGTAGCGGGGGTAGATGCTGGCAAGCGCCCAGACGCCGCCGTCGTGGAAGGCCGAGGCGACCGCGTCGAGCGCGGAGCCGGCGCGCTGCTGCGGGAAGAAGAACTCCTCCATCGCGGGAATGCGGGTGTAGGCGACCTGGGAGACGGTGACCAGGTCGCCGAGCAGCTGCACCATGGTGGGGGAGTTCTGCGCGAGGACGGCGTCGACGGTGGTCAGCATGGGCGGGGTCTGGGCGAGGAGCTGTTCGTAGCCGCCGGTCATGGCCCCCAGCCCGCCCGCGGTGACGGCCAGGTCGGCGGCGGTGGATTCGAGGGCGGGGCTGCCGAGCGTCGCCAGCACGACCCTGCTGTTGTGCAGCAGGTTCACGGTCTGCGGGAGGACCGTGTCCAGGGTCGAGACCAGGAACGTGCCGCCGTCGATGATGGCGGCCAGCTTGTCGGGGCCGGCCTGGCTCACGCCGAGCTCGCGGGAGATGGCGGCAAGCCGGTCGGGGTCGATCTGGGCCAGGGTGCCGCTGAGACTCTCCAGCATGTCCGCGAGCGGGACCGGGGTGGCGGTGCGGTCGGCGGTGATGACGGCGCCGTCGGCGAGGTAGGGGCCGTCGTTGGTGCTGGGCTGGAAGTCCAGGTACTGCTCACCCGCCGCGGAGAGGGCGGCCACCCGGACGAGCCCGGCCGCGGGGATGCGGTCGCGCTCGCCGATGGCGGCGACGGCGACGACCCGATCCCCGGCGACCTCGACGGATTCGACCCTGCCCACCCTGACCCCGCGCAGGGTGACGTCCTGGCCGGGCAGCAGCCCGCCGGACTGCTCCAGCTCCACCCGCACCCGGTACGGCTCGTCGAACGGGTCCATCCGCAGGGTGCCGATGCCGAGGTAGGCGGTTGACCCGGCGAGGATCACGAGCAGCCCGGCCAGCGAGAGCGCGAGCCGCTGCCGATGCGCGCGCCGCACGGCGCCGACGAGCAGCCGGGCGATCATCGCGGCGGCTCCTGCAGCCGGGGGCCGAGGCGGTCGAGCATGTGCCGCAGCGAGCCGACGAAGGCGGTCCAGTCGGTCGGGTCGGGGAGCCTGGCGCCCGCGGTGCCGGGGAAGCCGGGGTCGGGGACGGCGCCGACGGCGATCTGGGTGATGTCGGCGTTCACGTGGCCGTTCGGGCCGCTGATCATCTTGATGACGATGCCGAGCATGGTGTTCAGCTCGTTCAGGTCGGCCTCGGGGTTGAGCGCGGCGGCGTTCAGCCCGGCGGCGAGCTGGTTGATGTTGGCCGCCATCGAGGTGGTGTTGGTGCCTGCGACGCTGGGGAAGCGGGCGAGCTGGGTGGTGAGGGCGTCGATGCGGTCGACCACGGTGAGCAGGGCGTCGGTGTTCTCGGCGAGCGTCTGCACGGCCGGGCCTGCGGCGGTCACGGCGTCGGTGAGCGTTGTCTGTCCGGCGGCGAGGGTGGTGCTGAGATCGGCGGTGGCGTGCAGGATTTCGTCGATCCGGTCGGTGCGGGCGGTGAGCGTGTCGAGCAGGGCGCGGGTTTCGGCGAGGAGCGTCGCGAGGCGTTCGCCGCGCCCGCCCGCGTACTCGCCGAGCGCGGAGATCACCGACGTCAGGTGTTCGATGGCGCCGCCGCTCACCAGGAACGAGGCGCGGGTGAGCAGCTCCTCGATGGTGCTGGCGGCCGAGGTCGCCGTCAGCGGGATGGTGTCGCCGTCGGCGAGGAACGCGGTGCCGGAATCCGGGGGCGGGCGCAGCGCGACGAAGACGTCGCCCATGGGGGTGGCCGAGCGCAGCTCGGCGGAGGTGCCCGCGGGGAGCCGCGCGTCGGCGGTGACCCGCAGGGTCACCACGGCGGTGTAGTCGCGGGCGGTCATGGCGTCCACCTGGCCGATGTCGACGCCGTCGAGCTTGACCTTCGCTTTCGCGGGCAGGTTGAGCGCATTGCTGAAAATGGCCGTCAGGCTGTAGGTTTCGCCGCTCAGCCCCGGTGCCGGGAGCGGGAGCCGGTCCAGGCCGGCGGCGCAGCCGGTCAGCGTGAGGGCGGCGGTGAGCAGGGGGAGCAGGTAGCGGGTCATCGGCCGTTCCGTTCCGCGAGGCCCGCCAGGATGGCGGTGATGCCGAAGTCGGGGCCCATGTCGCGCATGGTGCCGGTGGCGCAGCCGAGGTTCTGCAGCTGCAGCAGATTGCAGATCTCCTTGACCATCTGGCCGTCGAGCAGGAACCGGTTGATGTCGATCGCGGCGCGCAGCGCGCCGACATTGTGATCGATGGCGTTGTAGGCGTTGTCGGTGACCAGGGGGAAGACGTCCAGGAATTCGGCGAGGTTCCCGTCGTAGTCGGCCAGCGTGCCCGCCAGGGTGCCTGCGTCGGTGGTGAGCCCGGCGATGGTGTCGCGGTGCCGGGTGAGCAGCTCGGCGACCTGGGCGATGATCCGGTTCAGGGCGGCGCCGGTGTCGCCGGAGCCGAGCTGCTGGCCGGCCAGGAAGTCGCTGAGCTGGGCGACGGCGGAGCCGAAGTCGCGCAGGGTCGCGTCGTTGCGCGCGGCGGTCGCGGTGAGCGTGTCGAGGTGGGTGACGACGGTGGTGATGGCGTCGCGGGTGGCGGCGCCGTTGTCGGGGCCGAGCTGCAGCGCGCGGGCGAGCTCGCTGAGCGCGGCCCGCATGTCGGGGCCGTTGCCGCTGGTCGTGGCGGTGCCGAGGGACATCAGGTCGGCGATCGGGCCCGCGCCGTCGCCGTCGCCGCCGAGCGAGGTGGAGAGTTCACGGGCCATGGCGAGCAGGGCGTCGAACTCGACCGGGGTCTTGGTCCGGTCGGTGCCGAGTACGGCCTTGTCGGGGAGGGTGGGGCCGCCGCGGTAGACGGGGGAGAGCTCGACGTGGCGGTCGGTGAGGATGGAGTCGGAGATGGTCACCGCCTGCACGTCGGCGGGCAGCGTGATCCCGTCCTCGATCCGCATCTCCACCTCGACGTCGGTGCCGCGGGGGGTGATCCGCACGATCTTCCCCACCCGCATGCCGAGCACGGCGACGGCATTGCCCTCGTAGAGGCCGTTGGCATTCGCGAAGCGGGCGGTCACCGTCGTGGTGTCGCCTGTGCCGGTCCCGCAGCCGGCCAGGCAGGCGGCGCTCAGCGTCACCGCGGCCAGTTTCACCATGGTCAGGGTGCGGCTCATCGGCAGTCCTCGAGGTAGGGGTCGCGGCCGGCGGCGACGGCGGTGGCGCTCAGCGCGCACATCCAGGAGTCGACGAAGGCGCCGTCGGGGGCGTTGGCGTCGAGTTCGGGGCCGCTGCCGGTGGCGTCGGCGAAGAGCCGCCACGGGACCGGGAGGATCTGCAGGATATTGCGGAGCAGGTCGTCGTGCGCGGCGATCATGGCGGTCATGGCACGCAGATCGGTCAGCAGCTGCTCGATCTCGGCCTGCTCGCCGACCGCGATCGGCTCCAGCCGCTGCACCAGCCCCGTTGTCGCGGTGAGCAATCGGCTCAGCGCGGCCTGGCGGGCATTGATCTGCTGGAGCAGGGTGCGGCCCTCGCCGATGACGGCGGCGAGATCGGCCTGCTGCCGGTCGATGACGGCCCCGACCTCGCCGGTGCTGGTCAGCAGCGCGCCGATCTGGTCGCGGCGCTGGGCGATGATGCCGGAGAGCGCGCGGACGTCGCGCAGGACGCCGGGGATCAGTGCGGGCACGCCGTCGAGTTCGCGGGAGAGCGTCGTCATGGATTCGGCGATCCGGTCGGCGTCGATGCCGTCGAAGGTGGTGGTGACGTCCTGCAGCGCGGTCTCCAGGTCGTAGGGGACGGTGGTCTGCGACACCGGGATCCGGTCGCCGGGCAGCGTGCCCGCGCCGGAGGAGGTGAGCTCGAGGTAGCGGGAGCCGAGCAGGGTGGTGAGCTTGATCGCGGCGTGGGTGTCGGCGCCGAGGACAACGGCGTCGTCCTCGATCTGGATCGTCACCTCGACGTGGTCGCCGGCGAGCCGGGTGTCGGTGACCGTGCCGACCGGGATACCCGCCCAGGTCACCGCGTCACCCGCGCTGATCCCGGCGGCCTGGGCGAAGTCGGCGCGGTAGGTGCGGGCGCCGATGTGCAGCGTGCCGAGCACCACCAGCGCCGTGAGCGCCACAGCCAGTGCCGCGACGGCGGCGATCCCGACCCGCAGCGCGGAGTCGATCTCGGGGCGAGAGCTTTTCATGGTTCACCTGCAGATCGGAGAGTGCTGGGGGCGACCGGTGGGCGAGGAGCCGGCCAGGACCTGGGCGATCACCGGATCGATGCCCGGTATCAGGCTGAAGCCGATGTCGCAGACGTAGGCGTTGACGAAGGCGCCGCTGTCGACGGCGCGCACCATCGCCTGCAGCAGCGGCGGCAGGTTGAAGCCGAGGTAGGCGAAGCGGTCGCTGCCCTCGACGAAGTGGTGCGCGAATCCCGGCTCGCGGCCAATGAATTCGGTCAGCGCGGGGGCGGCGCCCTCGACGACGGTGGCGGCGTCGGTGACCACGGTGGCGATGCGGTCGGTCTGGTCGAGCAGGGCGTCGCGGTGGGCGGCGAGGCCGTCGAGCAGGGCGCGGGTCTGGGCGAGGGTGTCCTGCAGGTTGGTGCTCTGGGCGGCCAGGGTGGTCATGACCGCGGCGAGGTTGTCGATCAGGGTGCCGAGGATCTGGTCCGGGCCCGCGAAGGTCTGCGCGAGCGCGGCGGTCCTGGCGATCAGGGCGGTGACGGCGCCGTCGTCGCCCTGCAGCGCGCGGATCAGCGCGGAGGTCAGGTTGTCGACGTCGGCGGGGTCGAGCGTGCTGAACAGCGGCTGGAAACCGTTCAGCAGCCCGGAGATGTCGAAGGAGGGCTGGGTGTGCTCGAGCGGGATGCGGGCGCCGGGGGCGAGCGGTGCGGGGTCGCCGAAGTCGGCGCGGCTCAGCCCGAGGTAGCGCTGGCCGATCAGATTCTGGTAGGTGACCGAGGCGAGGGTGTCGCCGTGCAGGGTCTGGTCGCGGTGTACCCGGAAGGTGACCTCGGCCAGCTGCCCGTGCACGACGATGGCGTCCACCCGGCCCACCTGCACCCCGGCCACCCGGACGTCGTCGCCGACGCGCAGCCCGGAGACGTCGCTGAAGAGCGCCGAGTAGGTGTCGGTCTCGCCGGTGACGTCGCGCTGCAGGGTGACGTGCACCATCCAGGTCAGCACGGCGGCGACGAGCAGGAACGCGGTCAGCCCGATCAGGTCGCGGCGGTGGGTCATCGTGGCTCCTCCGGGGGCGGTGCGACACCGAGCAGTTCGGCGAGCGCGCCGGACTCGGCCGGGAGGCCGAGCAGATCGGTGAGTTCGCGCCGCTGCTCGGGGCTGTCCAGGGAGTCGATCACCGAGGGGCCTGCGGCGGGACCCGCGGTGCAGCTCGGGGCGGCCAGCTCGCCGTAGCGGGGACAGTCGGTGCGGGTGTACTCCTTGTGCGGGGTGAGCTCCACGATCACCTTGGCGGTGCCGCTCTGGTCCTCGGCATTCCAGAACTCGTTCGTGAACACGTGCGCCACGCGGGTCTGCGAGGTGGTCATCTGCACGAAGTTGCCGCTGCCTGCGGCCAGGAGCTGCAGCACCGGGCCCATCCGGCTGTTCATGCCGATGAGGGTGTCGCCGTGCCTGGTCAGCGCGGTGCCGAGGGTGGAGGTGGTGGTGCCCGCACCGGTCAGCAGGGCGGTCAGGTCGGCGCGCTTCTCGGCGACGGCGCGCAGCGGGACGACCGCCTCGTGCAGGGCGGTGAGCAGGTCGGGGGACGACTGCTGCAGCCCGGTCACCGCCTCCAGCAGCGCTGCCAGATAGGAAGGTCGACCGGGCGCGGTCGCCTCGGCCTGATAGGTGCGCACGATCCGCTCCAACTGGCTCGCGGCGGCGAGCGCCTCGTCGCCGCGGCCGCGGGTGGCGCGCTCCACGGTCTCCAGGATGCCGACGGTGGGGTCGTTGCCGGGACGCCCGACGGCGGCGGCGAGCTCGCTGAGCGCGGTGAGCGAGGTCTGCAACTGCACGCCCGCCCGGCTGTGGTCCTCCGGAATCCGTGCGCCCCCGGTCAGCGCGGGGCCGGGGCCGTTGTCGATGAGCTGCACCGACGGGACGGCGAACACATTGCTCGGGACGACGCGGGCGGTCACCGTCGCCGGGATCCCGTCCGCGTGCGCGGGGAGCAGGTCGATGTGCACCGCGTTGCCCGCGTCCGCCCGCACCACCTCCCGGACGCTGCCGACCAGCACGCCGCGGTACTTGACGTCGGAGCGGGCGGGCAGCCCGTCGCCGACATCGCTCAGCACCGCGGTGACCTCCACGGTGCGCGCGAAGGCCCCCTCGGAGCGGGCGATCATGGCGGTGGCCGTGGCGGCGATGACGGCGAGCACGGCCAGGCCGCGCACGAAGAGCCCGGCAGGGGAGAGATTCCGGTCGTCGGATTCGAAAACGATCGCCACGGCGCTACCCACTGATCCTGGAGCCGGCGTCGAAACCCCACAGCGCCAGCGTCATGAGCAGGTTCACCGTGATCATCACGGTGATGCTCGCGCGCATCGCGCGCCCGGCCGCGATGCCGACGCCCTGTGGCCCGCCGCGCGCGTAGTAGCCGTAGTAGCACTGGATGGTCGTGGTGACGATGACGAAGACGATGGCCTTGAGCAGCGAGTAGACGATGTCGGTTCCGCTGAGCACAAGGTCGAAGTAGTGGTCGTAGGTGCCGAAGGACTGGCCGCCCGCGATCCCGACGAAGAGCTTCACCGCCAGGTAGTCCGCGGCCAGCGCGGCCAGGAAGAGCGGAACCATCGCCACCACGGCGGCGACCAGCCTGGTGGTGACGAGGAAGGGGACCGGGCGGATCGCGATCGAATCCAGCGCGTCGATCTCCTCGGCGATCCGCATGGCGCCGAGCTGCGCGGTGAACCGGCACCCCGCCTGCGCGGCGAAGGCGATCGAGGCCATGATCGGGGCCAGTTCGCGGGTGGCGGCGGTGGCCGCGATCATGCCGGTGGCGGGCTGCATGCCGAGCAGCTTCAGCGCGTTGAACCCCTCGATGCCGACGATGCCGCCCGCGGCGGCGCCCAGGATGATCATGATCCCCGCGGTGCCGCCGCCGACGATGAGCGAGCCGTTGCCCCAGGTGACGTCGGAGATGATGCGCAGCGTCTCGCGCCGGTAGTGGCGCAGCGTCAGCGGGATCGCCAGCACCGCGCGGGTGAAGAAGGTGACCATGTGCCCGAGCCGGATGATCCCCCGCGACGGCGGCCCGGCCACCGCGACCACCGTGCGCACGCCGGGCGGGCGGTAGGTGCTGGCCATTACAGCGTCGTCCTCGGGAAGAGCATGGTGTAGAGCTGGGTGAAGCCCAGGTTCACCACCATCAGCACGACGATCGAGGCGACGACTGCCGCGTTCACCGAGTTCGCGACCCCGCCCGGCCCGCCCTTCGTGTTCAGCCCCTTCTCGCAGGCGACCACCACCACGATCACCCCGAACACGGCGCCCTTCACCATCGCCAGGTACAGGTCGCCCGAGGTCGCGAAGGAGGAGAAGGTGGCCAGATAGCTGCCCGGCGTCCCGTCCTGGACGTAGACGTTGAACAGGTAGCCGGCCAGGAACCCGACGAAGCAGCTCACCCCGGTCAGCGCCATGGCGACGATGACGCCCGCCGCCAGCCGCGGCACCACGAGCCTGCGCAGCACCGAGATGCCCATGACCTCCAGCGCGTCGATCTCGTCCCTGATCTTGCGCGAGCCGAGGTCGGCGCAGAGCGCGGAGCCCACCGCCGCCGCGAGCAGGATGGCGGTGACCAGCGGCGCGGACTGCCGGATCACGGCGAGCCCGCTCGCCGCCCCGGCCAGCGCGGTCGCGCCGACCTGACCGGCGAGCAGCCCGAACTGGATCGACAGCGTCGCGCTGATCGGCAGCGCGACCGCCACCGTCGGCAGCAGCGAGGTCTTGACCATGAAGGCCGCCTGGGCGGTGAACTCGCCGAACGGGAAACGCCGGGCGGCGATATCGGTGACGAGGTGCCGGACGGCCCGCTGCCCGAGCGTGACCTGCCTGCCGACGGTCTGCAGCGCGGCGACGGGGTGCCTGCGGGCGTAACCGCGGGCCCAGTCGGTGATCTCGGTGGCGGGCGGGGAAATCGGGACCGGATCGGGGGTCATTCCGGGCCTTCCTTGTCGAAGGTCGGTCAGCGCGAGACGGCGAGTTCGCGCAGCGCGGAGAGGAACAGCTCGTCCATGCGCGGACTGAGCTCGCCCAGGGTGGTGGCGCTGGCGTGCCCGGCCGAGCCGAAGACCCGTGCGAGGGCGTCGTCGGTGGTCGTGGCGCCGATGGTCAGGCAGAGGCAGGCGACGCCGTCGGCGCGCAGCTCCTCCAGCGCTCTGTGCGCGTCGGCTTCGGCGTAGCGGCCCTCGTACCCCTCGTCGTAGGGGTGGCCGTCGGAGAGCACCACCAGCAGCCGGTTCTGGGTTCCCGCCTGGTTCTTCAGGATGTCGCCCGCGCCGCGGATGCCCGCCCCGAGGCGGGTGTAGCTGGCGGGCTGGAGCTGGTTGAGCCTGGCCCGCCCGGCCGCGCCGAAGCGCTGGTCGAAGGTCTTGATCGCGGGCAGGTGCACGGCGTGGCGGCCCTGGGAGCGGAAGGCGTAGACGGCGACCCGGTCGCCGAGCTCCTCCAGCGTGTGCGCCATGGTGGCGGCCGCGCGGCGCTGGTGGTCGTGCACCGCGAGGCCGTCGGTGTCGGTGTCGGTGGCCGACCCGGAGGCGTCGAGCAGGATCAGCACCCCGAGGTTGCGCTCCAGTTTGCGGCGCTCGAGGTAGATGTTCTCCGCGGGGGAGTGGCCGGAGCGCAGGTCGACGACGAGGTCGATCAGCGCCTCGATGTCGAGCTCGTCGCCATCGGGGCGGCTGCGCAGCACCTTGGGGCCGAGTCCGATCCGGGAGAGGCGGCGGCGCAGGACGTCGTCGTCGGCGACGCCCGCGGCGGTGATATCGGCGGCGACGGTCAGCGGGAAGTCGAGCACCCGGCACCAGTCCGGTTTGTAGCGCTGGCCGTGCACGTCCCACTCCGGGTGCAGCGCGCCCCCGATCCCGAGCGCCGCGCCGGGCTTCCCGTCGTCGGTGAACTGGATCCTGGTGGGCAGCGGCTGCGCGTTGGCGCCCACCCGCTGTACCTTGCGCACCGCGCGGACCTGCATCTCCGCCCCGGCGGGGCCGTCGCCGGCCGAGCGGGAGTTACCGAAGAGTTTGCGCAGCTGGTCGGAGAGGGCCCGGGAGTTGAAGAGCGGGTTCTCGAACAGCTTCAGGATCTTGCTGCCGCCGACCTGGTCGCCGCCGTCGTCGTCGTCCTCCTCGCCCTCGGGCATGTCGATCGGGTCGAACTCGAGGCGCAGCTCCTTGGCGGTGGCCTTCCCGCCCGCCCCCGGCTGCTGGGTCAGCAGCCGGGACGGTTTGATCGCGCCGAACCACTCCGGCGGATCCGGCACCGGCTCGCGGCCGGTGGCGAGGGCGAGCGACGCCGCGGTGGTCGCGGTGGTGGCCCCGGTGGTGAGCCCGGCCGCGAGCGGCAGCGACTCGCCGAGCGCGGCGAGCACCCGGCGCCCCTCCAGCGTCAGGTAGCGCCGCGCCACCGCGGGCCGGGCCCGGAGCGGGCGCACGGCATCGGGATCGAGGCTGCCCGCGCCGAGCAGCGCGGCCTGCACCAGCACCTCCCTGCGCTGCTCGGCGGGGGTCAGCCCCGCCGAGACGAAGACCACCCGTCCGTCGGTGAACGCGCCCTCGCCCGCGGGGGCCGGAGCGACCTCGACGCTCCGGCCCGCGAGGAACGACGCCAGCAGCCGGAAGCGGTCCGTGCCGGTCATGACCGGGGCAGCACGGCGTCGACGAGCTCGCCGAGCGCCCGCACCACATCCGCGTCGTCGGAGAGCGTCCGCACCACGGCCGACTGCACGGCGGCGCGCAGCGGCAGCCCCTCGGCGACCAGCCCACCGGCCAGGATCAGCAGCCGGGTGGAGGCCGCCTCGCGCAGCGGCGACCCGTCGATGCGGCGGATGGCCTGGCCGAGCCGCACCAGCGTGCCCGCCGTCTCGGCGTCGATCCCCGCCTCGTAGGCGACCACATCGGTCTCGATCTCGGCGGGCGGGAAGTCCAGCTCGATGGCGACGAAGCGCTGCCTGGTCGACTCCTTGAGGCTCTTCAGGACGCTCTGGTAGCCGGGGTTGTAGGAGATCACCAGCTGGAAGCCGGGGGCGGCGGGGACGCTGGTGCCGAGGCGGTCGATCGGGAGTTCGCGCCGGTGGTCGGCGAGCGGGTGGATGACAACGGTGGTGTCCTGCCTGGCCTCCACCACCTCGTCCAGGTAGAAGATCGCGCCCGAGCGCACCGCGCGGGTCAGCGGGCCGTCGACCCAGACCGTCTCCCCGCCCTGCAGCAGGAAGCGGCCGACCAGATCGGCCGCGGTCATGTCCTCGTGCCCGGCGGCGGTGATCAGCTCGCGGCCGAGCTCGTGCGCCATGGCCTCGACGAAGCGGGTCTTGCCGCAGCCGGTCGGGCCCTTGAGCAGGACCGGGGAGCCGCGGCGTGCGGCGGCACGGAAGACCTCGGTCTCGTCGCCGACCGAGCGGTAGAACGGGGCACGGGTGATACGCGGTTCGGTGGTCAGGGTCATGTCAGTTACCTCGCTCGTGGGGGACGATCTTCGGCAGCTCGACGCCCTCGGGGAGGACGAGCTTGCCGTCGGGGTCGATGTAGGCGGTGTCCCGGCCGGGGATGGGCAGCGCCGGGTCGGGGCAGAGCCGGCCGGTGCCGTCGCCGCAGACGCCCATGTCGAAGTAGGAGCGCTTCTGGATGTCCTCCGGCCACGGGTCGGCGTTCATCGCGAACCACTGCGCCGGCAGGTTGTAGCAGACGAAGAAGAAGATGCTGCACGCGGCGAAGATGGCGAGGAACCTGGTGCCCTGCTGCCGGACGAAGCCGCCGCCGGTGCGCTCCAGCCCGCGCTCGACGAAGGTGCGGCCGCGGTCGTCGGTGAAGTAGCGCAGCGCGCACAGCCCCGCCTGCACCCCGCCCCACATGAGCCCCTCGTAGATGGGCCACTGGTAGTAGGTGCCCGCGTTGATCGAGAGCGACTGGATGGCGCCGGGGTAGGTGAAGAGCCCCATCGGCATCAGGAACAGCCCCTCGATGACCAGGTCGAAGAAGAACGTCCAGACGATCAGGATGCCGATCAGCCCGTAGTTGTTGATGTTCGGCCACTTCTTCTTGGCCTGCCGCATGATGAAGCAGCCGAGAATGGTGCAGAGCAGCACGCCGTAGGAGTACCCCGCCGCGTTCATCAGCAGCGGCTCGGCCATCATGGCGCCCGGCTCGGCGTAGGAGCGCCAGCCCGGGATCTCCGCGACCCAGGAGCCGCGGTTGAACATCCAGGTGTTGTAGGTGCTCCACGTATTGAAGTAGTTGAGCAGCGGATCCTGGAAGAACAGCAGCCCGCAGGCGACCAGGAGCATGCCGTCCAGGGTGATCCGGCGCTCGCGGCGCCACGGCCGGACGATGAACCACCAGACGCCGACCGGCCAGCCGGCCAGGATGACGGTGGTCCAGGTGCCGAGGATGATCTTCATCCAGGTCGGCGGGTCGCTCGGCCCGGTCGGTACCCGCTCGAAGTGCGGCCCGATGGCCCAGCTCGCCCAGATGTAGATCTGGAAGGCGAGGATCAGCCCGCCGATGATCGCCCAGATCACCACCGGTCTGGACGCGGATGGTGTCTTCGATCCCAGATCCGCTGTCGCGCCGACTGATTCGGTGACAGTGGTGGGTTTCTTGTTCTCTGCTGGTGCGCTCATCGCAGGACCCCTAGTTTGGTGACTCAGCAGTCCTCAAGATACCAATGAGTATCTCGGTAGGGGAAGAGTTTCTCAGATCCGATGGCATACTCGCTGCTATGGCGGAACGATGGACCAGGGAGCGGCGGCTCGAGCACACGCGCGGGCTGCTGCTGGAGGCCGCACAGGAGGTCTTCGCCGAGAAGGGCTTCACGGCCGCGACCCTCGACGACATCGCCTACGCCGCCGGATACACGAAAGGCGCCATCTACAAGCACTTCTCGACCAAGGAGGAGCTCTTCCTCGCGGTCAACGAGTGGTACTGGCAGCGCTACTTCGACACCTTCACCGAGGTGGTGTCGGCGGCCCAGGTCGGCGCGCACGAGCTGGACCGGATCGCGGAGCTCTGGCAGCGGCTCAGCGACGACCGCGGCGCCGAGCACGCCGCGCTCGGCATGGAGTTCACGCTCTACCTGCTGCGGAATCCGGAGGCGAGGGAGCGGGTGGCGGCCAGGCGGGAGCAGGTGGTCGAGGCGCTGGCCCGCTTCATCACCGAGGGGATGGCGCAGGTCGGCGCGACCCTGGCCATCCCGCCGCTGACCTTCGCGCGGATCCTGGTGCACACCACCGACTCCGTGGTGCTCGGCACCAAGCTCGACGACATCGACCTTCATCGGCCCGTGCTGGAGATGTACATGTCGGTGATCAAGCTGCCCTGAGCGTCAGCTCCGGGGCAGCCCGAGCACCCGCTGGGCGATGATGGTGCGCTGGATCTCCGAGGTGCCGCCCGCGATGGTGTGCGCGAAGGTCCTGGTGTAGCGCTCGAACCAGCCGCTGGCGAAGTGGCCGATGGTGTGCGCGCCCGGGGGTGCGCTGAGCGCGGGGTGGATCAGGCCGTCGGCGCCCATGCTGGACAGGGCCTGCTCGGTGCCGGCCTGCACCGCCTCGGAGCCCATCACCTTGAGCACGGAGAGCGCGGCGACATCCGGTTCGCCGCGGGCGGCGCGGGCCAGGGCGGCGGAGCCGAGGAGTTTCAGGGCGTGCAGGTCCATGACGCTGGTGGCGTAGGCGTCGCGGTCGTGCCCGGTGTGCGGGGTGAAGTCGCGGACGAGGTCGGCGAGGCGGTCGGCGTGGCTGAGCCACAGCAGGTTTCGCTCGTGGCCGAGGGAGCCGTTGGCGACCGTCCAGCCGCCGTTCTCCGGGCCGATCCGGTTCGCGGCGGGGACGCGGACGCCCTCGAAGTAGACCTCGTTGAAGTCCAGGTCGTCGGGGGCGCAGATCGAGGGGAAGGGGCGGCGGGTGACGCCGGGGGTGTCGGTGGGGATCAGCAGCACGCTGATGCCCTTGTGCTTCGGCGCGGTGGGGTCGGTGCGGACGAAGGTCAGCAGGACATCCGCGTCGTGCGCGCCGGAGGTCCAGACCTTCTGCCCGTCCACCACGTACTCGTCGCCCTCGCGGACCGCGCGGGTGCGCAGCCCGGCCAGATCCGAACCCGCGCCCGGCTCGCTCATGCCGAGCGACGCGGTCAGCTCGGCCCGCAGGATGGGCACCGCCCACCGGTGCTTCTGCTCCTCGGTGCCGAAGGAGAGCAGCGAGGCGGCGATGATGCCGACGCCCTGCGGGTTGAAGGAGTGGTAGATCCGCCGCTTGGACAGCTCTTCCAGGTGCACGTACTGCTGCAGCACCGAGGCGTTGCGGCCGCCGAACTCCGGCGGGTTGGCCGGCAGCAGCCAGCCGTTGTCGAAGAGCAGCCGCTGCCAGCGCCGGGCCCACTCGGGCACGTCCGCACTCGATTTCGAGCGCTCCTCCGGCGCCTCGGGCAGGTTCGCGTCCAGGAACGCCGCGAACTCGGCGCGGAAGGCCTCCACCTCGGGGCCGAACGACAACTGCACAGCGTCTCCTCTAGATTCCGGACACGGATTTGGTGGTGAGGTAGCCGGCCAGCCCCTCGCGGCCGAACTCGCGGCCGATCCCGCTGGCCTTGACGCCGCCGAAGGGGGCGACCGGATCCATGCTGTAGGCGGCATTGATCCCGACGGTTCCGCTGCGGATCCGGCGTGCCACCGCCAGCGCCCGCCGCGGGTCGGCCGACCAGACCGAGCCGGAGAGGCCGTACTCGGTGGCGTCGGCCAGCGCCACGGCGTCGTCGTCGCCGTCGTGCGCGAGCACGGTGATCACCGGGCCGAAGATCTCCTCGGTCGCGATCCGCATCCCGGGCTCGACCTCGGTGAAGAGCGTCGGCCGGACGTACCAGCCGCGTTCGCAGCCGGGCGGTGCGCCCACCCCGCCGACCACGGCCTTCGCGCCTTCGCGGAGCCCGGCCTCGACGTAGCCGTGCACGCGGTCGCGCTGCCTGGCCGAGACCAGCGGGCCGATATCGGTGGCCTCGTCGGCCGGGTCGCCGACGCGCAGCTTCCAGACCATCTCGCTCAGTGCCTCGACGTGCTCGCGGTAGCGGTTGCGCGGCACCAGGATCCGAGTCTGCGCGACGCAGGCCTGGCCGCCGTTCATGAGCGCCGCCACCTGGGCGCCGGTGGCGACCTGCTCGGGGTCGGCGTCGTCGAGCACCACGGCGGCCGATTTGCCGCCGAGCTCGAGGCTCACCTTGCGCAGCGCGGGGGCGCAGGCCGCGGCCACCCTTCTGCCCGCCGCGGTGGAGCCGGTGAACGACACCTTGTCCACGCCGGGGTGCGCCACCAGGTGGGCGCCGAGTTCGCCGTCGCCGGGCAGGATGGAGACGACGCCGGGCGGAATCCCGCTCTCGGCGAGCAGCTCCGCCATGAGGTAGGCGTCGAGCGGGGTCTCCGGCGAGGGTTTGAGCACGACGCTGCACCCCGCGAGCAGCGCCGGGATCAGCTTGGCCACGGTGAGGAAGACCGGCATGTTCCACGGGACGATGGCTGCGACCACCCCGACCGGCTCGTGCGTGACCAGCACGTCGGCCCCGAGGTAGCCGGGGCGGGTCTCCTCCCACGGGAAGGTCGCCGCCACGTCGGTCAGCGCGCGCATCATCACGCCGGGCAGTTTCGCGTGCGCGGAGCGGGCGAAGCGGGCGGGTGCGCCCATCTCCGCGGTGACCAGCCCGGCCAGTTCCGGTTCGCGGGCGGTGTAGCGGTCGGCCAGGTCACGGAGTACCGCGACCCGCTCGGCGACCGGGGTGTGCCGCCACGGGCCGTGGTCGAACGATTCGCGGGCGATCAGGACCGCGGCGTCGACATCGGCGGCGGTCGGCGCGGCGACCCGGGCGACCACCGCTTCCGTGTGCGGGGAGACGACCTCGATGACGCCGCTGCCGCCGGCGGGCTGCCAGCGCCCCCCGAGGTAGAGCCGGTCGATGTCCCACCGACCGGAGCGCGGGGCGTGGGCGGGCAGCTCGGAATGCGCGGTCACGTCAGGCCCGGTAGGAGGCGATGTCGCGGAGCAGCCGGACGGTCGGCGGCGGGTCGGTGCACAGCCCCACCGGCGGCGACATCTGCCCGGAGCGCGACGCGGCCCCGAGCCCGGCGCGCACGGCGTCCAGATCGTCGGCCTCGATCTCGTAGAGCGCGACGAAACTGTCCTCGCCGACCACGGCGAGCCTGCGCGCGGCGACCACGCCGTCCAGCTTGCACATCTCGGCCAGGTGCGTGTTCTCGTACCAGTCGTGGTAGGCGGCGGCCTCGTCCGCGGACTTGGGGCTCGACTCGACGAAGAGGATTCCGGTCGGCATGGTGACTCCTGTCAGGCGGTGGTGTTCTTGTGCACCACGCCGCCCTTCATGACGAAGGCGACGTGCTGGGTGCGGGTGATGTCGGTGGTCGGGTCGCCGGGCACGGCGATGATGTCGGCGAGCAGCCCGGGTTCGAGCCTGCCGCGGTCGGTGACGCCGAGCAGCTCGGCGCTCACCACGGTGGCCGCGCGCAGCGCCTGCGCCGGGGTCATGCCGCGGTCGACCAGCGCCCACAGCTCCTTGGCGTTGTCGCCGTGCGGGACGGCGGGCGCGTCGGTGCCGCAGGCGATCTTCACCCCGGCCGCGATCGCCTTCCCGAGCATCCGCCTGGCCTGCGGGAAGACCACGGCGGCCTTCTCCTGCAGGGCGGCCGGCGCTTTCGACACGTCGAGCCCCTCGGAGAGGTAGCTGGTCGGCACCAGGTAGGTGCCGTGCTCGACCATCATGGCGATGGTGTCGTCGCTGGCCAGCGAGCCGTGCTCGATGCAGTCGACCCCCGCGCGGATGCAGGCGCGGATCCCGGCGTCGCCGTGCGCGTGCGCGGCCACGTGCAGCCCGGCCCGGTGCGCCTCGTCCACGATGGCGGCCAGCTCCTCGTCCGAGTACTGCTGGATGCCGGGCGCGGTGCTGTGCGACATCACCCCGCCGGAGGCGGAGACCTTGATCAGCTGTGCGCCGTACTTGATCTGGTAGCGCACCGCGTGCCGCACCTGGTCGACGCCGTTGGCGATCCCCTCCTCCACCGCCAACGGCATGATGTGCGGGGCGAGGCGCTGGAACATGGTGGGGTCCAGGTGCCCGCCGGTGGGGGTGATGGCGTGGCCCGCGGAGTGGATGCGCGGGCCGGGGAACCAGCCCTGCTCGATGGCCCGGTGCAGGTCGACGTCGAGCAGGTAGCCGCCGGTCTTCACCATCAGCCCCAGATTGCGGACCGTGGTGAACCCGGCCTCCAGGGTGATCCGCGCGTTCACGGTGGCGCGCAGCGTGCGGTAGACCGGGTCGTCCTGCACGCCGTGCATGGGCAGCGGCAGCCCGGTCGGGGTCTCCGGGCCGCCGATGAGCAGGTTGATCTCCATGTCCATCAACCCGGGCAGCAGCGTGACGTCGCCGAGGTCGTGCAGCACCGCGCCCTCCGGGACGACGTCGGGGTCGACCGCCGCGATGTGCTCGCCGTCCACCACGAGCACGGCGGGCGAGTGCAGCTCCCCGGTCTCCACGTCCAGCCATCTGGCGGCGCGCAGGACGACCGTCACGAGCGCGGCTCCAGGACGCAGTGCAGCGCGGCCGCACCGGAATCCGGCACCCTCGGCTGGCTCCACACCTCGACCGGGAAGGAGACCATGATCATCGAGTGCAGCAGCCACATCAGCCTGCGGCCGTCGTCGGGCAGGTCGTCCAGGGTGTACCGGTCCAGGTAGGTCAGTGCGGCCTCGGCGCGCGGGGTGATCGCGTCGTAGAAGGCCTGCATCTCCGCCATCGAGCTGGCCATCCGGCGGTCGTAGCGCTCGGGTTCGGTTGCCAGGGACCAGGTTTCGGCCCACGGCTCCAGGTCGGCGAAGTCGGCGGGCAGCAGTGTGCTCATCGGACCGCCTCGCTCCGGTACTCGCCGACCCACTCGCCGGCGACCTTGTGCAGGTGCCGCAGCAGGATCTCCTGATCGTTCAGCGGGAAGCGCCGCACGGCACGGGATTCCAGCGAGATCTGGGTGGCCTCCAGGGTGTTGGAGTCCTGCAGCGCGTACTCCTTGAAGGTCACCGCCGCCATCTCCAGCGCCACCCGCTCGCGCGGGGTCTTCGCCGGGACGAAGTACAGGTTGCCCTCGAAGATGTGCCGGTTGTAGGCGGTCGGCCAGTAGTGGTAGGTCAGGTACCAGCCGGCCGACCAGATCAGGATGGTGAAGTTCGGGAAGAGCTGGAACGAATCCAGCCCCCACGGGTCGCACTTCGCCGGGTTCAGCCCGCTCGGCATCTCGCCGAGCTCCGGCTGCTGCCACGGGCCGAAGAGCCCGCTGCGGGTGATGTCCTCCATGGGCTTGCGCATGCTCGGGTCGAGCTCCCACGTCACCACGCCCGAGGTGCTGACCAGCCGGTGCGGGCCCTGCAGCTGGTAGTGCGGCGCCTCGAAGCCTGCCGTCTGGGCGGCGGTGGCGTAGTTGTCCGGCGACTGGCTCGCGTGCAGTACCGGTGCGTGGTAGAACTCCTGGAACGCGTCCATGTAGAGCTTCCAGTTGGCGCCGACCTCGGCCCGGTAGGTGAAGCGGTCGGTCATCCGGTCGAAGGGGTAGCCCTCCAGGTCGGTGACCATCGGGCCGAGGAATTCGCGCAGGGTCTGGCTCGGTTCCGGCGCCAGATTGACGAAGATGAACCCGGACCAGACCTCGCAGTGCACGGGCGCCAGCCCGTAGGCGCCCTTGTCCAGGTCGAAGAACTCGCCCTCCTGCTGGACGAAGTTCAGCCCGCCGTCCAGGCCGTAGCGCCAGCCGTGGTACTTGCAGGTGAACTGGCGGCAGGTGCCGGAGGTCTCCTCGCGCGGGAACTCGTTCCACACCAGCTTGTTCCCGCGGTGACGGCAGACATTGTGGAAGGCGCGGACCTGCTTCTCCCGGTCCCGCACGATGATGACCGAGCTGCGCGCGGCGTCGATCTCCTTGGTGTAGTAGCTGCCCACCTTCGGCAGCTGCTCCACCCGGCCGACATTGAGCCAGGCCCGCTCGAAGATGGCCTTGCGCTCCAGCTCGTAGAACTCGGGGGAGATGGAGTCCTCGTAGGACATGGGGTCGGTACCGAGCTCCGAGTAGTGCTCGGTCCAGCTGCCCTCGGGGGGCTTGGGCCAACGCGGCATGGTCGTACTCCTCACTGAATGGGTTCGTCGCCGAGCACGGTGGTGCGCAACATCTCGCGCGGCGACCCGGCGTCGTAGGGGGCGGCCCGGTGGATGACGCCGCGGTTGTCCCAGATCACCGTGTCGCCGACGGTCCACTCGTGCCGGTACACCCGCTCCGGCGTCGTGCTGCGATCCAGCAGCCCGTCGAGCAGGGTCCGGCTCTGCTCGGCATCCAGCCCGACCACCTCGCCCGCCGAGGCGCCGAGCACCAGCGAGCGCCGCCCGGAGCGGTGCGTCCAGACGATCGGGTGCTCGCGCACCGGCCGCCGCCGCCAGGCCGCGAGCTGCTCCGGGGTCGGGTCGGGGGTGAGCCGGCGCTGCGACGCCTCCAGCGAGTGCACCACCCGCAGCCCGGCCAGGTGCTGCTGCTCGGCGGGGTCGAGATCGTCGTAGGCCGAGTAGGTGCTGGCGAATTCGGTCTCGCCGCCGGACTCGGCGACCGCCTTGGCCGAGAGCATGGTCGCCATCTGCGGGTAGGCGTCGTCCTCCGGCGTGCAGCCGTCGATGTGCCAGTCGAAGGTGGCCCGCAGGTAGCTCGCCGACGAGTTCTTCGCGGTGTCCAGGCTGACCCGGTAGATCCCCTCGACCGGGTGGTGGCCGGGGGAGGTGTCGATCGGGCCCAGCGTGCGGCAGAACTCCACCTGGGTCTCCGGGTCCAGGTGCAGGCCGCGGAAGACCAGCACCCCGTTGTCCTCCAGCGCCTGCCGGATGGCGGCGGGCACGCCCGGATCGCCGAGCAATCGCTCCGGGGTGAGCCCGATGATCTCGGCGCCGACCTCGCGGCCCAGCTTCTCGACGGTGAGTGTCGTCATGGTGGTCTCCGTTCAGGGGGTCGGCTCGCCGACCCGGTCCAGATAGGCGTCGGCGCTGTCCACCGGGGCGGGCTGGGAGAAGATCTCCACCGCCATCGCCGCCTGGACCAGCGAGTACACGAGGTGCAGCAGGTTCAGCGCGTCGTCGGGCAGGTCGTCGAGCGGGAACTTGTCGCAGTAGACGATGGCGTCGTCCAGCCGCGGGAAGAAGGCGTCGTAGAAGTCGGTCAGCTCGGCCATGGTGCTGGCCAGGCGCTTGTTCCAGCGCTCGGACTCGGTGGGCAGGCACCAGATCGGCGCGAAGCGCTCGAATTCGGCGAAGGCCGCGGGCAGCATCGGCATCAGCGCGCCGCCGCCCCGTGGAAGGCGCCGACCCAGTCGGCGACCGCCTTGTGGAAGTGGCGCACCAGGATCTCCTGGTCGTTCACCGGGTAGTCGGTGATCCCCGCGGTGCGGTACGCCTGCTCCAGCGCGGTCTGGGTGCCGGTGAGCATGCCGGCGTCCTGCAGCGCGAACTCCTTGAACACCACCGAGGAGACCTCGTGCTCGATCCGCTTGCGCACCGAGTCGGCGGGCTGGTAGCAGAGCGTGCCCTCGAAGGTGTGCGTGTTGTGCGAGGTCGGCCAGTAGCGGTAGATCAGGTACCAGCCGCGGTAGAAGAGGATCTCGACGTTCGGGAAGATCTGGAAGTTGTCGATGCCCCACGGATCGATGCGGCCCGGGTTGATGCCGGGCGGCAGCTCCCCGATGTCCGGCGACTCCCACGGGCCGACCAGGCCGCTGCGGGTGACCCGCTCGATCGGGTACATGAACTCCGGCGGCAGCGTCCAGCGCCGGGCGCCGCCGGTGCTCACCATCCGGTGCGGGCCGTCCAATTGGTAATGGGCGCAGGTGAATCCATTGTCCGGCTTGCGCACCGCGCCCGGCACCTGCTGCGAGTGCAGCCCGGGCACGTGGTAGTACTCCTGGAAGGCGTCGGCGAAGAGCTTCCAGTTGCTCGCGTTCTCCGCCTTGAAGTCGTACCGCTCGGTCATCCGGTCGAACGGGTAGTCCGCGAGCGCGCCGACCATGGGGCCGAGGAACTCGGTCAGCGTCTGCGGCGGCTCCGGCGCCAGGTTCACGAAGACGAACCCGGCCCAGATCTCGCAGTGCACCGGGACCAGCCCGAACTCACCCTTGTCCAGCCCGAAGAACTCGCCCTCCTGCTGCACGAAGTTCAAGCCGCCGTCCAGGCCGTAGCGCCAGCCGTGGTACTTGCAGGTGAACTGGCGGCAGGTGCCGGAGACCTCCTCGCGCGGGAACTCGCTCCACACCAGCTTGTTGCCGCGATGCCGGCAGACGTTGTGGAACGCCCGCACCTCCTGGTCGCGGCCGCGCACCACCAGGATCGAGGTGCGCGCGATGGCGATCTCCTTGGTGAAGTAGCTGCCGACGCGCGGCAGCTGCTCCACCCGGCCGATATTGAGCCAGGCGCGTTCGAAGATCGCGGTGCGCTCGAGTTCGTAGAACTCCGGGGAGACCGAGTCCTCGAAGGACATCGGCCCGGTCCCCAGATCCGGGTAGTGCTCGGTCCAGCTGCCCGCCGCGGGCTTGGGCCAATCGGTCATCGCGGTACTCCTTCGTCGGGTCAGATGACGGTGCCGCCGTTGACACCGACCACCTGGCCGGTGATGTAGCGGGCGTCGTCGGAGCAGAGGAACGCGCAGGCCGCGGCGATGTCGTCGCCGGTGCCGAGGAAGCCGACCGGGATCGCGTTCGCCATGGTGGCGCTGTCCGGCAGATGCCCCGCGGCCTGCGAGGAGCGCGACATCGGGGTGTCGATCCCGGACGGCGGAATGGTGTTCACCGTGATGCCGCGCGCGGCATACTCGCGTGCCAGCCCCTTGGTCATGGCGATCACCGCGCCCTTCGACGCGGTGTAGTGCACCATGCCCGGCGAGCCGCGCTGTGCGCTGGAGGAGGAGATCGTGACGATCCGGCCCCAGCGGCCGGCCAGCATGTCCGGCAGCACCGCCTGCACGCAGTGGAACGTCCCGGTGAGGTTCACCGCGAGCACCCGGTTCCAGGACTCGAGCGAGATCTCGGTGAAGGGCTGGAAGGCGACCAGCCCGGCGCTGGTGACCAGGACGTCGATCGGCCCGTAGGTCTCGCGGGTCGCGGCCAGCGCGGCGTCGACGGCGGCGCGGTCGGTGACGTCGGCGGCGAAACCCGTTGCCGTGTCGCCCTTGTCACGGATCTCGGCGGCGGCGCGCTCGGCGCCCGCGCCGTCCAGGTCCAGGATCGCCACCCGGTCGCCGCGGGCGGCCAGGCGCTGCGCGATGGCCAGCCCCATGCCGGAGGCGCCGCCGGTGACGACGGCGGTGTGGGATGAGGGCATCGGTTGGCTCCTAATCGTCGTAGTCGACCCGCAGCAGCGGGGTCGTCGGCACGGCCTGGCAGGTGAGCACCCAGCCCTCGGCTACCTCGTCCTCGGTCAGCGCGTCGTTGACGCGCATGACCGCGCTGCCCTCCGTCACCCGCGCGATGCAGGTGGCGCAGTTGCCCATCTCGCAGGAGGAGGGTGGATTAAGCCCGAGGATGCGGGCGATCTGCAGCACCGTGTTGCCGTTCCGGTGCTCGCCGGTGGCGGTGCGCCTGCCGCAGCGGACGGTGACCCTGGCCGGTGTGTCGGGTGCCATGGCGTCCTCCGATCGGCGAGAGAGTTTGAGCACCCGGTTAATTTGATCGGGTGGTTAAAGTTATAGGGTGGGCCCGATCCCGATGTCAAGGGCTGATGGAGGTGGCGATGAAGACCGAGCGGGCGAGCAGGGCCGATGGTGCGGCCACCCGGGTCGCGCTGCTGGACGCGGCCGAGCAGATCATGCTCGACGAGGGCTACGCGGCGGTGAGTTCGCGGCGCCTCGCCGCGCGGGCCGGGGTGAACCCGGGGCTGGTGTACTACTACTACGACACCATGGACAACCTCTTCGTCGAGCTGTTCCGGCGCGGCGCCGAGCGCAGTTACCAGCACCAGCGCGAGGTGTTCGAGGACGTGCAGCCGCTGTGGGGGCTGTGGGAGGCCGTGCACGGGCAGTCGCAGACCGCGCTCACCATGGAGTTCATCTCGATGGCCGTGCATCGCAGGACGATCCGCGCCGAGATCGCGGAGTCCTCCCGGCGCTTCCGTGAGCTGCAACTCGAGGAGGTCGGGCGGATCCTGGCCGGCTACCGCGACGTGCCTGCGCCGTGGACCGCGACCACGGTGGTCATGCTCATGTCCAGCGTCTCCCGGCTGCTGCGGATGGAGGAGTTCTTCGACATCGACACCGGGCACGCCGAGACGGTGGCCGTGATCGAGGATTTCCTGCGCGTGGTCGAAGGCGACCGGGTGCTGCGCGGGGCGCGTGAGCCGGCCTGAGCGCGGCACGGGCTTCCCGAACGCGGGCCCTCCCGCTACGCTGAGCGGGTGCCCAGCGAGCCACGGCTGCCCCCGCTGCCGATCGAGAAGTGGGACGACGACGCCCGCGAACTACTCCGCGGCAAGGTCGGCATGGCCGACCGCTACCTCTCCGGCGCCCCGGATGCCCCACCGTTGCCGAACATCCTCGGCGTGCTCGGCCACCACCCCGAGCTCGCCGCGGCCTGGCTCGGCTACAACGGGCTGCTGCTGGAGCGCGGTGCCATGGACCCGCGCGCCCGCGAGCTGCTGATCCTGCGCGTGGCCTGGCGCACCGGCTGCCGCTACGAGTGGGAGCAGCACGTGCGAATCGCGCTGCGCCACGGCTTTTCTCCCGAGGAGGTCGCCGCCGTGCGGCACGGCCCCGACGCGGCGCTCTGGCCGCGCGAGGAGAGCCTGCTGCTGCGCGCCGCCGACGAGCTGCTCGCCGGGCACCGGGTCGGTGAGGACACCTGGCGCGAGCTCGCCGCGCACCGCAGCGCCGCCGAGTTGCTGGAGCTGCTCTTCGTGGCCGGCTCCTACCTCTGCCTCGCCCTCGTCGCCAACAGCGCCGACCTGCGCCCCGACCCGGCCGCCGAGCCGCTGCCCGCCGGGCTGGAGTTCGACGGCGGGTGAAGCGAGGCCGTCGGCGCCTGCCGCACGCCATCGGCTCGGCCGGGTGCGGTGGGATCCCGGTGCCGTTCGGCTGATCAGCCCGAGGTGATGTCGCCCGCGAGCGGTGCGACCGCCGCGATGATCTCCTCGGTCAGCGCGCGCGGCACCCCGGCGTCGGTGAGCGCGTCGGCGAGGTAACCGGCGACCAGCCCGAAGTGCGCCAGCGTGATGCCGCGGCCCCGGTGCACCTGCTTCATCGGCGCGCCGGTGTACGGGTCGGGGCCGCCGAGCGCGGTGGCGAAGAACTCGACCTGTCTGCCGCGCAGCCGGTTCAGGTTCACGCCGGTGAAGAAGCCGGCCAGCCGCTCGTCGGCGAGCACCCGGGTGTAGAAGTCGGCGACGACAACCTCGAGTGCATCGTAGCCGCCGATCCGGTCGAAGATGTTGTCGGAAGATCCGATAGAAGCTGGCATGAGAACATGCTCCGATCACGAAGAACAGGCCGAGAATCTGGGTAATAAGTTACCGTTGATTCTGCCTCGACGTCGAGAGTGGAGAACTGATGTACCCGAGCCGCTTCCCGTTCGTCAGCTTTCCGCACTGCTCGGGCAGGCACGTGTCGACGCTGCCGCAGGCCTTCCAGGCCACCGCCGCGATGCGCCCGGACGCGGTCGCGCTGCGCGGGCTCGACCCGGCCCGCAGCTACACCTGGGCGCAGTACCGCGCGGCCGTGCGCGCGGTCGCGGGCGGGCTGGCCGCGCTGCGGGTGGCGCGCGGCGAGACCATCGCGCTGCTGCTCGCGAACCGCCCGGAGTTCCACCTGGTCGACACCGCCGCGCTGCACCTGGGCGCGGTGCCCTTCTCGCTCTACAACACCGCGGCGCCGGAGCAGATCGCCGAGGTCTGCGGCAACGCGGGCAACCGCGTCGTGATCACCGAGCGCGCGCTGCTGCCCCGGCTGACCCGCACCGGCCTGCACTTCGCCGCCGTCGTCTGCGTCGACGAGCCGGGGCCGGGCGCGATCTCGCTGGCGCAGCTGATCGAGAACGCCGACCCGGACTTCGACTTCGAGACCCGCTGGCAGCAGGTGCGCCCGGACGACCTGGCCACCCTCACCTACACCGCGGGCACCACCGGCTCACCCAAGGGCGTCGAGCTGACGCACTCCAACATCCTGGCGCAGCTGGTCGCGCTCGGCGAGCACCTGCCCGCCGACTTCGACGACCGGATCGTCTCCTACCTGCCCGCCGCGCACATCGCCGACCGGATCACCGCGCACTACGCGGGCATGACCCGCGGCATCCAGGTGACCTCGCTGGCCGACGCGGCCCGGATGGGCGAGGTGCTGACCGAGGTGCGGCCCACCGTGCTCTTCGGCGTGCCCCGGGTGTGGCAGAAGGCGCGGGCCGGGATCGAGAGCGCCATCGAGGCCGAGCCGCGCCGGGCGAAGCGCGCGGTGGCCGGGTGGGCGGTGCGCACCGGCAGCGCGCACGCCAGGGTCGAGCTGGCCGGCGGGCGACCGGGCCCGGTGCTGCGGCTGCGGCAGCGGATCGCGGACCGGCTGGTGCTGCGCAGGATCCGCGCCGGGATCGGGCTCGACCACATCCGCTTCGCGGCCTCCGGTGCGGCGCCCATCCCGGCGGAGGTGCTGGCGTACTTCCACGGCCTCGGCATCCGGCTCACCGAGGTCTGGGGGCTCTCCGAGGCGGCCGGGGTCACCACGACGACCACCGCCGGCAACCCCGGGCTCGGCACCGTCGGCGCGCCGCTGCGCGGGGCCGAGGTGCGGCTGGCCGCCGACGGCGAGCTGCTGGTGCGCGGCCCGATGGTGATGCGCGGCTACCACCGCGACCCGGACCGCACCCGCCGCGCCTTCTACCGCGGCGACTGGCTGCGCACCGGCGACCTCGGCGAGCGCGACGAGGCGGGCAACTACCGCATCGTCGGCCGCCGCGGCGACATGATCATCAACGACTCCGGCAAGAACATCGCGCCCTCCCGGATCGAGAACGCGGTGCGCGCGGCCTCGTTCCTGGTCGGCAACGTGGTGGTCTTCGGCGAGCAGCGGCCGTTCCTGACCGCGCTGATCACCCTGGACACCACCGCCATCGCCGCGGATGCCGCGAGCAACGGGGTGGTGGCCGCCGACGTCGCCATCCTGGCCGGGCGCCCCGCCGTCCGGCAGCGGATCACCGAGGCGGTGCGTGAGGGCAATGCCAGGGTGTCGCGGCCGGAGCAGATCAAGCGCTTCGTGCTGCTCGACCACGTCTGGGAGCCGGGGAGCCCCGAGCTCACCCCGAAGCTCACCGTGCGCCGCGACGTGGTGGCGAAACGCTACGCCGAGCTGCTGGAAACGCTCTACTCCGAGGCCCCGGACCGGCACCTGGTGACCGAGCTCCCCGCCCCGGCGGAGCCGCGCCCGCGCCGCTCCGGTATCAGGCGGCTGCCGCGCTCGGCGTGACTACGGCTCCGGGGTGTCGCGGGCGCGCGCCCAGCGCAGCCGGTGGCTCGCCGCCGGCTCCGGATCCGGTTGCGCTGCCGCCGGTTCGGCGTCGTGGCCGGGGTGGTCGCCGCAGGGGTCGACGCGGCCGACCAGGATCATCGGAATCTCCAGTGCTGTGCTCATCGCGTTCAGCACAACACATTTCGACCTCCGCCGGGACACGCTTCGCAGGCTTCGCAGCAAATCGTTTTGTCACGCCGACTGGTCGGTCCGAACTGTGCAAATGCACTTTCATCCGAAATGTGGCAACCAGCTTGCTACCTCACCACGGCCCCTCGGTCTGCACGCAGCGCAGCCCCTGCACGTCGTCCGGCAGCCGCACCACGCCCTCCTTGCAGGTGAAGACGGTACGCGCGGCCGGGAACTCGAGCCGGAGCGGCTGGCGCACCGATCCCGACGGCGCGCCGTCGGAGGCGGTGCAGTTCTCCCGGCCGGTGGTGACCCCGGTGATGTTCTGGTCGAGTAGCCGGCAGCTGTAGGTCGGTACGAGCAGCGGCTCGGCCCCCGCGGGCGCCACCACCAGCCCGCCGCTCACCACGGCCCCGAACACCGACGCAGCCACCCGATCGCGCCACGACATCGCCACCACCTCCCGGGACGGGAACACCCGCCCGCATACTCGTCGTTACCGGGTACCCCGGGGGCGAGTGCGGTAAGCGGTGACCCCGCTCTCCGTGTCGAACACACCGAGGTTTGAGCCGGTCCGAGCTGGGCATCGTGGAGGCGTGTACGTCGAATGGCCGCGGATTCCGGCGCAGGTCGTCGCCTGGCTCCGCGCCGAACCGAACGATCCGCCGCAGCGGCGGGTTCCGCTGCTCGCCCTGCTCGGCCCCCGGCTCGGCGCGGACGAGGTCGCGCGGGTCGCCGCCGAGCTGTCGGTCGCGTGCGTACCCGTGGACCGGGCCGAGGCCGCGGCCGCCATCGCCCGGCTGACCGGGCAGCTGCCGAGCGAGACCGATATCGCCCTGGTCCTGCGGCGATTGCGCGAGCCACCCACCGAGCCGCCCACGCTGCTGCACACCATGTGCCTGCGCGCCGGGTCGGTGCTCGCCACCGCCACCGTCGCCCTGGTGACGGCGGATCCGCGGCAGGCCGAGATCGCCGCCGACCTGGCGGCCGAGGTAGCGGTGCTGCGCGCGGGCGCCGAGCGCGGGGCGGTGCGGTCACTGGTGCGCCGCAGGCCGGGCGAACTCCGCGCGGCCGTCGCCGCGTTGCGCGCAGGCATCCACCCGTGGCGGATGGCGGAGCTGGCGGCCGAGATCGCCGAGGCGACGCGGCGGGACCACCCCGAGCACCGGGCGCGGCCCGCGCTGGTCCGGCTCGGCGGGCTCGGTGTGGCGATGGCGGGCGCGGGCGCCGAGGTGCTCGCCACCGGTGATCCCGGCGCGGGCGCCGCACTGCCGGGCAGGCACGCCACCGTGGCCGCGCTCGCCGCCGAGCTGGCCCGCACCGAGCCAGGGCTGGCCGCGGTCGCCCGCTGCTACGAGCAGTTCGCCGAGCACGCCGCCGCGCTCGTCCGTCCGGCGGCGCTCGCCGTGCACGGCCGCGCCGGGTAGCCGCAGCCTCGACCGGGCGGAATACCTTTCGCAGACTCCGCAGATTCACTGGATCGCTTCCGCAGAATACGCGCTGTGCAAATCATTTTCCGGCACGTCCTCCGCTTGTAGCGTTCGGAACGAAGCGACTTTCCCGCGACGACCGGAGGCATCGGCCCGTGCAGAATCATCTCGTTCGCACCCACCCTTCCGCGGCGGACTTCCCCCGCGAGCAGCACCTGGCGTGGCGGATCGCGGAGGTGGCAACCGACCCCGTCGAGGTCGCCCCCGAGACCGAGGAGATGATCGTCAACCGGATCATCGACAACGCCGCGGTCTCGGCGGCGTCGCTGACCCGGCGCCCGGTCGCCAATGCCCGCGCCCAGGCGCTGGCGCACCCCTACTCCCCGGGCGCGACCGTGTTCGGCGCCCGCGGCCGCTACTCCCCGGAGTGGGCGGCCTGGGCCAACGGGGTGGCGGTGCGCGAGCTCGACTTCCACGACACCTTCCTGGCGGCCGAGTACTCGCACCCCGGCGACAACATCCCGCCGATCCTGGCGGTGGCCCAGCACGCGGGGCGCTCCGGCCGCGACCTGATCCGCGGCCTCGCCACCGGCTACGAGATCCAGATCGACCTGGCCCGTGCCATCTGCCTGCACCGACACAAGATCGACCACGTGGCGCACCTCGGTCCATCGGCCGCGGCGGGCATCGGCACCCTGCTCGGGCTCGACCCCGCGACGATCTACCGGGCCGTCGGCCAAGCCCTGCACACCACCACCGCAACGCGCCAGTCCCGCAAGGGCGAGATCTCCAGCTGGAAGGCGTACGCCCCGGCCTTCGCCGGGAAGACGGCGGTCGAGGCGGTGGACCGCGCGCTGCGCGGCGAGGGCGCGCCGTCGCCGATCTGGGAGGGCGAGGACGGTGTGATCGCCCGGCTGCTGGGTGGCCCCGACATCGAGTACTCGGTGCCGCTGCCCGGTCCGGGGGAGCCCAAGCGCGCGATCCTCGACTCCTACACCAAGGAGCACTCCGCCGAGTACCAGAGCCAGGCCCCGATCGACCTGGCCAGGCGGATGCGCGAGCGGATCGGTGACCTGGACCGGATCGCCTCGATCGTGCTGCACACCAGCCACCACACGCACGTGGTGATCGGCACCGGCTCCGGCGACCCGCAGAAGTTCGACCCCACCGCCTCGCGGGAGACGCTCGACCACTCGGTTCCCTATATCTTCGCGGTCGCGCTGGAGGACGGCACCTGGCACCACGAGCACTCCTATGCCCCCGAGCGCGCGCAGCGGCCGTCCACGGTGGAGCTGTGGCACAAGATCTCCACCGCCGAGGACCCGGAGTGGACCCGGCGCTACCACTCGACCGACCCGGCGGAGAAGGCGTTCGGGGCGCGGGCGGAGGTCACGCTGAAGAGCGGTGCGGTGCTCACCGACGAGCTCGCGGTGGCCGATGCGCACCCGTTCGGTGCGCGACCGTTCGCCCGGGAGCAGTACATCGCCAAGTTCCGCACCCTCGCCGAGGGTGTGGTGGAGGCCGCCGAGCAGGATCGTTTCCTGGAGGTGGTCCAGCGCGCGGGCGAACTCACCGCGGGTGAGTTGTCGGAGCTCACCGTCACCGTCTCGGCGGATGTGCTCGCCCGCGCGCCGAAGTCGCCGAACGGCCTGTTCCGGTGACGGGCCTGCCGGCGGCCGGCACCACCGCCGCGGCGGACAAGCGGATCGCCTTCCGCGCGGGGCTGACCTCGGGGAGGATTCAGCGGTTTCCCGGCGCGTTCAATCCGCTGGTGGCCAAGCTGATCCAGGAGATCGGGTTCGAGGGCGTCTACGTCTCCGGCGCGGTGCTCTCCGCGGAGCTCGCCCTGCCCGATATCGGGCTCACCACGCTCACCGAGGTGGCCGGGCGCGGGCAGCAGATCGCCGGGGTCACCGACCTTCCGGTGCTCATCGACGCCGACACCGGTTTCGGCGAGCCCATGAGCGCCGCCCGCACGGTCACCGTGCTCGAGGACGCGGGCATCGCCGGGCTGCACCTGGAAGACCAGGTCAACCCCAAGCGCTGCGGGCACCTGGACGGCAAGGCCGTCGTCCCGGTCGAGGACATGCTGCGCCGGCTCACCGCCGCGGTCACCGCCCGCCGGGACCCCGATTTCGTGATCTGCGCGCGCACCGACGCCGCCGGGATCGAAGGCATCGACGCCACCGTCGCCAGGGCCGAGGCCTACGCCGAGGCGGGCGCTGACCTGATCTTCACCGAGGCACTGCACACCGTCGCCGAGTTCGAGAAGTTCCGGGCCGCGGTGGACATCCCGCTGCTGGCGAACATGACCGAGTTCGGCAGATCCGAGCTGATCCCGGCCCCGGTGCTGGAGCAGATCGGCTACAACGCGGTCATCTACCCGGTGACCACGCTGCGGCTGGCCATGTTCGCCGCCGAGCGGGGGCTGCGCGAGATCTTCGCCGAGGGAACGCAATCGGGCCTGCTCGACCGTATGCAGCAGCGCTCCCGGCTCTACGAGCTGCTGCAGTACGAGCGCTACAGCGAGTTCGACTCCGACCTCTTCGACTTCGCTCTCGGAAGGAACCAGTGATGCCGGTTATCCACAAGGGCCTGGCAGGCGTCGTCGTCGACACCACCGCCATCTCCAAGGTGGTGCCCGAGACCAACTCGCTGACCTACCGCGGCTACGCGGTGCAGGAGCTGGCCGCCAACTGCTCCTTCGAAGAGGTCGCCTACCTGCTCTGGAACGGCGAGCTGCCCAGCGACGCCGAGCTGGAACGCTTCCGGCAGCAGGAGCGCGCCTCACGCCGGGTCGATCGCTCGCTGCTCTCGCTGGTGGCCAAGATGCCCGACACCTGCCACCCGATGGACGTGGTCCGCACCGCGATCAGCTACCTCGGCGCGGAAGACGCCGCCGCCGAGGACAACTCGCCGCGGGCCAACCGCGCCAAGGCGCTGCGCATGTTCGCCGTGCTGCCCACCATCGTCGCCGCCGACCACCGGCGCAGGCACGGCCGGGACCCGATCGCACCGCACTCGCACCTCGGGTACGCGGAGAACTTCCTGAACATGTGCTTCGGGAAGGTCCCTTCGCGCGAGCTGGTCGCGGCGTTCGAGGTGTCGCTGATCCTCTACGCCGAGCACAGCTTCAACGCCTCGACCTTCGCCGCCCGCGTGGTCACCTCCACCCTGTCGGACATCTACAGCGCGGTCACCGCGGGAATCGGCGCGCTGAAGGGCCCGCTGCACGGCGGGGCGAACGAGGCAGTCATGCACCACATGCTCGAGATCGGCGACCCGGCGCGGGCAGCGGAGTGGCTGCGCGCCAGGCTCGCGGCCGAGGACAAGGTCATGGGCTTCGGCCACCGGGTCTACCGGAACGGCGACTCCCGGGTGCCGACCATGAAGCGGGCACTGCTCGATATCGCGGCCGCCACCGACGGGCAGAAGTGGGTGCGCATGTACGACATCCTCGAACGCGCCATGATCGACGCCACCGGGATCAGACCGAACCTCGACTTCCCGACCGGCCCCGCCTACTACCTGCTCGGCTTCGATATCGAGGTCTTCACCCCGATCTTCGTCATGAGCCGGATCACCGGCTGGACCGCGCACATCATCGAGCAGGGCGAGTCCAACGCGCTCATCCGGCCGCTGAGCGAATACGTCGGCGTCGCCCAGCGCCCGGTCGTGGCGTAGTCAGCGCAACCGGTGCCTGGCCAGGAGCTCGTGGTCCCCGAGCACCGCGCCGATCGCCCCGTCGGCGACGATCTGCCCGCCGTCCAGGATCACCGCGCGCGAGCAGACCCGCTCGGCGTACGGCAGGTCGTGGGTGACCAGCAGCAGCGTGGCGGGCAGCGGCGCCAGGATCGCGGCCAGCTCGCGGCGCGCGACCGGGTCGAGGTTGGCGGCGGGCTCGTCGAGGACGAGCACCTCGGGACGGCAGGCGAGCACCGTGGCCAGCGCGGCGCGGCGGCGCTCACCGAGGGAGAGCCGGGTGGGGGAGCGGTCGGCGCGGTCGGTCATGGCGACAGCCCGCAGCGCGAAGTCGACGGCTTCGGTGAGTTCCGTGCCGCGCACGCCGAAGTTGTGCGGTCCGAAGGCGACGTCCTGGGCGACGGTCGGCATGAAGAGCTGGTCGTCCGGGTCCTGGAACACCACCCCGACCCGCCTGCGGATCTCCCGCACGGTCCCGCGCTCCAGCCGGGTGCCGCCGATCACGACCTCGCCCGCGCTCGCCGTGAGCACCCCGTTCAGGTGCAGCACGAGCGTGGATTTCCCGGCCCCGTTCGGACCGAGCACGGCGACCCGCTCGCCCGCCCGCACGGTGAGCGAGAGCCCGTCCAGCGCGCGGGTGCCGTCGGGGTAGGCGAAGGTCAGGTCGGTGAGGCGCACCGCGGGCTCGGTGCTCACCGCGCCACCCACGCGCAGGCGCAGACACCGGCGGCGGCCAGCACCGCCGCGCCCGCCGCCAACCAGTCGCGCCGCGCGGCGGGGCGGGCGCCGAGCGCGGGGACGCTGCCGGTGAAGCCGCGCGAGAGCATGGCCAGGTGCACCCGCTCGCCGCGCTCGTAGGAGCGCAGGAACAGCGCCCCGACCCCGCGCGCGGTCGCCGTGACCTGGGCGAGCGAGCGCGGGTCGTCGCCGCGCGAGATCCGGGCCAGCCGCATGCGGGCGGCCTCGTCGGCGATCACGTCGACGTAGCGCAGCATGAGCACCACGATGGTGACGATCAGCCCCGGCACCCGCAGCCTGGTCAGCCCGCCGGGCAGCTCGCGCACCGCGGTCGTGGCCGCCAGCGTCAGCGAGATACCGACGCCGAGCGTCCCTTTCGCCACGATGCCCCAGGCGGCCCAGAGCCCGGCCGTGGAGAGCGACAGCCCGAGCAGCGCGGTCCGCGGCTCCCCGGCGGCGAAGGGCAGCAGCAGCGCGAGCACCAGGAACGGCAGCTCGATCAGCAACCGCGGCGCGATCCAGCGCAGCGGGATCCGCGCCGCCGCCCACAGCGCGAGCAGCCCGGCCGCGAAGACGGCGTACGGCCAGACCGTCTCGCGTGGCGTCGCCACCACGGCCACCACCAGCAGCACCGCCCCGGCGATCTTCACCTCGGCGGGCGCCAGGTGCAGCGCGGAGACACCGGGCAGGTACAGCCGGTCCGCCCTCACCCGACCCGGCTCCGGCTCGGCCGCGCCGCGAGCAGGATGCGGACCAGGGCGAACAGCACGGCGAAGGTGGCGGCCGCCCCCAGGATTCCGGCGAGGCCGGTCAGCGCGGAATCACCGCCGACGGTGTAGTCGGCCAGCGGGGAGTCGGCCAGTTCGTGGTCCTCGGCGCTCTGCGCGATGCACTCGCCCTCCAGCTGCTCGGCGACCACGGTGCAGCCGCGCTGGGTGGTGGCGTCCAGCCCGTCCGGCTGCGAGCTGGCCAGGTACGACAGCGCCCCGGCCACCAGCACGGCCGCCGCCGCGAAGCCGAACAGGAAGGCGTTCAGCGAGACCCTGGGCGCGCCCGTGCTGCGCAGCAGGTACACCAGATCCGGCCTGGCCTTCGCCACCGCGACCACGGTGACCGCGGTGATCAGCCCCTCCCCGATACCGATGAGCGTATGCGTGACCAGCATGTATCCGGTGACCGCGCCGAGCGTCGACCCGGCGGCCCCGCCGATCGCGTACTCCAGCACGAAGCCGAGCGCCGCGCAGAGCGTTCCGGCCGTCGCCGCGACGAACGCGACCACCCCGATGCCCCCGCGCCGCGCGAACACCGGAAGCAGTCCGCGCGCCACCAGGTACCCGGCACCCACCCCGATCAGCGCCATATTGGTGATGTTCGTGCCCAGCGCGCTGAGCCCGCCGTCGGCGAAGAGCAGCGCCTGCACCACCAGCACGATCGCCACGCACAGCGCGCCGACGTACGGGCCGACCAGGACGGCGGCGAGCGCGCCGCCGAGCAGGTGCCCGCTCACCCCGGGCAGGATCGGGAAGTTCACCATCTGCACCGCGAAGATGAAGGCGGCCACCAGTCCTGCCATCGGCGCGGCGCGCTCGTCCAGCTCCGCCCGCGCCCGCCAGGCCGCGACGCCGAGCCCGGCGACAGCGACCAGGGCGAAGGCCGCGGAGGTGGGGGCGTCGACGATGCCGTCGCTCAGGTGCATGGCTGAGGTGCTGACGTTCACCCGGCGGAACATTACTCGGAATATCTGAACATGCAGACCGATATCGGGGCGGGCTGGCCTCGCCGCCCCCGGACCGGCAGAGTGGAGCCGTGCCCGCCCCCACCTCGCTCGGCCACGAGCCCGCCGTCCCCGGCATCGACGTCACCGGGATCGCGGGCTGGGCGCAGCGCTTCGAACTGCTCGCCGACGCCAATCGGCTGCGGCTGCTGGTGTGCCTGCACCACACCCCGGACCAGAACGTCACCGAGCTCGCCGCCGCCGTCGGCATGAGCGCCACCGCCGCCTCGCACGCCCTGCGCATCCTGCGCCACCAGGGCTGGGTCACCTCGACCAGGACCGGGCGGGTCATGCGCTACCGGCTCACCGACGAGATCATCCACCGGCTGCTGCACTGGATCGGCGCCCCGCACGCCCCCGCGCCGCGCCCGGACTGAACCGCTCCGGATCCCCCGTCCGTCCTGGGGCAAACGTCGGATCCCGTCACGACATGGCCCCGTGTGCCGCGGGTAGTGATCGCAGCGATTCATCCGCAACCAGCGCGTAACGAGGTCGAGCACATGACGGGTACCACCGGACCGCAGCAGGTCATCGCCTCCTTCAACGACTACCCACCCGCGCAGGAGCTGGTCGAGCGGCTCGCCGATGGCGGCTTCCCGGCCGGGGAGGCGCAGATCGTCGGCAAGGGGCTGCGCACCGTCGAACAGGTCACCGGCCGGATGACCGCGGCCCGCGCGACCGGGGCCGGCGCCGCGGCCGGGGCCTGGTTCGGGGTGCTGCTCGTCCTGCTGACCGTGGCCTTCGCCGCGGCCCCCGCCTGGCAGGCGCTCGCCCTCGCGGTGCCTGCCGCCGCGCTGTGGGGCGCGGTCGCCGGCGCTGCCGGGCACCGCGCCACCAGGAACCGCCGCGAGCTGACCGGCGGGCACACCCTGGTCGCGCACAGCTACGACGTCCGCGTTCCCGAGGAGCGCGCCGACGAGGTGACCCGCAGCCTGCGGGCGGGCGGCCGGTGAATTCGTTTCGCCCGCGCAGGCACGGGTAGCGCGGGCTCGACCCGAAGGAGGAGAGCCGTGCGAGCGATGGTGTACCGCGGTCCGTACAAGATCCGCGTGGAAGACAAGGACATCCCGGCGATCGAACACCCCAACGACGCGATCGTGCGGGTGCAGCGCGCCGCCATCTGCGGTTCGGACCTGCACCTCTACCACGGGATGATGCCGGACACCCGGGTCGGCACCACCTTCGGCCACGAGTTCATCGGCGTGATCGAGCGGGTCGGCGGCTCGGTCCGCTCGCTGGTGCCCGGCGACCGGGTGATGGTTCCGTTCAACATCTACTGCGGCTCGTGCTGGTTCTGCGCGAACGGGCTGTACTCCAATTGTCACAACGTCAACCCGAATGCCACCGCGGTCGGCGGCATCTACGGCTACTCGCACACCTGCGGCGGCTACGACGGCGGCCAGGCCGAGTACGTCCGGGTGCCCTTCGCCGACGTCGGCCCGTCCAAGATCCCGGACTGGCTCGACGACGAGGACGCGCTGATGTGCACCGACGCCCTCGCCACCGGCTACTTCGGCGCCCAGCTCGGCGACATCCGCGAGGGCGACGTGGTCGCGGTCTTCGGCGCGGGACCGGTCGGGCTCTTCGCCGCGCAGTCGGCCTGGCTGATGGGGGCGGGCCGGGTGATCGTCATCGACCACCTCGAGTACCGGCTGGAGAAGGCGAAGCAGATGGCGCACGCGGAGGTCATCGACATCGCCGACGTCGCCGACGTCGTGGTCGAGATGAAGCGCACCACCGGTCACCTCGGCGCCGACGTCGCCATCGACGCGGTCGGCGCCGAGGCCGACGGCAACCTGCTCACGCACGTCACCGCGGCCAAGCTGAAGCTGCAGGGCGGCTCCCCGATCGCGCTGAACTGGGCCATCGACTCGGTGCGTAAGGGCGGGACGGTCTCGGTGATGGGCGCCTACGGCCCGATCCACACCGCGGTGAAATTCGGCGACGCCATGAACAAGGGGCTCACCATCAACACCAACCAGTGCCCGGCGAAGCGGCAGTGGCCGCGGCTCTTCTCGCACATCCGCAACGGCTACCTGAACCCGAAGGAGATCATCACGCACCGCATCCCGCTGGAGCACATCGCCGAGGGGTACCACATCTTCTCTGCCAAGCTCGACAACTGCCTCAAGCCGGTCATCGTGCCCGACGCCGCCTGAAGGAGCCCGCCGTGACCTACACCAGCGAACACCCGCCCGTCCCGAGCTCCGGCGAGCTCCGCGCCCGCATCCCCGGCTGGGGCGCCGACCTCGATCCGAAGGACCGGCCGTCGGTGCCGAAGCTGCGCACCGAGGACACCGGCGCGCACTGGGACTTCCCGGAGCGCCAGCCCGAGACCACCCCGCGCGAACGCTCCATCGAGCACGCCTTCCTCACCCCGGTCTTCGGCACCTCGGTGCCGCTGCGCGGGCTCTCCGGCCGGATCCGGCGGCACGCCTACCGGCGCTACAGCGAGGCGCGGGCCGCGCACTGGCTGCTGCTGATCCTCGGCGACCGGGTCGACGCCTGGGAGAGCCACCTGCGCTCGTTCGCCACCACCCGCCCGGACAACCCGATCACCGAGACCGGCATCCGCGCCGAGTTCACCCACGGCGGCGTCCGCTCGCGCACCGGCACCTCCCGCGTCGATCGCAACCATCAGTGGCTGGACCCGATCCTGGTGGCGGGGCCGTGGATCGCGGGCGGAGTGATCGCCGCGCGCACCGCCCGTGCGGTCGGGCGGCGGGTCCGGTTGAGAAAGTGATCACGGGGTACTGCACGAACGCGCCCGGGCCGCGGTGAAGTACGTCGATATCGCGTTCGTCCGGACGTGGTGCGTCGTCCGTGGGCGGGTCCAGCAGCGCGGCTTGTCTCGGGCGGCGCTTGCGCACGTCTCCGGCGCGGCCGCGCTACGGCCGCGGGTCGCCCGCGGCCTCGGCCTCGGCGGCGATCCGTGGGAACTCCGCGCCCATCCGCACCGACAGTGCCTGCGCCGCCGAGAGCGGGCGGACCATGACCATGAAGTCGTCGATCTTCCCCGCTTCGTTCGTGCGCACGAAGTCGCAGCCGGTGATCCGCTTCCCGTCGACGGTCGCCTCGAAGACGAAGGCGTGCTCGCGCCCGCCCGCGTCGGCGATCTCCCGGACGTAGCGGAAGTTCTCGAACACCCGCACGGCCGCGCGCAGGATCGCCGCGGTCACCGTTTTGCCCCGGTACGGCGTGAACGCGACCGGGCTGGTGAACACCACGTCGTCGGCGAGCATTTCTTCGATGGCGGCGGTGTCGCGGGCTTCGACCGCCGCGCGGAACGGGTGCATCGGACCTCCTCGATCGGGTCGGTCGAGGGTAGACCACGAAGTACGGCAGCGGCGCTGTCGACTACGTTTGCACCCTCGGCAGGGCTCGCGCGCCGACCGGACGCCGAAGACCGTGGAGGTCTCGGTTCCGCCGCTGATCGGCGCCCTGCCTGTGGATCTCACCCGCGATGTCGCCCGCGTGCACGAGAAGGCGGTCATCGCCGTCGTCCGCCTGGAAGCGGGCTGCGGTATGGACTCGAACTGGGCGTGCGCGATCGCGGCCTGGGCGAGGACAGGCTCGTGGAGGCGCGGGTGCTCGAACCGCTCTCGGCGAGCGAGCGCGATCGGGTCTGGGCCGCCGCCGACGTGCTCGCGGAGCACGACGCGCTGAGCGCGGCCATCGGCAAGCGCACGGCCGAGCATCTCTGATCCCGGATCAGCCCCGCTCCACCGTCGACAGCCGGTGCACCCCGTCGAATCCCTTCAGCGCGACCTCCCGGGTCCCGGTCACCGCGATCCCGGGCAGCGCCGCCACCTCGTCCCGCACAGCGGCGCTGACCAGCACCTCCGCCCCGCGCGCCGCCCCGGCGACCCGCGCGGCCAGCGCCACGTTGCGGCCGAAGAGGTCGTCGCCGCGGCGCACCGAGCGGCCGGTGTGGATGCCGATCCGCACCCGGACCCGCTCCTCGGTCTCGGTGCCGCGGGCGAGCGCGGCCTGGATGTCGAGCCCGCAGCGCACCGCCTGCCCGGCCTCGGCGAAGGCGATCATGAAGCCGTCGCCCTGGCTCTTGACGACGTGCCCGCCGTGCGCGGCGACCTGCTTGCCGACCAGCCGCTCGTGCCTGGCGAGCAGCCGCACGAAGGCGCGGTCGCCGAGCCGCTCGTTGAGCGCGGTCGAGCCCTCGATGTCGGAGAAGGCGATGGCGACGTGGCCGTCCGGGGCGAGCGTCGCCAGATCCGGCCGCTCGACCTGCGCCCACCCGGCCAGATCCTCGATCGAGCTGAGCAGCGCGCCGCGGAAACCCTTGCGCCGCAGCAGGCTCGCCGCACCCCAGACCGTCTTGACGGCCTCGCGCCCGCCGCTCACCCACGCCTGCCTGGCATCGACCCGCCGCCGCGCCTCCGCGAGGTCGCGGCGGGCGCGGGCCAGCAGTACGCCGAACACGAACAGCCCGGCGGCCTCCAGGGCGGCGATCAGCACGAGCAGGAGTTCGAGCGACACGGGCAACCGCCGAGGGTCGAGGTGGGCGCGGACGCCACCGACCCTAGCGGTGCACCCCGGTCGGCTCCGCCTCCGGCAGACCGACCCGGCCAAGAGCCCCGTTTCCTCGGCATTCGGGTCCGGCCACCGTGGCGACCGTGTGCAATGGGGTCATGAGTAGAGCAGCCGTCGTCCTCGGTGCGTGTGCCTTCGCGGCGATGTCGGTGGTGATCGCGCCCTCGGCGCAGGCCGCACCGGTCTGCGCGGGCGCGGGGCAGGCGACGCTGCCCGCCGCTTCGATCGCCGGTGCGCTCGAGGGGCTCACCGTCGACGCCCGCGGGCGCGCCTTCACCACCGATATCCTGACCGGCCGGGTCTTCCGGATCGACGCGCCCGGCGCCGCTCCCGTCCCCATCGGCACGGTGCCGAGCGGTGGCGGCGGCGCGCTGGCCTGGACTCCGGACGGCGGGCTGCTCGTCGGCTACGGCGCCGACGCCAGGGTGCTCGCCGGTGATGTGCTGCGCGCCGCGGGCATCGTCCGCATGGATCCCGAGACCGGGGCCACCACCCCGGTCGCCGCCGGGCTCAGCGCCGCCAACGGCCTGGCGGTCGCCGGGGACGGAACCATCTACGCCACCAACGACTTCGGCAGTCTCGTCGGCCGGGTCGCCCCCGGCGGCGCCGTGCGGGCGGACTGGGCGAGCCTGCCCAGCGCCAACGGCGCCGTCCTCGACCGGGCGGGCGAGTACCTCTACGTCGGCCGCACCTTCAGCAACCCCGGCGTGAGCCGCATCCCGCTGGCGAACCCGGGCGCCCCGCAGTCCCTGCTCGACCTCGGCGGCGCCGACGCGCTCGCCGCACCCGACGGGCTGACCCTGGATTCCGCGCAGCGCCCGATCGTCCCGTTCAACACCGCCGGCCAGGTGGTCCGGGTCGACGCACCCCAGCGGTACTGCGTGCTGAGCAGCGGCAATCCTTCCACCAGCGTCGTCACCTACGGCCGCGGGTCGAGCGGCTTCGCGGCGGGCAGGCTCTTCGCCGCGACCTTCACCGGCTCGATCTACGAGATCCCCGGCGGCTTCGACCCGGCCGCCACCACCGCCGCGCCCTGACCCACGCCCGGCGAGCAGTCGGCCGGCCGCGACGCCGCTCGGCGGTGGTGCGCACGAGCTCGTCGATCGCGGCGCGGCAGTGCCCGCGGTCCGGACCGCTACCGAGGGGTATCCGGCGGCTCGATCCCCAACTGCTCCGCGTAGCGCGCGTTGAGCTCGGCCCAGCCGTGCTCGAGCGCCGCCGGGCCGGTGATCGGGCCGACCGGGGTGCCGGCCAGCAGGAGTTCGATCACGTCGAGGCAGACGTGCCAGCCCGCGGCCAGCATCGGCGAGGTCGCGCGGTCGGTGAGCCGGTGTATGAGCCGCAGCCGGGTGCCGTCGCCCGCGGTGGAGAGTTCCCAGCGCAAGACGTCGGTGTCCCAGGTGAACTCGAGCAGGGCGGGCGGGTCGGCGGCGGTGATCTCGCCGGGCAGTTCCCGTTCCTCCTCGTCGTCGATGGCGATCAGGGTGACCGGGCCGGTGGCGGTGAGCGGGCGGTCGGCGGTGTAGGGGGCCCACTTCCGCAGCTCGTCCGGGTCGGTCAGCGCCGCCCAGACCGCGGCGGGCGGCTGCGGGAAGTCGCGGGTGAAGATCAGTGCCCACCCGTCCCCGTCGCGGGCGACCTCGGCGTGCCGGAGCGGGCCTGGCTGGTAGGAATTCGTGGTCACGGGGGTGGATCCTTCCGGTCGAGATGCCGGGCGAGGGCATCGCGATGGTTGTCCCAGAGCCGCAGATACGGTGTCAGCCAGCCCTCGAGCTGCTGGAAGGGGGCGGCGGCGAGCCGGTAGATCCGCCGCTGCCCGGCCACCTCGCAGGTGACGAAGCCGGAATCGCGCAGCACGCGCAGGTGTTTCGAGACCGCGGGTTGTGGCAGCTCCAGGTGTTCGACGAGTTCGCCGACGGTCGCCTCGCCCGCCCGCAGCCGCTCCAGGATGCGGCGGCGCTGGGGTTCGGCCACCACCGAGAACGGGTCACTCGTCACCGCCTGAACATACCTCCTCGGGCATATGCCTAGCAAGGCATGTATGGGAGCGGCTCGCGACGCCGGCCACGTTCGGGGGCAGGTGCTGCGGTCGGTGGTCGCGCGGGTGCTCGTGTCGCTGGTCCGGCGCTGGACGGACGCGAGGGCGGCCCGGCTCGATGCGAGCCGGGCCGCCACGGACCGGAGGCTGGGGGTGAACTACTGGCTGGGCTGCGGGACGTCGATATCGCAGTCGGCCTTCGGGTTCGCGCCGAGGTAGTTCAGCGGGCCCGCGATGATGGTGAGCGCGATGGTGCCGGTGCTGGCGCAGTTGGTCGGCGCGCTGTCGTAGTAGTTGCGCTGTGCTCCGGCGATCACACCGATGAGCAGCCAGACCAGCACGATCACACCGATCAGGCTGGTATTGCGGGTGGCGGGGCGGCGGCGGGCGAAGGTGGGCATCTCGACTCCTGAGCTGGGTGGACTGGTTCGGCAATGCCCGGTCCGCGCCGCGGGAAACACTGTCCCGCCGGAGTTTCCGCCGCGGTCGGTGTCCACGCCCGCGTAGCCGGTGGCGACGACGTCAGTAGGAGTTCCTGATGACGAAGTAGGAGCCGCGAACAGTCCCCGCCAGCTTCGACTTCTGCCGCGCGAACTTGAACGCGCCGAGTTCGTCCGGGATCTCCATTCCGTCCGAGAGTTTGAACCCCACCGCGCGTTTCCCGCCCTCTTCCAGCGTGTACAGCACGTTGACCGCCAGCCCGTCCGCGTAGAAGACGTACGCGAACCGGATGCCGGCCACCTCGAACGCGGTGGCCTCCAGCGGCCGGGCGGCGATGGTGATCCCGCGCTCCTCGGCCAGGATCCGGGACACGTACTCGACGGTTTCGCCCGCCTCGGCCGCCGATTCGACGGTGAAGACGTGGTCGTACTTGTTCCGGAAGTAGCGGGCCTCGTTGGCACGCAACCCGGCGAGCGCCGCCGCGACCGGCGAACTCTCCAGCCCCGCGGTCGAGACGGTGCCGAAATCAACGGTGTGGGCCATCGCGAACTCCTCGATTCCTCGTCGAAGTCACTGCGCACCGGACTCTACAGCGGCGCAGCCGCCGACCCGGGGGATCGGCGGCTGCTCCGGTCGATGTCAGGAGATCTTGCGGCGGTAGGTGCGCATGGCGAACAGGTACGCCAGCGCGAGGATGCCGAGGCACCAGGCCAGCGCGATCCAGATATCGGTGCCGACCGGCTGCTCGGCGAAGAGCGCCCGGACCGTGTCGATGATGGAGGTGACCGGCTGGTGGTCGGCGAAGGCGCGCAGCGGGCCCGGCATGGTGTCGGTGGGGACGAAGGCCGAGCTGATGAAGGGCAGGAAGATCAGCGGGTAGGAGAAGGCGCTCGCCCCGTCCGCGGTCTCGGCCGACAGCCCCGGAATGACCGCCACCCAGGTGAGCGCCAGGGTGAACAGGGTCAGGATGCCGAGCACGGCGAGCCAGGCCAGCGGGCTCGCCCCCGACCGGAACCCCATGAGCAGCGCGACCAGCACCACGACCGCGAGCGAGATGAGATTCGCGACCAGCGAGGTCAGCACGTGCGCCCACAGCACCGACGAGCGCGCGATCGGCATGGACTGGAAGCGCTCGAAGATGCCGCTCTTCATATCCAGGAACAGCCGGAACGCGGTGTAGGCGATGCCGGACGCGACGGTGATGAGCAGGATGCCGGGCAGCAGGTACTGCACGTAGGAGTCCGACCCCGACTCGATCGCGCCGCCGAAGACGTAGACGAACAGCAGCATGAAGGCGATCGGCATGATCGTCGTGGTGACGACGGTGTCCACGCTGCGCGCGATGTGCCGCAGCGAGCGCCCGAGCAGCAGGGCGGTGTCGGCGAAGAAATGCTTGGTCATCACTGGTCCTCGGAGGTGGTCTCGGCGCCGACGAGTGTGAAGAAGACGTCCTCGAGGCTGGGTTGTTTCTCGACGTACTCGATCTCGGCGGGCGGCAGCAGCGCCTTCAGCTCGGCCAGGGTGCCGTCGACGATGATCACGCCGCGGTGCAGGATCGCGATCCGGTCGGCGAGCTGCTCGGCCTCCTCCAGGTACTGGGTGGTCAGCAGCACGGTGGTGCCGCCCGCGGCGAGCTCCTTGACGGCAGCCCAGACCTCGATGCGGGCCTGCGGGTCGAGCCCGGTGGTCGGCTCGTCCAGTAAGATGACCGGCGGGTTCCCGATCAGGCTCATGGCGATGTCGAGGCGGCGGCGCATGCCGCCGGAGTAGGTGGCCACCTTGCGCGCGCCCGCGTCGGTGAGCGAGAACCGGGCGAGCAGGTCGTCGGCGATCGCGGCGGCGCCCGTCAGGTGGCGCAGCTTCGCGATCAGCACCAGATTCTCCCGGCCGGTCAGGATCTCGTCGACGGCCGCGAACTGGCCGGTGAGGCTGATGGATTCGCGGACCTCGGCGGCGTCGTCGGCGACATCGAAGCCGTTCACGCTCGCGGTGCCCGCGTCGGCGCGGAGCAGGGTGGAGAGGATCTTCACGACCGTGGTCTTGCCCGCCCCGTTGGAGCCGAGCAGGGCGAAGATGCTGCCGCGGGCGACCTCGAGGTCCACGCCGCGCAGGACCTCCAGGTCTCCGTAGGACTTGCGCAAGCCGTGTACCCGGATGGCCGGGGGGTGTTGTGTCGTCATGGGACGCTCCGCTTTCCCGAAGTGATTCTATAAGTAGATGTATACGCACATCGCCTGCGGCAACTGTACGTAGACGCATACTCATATGCAACCCCTCGGGCGGATTGCGTCCGCGGCGCCGGGCCGGGCTCGTCAGCTGTCGCCTGCCACCACGCTGTCGCTGTGCCTGGCCAGTGTGGCCACGGCCTCGCTGCGGGTACGCAGCCCCAATCTGCGGGCGAACTCGCGGAGCTGGTCGCCGACGAATCGGGTGGGGCCGTTCGGCAGATTCGCGATGGCCTCGGCGACGACCTCGTCCGCGGTCGCGGCGCCGGGCAGCGGCGCGGTGTCCGCGGGGTCGAGTGTGCCGCGGCGCACGAGGGCCCGGCGCAGCGCGGGGGTATCGGTGGTGCCGAGCACCAGTGCGAGCACATCGACCCCGTGCGGCCGCAGCTCCGCCCAGAGCGCCTCGGTCAGCACGAGGTCGAATGCCTTGGTGGCCGCGTAGGCGGCCATGTTCGGGGCCCCGTACAGCCCCGCGACCGAGGTGAGCACCACGATCCCGCCGCGCCCGCGCTCCACCATGGGGCCGGCGAAGTGGTGGCACAGCTGCAGCGGCGTCGCGCAGTTGCGCCGCAGCAGCGCCAGCGCGGGCTCGACCGGCCCGGACAGCAGCGGCGTGTAGTCCGGATCCGCCCCGGCGCAGTACAGCAGCATGCCGACCGCGAGGCCGTCGGTCGCCGCCAGGACGCTCGCCACCGCGTCCGGCTCGGCGAGATCGACGGCGAGCACCCGCACCTCGGCGCCGGTGTCCGCGCGGAGCTCGGCGGCGAGCTCGTCGAGCGCGGCGCGGCGGCGGGCCAGCAGCACCAGGTCGAGGCCGCGCTCGGCCATGGCGCGGGCGTAGCGGGCGCCGACCCCCTCCGAGGCGCCCGCGATCACCGCCCAGCGGCCGTAGCGCTCGCGGAAGCCGCTCACGCGAACGGCTCCTCGCCCTCGAGCTTCGTCCGGTGCAGCAGCCGCCCCGACTCCGGGTCGTAGGGCCTGGCCCGGTGCATCGTGCCGGTGTTGTCCCAGATGACCAGATCGCCGACCGACCAGGTGTGCCGATAGACGAACTGCGGGCCGGTGGCCCAATCCCGCAGCCGGACGAGCAGATTCACGCTCTCCCGGAAGTCGGCGTCGACGACGTGCCGCGCGGTGCAGCCGAGCACCAGCGATTTGCGCCCGGAGCGGTGCGTCCACACCAGCGGCAGCTCACGGTCGCCGATCGCCATCATCCGGCGCAGCGTGCGGTGGTCGGGCTCGGGGTCGTAGTAGAAGAGGGTGTTCCAGGCCGAGTGCATGACCCGCAACTGCTCCAGCCGCCGCTTGTCGTCGTCGGCGAGGTCGTCGTAGGCGGCGTAGGTGTTGCAGAACTCGGTCTCGCCGCCGGTGGGCGCCAGCACCTTCGACGACAGCAGCGAGGCCCGGATGGGCACGTCGTTCATGGTGCCGTCGATATGCCAGAACAGCGAACCCTTCAGGTACTCGGCCTGCCGGTTCACCGAGGAGTCGAGGGTGACGCTGTAGACCTCCTCGCCACTGCGTTCGGGGGCGAAGGTGCCGAGCGTCCGGGTGAAGGCGATGTGCTCGGAGTCGGTGAAGCCGATGCGCGGGAAGACCAGCACGCCGCGCTGTTCGAGCAGGTCGCGCAGTTCTGCGGCGTGCGCGCCGCTGAGCAGCGCGTCCTTGTCGGCGTGCACCGCGGAGGCGATGCGGGGGGTCAGCTCGGTGGTTTCCAGTAGCGCGTTCGGCATGCGGTAACTATACATCGGTGTCTAGTTATTGCGGACGGCTTAGAGTCGGAGCGTGACGTCGAACGGAGCGCCGCGCCGCGGCGGCCGCCCCAACCGGGCCGAGGCGGCGGCCCTGCACCAGCGGCTGCGCGCCGCCGCCGTCCGGACCTTCCTCGCCAACGGCTACGACGCGACGACCATGGTCGCGATCGCGGAGGCGGCCGAGGTCGCCAAGGCCACCGTCTACGCGCGCTACCCCGACAAGCGCGCGGTCTTCCTCGACGTCATCCCGTGGGCGCTGAGCCGCGCCGTCCGCCCCGACGCGGAGCCGGCCGACGGCGACGGGGACCTGCGCGCCACCCTGCTCGCCATCGGCAGCGCCGCCGTCGAGCACGCGCTCGACGCCGATATCGTCCAGCTGCACCGCATCGCCCGCACCGAGGCGCACCGCTTTCCCGAATTCGCCGCCGCCGCCGGCTCGTTCGGCTGGGCGGAGCGCCAGCAGCAGGTCATGGCGGTGCTGCGCAGGCACGCCGAGGCGGGCGCCCTGGCCATCGACGACCTCGAGCTCACCGCCGAGCACTTCATCGCGATGGTGGAGATCCTGCCCGCCCGCCTCGCCGACTTCGGCGTCTTCCGCAGCCCGCGCGATCAGCAGCGGCACCTGACGCACGCGGTCGACCTGTTCCTGCGGGGTGTGCTGGCGCGGTAGGGCGGCGAGCGGCCGGTCAGTGGCTGCGGTTTCGTCAGCCGGCGTGCAGGACGAAGAACAGGAAGGACAGGAAGCGCATGCCGGTGCGCTCGTCGTAGCCCTCCGGGAACAGGTCGCGGGCGGCGGGCAGGGCGGGCGGCTCGCTGATGACCCCGATGCGGAAACCGGCCGCGGTGAAGGCATCGGTCATGGCGTGCAGGGGGCGATCCCAGAAAACGAGCCGGGCGGTCCGGCCGCCCATCGTCCACTCCGCGGAGCGGTGGCGGGTGCCGAAGTAGTTGGTCTCCGCGCCGGTCAACCGCTGCTGCAGGAAGTTGGCGAAGGGGTGCTCGACCGAGACGAGGAGCCGGCCGCCCGGCGCCAGGACCCGGCGCAGTTCGGTCAGCGTCGGACCCCAATCCCGCAGGTAGTGCAGGACGAGGGAGGCGACGACGTCATCGAACGCGGCATCGGGGAACGGGAGCGGGTCGGCCAGATCGGCGATCCGCAGGTTCGCGTCGGCGCCGAGCCGCAGCCGGGCCTGTTCCAGCATTCCCTCGCTCGCGTCGATGCCGGTCACCAGGGCGCCGCGGTCGCGCAGTGCGGCGTAGAGCGGGCCCGAGCCGCATCCGGCGTCGAGGATTCGCCTGCCGGCCACCTCGCCGGCGAGATCGAGGAGTGCGGGGCGGTTGTAGTACGCGTTGAGCAGGCCGGTCTCGTTCTCGGCCGTGTACTCCGCGGCGAAGCTGTCGTAGGCGTCGGCCGGTGCCGGATCGGTCATGCACGCCATCCTGGCATCGCGGCCGGAGTCGGCTCGACGCCGATCACGGTGCTCGGCGTGTCGGCTCCGGTTCGGCGACTGCGTCTCGGCGGAGGAGTGAATCGTGCGCGACCCGCTTGCAGCGCGGAGCCCGGGTCTTCCTCACGACTCCCGGGCTGACGGGGTGAGTTCGGGTTCGGAATCTGCAGCGCTGGTCCAGCTGGCCACGACATGTCCGCGGGCATGGGAAGCCGAATCGGAAAGTATCTGCCCCCTGAGTTCTCGCCCTTCGGCCGCGCCGGCCAAGACCTGCCACGACGCTCGTCCCGTCGCGTGCAGCGTCTGGGATTCCACCGGATCGAGTAGGGCGAGAGCGGTGGTGTCCCCGTGCGCGAAGGCGCGGATGAGGGTGCTGTTGTAGACCTCTGCTCGGTCTACTGCTTGCGACTGCTCGTTCAGCGCGGCTTCTCCGACAACGAGCATCGCCACCCGCTCGCCCTGCGTGGCCAACTCCCTGCCGAGTGCCACACACTCCTGTGCTGAGGCATCGAATGAAATCGACTGATACGAGAAGGTTGTGAAGAACATCCCGCGTGGGCCGTTGCCGGTGACGAGCCACAATCCGATCGACAGGGAGAGCGGTAGTGGCAGCGTCCCCGGCTCACCCCGGCACCACGCGATATCCCAGTCCCAGTCGATGCCGTAGCGCCGGAGACTGCCCATTGCTCTGTCTGACTCGTAGGCAGTCGTCGTGTCGTCGCATCCCACGATCACCAGACGGTCGGGCAGAGTCGGATCGGCAACGAACCCCTTCGAGCGACCCTTTGCCCAACCGTCGCTCTCGTCGCCGAACTTGGGCACCCGCAACCGACGGATGGCTTCGATGCACGCTGCGCGCAGTGTGTTCGATTCAGGGGCCGCATCACCTGCCACCGCGGGTATCAGAGCCGGCGGATGCGGGCAGACTGCGGCTGAGATCAGCGACACGGGTCCTCCTGACATCGTGTCGTGCTGTCGTCGGTCGGTTGTCCTAGGCGGCGAGCAGGCTGGTCTCGTTCTCGGTCGGGGAGTCCGCGGTGTTGCGTAGCCTGGCCCGGCGTTTCAGGCAGGGGAGCGAGGCGTAGGGGCGTCCCGTTCAGGACGTGGTCGTGAACTGCACGGTGGCCTCGACGATGCCGTCCAGCAACTGCTCGCGGACAGGGGGCGGCTCCTCGGCGAGCCCGGGCGGCGGATCGTGCATGAAGGTGAAGTGGCCCGCCTCGGGCAGGACGCGCACCTCGACGTCGGCGGGCGCGGCCCGCAGGTGTAGCGCCTGCTCCGGCGGGGTGACCGTGTCCCGGCCGCCGGCATAGACCAGCAGTGGGATGGTGAGTTCGTCGAGCGCGCCGGGGGCGGTGAACCACCCGGCGGCCGGGGTGTACAGGACCGCGCGCCGGATCCGCGGTTCCCGCGGTGTTCGCAGCGGCCTGCCGTCCGGCCCCCGCGACACCGCGCCCGCCAGGCAGAGCGTGGCCCACGCGCCGATCGAGTGCCCGATCGCCACCACCTCGGCGCCGGAATCCGCGTGCCCGGCCAGGGCATCGACGAGCCCGAGCGGCCGGGCGAGCAGCTCGGAGCCGGACGGCGCACCGGAGACGCGGAACTGCTCGAAGTGCGGGGCGATCACCCGGCAGCCCGCGGCCGACAGGCGTTCCAGCAGCGGAAGGTAGCGACGGGGATCGCCGCCCGCGCCGGTGGCGAACAGCACGGCGCGGCGCGCGGATTCCGGACCGAGGGTCAGAATGTCCACCGCCGCCACGGTACGGCATTCCCGCTACAGCGGTGCACGGCCGGGGAGCAGCCTGCGCCGGTACCCCAGCCGGACCGCGAGCCGCGCCGCCCCGCCGAGGACCGCGCGTTGCAGCCACTCCGGCGGCCCTGCGAGGTAGCCGTCCTGGAGCCGCCAGAGCAGAGCCAGGGCGAGGGGGTCGCGCGGGACGCCGGAGCGGGTCGTGCGGCCCGCGCGGTCCAGTGCGCTCCACAGCCGGAACATGTCGAGATGCCGGAGCGGGGGCCGGATCTCGTGGTCGAGCTCGGTGCCGGGATCGAGGCTCTCGAAGGCGTGCACCGCGCCGGGCGGGGCGTGCACGGTGTCGCCCGGCCCGGCGACGGTCTCGGTGCCGTCGATGACGAAGCGGAGCCGGCCGCGGGTGACCGTCCAGGTCTCGGCGAGCACCGGGTGCCGGTGCGGGCCCGCCTGCCTGCCCGGGGCGGGCAGGGTGTGCCGGAGCCGCAGCACCTCGGGGAGGTCGGCGACGACCTCGACGCGGTGGCCGTTGCGGAACTCCAATACCTCGGACATACCGTCAATGCAAAGGTAACCTTCCTATTGTGTCAACCCCCTCCTTGCTCAGGCTGCTCGTCGAGACCACCCGCGAGTTCGAGCGTGAACTCGCCCGCGAGCTGCTCGAACGGGTTCATCCCGAGCTGCGTCCGGCGCACTTCGCCGTCTTCCGCCACCTCGAGCCCGACGGGTCGCGGATCGGGGCGCTGGCCGAGGCGGCGGGGATGACGCAGCAGTCGATGGGGGAGCTGGTCGGCCACCTGGAGAAGGCGGGGTTGCTGCGGCGCGAGGTCGATCCCGCGGACCGGCGGGCGCGGTTGGCGGTGCCGACCGAGGCCGGGCGGGCGGCGTTGCGGATCGCCGCGGATCGAATCGCCGCGCTGGAACATCGGGTGATCGGGGCCGTCGGGGCCGACGGCGTCGCCGAGCTGCGGCGGCTGCTCACCGGGGCCGGGACCGCGGTGCGGGAGTGCCGACCGGATCAGGCCGATCGGTCAGTCGTCGGGTGATGCCCGACGGTTACGTTTGGTGACGCCGCGCCGCTTCTTCGCCGAGATGCGCCGCTCGGTCGCGCCGCGCGAGGGCTTGGTGGCGCGGCGCACCGGCGGCGGGGCGGCGGCGGCCGCGCGCAGCAGCGCGGCCAGGCGCTCGCGGGCGGCCGCGCGGTTCTGCAACTGCGCGCGCTGCTCGGACGCGGCGATCGTGAGCACCCCGTCGACCAGCCGGGAACCGAGCCGCTCGAGCATCCGGGTGCGCAACCGCTCCGGCACCGATGGCGAGCGGGCGAGGTCGAAGGAGAGCTCCACCCGGCTGTCGGTGGTGTTGACGCCCTGCCCGCCGGGGCCGGACGAGCGGGAGAACCGCTCGCGCAGTTCGGACGCGGGGATGACCAGCGCCCGCGTCACCGCCAGGTCCGCTGCCATCATCCGCCTCCTTTCCGCACCGGGTCTCCTCGAGAACGGTGGCAGCCGCGCGCCGGGTCGCGCAAGCCGAATTCGGAGCGGTCCGCAGCGGCGCGCGTAGCCGGCGGCCCGGGTGCGGTCGCGAACGCCGAGCCGGTTCCGGCGTGACCAGGGGAATCGCGCGCCGCGCACGGGCGTCGGAAAGGCGAATGGACACCTGTCTGGACGATCGGCCACACCTTCGGTAGCGTGATCGGAACCTCGATCGCGAAAGCAAGGACGCTCATCTCGATGCCGAACACGCACTCGATCCCGTCCGGTCCGCAGGACATCACCGCGCGCTGGCTCGCCGACGTGCTCGGCGTGGCCGTCGACGACGTCCGCGTCGAGCCGATCGGCACCGGCCAGACCGGTGCCACCTTCCGGCTGACCCCGACCGCCCCGCCGGAGTCGAAGCTCCCGTCCACGCTGGTGGCGAAGCTACCCGCGCTCGACCCGGCCATCCGCGAGCGCTGCGCGCTCGGTTACCGCTCCGAGTGCGCCTTCTACGACGAGGTCGCCGGGTCGGTCGCGGTCCCGCTGCCCGCCGTCTACCACGGCGACATCACCGAGAGCGCCACCGATTTCGTGCTGCTGCTCGAGGATCTCGCCCCGGCGGCGCAGGGCGACCAGCTCGCCGGGTGCACCCCCGAGCAGGCCGAACCTGCGGTCACAGCGCTCGCGGGGCTGCACGGTCCCCGCTGGTGCGACCCGGCCTGGCTGACCTTCACCGGCACCGCCATGCCGAAACCGGACGCGAACCTGGCCGCCGGGCTCGCCGGGATCACCCGCACCGCGCTCGACATCACCCTGGACAAGCTCGGCGACCGGCTCGGCGCCGCGAACCGCGAAACGCTCGCGCGGGTGGCCGAGCTGACCGAGCCCTGGCTGCTCTACGCGCCGGAGCGGTTCTCGGTGCTGCACGGCGACTTCCGCGTCGACAACCTGCTGTTCCACCCGGACGATTCCCGGATCACCGTGGTCGACTGGCAGACCGTGAGCGTCGGCCTGCCCGCCCGCGACCTCGCCTACTTCCTCGGCACCAGCCTGCTGCCGGCGGTGCGCGCCGAGCGCGAACGCGCGCTCGTCGCGCGCTACCACCGTCACCTCGCCGAGTACGGCGTCACCGGCTACCCGGCGGAAACCTGCTGGCAGGACTACCGGATCGGGATGCTGCAGATCCCGGTGCTGACCGCGCTCGGCTTCGCATTCGCCGCCGCCACCGACCGCGGCGACGACATTATCGCCACCATGCTCGACCGCGGTTGCCGCGCCATCCGCGAACTCGGCACCCTCGACCTGATCGTCGCCGGATGAGCCCGGCCCGCACCTTCGACGAGCTCGGCTACTACCTGCTCGCGGGCGCCGGCGACCCGCGCACCCTGGTCGAGGAGGCCCGCCACGGCGAGGCGCTCGGCCTCGGCACCGCCTTCATCTCCGAGCGGTGGAACGTCAAGGAGGCATCCTCGCTGGTCGGCGCGGCCTGCGCGGTCACCGAGCGGTTGCGGATCGCCACCGCCGCGACGAACCACAACACCAGGCACCCGCTGATCACCGGTGCCTGGGCGGCGACCATGCACCGGCTCTCCGGCGGGCGCTTCACCCTCGGGATCGGGCGCGGCATCGCCGCCGTCTACAGCGCCTTCGGCGTGCCCGCGGTCACCACCGCGCAGATGGAGGACTTCGCCGGGGTCATGCGCAGGCTGTGGCAGGGCGAGGTGATCGTGAACCACACCGGCCCGATCGGCGACTACCCGGTGCTGGTGCTCGACCCGGAGTTCCGCGAGGACATCCGCCTCGCCCTCGTCGCCTTCGGTCCACGGACCCTCGCCCTCGGCGGGCGCGCCTTCGACGACGTCGTCCTGCACACCTTCTTCACCCCGGAGACCCTGCGGCGCAGCGTGCGGATCGTGAAGGAGGCGGCGGAGCGGGCGGGCCGGAACCCCGACGACGTGCGAGTGTGGTCCTGCCTCGCGACCGTCGGCGACCACCTCCCGGAGGAGCTGCGGCTGCGCAAGACCGTGGCCAGGCTCGCGACCTACCTGCAGGGCTACGGCGACCTCATGGTCCGTACCAACGACTGGGACCCCGCCGTGCTGGCCCGCTTCCGGCAGGACCCGGTCGTGACCTCGGTGCCCGGCGGCATCGACCACAAGGCGACCCCGGACCAGATCGAGCACATCGCCGGGCTCATCCCCGACGAATGGCTCGAGCCCGCCGCCACCGGCAGCCCCGCGCAGTGCGTGGCGCGGATCCGGCAGGAGTTCGAGTACGGCGCCGACCGGGTCATCCTGCACGGCGCCACGCCCGCCGAGCTCGAGCCGATCCTGGCCGAGTACGGCACCACGTCCTAACGCCGACGCTCCAGCGGCAGCCCGGCATCCCGCCAGGCGGCGATGCCGCCCGCCAGGCTGTAGGCGTCGTACCCGGCCCGGCGGGTGAGCGCGGCGAAGTGCTGCGAGACCCGCCCGACCGGGCAGACGAAGACCAGCGGGCGGGAGCGGCAGAACGGCAGCTGGTCAGGGGTGAACCCGCCGAGCAGGTCGTCGCGCAGGTTGATCGAGCCGGGGATGTGCGCGACGCGGTAGGCCATGGCGCCGCGGGTGTCGACGACGGTGATCCGCCGGGCGCGGTCGAGCTCGTCGAGGTGCTCGGGGGTGAGCCGGGGGACGGCGGCGAGCTCGGCGGGGTGCGGCGGGGCGGGCCGGGACGGGTCGTCGAAGAGCTCGGGGCGGCGGGCCCGCAGGTAGGACAGGTACGGCTCGAGCCGGTCGCAGACGATGAGCACGGCGACCAGATCGGGGTCGCCGGGCCGCAATCCGGCCGCGGCGGGACGCAAGACGTCGAGCGCCGCGGCGTAGGCGGCGCCTGAGGTCGGGCCGGCGAGCACGCCGTAGCGGTGTGCGAGCAGCAGCGTGGCGCTGACCGCGTGCTCGGCGGCGACGGCGACGATCCGGTGGTAGAAATCCGGCTGGAAGAGCCCGACGTCCCACATCTCGGTCTCCGAGCGGATGCCGGGGATGAAGTCGCCGCGCGCGGAGACCACGCCGACGGTGCGCAGCCCCGGATTGTGCTCGGCGAGCGCGGTGGCGGTGCCGCGGGTGGAGCCGGTGGTGCCGAGCCCGCCGATCACGTAGTCGACCCGGTCGATCCCGCTTCCGGCGAGGGCGTCGCGTATCTCCCTTCCGGTGCCGCGGTAGTGCGCCTCGACATTGCGCTCGTTGGTGTATTGCGAAGCGTGGTACCACTTCCCCGGCTCGCGTGCCATGGTCGCGGCGATGACGGCGGCGACGTCGTCGGGGGCGGTGGGGTCGGGGCACTCGGAGAGCCCGGGCAGCTCGACGATCTCGGTGCCGAGCAGCCGCAGGGTGTCGCGCACCTCGTCGACCTTGATCCGGTTGGTCACCGCGCGCAGCCCGATGCCGTGCCTGGCGCCGAGCACGCGCAGCGCCTTGGCGGTATTGCCGCTGGATGCCTCGAGGAAGCCGCGGCCGCGCAGCTCGGGCAGGTCGTCGCGGATCATGCCCCAGGCGGCGCGGTCCTTCACCGAGCCGAAGGGGTTGTGCGACTCCAGCTTCGCGAACAGCCGCAGCCGCTCGATGCCGTGCACGGCGGCGTCGAGGCGGAGCAGCGGGGTGTCGCCGATCAGTTCGGTGATGTCGTCGTAGGCGCGCACGGGCCCTCCTCGGCGGGGCGGTGGCCGGCGTCGGGGCCGGCGGTGAAGGTGGAGCGGTCTCGGGTCACGGCGAGCCTGCGCGGCAGCGGGTGCATGGCCGCGGTGCCCGCGGAGAGGTCGGAGTGGTAGCCGGCGGTGTTGGGAAAGACCAGCAGGTCGCCGGGGCGGGGGCGGAAGGGGAGCCGGACCGCGCGGTTGCTGATCATGTCGCGCTCCAGGCAGAGGCGGCCGGCGAGGAACACGCCGAGTGGTGCGGGGTGCTCCGGGGGCGGCTGCGCGGGGACGAGGAGCGGGTCGACCAGGGTCTCCTGGTCGGCGGGGGTCACCTGGTCGCGGCTGAGGTCGAGGTTGACCAGGACCGTCCCGTCGGGCAGATCCTTGCAGAATTCGACTGCGGCGACGGTGATTCCGGCGTGGTCGGCGATGGCCTTGCCGGGTTCGAGCCAGAGTTGCAGCAGGTTGTCGGTGAGGATCGCGGCCAGCGAGCGGTGGTTGCCGGGGATCTCGGCCTCCAGCAGGGCCGCCAGTGCCGCCGTGGCGGGCACGGTGTTGGCGTACTTGTGGAAGACCGGGATGCCGTGCACCGACCCGTCGCCGACCCGGTAGCCGAAGGTGGCGCCCGCCCAGGTCAGGGGCCGGCCGTCGCCGAGGAGCGCGGTGCGCAGGACGCGGGTGTAGGTGTCGTAGGCGCCGGGGTCGGCGGTGAAGACCTGCCGCAGCCCGCCGCCGATGTCGAGCACGTCGGGGGAGAGGCCCGCGTTCCAGGCGCTCTCCAGCAGGGTCAGGCAGGTCGTGACCGCGCGCAGGCGGTCGCGGTGCTCGCCGGTGTCGAGATGGAACGACAGGCCGCGCAGCGCTACTCGGTCGCGGTTGGCGGCCAGTAGCGGCCAGAGTGTGTCGATCTCGTCCGCCGGGATACCGAAGCGGCTCGCCGCGGTGCCGGGAAAGCCGCTGACCCGCAGGAGGATCGGGGCGGGGTGTCCGGCGAGGGCGATGATCCGGTCGAGTTCCCAGCGGTTGTCGACGTTGATCGTGACGTTCTCGGCCAGCAGGCGGCGCAGGAAGCGCTCACCCTTGGGACCGGTGGCCTCGATCCGGGTCGGTGGGAAGCCCGCGCCGAGTGCACTGTCCAGCTCGCCTGCCGAGGCGATGTCGATGTCGATGCCAAGCCGGCAGGCTTCGCGCACGAACGCCTGCGAGCGGTTGACCTTGTGGGCGTAGCAGAGCCGGTGCTCGACACCGCGGGCCGACAGCACGTTCCGCAGCGCCGCGGCATTGCGGGCGAAGACCTGCGGGAACACCAGGTGCAGGGGCGTGCCGTCGCGTCCGGCGACCGCGACGAGGGCGGTGTCGATGAACTCACGCACCAGCGGATCGAGGAGCGGGGGAACCTCGGGCGGGATCACCGGGCGCGCCCGGTGCGGCGGGGTGGACAGGGGGAGTCGGGCGGAGTCATGGCGCACTCCTCGGTTCGGCGACGCGCGGCGGTACCGGGCGCGACCACCCGCGCCTCGGCTGGGGCAACGCACACCGCTGCCGGGATCGGCGCGGTGCGCTGCGCTCACCGGCCCGGGCGGCACTGCCTCAGCGGACGGCGAGCTCTGGCGACAACTCGGCGACCACGGGCGGCCCACGCCGCGACATCGCGTGCCGCAGCCGCACCCCGCGCAGCGGCGCCGGATACTCCACCGGCACGCGGCCGGGCACCGCGGTGACCGCGACGAGCACGGGAAGGACGACCCGGGTGAAGAGCGTGCGCACGAGCGCGAACACCGCGCGCTCACCGCGCCACAGCCACAGCCCGCAGACCGACGCGGCCAGCACGTGCGCGGCGAGCATCCCCGCCGCACCGCCGTGCGCTCCGTGCTCGACGCCGAACCACAGGTGCAGCACCGCCTGCCCGCCGAGCAGCCCCCCGCCGATGGCGATCGGCCCGCGCTCCCGATCGGCCACCACCCAGGCCACCGCCGCCACCGCGAGCAGCGCCGAGACGGTCGTCGAACCCGGCACCGGGGTACCGGCGGCGTAGCCGTGCCCCGCGGCGGCGAGCGCGACGCAGAGCAGCGCGAAAACCGTCGCGCGGCAGACTCGTACGGCCGGCAGCGCTCCCGCGCCTGGCATCATCGCCGCATCCACCCCCTGCCGGACGGTCTTCGTGCCGGACAGCGTAAGCCGGTGCGCCCGGGCGGGGTTGCGCCGGGGCCGACACCGATGCTGTTGCCGGCGGCCGGGTCAGGGCACGCTTACTCCTGCCGGTGGGTGCGGCGGTGCACGTTCGAGCGAGTGCTGCGGGTACGAGGTCGTGTCCGACGGCGGGCACCTGCTGCGCGACGGCTACGGCTTCCTCCACGCCCCCGCGGCGTGGTCGGCCGCGAGGTCGACGATCCCGTCGGCCAGCCGCTCGAGCACCCACTGCTGGTGGCTGATCACGAGTAGCGCGACGCCCGAGCCGCGCAGGTCGTCGAGGATGTCGAGGACGACCTCGGCGGCGCGCCGGTCGAGCGAGGCGGTGATCTCGTCGCAGAGCAGCACCTCGGGTCCGGCGGCGAGGGCACGGGCCAGCGCGGCGCGCTGCTGCTGCCCGCCGGAGAGCCGGTCCGGGCGGCGCGCGGCCAGCTCCGGGGCGAGCCGGACCGCCGCCAGCAGCCTGCTGGTCTCGCGGGTGGCGGCGGGGGCGGTCATTCCGCGCAGCAGCCGCAGCGGGCGCGCGATCTGCGTGCCGATCGAGTGCGCGGGGTTGAGCGACGTCGCCGGATTCTGGCAGACCAGCTGGATCGCGCGCCGCTGCGCGATCGGCCGGTGATCCACGCGCGGGTGCAGTGGCTGCCCGCGCAGGGTGAGGGTTCCGCGGTCGGGCGGGTGCAGCCCGGCCAGGGTGCGGGCGACGGTGGTCTTGCCCGCCCCAGACGGGCCCGTGAGCGCGAGGCAGTGGCCGGGGCGCAGCGTGAACGACAGGTCGGTGGCGACGGGCCGCCCGCGCCGGTGGCCGGTGGTGAGGCCGTCGACCCGGAGAATGGCCTCGCGCGCGCTGTGCGGCAGCGTTTTCCGCGCCACTTCCGGTGCCGGCGCGAGGTCGGCCACGGGCCGGAAGGAGATCAGCCTGCCCCGCTCCAGCTCGGCGACGTGCTGCACGATCGGAGCGAGCGCGGCCGGGTCGTGGGTGATCACGAGCAGCGTGGCGGCGGTGTCCCGGCGCAGGGTGCGGACGAGATCCGCCCTGGCGGCGGCGTCGAGCCCGGTGGTCGGCTCGTCGAGGACGACGACCGCCGGGTCACCGAGCAGCGCCATGGCCAGCAGCACCCGCTGCTGCTGGCCGCCGGAGAGCTGGTGCGGGTGGCGGCGGCGGAATGCGCGGTCGTCGGGCAACCCGACCCGGCGCAGCGCGGTGCCGACGGAATCGCCGTGCAGCCGGGTGATCTCGGCGAGCGCGGTGCCGATCCGCAGGGCGGGGTTCAGCCCGGACCCCGGATCCTGCGGCACATACCCCACCGCGCGCGAACCGGACTCCACCGACACCTGCCCCGTCGCGGACAACCCGGCCGGGAGCGCACCCAGAATCGCGAGCGCGAGCGTCGTCTTCCCGGCACCGGAGTCCCCGACCACCGCCACTGCGGAACCCGCGGGCAGGTCGAGATCGATGCCGTCGAGCACCGTGGCGCCGTCGGCGGCCAGCACCCGCAACCCGCGCACTCGCACCCCGCCGCCGCCGCCGGACACCGGCGGCAGCGCGGGCCCGGCGGCGCCCGGGTCGAGCGCCCGGTCGGAGATCATGTTCACGGCGACGACCAGCACCATGATCAGCAGCGCCGGGGCGAGCACCGCCAGCGGCTGCTGGGCGAACCCCTGCCGGTTCTCGGTGATCATGAGCGCCCAGTCCGCCGACGGCGGGCGCAGCCCGAGCCCGAGGAAGCTGCTCACCGCCACGATCGACACGGTGGCCGAGAGCCGGACCCCGGCGTCGGCGGCGAGCACCGGCCGCAGATTCGGCAACACCTCGACCAGCGCCAGCCGCCACAGCGGCTCGCCGCGGGCCCGCGCGCTCTCCACGTAGCCGGTGGCGGCGATCTCCACCGTCGCGGTGCGCACGATCCGCACGATCCACGGCACCGCGGCCAGCGCGGCCGCGGTCGCCACCGCCGCCGGGCCCGCGCCGAGCGCGGTCGCGATCACCGCGAGCAGCAGGAACCACGGCAGCACCACGATCGCGTCCACCGGACGGCTGATCCACGGATCGGCGCGCCGCCGCAGCCCGGCCACCACCCCCAGCCCGGCCCCGGCGGCGTAGGCGAGCGTCAGCGAGAGCGCCGCGATCGAGACCAGCGGCAGCCCGCCGTGCAGGACCCGGGAGAGCACGTCGCGGCCGATCACGTCGGTGCCGAGCGGGTGCGCCGCGGCGGGTGGCAGGAACGGCGCGCCTGCCACCGCGGTCGGGGGATGCGGGGCGAGCAGCGGCCCGGCCAGCACCAGCAGCAGGAGCGCCGCCGCCAGCACGGCCCAGCCGGTTCTGATTCCGCTCATCGTCGCTCCAGTACCAGGTCGCGTGCGCGCGGGGAGGTCAGCATGGTCACCAGGTCGGCGATCAGGTAGAGCCCGACCCCGGCCGCGGCGAGCAGCACCGCCGCGGACTGCACGAAGGGGAAGTCGCGCCCCGCCACCGCGCGCAGCAACTCCTGGGCGACCCCCGGGTACACGAACAGCGTCTCCACCACCGCGATCCCGCCGATCAGCCCGACCAGCGCACCGGCGAGCGGATGCACCGCCGCCGAGATCGCGTTCGGCGCCACGTGCCGCAGCAGCAACCGCGGCCCGCGCACCCCGTTGAGCCGCGCGGTGCGGATGTAGGGGGCCGCCATCACCTGCGCGGTCTGCGCGCGCACCATCCGCACCGGGTGCGGCGCCAGCCCGGCCAGCAGGCACAGCACCGGGAGCACCAGGATCTCCGGCCTGCTCCACGCCGACGCCCCGGTCGGCAGCAGCGAGACCGCGGGCAGCAGCCGCAGCGTCAGCGCCACCGTGGCGATCAGCACCACCCCGGAGACGAAGGGCGGCAACGACTCCGCGGTCAGCGCACCCATGCTGATCGCCCGGTCGGTGCGCGAGCCCGGCCGCGCCCCGGCGACCAGCCCGAGCCCGATCGCCAGCGGCACCAGCAGCACCGCGGTCACCAGCGCCAGCGTCGCGCTGTTCGCCAACCGGCCGAGCAGCACATCGGCCACCGGCCGCCCGGAGAGCAGCGAGGTGCCGAGGTCGCCGTGCGCGAACCGCACCACCCAGTCGGCGAACCGGACCGGCGCGGGCCGGTCCAGCCCGAGCTCGGCGCGCAGCGCCGCCAGCTGCTCCCGGCTCGGCTCGGCCCCGCCCTGGCGCGCCAGGAGCACCGTCGCCGCATCCGAATCCAGCGCCTCGAACAGCACGAACACCAGCACCGCCACCACCGCGAGCACGACGGCGGCGGTGCCGAGCCTGCGCAGCGCCCACCGGGTGAGCGCCCAGCTCACCCGGCGAGCCAGGTGGTGGCGTAGTTGGCCCAGTCGTCGGTGCCGGGCACCCCGTCGCGCATGCCGCCGACCTTCGCGCGCGCCGCGTCCGGGCGCTTGGCGAAGCTGTGCAGGATGAGCCCGCCCTCGTTCCAGAGCTCCTCCTGCAGCTCGGCGTAGAGCGCGGTGCGGCGGGCCGGGTCCATGGCGGCGCGGGCCTCGGCGAACCCGGCGTCCCAGCCGGGGCGGCGCCAGCCGGTGCCGTTGCTGGGCGAGGTGCTGGTGGCGGTCTGGCCGTAGAAGTAGTCCAGGCTGTAGTTCCACCAGCCGAGCTGGGTGAGCGGCCGCTTACCGCTGATCTGCGAGAAGTAGGTGTCGGCGGGGGCGGATTCGAGCCGGATGGTGATGCCCGCCTTCGCGGCGTGCTCGGCGAAGAGCGTGGCGGCCTCCACCTGGCCGGGCAGCCCGTCCGCCGTCGGCAGCGTGACCGTCAGGTTCTCCCTGCCCGCCTCGCGCAGCAGCGCGCGCGCCCGCTCCGGGTCGTAGGCGCGCTGCGGCAGCCGGTCGTTGTAGAAGGGGGCGCCCTTGCCGTAGATGTCGTTGCCGACCTCGCCGTAGCCGTAGTACAGCGCGTCGGTCATGGCCTGCCGGTCCACCGCGAGCCGCATGGCCTGGCGCACCCGGACGTCGTCGAAGGGTGCCATGTCCACCCGCATCTGGAAGGCGCCCATGAGCCCGGCGGGCGGCACGATCACGCGCGCGTCGGGGTCACCGGCCAGGGTACGGGCCTGCAGGTAGCTCATCTCGTGCACCACCTCGGCCGCGCCGGAGAGGAAGGCGTTCATCCTGGCCTCGGTCTCCGCGATCTGGATGATCTCGACCTCGTCCAGCAGGGCGGGGCCGTCCCAGTGCAGGTCGTTGCGGCGCAGCAGCGTCCGGTCGCCCGGCGCCCAGTTCGCCAGCGCGAACGGGCCGGTGCCGACCGGGAGGGTGCGCGCGTCGAAGGTGGTGCTGCCCGCCTTGATCACGTAGCAGTACCAGCCGGCCAGCACCGAGCCGAAATCGGCGAGCGGATACTTCATCTGCACCACCACCGCGTGCTCGCCGTCGGCGCGGGTGCGGGCCAGGTCGATCATCGACAGATCGCCCGACGACGGCTTGGCCGGGTCGAGCATGCGCTCGAAGCTGAACAGCACGTCGCGCGAGGTCAGCGGCGAGCCGTCGCTGAACCGCACGCCCCGGCGCAGCCGGATCCGCCACGAGCTGCCGTCCGCGTTCGGCTCCAGCGCCTCGGCCAGCCGGTAGCGCAGCGTGAGGTCGTTGTTGTAGGCGACCAGCTTGTCCCAGACGTTCTTCGCCACCGCGCCGCCCGCGGAGCTGCCCGCCTCGTACGGGTCGAGCACGTCGGCGGTGGCCGAGCGGCCGGCGATCGCGGTGCGCAGCCGCCCGCCCGGCCGCGGCGGGCCGTCGGCCACCGGCGGCGCGCCGCCGCTGCCGCAGCCGGTCAGCAGCGCGGCGCCGCCGAGCGTCAGCCCGGCCGTGCCGATCAGGAATCCGCGCCTGCCGATGCGGGCGCGCGGTGTGGAGTTGTGCATGACCATCCTCGTGGGTGTGTTCCCGGTACCGCGGACGCAGGTGTCCTGGCTCCCGGATCGACGCTCCCCACCGGCCTTCCGACCCGGGTAGGTCGTGGCCACGAAATCGGCGGATCACTCCTCGGTGACAGTTGCGGGACAGCCCCGGATTCGCACCGGTGTTCCCTGCCTTCCGTCGCGGAACGTTACCGGGGCGAACCGGTGAACGGGGCGCGCTGGATAACAGAGCGAGTGCTCTGTTATGGTGTGGTCATGCCGCGCCCCCGCCTGCACGATCTCGACGCGCTGATGGACGTCGCCGAGCGCATGGCCGTGGAATCGGGCCCCGCCGCGGTCACCGTGCGCGCCCTGTCGCAGGCCGCCGGGGTCTCGAACGGCGCGATCTACCACGCCTTCGGCTCCCGGCCCGCGCTGCTCGGCCGGGTGTGGCTGCGTGCGGCGCGAGGCTTCCTCGCGCTGCAGCGGCAGGCCGTGCGCAGCGCGCAGGGCGGCGCGGTGGAGGCGGTCGTCGCGGCCGCCGACACGCCCGCGGAATTCCTCGTGCGACAGCCGGTCTCGGCGCGTTTCCTGCTCGCCGTCGCCCGGGAGGAGCTGCTCGGCTCCGGCGACATCCCGGACGACCTCGCCGCGGAACTCCGCCACCTCGACCGGGTCCTGACCGAGCTGTTCGTCACCCTGTCCCACGACGTCTTCGCCCGCGACGACCGCGAAGCCGTCGCGGTCATCCGCGACTGCGTGGTCGAACTGCCCACCGCGCTGCTCCTGCGCGGCAATCGTGCACCCGCCCCGCCGGTCCGCGAACGCCTCGCCGCCGCGGTCCGCGCGGTCCTCGCCCTGACTCCGCCCCCACCGACGTGAAGGAACCACCGTGACCGCGACCCTGCGCTACGAGGGCGGCATCGCCGTCCTCACCCTCGGCACCGACGAGAACCGCTTCTCCCCGGACTGGCTCGACACCGTCGCCGCCCACCTCGACGCCGTCGAGCGCGCTGCCGTCGGCCTGATCACCATCGGCACCGGCAAGTTCTACTCCAACGGCCTCGACCTGGAGTGGCTGCTGGCCAACGGCGAGCACGCGCAGGAGTACCTCGCCCGCGTCCAGGAACTCTTCGCCCGCATCCTGACCTTCCCGATGCCGACCGTCGCCGCGGTCAACGGCCACAGCTTCGGCGCGGGCGCCATGCTCGGCCTGGCGCACGACTACCGCCTCATGCGCGCCGACCGCGGCTACTACTGCTTCCCCGAGGTCGACATCGACATCACCTTCACCCCGGGCATGGCCGCGCTCATCCAGGCCAAGCTCACCCCGCAGGCGGCGCTCACCGCCATGACGACCGGCCACCGCTTCGGTGCGGGCGACGCCCTCGCGGCCGGGCTCGTCGACGGCACCGCCGCCGAACCCGAGCTGCTCACCGCGGCGCTCGCCCGGCTCGCGCCGCTCACCGGCAAGAATCCCGCGACCGTTGCCGGGATCAAGGCCGCCATGTTCGGCAGCGTCACCGCCGCGCTGCGCTGAGTACGGTGGGCGCATGGAGATACGCGCCGTCCTGCCCGGCGACCGGGCCGAACTGCTCACGCTGAGCAGCCGCGCCGGGGCGGGCTCGCCGACCGAATCCATCTGGGGGCACGCCGAATCCGAGGCAGCGGTGTATCTCACCCCGTACTTCGAGCTGGAGCCGGAGTCGCTGTTCGTCGCGGTGTCCGGCGGGGAACTGGCCGGGTACCTGGCCGGCTGCGTCGACACCGCCGCGTTCCCGAGCGAGGAGGAGCGCATGCGCCGGGCGATGAGCGACCACCGGCTGTTTTTCAAGCGCAGGCCACTGGCGTTCTTCGCCCGCGCCGGCATCGATGCCATGCGCCCCGGGCCGACCGCGGGGGAGCTGGACGACCCGCGCTACCCCGCGCACCTGCATATCAACCTCGTCCCCGAGGCGCGCGGGACCGGCGCCGCGGACGCACTCATGGCGCGCTGGTTCCTGCGGCTCGAGCAGGCGGGCGCGCCGGGCTGTTTCCTGCAGACCCTGGTCGAGAACACCAGGGCCGGAAAGTTCTTCGAGCGCTCGGGTTTCACCGATCACGGCCCGACGCCGCTCGTCCCCGGCCTGCGTTACCGGGGGGCGCGGGTGCATCAGCGCACGATGGTCCGCGCGTCGCGCTGATCGCGACGGCGGCGCAGGCGGCGGACGACGAACCAGCCGCAGGCGAGCACGGCGGCGGCGATCACCCCGTACTGGAAGACGGCGGTGTACGGCTCGACCCGATGCCAGTTCGCCCCGAGCGCGTACCCGGCCAGCACGAAGGCCGTGTTCCAGATCAGGCTGCCCGCGGCGGTGAGCACGCTGAAGTACAGGAAGTTCATCCGCTCGACTCCGGCGGGGATGGAGATGAAGCTGCGGAACATCGGGATCATCCGGCCGAAGAACACCGCCTTGCCGCCGTGTCTGCCGAACCAGGCCGCCGAGCGGTCGACATCGTCGGGGTCGAGCAGCGGGATGCGGCCAGCGATGCGGCGCAGCCGCTCGTGCCCGAGCCCGGCGCCGAGGCCGTAGAGCAGCCAGGCGCCGAGCAGCGAGCCGATCGTGGTCCAGACGATCGCCGACACCAGCGAGAAATCGCCGAGCCGGGCGGCGAAACCGGCCAGCGGCAGGATGACCTCGCTGGGTAGCGGCGGGAAGAGGTTCTCCAGGAAGACGGCGAGCCCGGCTCCCGGGCCGCCGAGCCGTTCCATCAGGTCGACGGCCCAGCCTGCGAGGCCGTCGGGCGGTGCGGATTCGATGGCGGGGCTCCTTCCGTCGCGGGCGGCGGGTGAACCGCCCATTTCGGGCATTCCCCGTCGGCGCGCCGGGACACCTCCGCCGGAATCAGCGCCGCAGCGCGGCGGTGAGCAGCTCGACGGTCTGGATGCGGCCGGTGCTCTCGTCGAGCGGCTCGGATTCGAACTGGCCGGCGGCGGCGGAGATCATGATCTCGTCCACGCCGTGCTCGGCGGCGAAGGCGCGCAGCCGCTTCGCCACGTCGTCGGGCTCGCCGATGAACCAGTTCCGCGCCTGGTGGTCGATGATCCGCCGCTCGGCCTCGTCGGAGGGGTTCGCGCGTACCTCGTCGACGGTCTCGGCGGCGCGCAGCGGCTTGTTCGAGCGCATGCGGGCCATCATGCGCAGGTGCGGAAGGGCGCGCTCGAAGGCCTCCTCGTGGGTCGGGGCGACGACGGCGTTCGCGGTGAGGAAGCTCTTCGGCTCCGGATGCTCGGCGGAGGGGCGGTACTGCGTGCGGTAGAGCGACATGGCGTGGTCCAGGTGGTCGCCGGCGAAGTGGTTCGCGAAGACGTAGGGCAGGCCGAGCTGGGCGGCCAGCCGCGCCGAGTAGTCGCTGGAGCCGAGCAGCCACACCTCGGGCGTGCTGGTCGCGACCGGAGTGGCCCTCACGGTGTACTCGCCGCCGGAGGCGAAGCGCAGGTTCGCGCCGTCGGGGTGCGAGAGCGCGATGATGTCCTTGATGTTGTCCGGGAAGCGGTCGACGTCGCTGGTCGCGCCGGACTGGCGCAGCAGCTGGGTGATCACCTGGTCGCTGCCGGGCGCGCGGCCGATGCCGAGGTCGATGCGGCCGGGCGCGAGCGCCGCCAGCGTGGAGAACTGCTCGGCCACGATGAGCGGGGAGTGGTTGGGCAGCATGACCCCGCCGGAGCCGAGCCGGACGCGCTCGGTGCGGCTCGCGGCGGCGGCGATGAGCACCGGCGGCGAGCTGGAGGCGATGGCGGGCATGTTGTGGTGCTCGGCGAACCAGTAGCGGTGCACGCCGAGCTCGTCGGCGCGCCGGACCAGCTGCATGGACGCCGCGACGGCCTGCGCGCTGGTCTGGCCGGTGCGCAGCGGGACGAGGTCGAGCAGGGAGAGGGTGAGTGCCATGGTCGTACCAATCCTTCGGACGGCGGGCGTCGCCGGTGGGTGGTCAGCCGCCGGTGGGGCGGCCGAGTGCGTCGATGGTGCGCCGGAGGTGCTCGAGCTCGTCGGCGGTGTGCGGGCAGACCTCGTCGATCTTGCCGGTGACGGCGCGGACCTCGGCCTCGAGCGCGAGCCCGCGCTCGGTGAGGTCGACCAGGACGCGGCGCTCGTCACCCGGATCCCGCCTTCGGGTCACCAGCCCGGCCGTCTCCAGACGCTTGACCAGGGGAGTGATGGTGCCGGTGTCCATCTCCAGGCAGGCGCCGAGCGCGCCGACGGTCCGGGGGGCGCCGTCGATGAGCGCGAGCACGACCAGGTACTGCGGGAAGGTCAGCCCCAGCGGTTCGAGGATGGGCTTGTGGTGGCGGATCATGCGGTTCGCCGCCCCGTAGAGCGCGAACGACAGCTGCCTGCCCAGCTCGCCGGTTCGTTCTCCAGCGCGTGATTCCATAGTGCACTAGATACTAGCGCGCTGGAGCAGGTGTCGCCACCGGGCCTCGATGCAGGGCTGTCCGGGGCCGCCTCCGGGATCTACTATAGGTTGTAGTAGTCGATTAGGGGGTTCTCGAATGGAAGTCATCACGGTCGAGCGCGTGATCGATGCGCCCGTCGAGCAGGTGTTCGACTGGCTCGCCGACGCGGGCAACTACCCGCGGTCGCCGGTCGTCCTGCGGGCGCGGCTCGTGCGGCCGGGCGTGGGCGCGCCGTACGGGGAAGGGGCCGTGCGGGTACTCGTCTGGGTGATCGGCTGGTTCCGCGAGCGGGTCACCGCCTACCGGCCGCCGCACGAGTTCGAGTACCTGGTCGAGCGGAGTTTTCCGCCCGCCCGGCACGAGGGCGGAAAGCTCACGTTCACCGCGGTGCCCGGTGGGACGGCAGTGGTGTGGACCACCACCGCCGAGATTCGGGTGCCGTTCGGCGCGGGGGTGCTCACGCGGGTGGTGGCGAAGCCGGTGATCGCGTTCGTCTTCGGCCGCGTGCTGGCCGCTGCGGATCGTGCCCTTCGCACCTGATGTGGTCTGCCGTGAACGGGCTCAGCAGGCTCCCGAACTGCGGCGCCGTGCCTCCGTCAGGTACCCCTCGAGCACCGCGCGCGTGGCCTCCGCGCGGTGGGGGTCGCCTGCGGCGAGCGCGGCGCGGTGGGCTGCTTCCCAACGCAGCACGCCTGCGGTGACCCTCGGATCCGGCTGTTCGGTCAACGGGACTGCCCGGGTGGTAGACATGCCTGCTATGTTCGCGGGTCGAGTCAACTTCGGGCAAGCATCGAAAGGGTAAATATGAAACGTTTCACTCCGGTGTCGCCCTTTCGGCGAGCTCGCGTGGCTCACCCGCCCAGGTGTTCGTGCTGCAGGACGCTCATGCGCAGCGCGTTCCGGTAGCGGCCACCGGCGAAGTACTCGTCGCGCAGGGTGCCCTCGTCCTGGAAGCCGAGCTTGCGGTACACGTGGATCGCCTTCTCGTTCACCACGTCCACGATCAGGTACACCTTGTGCAGGTTCAGCACGGCGAAGGCGTAGTCCAGCGCCTTGCGGGTCGCGACGGTCGCCAGCCCGCGCCCCTGGTGCCCGGGCGCGATGATGATCTGGAACTCCGCGTTGCGGTGCACCGGCGCGATCTCCCGCAGCTCGACCAGTCCGGCGTGCGCGCCGTCCACATCCAGGACGAAGCGGCGTTCCCGCTCGTCGTGGATGTGCCGGTCGTAGATGTCGCGCAGCTCGACGAGCGCCTCGAACGGCTCGTCGAACCAGTAGGACATGATCTGCGCGTCGTTGAAGAGCTGGTGGACGAAGGGGAGATCCTCGCGCTCGAGGGCGCGGAGCCGGATGTTCACGCCCCCATTCTATTGCTGGATAGTTGCTGCGCGGTGCTACTCGGCCTGGAAGCGCAGCAGCTGCGCGGAGGCGAAGCGCCTGGACTCCAGCGGCCGGAGCCGGATGCGCTCGGCCAGCGCCGGGAACATCGGGGTGCCGCCGCCGAGCACCACCGGCGAGACGTAGACGTGGTACTCGTCGATCAGCCCGTGCGGAATGACGGCGGCGGCGAGTTCGGCGCCGCCGATCTCGGCGACGCCGTCGCCTTCGGCCTTGATCCGGCGCACCTCTTCCACGGCGTTCTCCTTGACCAGTGTGCTGTTCCAGGCGACCTCGGTGAGCGTGCGGGAGAAGACGACCTTGGGCACCGCGGTCCAGAGCTGCCCGAACTCGCGCTCGATCGGCGGCGCGTCCGCGGCCACGTGCGGCCAGTACTCGGCCATGAGCTCGAAGAGCCTGCGGCCGTTGAGCACGATCTCGAGCTCGCGGAACCGGTCGTTGTGGTGCTGGTGCAGCTCGTCGTCCGGGTCGGACCAGTCGATACTGCCGTCCCGGTCGTTGATGTAGCCGTCCAGGGACACGCCGAAGCCGTAGATCAGTTTCCTCATGCCGGGTAGACCTCCTGTGCGCCGGAAACTCATCGGTGCCGCGTCGATCAGGCGGGGCCACCGGCCCTGATCCCCGCGGTGTCGACGCCGAGCGCGCGCAGCCGGGCCAGGTAGGTCTCGACGGTGCGCAGCTTCACCTCCTCGTAGCCGCGCACCAGGTCGGCCGCGCCGGCGACCGCGACGGCGTGCGCGTGGCCGTCCGGGGTCAGGGTGGCGGTCAGGGTGCGGATCGTCTGCTCGTAGTGCGCCGCGAGGCGCCGCTCGAGCCGCCGCATCCGCGTGAACCCGAAGGGGTCGAAGGGCGTTCCGCGCAGCCCGCGGCCGCGGGCGAGCACGCGCAGCGCGGCGGGGGAGCGCAGCCCGATCTTCTTGTCCCTGCCGAGTGCGCGCAGGGTCGGCGGGTGCAGCTGGTAGGTGAGATTCTCCGCGCCGGGCAGCTCCTCGCGGACCGCGCCGAGGAAGGCGGGGTCGACCAGCATCCGGGCCACCTCGTACTCGTCCTTGTAGGCCAGCAGTTTGTGCAGCCCGTGCGCCACCGCCGCGGTGAGCTCGCTGCCAGCGCCGATCGTCTGCTCGGCGGCCCAGACCTCCTGCACCAGCGCGAGATAGCGGGCCGCCAGCGCCTCGCCCTGGTAGGCGACGAGCTGGGCGGCGCGCCGCTCGACGGTGCCGCGGACCGCGCCGGTCACGCCGAGCGGGGCGAGCAGCCGCGCGGGCAGCGGGGCATCGTCGCTGCGGTGCGAGCGTTCGCCCGCGCGGGTGGCCGCGGCGAAGGCCGCCGGGTCGGCGACGGCGACCCGGCCCCAGGCGAAGGCGCTCCGGTTGGCGCGCACCGCGACCCCGTTGAGCGCGATGGCCTCCTCGATCGCGGCGGCGTGGATGGGCAGCGCCCCCGCCTGGTAGGCGGCGCCGACCAGCAGCGAGTTCGCGGTCGCGGAGTCGCCGAACAGCACCTCGGCGGCGGCCACCGCGTCGAAGCCGAGCACGTCCCTGCCCACGGTGGCGAGCCGGTCGAGCAGCACGCTCTCCGCCGGGTAGGCGACCGAGGCGTCGTGCACCATGTCGCCGGTCGGGGTGCGGCTGGTGGAGGCGACGACCAGGGTGCGCTCGGCGCTGCCATAGCGCAGGTTGCGATCGTCGGCGGCGGTGAGCAGGTCGAAGGCGAGGAAGCAGTCGGCGCCCGCGGGGGCGATGCGGTTGGCGGCGTCGACCGCGCGCCTGCTCAGCCGCAGGTGCGAGGTGACCGGCCCGGCCTTCTGGCTGAGCCCGGTCTGGTCGAGCCCCTCCACGTGCAGCCCGGCGCGCAGCGCGGCGGTGCCCAGCACCTGGTTGGCGGTGACGATGCCGGTGCCGCCGACCCCGGCGAGGAAGACGTCGAAGGTGCCGTCGATCTCGGGCAGCTCCGGGTCGGGAAGCTCGGGCGGGGCCGGGGCCGCGGTGCGGGCCCGCGGCGCGGGCACCTCGGGCAGCTCGACGGTGACGAAGGCCGGGCAGTCGCCGTCCAGGCAGCTGTAGTCGGTGTTGCAGCCGGTCTGGTCGATCCGGGTCTTGCGGCCGAACTCGGTCTGCACCGGCCGCACCGACAGGCAGTTCGACTTCACGCCGCAGTCGCCGCAGCCCTCGCAGACCGCCTCGTTGATCAGCACCCTCGTGCGCCGCACCGGCGCCTCGCCGCGCTTGCGCTTGCGCCTGATGTCGGCCGCGCACGGCTGGTCGTAGATCAGCACCGTGACACCGGGGACCTCGCGCAGCAGGCGCTGGGCCTCGTCCAGGCGGTCGCGATCCCACACCAGCACACCGGGCGCGAACGAGGCGCCGCGGTGCCGCTCCGGCTCCTCCGCGCAGACGATGGTTTTCACCACCCCCTCGGCGGCGAGCTTGTGCGTCAGCCGCGGCACCGAGAGCCCGGCCTCGGCGGGCTGGGCGCCGGTCATGGCGACGGCGGCGTTGTAGAGGATCTTGTAGGTGATGTTCACCCCGGCCGCGATGCACGCCTGGATCGCGAGCTGCCCGGAGTGGAAATACGTTCCGTCGCCGATGTTCTGGAAGATATGGCCGACGTCGGTGTACGGCGCCTGGCCGATCCACTGCGCGCCCTCGCCACCCATCTGGGTGAGCCCGGTGACCTGGGAATCGGTGCGCGAGGACATGGTGACCAGGGTGTGGCAGCCGATCCCGCCCCCGGCCAGCGAACCGTCCGGGACCACGGTGGAGCGGTTGTGCGGGCAGCCGGAGCAGAAGAAGGCGGTGCGCTTGGTGTCGAGCACGCTCAGCGGCAGCGCGGCGGGCAGCGGGGTGCGCAGCGGAACCCGTTCGCGCAGCACGGTGCGCAGCGGGCCGACGAGCCGGGCGGCGGTCAGCTCGCCGTCGGCGGGGACCAGCGGGCGCCCGTCGGCGGCGCGCTTGCCGAGGACGCGCGGCGGCCGCGCGGTGCCGTACAGCGCCTCCAGTACCTGGGACTCCGCGAACGCGGTCTTGTCCTCCACGACCAGCACCGTCTCCACCCCGGCGGCCACGCGGCGGACCTTGCCCGCATCCAGCGGGTAGGGCATGCCGACCCGCAGGATCCGGATCCCCGCCCGCCGCAACTCGTCCGCACCCAGCCCGAGCTCCTCGAGAGCCTGGCGCACCGCGTCGTAGGCGGTCCCGACCGCAACGATGCCGAGCCAGGCGTCCCCGGTGTCGACCTCGACGCGGTCGATGTCGTTGGCGGCGGCGAACTCTCGCACCATCGCCCACCGCGGCCCGTACAGCTCCGCCTCGGCGAGCACGCTGTCCGGCGGGGCGGCGAGCACCCGCTGACGGTAGGTCCAGGGCCTGCCCTCCCACTCCAGCCGGGGAACGGTGATGCGGAAATCGGTGAAATCGCGGTCCAGCGTCCACAGCCCGTCGGCGACGTCGGCCACCAGTTTCAGCGCGGGCCAGCATCCCGACGCCCGGGACAGCGCCACCGCGGACAGGCCGAAGGCCACGACCTCCTCGGCATTGCGCGGGAACAGCACCGGCATCGACAGCGCCGCCAGCGAGCGTTCGCTGGCCGCGGGCACCGACGACGACTTCGCCGCCGGATCGTCCCCGACCAGCGCCAGCGCGCCGCCGGCCGGGTGCGCGCCGTACATGGCGGCATGCCGCAGCGCGTCACCGGCGCGATCCAGCCCGGGGCCCTTGCCGTACCAGACCCCGATCACCCCGTCGTGCGTCCTGCCGCCCTTGGGCAACTCCAGCTGACTGCCCCACACCGAGGTCGCCGCCAGCTCCTCGTTCACCCCGGGCACGAGCCGCACATCGTGCTCGGAGGCCAGCTCCGGCAGCCCTGCGAGCAGGCGATCCAGCCCGGCCAGCGGACTGCCCTGATAGCCGGAGACGAAGGTCGCCACCCGCCGCCCCGCACGCCGATCGCGCTCGTGCTGCTCCACGAGCAGCCGCGCGATGGCCTGCACGCCGGTGAGCAGCACCGGCCCCGTCGCACTCCGGTACCGGTCCGCCAGATCCACGGAATCGGTCACCGGCTGAACATCATCGACGTGCGTCATATCCGCACCGTCTCGGCAGAACTCGACATCTGGCGCCCCCAGTATCGATATCGGTTGAATCCGGTCAACGAAGCATCGAGATCAACGAACCGACGGCCCGAAACGGGGCCTGCACCCTCATCGGCTCGGTGGAGCACAATCGTCCGGTCGCGAGGCGACGGGATCAGCGGCCGATGCTACCCCGTGCCACGGGTAGCGCGGGGCCGCGGTCCGCCCGGCTGTGGACAGCTTCGCTCCGCGGCCGGAACCCTGTGGATCGTGAGGATCGGCACCCGGCCCCGGCCTGCTGCGGCGATCAGCCTCGGAACGCGCCGCGCGCAGGGGCGGAGGCTCGGTTGCCTGCTTGCGTAACTCTGCAATTGCGAATCTCTTGGCGTACGGTGGGCTCACCGACGGAAGGAATCGCTGTGGCCCACATGGAAGTCGCGTTGAAGGATCTGATGATGCTGGACGGCGCGATCGCCGCGGCCGTCGTCGACTACGGCAGCGGGATGCCGCTCGGCACGGCAGGCGGCTCCAGGGACTTCGACATCGAGCTGGCTGCCGCGGGCACCACCGAGATCGTGCGGGCCAAGATGCGCACCATCGGCGATCTCGGGCTGGACGAGGAGATCGACGACATCCTGATCACCCTGCGCACCCAGTTCCACCTGCTGCGGCCCACCGGCAACGGGCTGTTCGTCTACGTCGTGCTCGATCGCGGCCGCGGCAACCTGGCGCTGGCCCGGCACAGCCTCAAGGCCGTCACCAGGGAACTCGAGGTCTGATCGCCGGATCGGCGCGGCAGCGGGGCCGCGGGGCCGGGAATCGGCGATTTGCTAGGGTTGGCGGGCAAATCTTCGGTGTGCCGGTGCGCTGGTTGGAGGGTCGACGTGGGCGGTGTGCGCCGGCCGCTGTACCGGATGAAAGCCGACTTCTTCAAGACGCTCGGGCACCCGGCGCGGATCCGGGTGCTGGAATTGCTGAGCGAACGCGAGCACACGGTGGCCGAGATGTTGCCGGAGGTGGACGTGGAACCGGCGAATCTGTCCCAGCAGCTCGCCATCCTGCGCCGCACCGGCCTGGTCACCGCCCGCCGCGAGGGGCTCTCGGTCACCTACGCGCTGACCTCGCCGCAGGTCGCCGAGTTGCTGCGGGTGGCGCGGGAGATCCTGACCACCGTCGTCACCGGCCAGGCCCAGCTCCTCGACGAGCCGGAGAGCGCGGAGAAGTAGCCGGAGGTACCGGCGCCCGGCGCGGAGCCGGACGCCGATACCGCCCCGGGCGCAGGCGGGTCTTATCCGGCGCGCACCACGACGGCTGCCCGCCGGTACCACCGCTCGATGGTGTCACCCTCGTTGCCGGTGTACCCCTCGGCCTGGTAGGCGTGTGGCTGCAGCGCCTGCGTCGGTGTGGCGCAGCGGATTTCGTCGTCGTGCACCTGCTCCGAGACCGCCAGGCCGGTTCCGCCGGCATCGAGCCGCCAGGTCAGGGTGGTGAAGACGACTTCGGGCTCCTCGGCGCCGGGCCGGTTGGCGTCCGGGTGGTCGCTCGCCGAGCGGTCGCTCGGCTCGCCGAACATGTCCTCTTCGTCCTCGTCGCCCTCGATCGACTCCCACTCGTCGTCCACCAGCGCCCATTCGCCGTCGGCGAGCTCCCACCGGCGGCGCCTGCCCATCATGCCCAGCTCGTCGATGAAGGCGTCGGTGCGGTGGTGGTGGACCACCTCGGTCAGGGCGAGCTCGACGGCGAGCCCGGCCGTCCCCGCGGCCGTCCGCAGCGCCGCCGCGCTCGCCGCGTCGGTGCCCTTGAGCCGGTCCCAGCCGAGCCCGCGCTGCGAGTACTGGTGGTCGAGCAGATACACGAGCCGCTGCGGCGCCCGGTGCTCGGGGCCGTCGCCGCGCCGCCAGTGCGGGAGCGGGACCGGCGTCCCGAAGTAGGCGCGCAGCGCGGCCGTGAGCTGCGGAGCCGGGGGCGGGTCGGCGGGGCGGGTGTCGCCGGTCGCGATCAGGTTGTAGGTCAGGGCGATCCGGTACCCCTCGGTCACCGGGAGCACCTCGTGCTCGCAGTCGGCGTAGAACGCCACGTAGCCCACCGCGTCGGCCGCGCTCTCGGTGTGCAGCCGCCGGTCGCCGTGCTCGATGACGAGCTCGCCGCCGGTGCACTCCGTCGGCAGCGTCAGCACCAGCGTGCCGATCATGCCGTCGGCCTTCTCCGAATCGCGGTGCCTGCGGAAGAACTGCCCCGGCTCGTAGACCAGCAGCGAGTGCGGCTCCGCGCGCAGCGCGCAGCCGGCGGGAAGCCCCAGCTCGGCGCGGACGGTGTCGAGAACCGCGGCGAAGCCGCCCCCGTCGACCCGGACCCGATCGAGTGGGACCTTCCAGGTGTCGCGCACCGCCGGGTCGAGCAGCGTCTGCTCGCCCCGGCCGAACTGCGCGGGCGCCGCCAGCGCGCGGAGTTGCCGCGCCTGCTCGGGCGGGACGGGGAACGCCAGCGGGCCGACGCCGTCCACCTCGACGGCGATGGTCGTCGGCAGGGTGCCGTGTGTGGCGAAGGAGCCGGATGCCACTGTGGAGCGGAGCGATTCGACGATGTCGGGCAGGGTCATGGCCGCCCCCGGAGCGCAGATCTCATGCGGCGGAACGTAGCCGGGACCGGTGACAGGTTCGCGTCGTCCCGGAACTGGGACTTGCCCGGCCGCAGGGCCATCGGCATCGTCGCAGGTGGATCGGGAATCGAGGGACCCGCCGAAATTCAACGACATTGATGTCCTTTAAAGGACCAAAGTCCCTAGCTTTCGGCTACACTCTGTTTGTCCGGGTTCGGCTTGAGCCGCCACGACCCGGGCGGTCGGATACCGGTGGTCCGGGTCGAGATGTGTTACGCAGCTCGGCCCGGCGCCATCCGCACCGAAATCCCCCGCACTCCCGGCCCGGCAGCGTCCCGAAGTCCGGTGCCTCGTGCAGGCGGAAGCTGCCCACTACGGTCAGGCCGCGCTGGCGGAAGCGGGCCAGGAGGAGCTGCAGGTCGCGCGGGGTGTCGGCGGGGCCGGAGAGCACCGTCGTTCCCGCCGCAGTGCCGAGCGCCCGGATCAGGTCGGGGAAGGCGGAGAGCTGCTCGGGGTCGAGCTCGCCGGCGAGGACGAATCGGTACCACTGCGGAGGCACGCCGGACCACCGAATCCGGTTGCGGGCCGGGAATTTCGCGGAGCATCTCTGCCGCGACGAGGTGCCCGCCGTCGGCGTGCCACGGCGAAGCGGTTCGGCTCACCTCGTGAGGGCGCGCTGGACGCCGGTGAGCATCGGCAGGACGAATTCGCCGCTCGCGGTTTCCGGGGTGGTGGTGAGGTAGGTGCGGATGCGGTCGAGCAGGGCGATTCGCTGCTGTTCGGGGAGGGTGAGTACGCCCGCGCGGGTTGCCAGCGTCGCGACCAGGGTGTCGGCGGTGCGGCGCTGACCGTGCGGGAATTCGGCCTGCTCCGCTTCGCCGAACCGGCCTGCCGTCGGGAGAAGCGGACCGGTCGCGGTGCGCCAGCGGCTGTGCGTGTCCCGGGGGCCGATGACCACGCGGCCGCTGACCCGTTCCAGCCCGGCGACCCAGCCGATCCGGTCGTCCAGCACGTTCCACAGCCCCGCCACCGTTCCGCCCGGCGCGAGCACCCTGGTCAGCTCGGGCCCCGCCGCGTCCATGTCGAACCAGTGCATGGCACTGCCCGCCAGCACGGCGTCGACGGAGTCGTCCGGAAGCGGGATCGCCTCGGCGCTACCGAGCAGGGCGCGCACCTCCGGCAGTGCGCGCCGCAGTTCGGCCAGCATCGCCGGTCCGGCTCGACCGCGACCACCTCGGTGCCCAGTGCGGCAAGTACGTCGGTCAGCTTTCCGGTCCCGGCGCCGAGATCGAGCACCCGCGAGCCCGGTGCGAATTCCAGCGCCCAGCGCACCGCCTCCGGTGCGTAGCCGGGGCGGTGCTCGGCATACGCGGCCGCGGCCGTGCCGAACGGGAGGTCGTGGACCCTGTCCTCTTCCATGCGGCCACCGTAGGGGAATTCACGCCGTGCAGAGGCGGAGAAGCGGTCCCTTGTCATCGGATCGGCTGCTGTGGCAACGCACCCGACGCTCTCGGCAATCCGGATCGACGCGGTGTTGTGCGGCCGGATGGTCGCCCAGACGCGCGGCCCCCCGCCTCCAGCGCTTCGCACAGATCCCGTGCAACTCCGCGCCATCCCCGATGTCGAACAGCCGCAACGACATCCGCTCGGTCTCGAGCGCGGCGTCCATCGCCCGCGGCGTGGCCTCCGGCGGCCTCATCGGCTCCGGTCGAGGAGATCTTCGGTGAGGACCGCGCGGACGGCGCCGCCGGTGGTGATGACATCCTCGATCAGGGTTACCGTCGCACCCGCGAACTCGCCGCCTTCGGCGAGCCTGCCCGTGCCGTAGGTGCTGGTGGCGCCGGAGCGCAGGGTGAACCGGCCGTGCAGGCGGCAGCGGGCGTCGATGTCGTGGGCCAGGTCGAGCAGCGCGGGGTCGGTCACGGGGTGATTCGGTCACTCGTACGCCTCGCGCTGCTGCTCGTAGAGCCGCCGGTAGCGGCCGTCGCGGGCGATGAGCTGGTCGTGGGTGCCGTATTCGGCGGCGCGCCCGTCGTCGAGGCAGAGGATGCGGTCGGCGAGGCGGGCGGCGAAGAGGCGGTGCGAGACCGCCGTCGATCGGTCCTCAGGGCGCGCGGAGCCCGTCGAGCAGCAGCCGCGTCGTGCTCTCCACCCAGGCGTCGGTGAGCCCGTCCGGCCCGCGGATGAGCAGGGCGGCCAGCGCCGAGCCGATCACCACCTCCAGCAGGACGCCGCCGTCGAACCCCGGTCGCAGCTCGCCGCGCTCGATGGCGGCGGCGAGGTGGCCGTCCAGCCCGCGCCAGCCCTGCACCGCGAACCGGTCGAGCAGCCGCTGGTTCAGGGTCGCGTCGGCGGCGGCCTCGCCGATCAGGCCGGGGACGGCGAGCCGGGCCAGCGGCGAGGTGAGCAGCGCGACGGTGCGGGCGACGACGGCGCGCAGGTCGGTCTCCAGCGCGCCGGTGGCGGCGACGGCCGAGGTGTCGGCGTCGCGGAACACCGCCTCGTGCACCAGGTGCGCCCTGCTCGGCCAGCGCCGGTAGACGGCGGGCCGCGAGGTGCCCGCCCGGTCGGCGATGGCGGCCATGGTCAGATCGGCGTAGCCGACCTCGGTGAGCAGCTCGGCCGCCGCGCTCAGGACCGCCGAATCGATCCGGGTGTCGCGGGGTCGCCCATTCTGCTCCGTCATTTCCGTGACACGCGTAACGTTTCGCCGGTGGGCACTACCGGACCCGTGGTCGCCGACCTGCGCGACATCACGGACGACAGCTTCGGCGGCAAGGCGAGCGGACTCGCCGAATTGATGCGGCTCGGCCTGCCGGTGCCGCCCGGCTTCGCGATCGCCGACGCCGCCGCGGTCCCTGCTGCTGCCGTCATGGAACGATTCTCGCGCATGCGGGCCGCCGGATCGACGCCGGTGGCGGTGCGCTCGTCGGCCGCGGGGGAGGACGGCGCCGAGCTCTCCTTCGCCGGACAGTACGAGACGGTGCTCGGCGTCGGCACCGAGCGCGACCTGGTCGCCGCCGTGCACCGCTGCGTCGCCTCCGCCGATTCCGGCCGCGCCACGCACTACGGCTCCGGCGGCGCCATGCACGTGGTGGTGCAGCAGCTGGTCGATGCCGCCGCGGCCGGGGTGGTCTTCACCGCCGACCCGGTCTCCGGGCGCCGCGACCTGCTGGTGATCGACGCGGTACACGGGCTGGGGGAGAGCCTGGTCGACGGCTCGGGGCACTCGGACCACCACGTCCTCACCGCCGCGGGCGCCTCGGTGACCAGCGAGGTCGGTCCGCACCCGGTGCTCGCGCCCGACCAGCTCACCGCCATCCGCACCGGCGCGCAGACCGCCGCCGCGCACTGGGGGCGGCCGCTGGACCTGGAGTGGGCGATCGACCGCGCGGGCACGCTGTGGTGGCTGCAGGCCCGCCCGATCACCACCCTGCCCGGCGAGCTCGACGAGATGGACACCCCCGTCTCCGCCGGGCACGTCTACACCCGCTGCAATATCGGCGAGATGATGCCGGGCGCGTTCTGCCCGCTCACCGCGGCGGTCAGCGGGCACGCCATCGACTACGCCATGCAGATGGTGCAGGTCATGGGCGGGGTGCAGCGGGGGTACGAGGAGCGCTGGCCGCAGGTCGGCTACTTCTACGGCCACATGTTCCTGAACCTGAGCGAGGGCACCGCGCTGAGCTCGGGCATCCTCGGCAACTCCCGCGAGCAGTTCTCGATGTCGATCTGCGGCCGCGTGGTGGACGAGCTGGAGGCGGCGCCGCCCAAGCCGTTCGCGCAGCGGTTGCGGAACACGGTGCGGCTCAGCGCCTTCACGCTCAGCGTCGGCCCGGCCATCCGCAGGCTCCCCGCGGAGATCGACGGGTTCCCGGTGATCTCCGGGCGCGATCCGCGGGTCGTCCTGGCGCAGCTGGAGGCCGGGGTCGCGCTGTATCGCCGGGTGACGCTCACCCACGTCCGCTCCTCGTCGCGGGCGGCGGTGGCGGCCAACATCCTGGAGGACCGGCTGGTCCGGGCCGCCGTGCGGCGCGGTGCGAGCGAGGCGGACGGCCGCGCCGAGGCGATCCGGCTGCTGGCCGGGGCCACCGACGTGGAGAGCGTCGTCATGGTCGAGCAGCTGACCGGCGTCATCACCCTGCTCGCCGCCGACCCGGACGCCGCCGCGGCGTTCCGCTCGGCGGCACCCGCCGACGCGGTCGAGTCGCTGGTGGCGGCGCAGAGCCCGGCCGGGGCGGCGCTGCGCGAATTCCTGGCGCGGCACGGCCACCGCGGCTACCGCGAGCTGTGCATGCGCGACCCCTCCTGGGCCGACGACCCCGGCGGGCTCGGCTCGATGATGCAGATCATGCTGCGCGCTCCCGCACCGGAGCGCGAGGCGGCCGCGGCCCCCGGTCCGCGCCGCGGCGCGCTGCGGCTTCTCGCCCGGCTCGCCCGGGGCGGGGCCAGGGGCCGGGAGGAGACGAAGTCCCGGATGGCTCAGGTCGCGCACCGGCTCAAGCGCGGCTACCGGCACCTCGGCGCGGTGCTCAGCGAGCGCGGCGACCTGCCCGACGCCGACCTCGTCTTCTTCTTCGACCGCGCCGAACTCGCCCGGCTCGTCGACGGCGACACCGCCCTCGTGCCGCGGGCGGAGCAGCGCCGCCTGGCGCTGCCGTTCCAGGCCGCGCTGCACTTCCCCGACGTCTCGGTGGGGCGGCCGGAGCCCGCGCCGCCGCGCGCCGCCGTCGCCGTCCCGGCCGACGGGGAGATCGCGGGCCGCCCGGCCGGGCGCGGTGTGGTGGCGGGCGTCGTCCGGGTGGCGCACTCGGTCGTCGAGGCGCGCGAACTCCGACCCGGCGAGGTGCTGGTCGCCCCGGTGACCGATGTCGGCTGGACCCCGTACTTCGCGGTGATCGCCGCGCTGGTCACCGACATCGGCAGCTCGGTGTCGCACGGCGCCGTCGTCGCCCGCGAGTACGGGCTGCCGTGCGTGGTGAACACCCTGGTGGCGACCACCGCGCTGCGCACCGGCGACCGCGTCCGGGTCGACGGCGACCGCGGCGTGGTGACCCTGATCAGCCGTCCCTGAACCGAATCCGAGGAGCAGAACGTGCAGCACGTGCCCGGGGTATTCCCGCTCGACGAGTACCCCATCCACCAGATCCCCGCCCCCATCGAATGGGTGGGCGGCGACCGCAACTTCTACGACCGGTCCTACTGGAACGCGCTCGACCACTCCGGCGAGCTCATGCTGATCACCGGCATCGGCTACTACCCGAACCTGGGCACCAAGGACGCCTTCTTCGTCGTCCGCCGCGGCGACGAGCAGATCGCGCTGCACTTCGGCGACGAGATCGACAGCGACCGGCTCAACCAGCACTGCGGGAACTACCGGCTGGAGGTGGTCGAGCCGCTGACCACCTCGCGGCTGGTGATCGCGGAGACCGATGGGATCGCCGTCGACATGACCTGGCGCGCCTCGTTCCCCGCCATCCCGGAGCAGCGCCACGTCATGCGCTCGGGCAGCCACCGCACCATCATCGACGCGCAGCGCTTCGCGCAGGTCGGCACCTGGGAGGGGTCGATCAGCATCGACGGCACCGGCTATGCGGTGACCCCCGACCGCTTCACCGGCACCCGCGACCGCTCCTGGGGGCTGCGCCCGATCGGCGAGGCCGAGCCCGCCGGCCGCCCCGCCGACCCGCCCTTCGGCGGCATGTGGTGGCTCTACGCCCCGATCGCCTTCGATGACTTCGCCGTCGTGATCATCATCCAGGAGGACGCCGACGGCGAGCGCAGCCTCAACGACTGCCACCGCGTCTGGCCGGACGGCCGCACCGAGCAGCTCGGCTGGCCGCTGGTCTCGACCACCTACCGGCCCGGCACCCGCCTGCCCGCCACCGGCACCCTCGCGCTGCGCACCCGCGACGGCGCCGAGGTGCGGCTGGAGCTGGAGTCGAAGCTGTTCCTGGCGATCGGCGTCGGCGGCGGGTACAGCCCCGATCCGGACTGGCTGCACGGCCAGTGGCACGGCGAGAACTTCACCGAGCGGCGGAACTACGACATGACCGCGCCCGAGGTGGTCGGCAGGCTGCCCTTCGGGCTCACCGACAACGTCGGGCGCGCGGTCTGGCACGAGGAGGGGAAGGAGCCGCGGGTCGGCTGGGGGCTCTACGAGCACGGCGTGATCGGTGTGCACCGGCCCAGCGGCTTCACCGACTTCTTCCAGGCGGCGCCGGAGTAGGGGCTACGTCGCCGCGCTGCGCTCCCCGTCCAGCCGGCTCATCACCCAGCCCGCGCTGGCGCCGTGCACGACCACCGACAGCACGATGGTGAACGCCGTGATCGCCCAGATGGTCTCGCCCGCCACCCCGAAATCGGTCTGCGCGAGCGCGTAGGCGACGTAGTACACCGAGCCGATCCCGCGCACCCCGAAGAACGCCGTCACCCGGCGCTCCCTCGGGTTCAGCTCCGGGCAGCGCCGCAGCGACAGCCATGCCGCCGCCGGGCGGATCACGAAGACCAGCAGCACCCCGAGCAGCGCACCCCGCCAGTCCAGCGCCGCCAGCAGCCCCGCGGTGAGCGCCGCGCCGAGGAGCAGCAGCACGACCAGGGTCAGCACGTGCTCGAGCTGCTCCACGAGGCTGTGCATCTCCTCGTGGTAGTCGTTGTCCCGCTCGATCCGCCGCATGGCGACGGCGCAGGCGAAGACCGCGATGAAGCCGTACCCGCCGATCAGCTCGGTGAGCCCGTACACCGCGAGCACCGCGGCCAGCGCCACGATCGGCTCGCCGCGGTCGGCGAGCCGCGCGTCGCGGATGGGGAAGCGGAAGAAGCCGCGGCCGAGCAGGTCGCCCGCGATCCACCCCGCCGCGACGCCGAGCGCCACCTTGCCGATCAGCTCCCACGCCACCCAGCCGGGCAGCCAGGTCAGGATCGGCCCCGCCGTCGCGAGCATGATCCCCAGGTAGACGAAGGGGAAGGCGAGGGCGTCGTTGAGCCCGGCCTCCGAGGTGAGCGCGAACCGCACCTCGTCGTCCTCCTTGTCCGAGCCCTCGCCCGGCGTCGGCCCCTCCACCTGCACGTCGGAGGCGAGCACCGGGTCGGTCGGGGCCAGCACCGCCCCGAGCAGCACCGCCGCGGCGGGCGGCAACGCCACCGCCCACCAGCCGAACACCGCGACCGCCGCGATGCAGACCGGCATGGCGATGAGCAGCAGGCGCCAGGTGGAGCGCCAGGTGCGCCAGTGCAGCGGCCGGTCGATCGCCAGGCCGACGCCCATGAGTGCCACGATCACGCACAGCTCGGCCAGGTGTTCGATCACCGCCGGGTGCGCGAGCGGGGAGACCACGTCGATGCCGGTGCGCCCGATCGCGAGCCCCGCGAGGGCTCCGATCCCGACGACCAGCATCGGCGCGGTGATCGCCCGATCCTTGAACAGGCGGGGCAGGGTCGCCGCGAGCAGCAGCGCGATTCCGGCGGCCAGGTAGGCGCCTTCGATATCGTTCTCGGTCATCGTCGTCCGCCGCGCGGGCACCTATCTCTCGGAGCAGTGAGACTGCTCTACCCGGGGCGTACCGGACGAAACGGTCCCAGCCCGGCCCCCGCGGGTCCGCTACTCCCGATGCAACCGCTCCCGCACCGCGGCCATCCGCGCGGCCAGCTCGTCCGGGTCGATGACGCCGCGCTCGAGCAGCGTGTGCGCGGTGATCACCGCCGAGCGGGTGCGGACCGGGAAGTCGCGGTAGACGGTCTCGCCGAGCGCGTCCTCGGCGTGCCTGCGCTCCAGATTGTCGAGTGCGCCGCGCCAGGAGAGGCATTCGCAGGTGGCCTGCATGCTCGACTCCCACGGGTCCGGCCTGCGGTCGAGGTCGGGCAGCGACTGTTCCCGCTCGGTGCCGTCGGGCAGGGTGGCGAGCAGGACGTCGTAGGGCGCGGTCATCCGCGGGCCTCCCCGTGCATGGCGTCCTCGGCCCGGTTCGGCGGTTTCTGCGCGGTCCAGCCGACCTGCGGCAGCGCGACGCCGATCATGGTGTCGCGGGTGACGATGGCGGCCAGCTGCTCCTCGGTCCAGCCCTCGGTGCCCGCCGGGCGCATGGGCATGACCATGAACCGCGACTTCTGGTTGGAGTCGTGCACCCGGACGTCGACCTCGGCCGGGAAGTGCAGCCCGAATTCGGCGAGCACCTCGCGCGGCCTGCGCACCAGGCGCCTGCGGTAGTTCGGGGTGCGGTACCAGTCCGGGGACATGCCGAGCACCGGGCGCGGGTAGCAGGAGCACAGCGTGCAGACGATGACGTTGTGCACCTCGGGGGTGTTCTCCAGGACATAGAAGAAGGTGTAGTCGCTCGGTGTGCCGGAGCCGGTGGGGTCGCGCCAGTCGATCCCGACCTCCTTGCAGGTCTCGGTGCCGTCGGCGAGCAGCCGCGCCTTGAACTCCGGGTCGGTCCAGGCCCTGGCCACCAGCGTGGAGCCGCCGTGCGGGCCGACCGTCTCGGCCCACTCGGCGAAGCGGCGGTGGTCCTCGCGGGAGAACAGCCCCTTCTCGATGGCGAGTTCGCGGATCGCGGTCTCCAGCACCTCGAATTCGCTGATCTGCCCTGCGGTTTCGATGGGGGCGTGGTCGTCGTGGTCGTGGGTCACTGCGTGTCGTCCTCCTGTGCGGGGGTCAGCCAGTGTTCGGAGATCTCGGTCTGCAGGGTGTCGGCGGGGAATCCGGTGTAGCCGGGCCAGAGGTCGTGCTGCCGGAAGCGGACCACGTAGAACGGTTCGGTGCGGCCGTCGTCGCGGCCCCACGCCTCGTCCTCGGGAATCACCCACTCCGGGCGGTGCTCGACGACGGTGCCGGTGCGGCCCCGGGTGTAGAGCTGGGTGCGGGTGTGGAACAGGGTGGTGGCCTCGCGCACGGTGACCCGGTCGCCGACGTCGAAGCGGCGGGCCGTCACCGCGTCGCCCGCCTGGCGCGGACCTCGTCGAGCTTGGCGCTCAGCTCGTCCGGGGTGACGTACCCCTTCGCCACCAGCGTCTTCGCCGCGACCATGGCCCAGCGGGCGTAGTAGGGCAGCCCGAAGTAGAGGGTGGCACCGAGGTCGTTCTCCGCGCGGCGGCGCTCCTCGGAGTTCCACACCCCGCGCCAGCCGAGGCACTCGCAGGTGACGTAGGTGTTCATCTCCCACTCCTCCTCGGTCTTCTCCAGGTACGGCACCGGGATGTCGGGCTGGCCGCCGACGTCGTGCAGCACGTGCCGCAGCGCGGCGAACAGCTCGTCGGAGATGTCGTAGGGGGAGTCGAGCGGCGTGCGCGAGACCGGTGCCACCCCGGCCACGCGGGAGGCGAGCTGGTCGAACCGATCCGGTGCAGTCATGGCGGCTCCGCGGAGGTGTCAGTGATGTGGGTCACTTTCAATGGCTTTAGAACATAACACGTGTTCAGGGTGGGGACGTTTACGGCGGTCGCGCCGGTGGAAATGCGGGGTCGACAGCACAGCGGGACAGGGGACGGGGCAGATGGTCGCGGGATTCTCGAGGGCACGGCTGATGGCGGGCGTGCTGGGGTTGGCGCTGCTCACGGGGTGTGCGGAATCGCCGCCCGAGCAGCTCGGGCGGGAGGACCGCGTGGCCGCCGTCCCGGTGTTCGAACTGCACATGCCCGAGCAGGTGTGGCAGCGCACCGACGTCCGGCTCGGCGACCCCGGCGTCGAGGGCCCGGTGACGCTGGTCCCCGAGGCCGACGGCATGGTCCGCATCGACCTGACCGGCGAGCAGATGGCCGACTACCTCGTCGCGCTCGACCACAACGCGCACGGCGGCATCTCCGCCGATGATCCGGAGCTCGCCACCGCCGTCTACGACCTCGTGGCCCGGGTGATCGACACGCTGCCACCGCCCGCGCCGGGGCAGCCGGCGCCGAGGATCGTCGTTCCCGCCACCGTCCTGCCCCCGGCCTGATCGCTGGCGCTTCCCGGCCCGGTCTGGTCTACTGACCCGACCTCGACTGCCCGGCCGGGCCGGGGCGCGCCTGCCGGCGACCCCCGACGACCCGAATTCCGAGGCACGAATGACAGCGATACCCGGGCAGGCCGTCCCGGCGGCGGAGCAGGACCTGCGCGATCTGTTCGGGCAGTCCGTCGCGGTGTACGCGACGCTCGCGGGCCCCGACCACGTGGTCGAGTCCGCCAACCCCGCCTTCCACACCGCCATCGGCCGCGACCGGGAAGCCGCGGGCCGCCCGCTGGCCGAGCTGCTGCCCGACGCCATCGGCCGCGACGTCGTCGCCGTGCTCGACCGGGTGCACCGCTCCGGCGCGGCCGCCACCATCAGGGACCTCCGGGTCGTGCTCGGCGCCGGCGCGCCCGCGCGGGAGGCGTTCTTCGACCTCACCGTCGAGCCCCGGCGCGGCGGGGTCCAGGTGATCGGGGTCGAGACCACCCAGATCAAGCACGCGCAGCGGCTGCTCACCGAGCAGCGGATCCTGGTCGAGCACATCGCCAGGCAGGCGCCGCTCGCCGAGGTGCTGGACGGTATGGCGCGTTCGATCGAGAGCCTCGTCCCCGAGCCGGTCCTGGTCTCGGTGCTCCTCGCCGACCCCGACGGCGCGCACCTGCGCCACGGCGCCGCCCCCAGCCTGCCCGGCTTCTACAACGAGGCCATCGACGGCATCGCCACCGGCGAGGGCGTCGGCTCCTGCGGCACCGCCGCGCACCGGCGGGAACCGGTGATCGTCACCGACATCGGCACCGACCCCTTCTGGGCCGACTTCCGCGAACTCGCCGAGCGCGCCGGGCTCGCCGCCTGCTGGTCGACCCCGATCCTGGCCCGCGACGGCAGCCTGCTCGGCACCTTCGCCCTGTACCACCGGCGCCCGCGCGTCCCGCGGGACAGCGACCTCGCGCTCGCCCGCGTCTTCACGGGCACCGCCGCGCTCGCCATCGAACGCCACCACATCGAGCAGGCCGAGGCCGCCGCCGAGGCGCGTGCCGAGGCCGCGCGCGAGGAGCTGGCGCAGGCGTTGCGCGCCGAGCACGAGCTGCGGGCCGAGGCCGAGCGGCGGGCGGAGGCGGCCGCCGAGCTGGCGGCGCGGCTGCGTTCCGCCGCTGCTGCGCAAGAAGGGGTGCCGCATCCGGAGCGATGCCAGCTCGGCGGTCCGGAGGGGTGCGATGCGGGGGCGGAGATCAAGATCGCGGATTCGTGGGGGGATTCGGCGTGGGGTTGCCCCGCGCACGCCGAGGAGGCGATCCTGAACGTGCGGGCGGTGTTCATCGCCAGTGCGGAGCTGGGCGGGCTCGCCGCCTACCTCGGCCGCTGACCCCGGAGGCGTCGATGACCGTTCCCTCGCTGAATACCGAGTACGCCGATCCCGCGTCGCTGCGGGTGCGCATCGCCACGCACCGGGATCACTCCGAGCGGGCCGACGATCCCGCCGCGGCCGTTCTGGCGGCGCTGCCACCGACCGGCGCCGGAGACCTCGCCGACATCGGTTGCGGCGATGCGCGATTCCTCGCCCGACTGCGTGCGGCCGGGCACTCGGGCCGGCTCGTCGGGGTGGACACCGCGCCCGCCATGGTCGCCGCCGCGAACGCCGTTCCCGGTGTCACCGGCGTGCTCGGCGATATCAGCCGCCTGCCCTTCGGCGACGGCGAGTTCGACATCTGCACCGCCCGGCACATGCTGTACCACGTGCCCGAGCCCGTGGCCGCGCTCGCGGAGCTGCGCCGCGTCACCCGCCGGGGCGGGACCGTCGCCGTGGCCGTCAACCATGCCGGAACCTGCGCCCGCACGCGGGAACTGGTCTGCGCGCACGCCCGCGGTCACGGCTTGCGCCCGCGCTCCGGAATGCTCAACGCCGCCGTGCACAGCGACACCCTGCCGGACATGATGCGGGACGTTTTCGGCGACGTCATGGTCGTCCGTTACGACAACGCGCTGGTGTTCGACCGGCCGCAACCCCTGATCGCCTTCGCCGAAGCGCTGTTCTCCTTCTGCGGGGTAGCGCCCGACGAGCCGCGCCGCGGGCAGATCCTGTCCGATGTGGCGGCCGCGGCCGAGCACTGGTTCGCGGAGCATCCGGGCGCGGTGTGGCGGGACCCGAAGGGGTACAGCGTGGTTGCGGCTACAGTCGAGGGGTAGATTGGAAGGATTGCTGACCAGTCTCGTGGGGGTGGATGATGCGCGCCGGCTGGCGGGACGGTGAGCGGTATCTGGTGCGCGCGGTGTCGTGGGCAGGCGGTAACCCGCACCTGGACCTGACCGAGGTCGGCTCGGGGGAACGCACCGCCGTCCCGCTGATCGGCACGACCCTCGCGTTCAGCGTGCCGGAGCCCGGACAGTTCTGCACCGGGCACGCGGTCTTCGCCGCGTCCGGCGAGGTGCGCGGCAGGGACTGCCCCGCGGCCCGGCCCGCGGTGACCGGACGGCAGTGCGCGGAGTGCGCCGCCGCCGACGAGTTCCGCTTCATCCACCACGTGCACCGCGGCGGCTACATCCCGGACGGCCTGCGCGAGTACGTCGCCCGCCCGCACTGGGTCTACATCGCCACCTTCGCCGATGCCTCCAGCAAGGTCGGCACCGCGGTGCACGCGCGCAAGCGGACCCGCCTCGACGAGCAGGGCGCCGTCCGCGCCACCTACCTGGCCTGGGCCGACTCCGGGGTCACCGCGCGGGAGTACGAAGACCTGGTCTCCGGTGCGCTCGACATCGTGCAGAGCAAGCGGCGCAGCGCCAAGCTGACCGCGCTCTCCCGTCCGCGGCCGGCCGCCGAGATCGAGCGTGCGCACGGGTGGGCCGTCCAGGAGGCGCGCGAAGTGCTGGAAAGTGCCTCGGCCGTGCTGCCGCTGGAGCCGTGGGAGCCGCCCGCGCAGCATGCCGGGATCGCCGGGGACGAGTACCCGCACACCCTCACCTCCGGTGACCACTGCCTGACCGTGGGGGCGATGGTCGGGTCCGTGGCGTCGGTGACGGTGAACGGGGAGGCGGATCGCTACCTGGCCGATTTCGGGGTGCTCGCCGGGCGGCGGGTGGTGCCGGGTCCCGTTCGCTCGGCCGGGATCTCGACCCAGCTCGGGCTGTTCTGAACTCCGTGCTTCACCACATCCGCCGCAGGAAGTCGGCGCCGAGCACGGCCGCGATGTCGGCGGGCCGGGTCGTCGGTGATGTTCCCGGGTCTCCGGGGTCTGCCGGGCGGCGTCGATGAGGTGCAGCCGGGGGTGTGCGGTGAATGGCGGTGCGGTAGTAGTGCAGCAGGCGGGTGGCGTCGGCGAAGTCGTGCGGGGAGTAGCCGGCGTTGATCGAGACGAAGGTGGGGCCGGGGTGGGTGAAGCGGGTGAGTGGTCCGACCTCGGCATCGAGGTGCAGGGGGAGTGATGCGTGCTGGTCCCAGAGCAGGCTCATGGGTAGTGATTCTGCATTCCCGCCCATCAGCACGTTCGCGGGCGCGGTCAGCAGAACGTGGTCGGCTCCGCGTCGCCGGCGAGCACCCCGCCCGCGCCGGTGACGACGGCTCCCACCTCGATACAGGTCCGGCCCGGAGCGAACACCTGTCGCGAGCGGTGCAGTCCGGTGGCGGTGCCGGTCCGGCTGGTGGCGATGTCGGTGTAGGCGACCGCGATCGAGGTCTCCACCTGCGCGTACCCGGACGGGTAGGGGTTGATCAGATCGATCCAGCGCGTATCGCACCCCGGGGAGCGGCGCACCGTGATCGCCAACCGGGTCCGGGCTCCCGACGGGTCGGTGAGCGGGAGGGTCGCGGTGATGACCGAGTCACGCGCGCAACCGCTTTCGCGTGGATCGGTGCCGTTGAACTCGGGGCCGGCCTGTGCCGAGGGTGCCAGCGCGGTTATCGCCGAGCACACGAGCACCGTCATCACCGAATTCCGCACCACGCCCATTGCTGCTCCCGTTCGTCGTTGTTTCCCGTCGCCCCGCATCCGCGTTCGCCGCGTCGGCAGCGGTGGGAGCTTCACCGGGAAGCGTTCGCTGAAACAGGTTGCGCTGAAACATTCCTCGCGGTTGGGGGGTGGATCGAACCCGTGGTCTCGGACTGCCCCGCCCGGACACCCGGTGGACGCACCGCTGTCCGGGGCACTGGTCGGTCCGGCTTCCCGCCGCGATGCACGTACTACCCGTCCAGCCCCGTCGCTTCCGGGCCGTGCGAGGGCTGACGTCGGCGGTGTGGCGAGAACAGGGACGCGAGCCGATGCGGGAGTTCGGGGTCGGGATGCGGGCCGGGTTCGCTTTCGACGACGATCAACTCGATCACCGGCAACGCTTCTCCATGCGGAGCTGAAGCAGCAGGTACGCGGCGAGTGAGGGGCCGTCGGTGACGATCCCCTCGCGAATCATGCCCTCCACTTCGCTTCGCGAGAACCACTGCTGCCGCATGTCCTGCTCGGTCTGCTCCCGGCGCGGCTCACCCGGCACCAGCTCGGTCGCCAGGAACACATCGGCGCCCTGCCCGGTCATGGCGTTGGCGCAGTGCAGATAGCCGATCCGCTCCATTCGCCCCGCGGTGAACCCGGTCTCCTCGCCGAGCTCCGCGGCGGCCAGTTGCTCGGGACGGCCGGTGACCCCGGCCGGGAACCCGCCGGAGGGGAACTCCCAGGACCGCGCGCGCAGCGGATACCGGTACTGCTCGACCAGGTGGAACCCGTCGTTCTCCATCGGGACGACGATCGCGAAGTCCGGCTTGTCGATCACGGAGTAGATCCCGGCCGATCCGTCTTCGCGTTCGATCCGATCCTCCCGCAGGGACAGCCACGGATTCTCGTAGATCACCTTCGACGCCAGCGTCCTGATCGACATTCGGCCATTGTCGCGGAGATGCCGCCGGCACGCCCGAACTCAGGTGCGGCAGCGATACCCGCCGTTGCGGCGATCGAGCGATACCGCGGCAGCGGTGAGCGCCCCGAGTCCGCTGCCGACGATCGGACCGGGCGCGCAGAACAGCAGGGTGTCGACGGACAGCAGGGCGGGTTCGGCGGCCAACACGGCCGCGAACGCGGACAGCGCGAAAAGCGACGCGAGCCCGCCGAGTAGCGCACCGATCACGGTCGCCGAGCACACACAGGCTTTCACCTGCCCGAGTCTAGAAGCCGGGCGCCGGGACGGACAGCCCCGGAAACAGGGGCAGGAGCGGGAGTCGACCCCGAGCCCCTCTGATCGACACCTGTACAGACCAATGTCTGGATCATGGTCGAAACGGGAATCGGACGGCGCTCGCTGGGGGGCGCTCGGTCGACACCGTGGATCGGGTGCTCGACGCGGGGCTGGCGGTACTGCGCGAGCAGGGCTACGACCAGCTCTCCATGCGCGAGGTCTCGCGGCGCTCCGGGCTGACGCACGCCACCGTCTACGGCTACTTCTCGGCCAAGCAGCACCTGGTCACCGAGCTGTACTGGCGCCGGATCCAGCGTTGGTGCGAGCAGCCCGTCGACGGTACCGAGCCGCTCGAGCGGCTGGCGGGGGTCTTCGCCGAACTCGGGCAGCTCATGTCGGAGGAGTCCGAGCTCGGCGTCGCCGCCTCGGCCGCGGTGCTGAGCCGCGACCCGGACGTGGCGCGGCTGCGGATCTGCATCGGCACCGCCGTGACCGGCTGGTTGCGCCGCGCCGCCGGGCTGTCCTGCCCGCCGGAGATCCTGGACGCGCTGAGCATCGCCGTCAGCGGCGGCATGGTCGAGGCGGGCATGGCGTACGGCTCCTACACCGACATGGCCGAGCGGCTGACCTCGGTCTCCGCGCTCTTGCTGCGCGGCTGAGCATGCGCGTTCTGATCACCGGCGCGACCGGTTTCGTCGGCGCGTGGACCGCGAAGGCCGTGTACGACCACGGTCACCACGTGCGGCTGCTGGCCCGCGATCCGGAGCGCGCGGCCGCGGTGGCGGCCGAACTCGGCTTCGACGGCGGCGACGTCGTCCGGGGCGACATGACCGACGCGGAACAGGTACGCACAGCGTTGAACGGCTGCGATGCCGTCGTGCACGCGGCAGCGGTGGTCGCGCTCGACCCCGCCGCGGCCGAGCGGATGATCCGCTCCACCGTGACCGGGGCGGAGAACGTGCTCGGGCAGCCGGTGGCGGCTGGGCTGGACCCGGTGGTGTCGGTGTCGAGCGCGGTGGCGCTCTGGCATCCGCGCTGCCCGCTGCTGCACCCGGACCTGCAGCCCGGCGGCGGCGCCGACGCCTACGGCGAGTCGAAGGCGCGGGTCGAGCGGTACGCGCGCGGCCTGCAGCGGGCCCGGGCGCCGGTGGTGATCACCTACCCGAGCAGCGTGCTCGGGCCCGCCGTTGCCGGGCGGTTCGGGGAATCCGGCGATGCCGTCGGCGCCTTCCTGCGGTCGGGGATTCCGGGGCGGGGCGCGGCGTTCCCGGTCGCCGACGTGCGCGATGTCGCGGAAGCGCACGCCCGGCTGCTCGAACCCGGGCTCGGCCCCCGGCGCTCCGTGATCGCCGGACACCACCTCACCGGCGCCGAACTGGCCGCGCAGCTCAGCGCGATCAGCGGCCGCCGGGTGCGCCACCACCGGGTGCCCGACGCCGCGCTCGTGGCGGCGGGCACGCTCGCCGACCTGTTCCGCGACCGGCTCCCGCCGAGCCTGCGCAAACTCGGCGCGGCAGGCGCCCGCTACCTCGTCGACTCGCCGCCCGCGGACAACTCCGCCGCCGGACGCGACCTCGGCCTCACCTTCCGCCCGGTCCGGCAGACCCTCGAGGAACTGCTCGCCGACCGCAGACGGCTACGCGCCACGCGCTCTTGAACGGACTCTCCGTGCCATGGGTTCGGCGGATGCCGATGCGCTCGGCGAGGTGCTGGGCAGGCACCGCAACGTCGTCCGGGTGCTGGCCGGGCACGTGCACCGCGCGGTCTCCGCGCCGTTCGCGGGCAGGTCTCGATCGCGCCGAGGTACCCATCGGCAGAGTTCGCTGACCTCTCGGCGGACCGGCAGATGGGGTACCTCGCGGAGCCGCCCGCCTTCCTGCTCCACGTCGGAACCGGAGCGGGTGTCGCCACCCACACTGTGCCGATCACCGACGCGGGCGCGCTGGTCGGCGCGTTCTAGATCGGCCCGCGTCGCCACGGATCTTCGAGCCCGGCCGAGTACGCGCACTCGAGCAGGAGTGACCGGCTCGATTACGCCCGCGCCACCGGTGACGACGCCAGCCCGGTTCAGGATGTCGCGCGCTCGATCAACCCTTCCAGGTCGCGCTCCCCGGCGACCGTCTGAGCCCCGGCGGCGAGCGCGGCGGCGGCGCGCTCGATGGCGTCGGCACCGGTGAAGAGGGGCATGAGCAGCGCCATCTCCAGTTCGGCGGAGTCGGGGCGCGCGGGCAGGGCCGCGTCGATCGCGGCGACGGCGGCCGCTACGTCGGCGGGCGGCTCGGCCGCGATCCGGCGCGCGAGTTGCGCGACGAAGGGATCGAGTTCGGCGGCGGGGAGGGCGCGGTCGATCCAGCCGTGGGGGGAGCGGCACCTCACCGGGCCGGACGGGCCGCCGGTCGCGCTGGTCGAGACCAGGACCGGGAAGCCGGTGGTGGCGGCGCTGGTGCCGGTCGACACGCCGACCTGCTCGCCCGCGGATGGCACGGTGGTCACCGGGGACTGACCTGCTACCGCACCTGCCTGCCGTCGATCCAGACGTGCCGGACCAGTGCTGCGTCGGGGGCGTCGAGCGCGGTGTGCAGAGGTGCCGCCAGGAGGATCAGGTCGGCGGGAGCGCCGACGGCCACGGTTCGCGGGCGGAGGTCGGCCCCGTGCAGGAAGCCGTCGAGCACCGTCCGGATCGAAACCCGTTCGCCTGGAACGAGTTCGCGGCTCGCGGCGGCGCGCATGACGGCCCACGGGTCGAGCGGGCCGTAGGGGGCGTCGCTGCTCGGCAGCACCGGCACCCCGGCGGCGAGCAGGCTCGCGTAGGGGTAGAGGTGCGGGAGGTCGTCGGGATCGACTTCCGCGCGGTACCTTTCGCGGTTGGCGACGACGAAACCGGGCTGGGTGACGACGGTGATCCCGCGCAGCGCGGCGGGGTCGGGGATGACGGCGCCGTGCTCGATCCGGTCGCCGGGGAGGATGCCGATCTCGTCCAGCACCGCGAGGGTGAGCAACAGGGACACCCTGGTGACGCAGTGGACGGCCACCGGGAGGCCGCGGTCGTGCAGGGCGGCGATGCGGTCGCGGAGTTCGTCGTAGCCGGGGAGGTCGTGGTCGTGCAGGAGCAGTTTGCGCTCGCCGAGCAGGGTGACCCGCTGCGGCAGAGCGGGGACCGAGGTGAGTCCGGGGGTGGCGTCGGTGACGCCGGTGATGCCGTAGGCGGTGAGTTCGCGGCCGAGGGCGGTGAGATCGCCTCGGGGCGGCCAGGTTCCGCGGAGCAGGTCGTCCAGGCGCCACAGGCGGCCGGTCGGCTCGCCCGCGGCATCGCGTTCGATGCCGGGCAGGTGCGGGAGGGGCTCGAGTTCGGCGAGGGCGGCTGTGTTGAGCATCCACAGGGCACCGGAGCGGTGCTGGACGCGGACGGGGCGGTCGGGGACCAGGTGGTCCAGGGTGTGCCGGTCGACCGAGACCCCGGCGCCGACCGCGCGGATACGTGCGGCCTCGGCGGCGAGGAGCGCGTCGAGACCGGCTGCGCAGTCGACGGATTCGCGTGCCGCGGCCGCGCCGTGCAGGTGGATGTGGTGGTCGTGCAGGCCGGGTAGCAGCACGGCGCCGCCGCCGTCGACCTCGGTCTCCCCGCGGGCGCGCAGGCCCGGCCCCACCTCGGCGACCACCCCGGCATCGAGGCGCACATCGACGCTGCCGGCCCGGTCGGTCAGGGTGACATCGCGGAGCAGCCAGCTCACAGCAGTGACTCCAGCGGGCGCGTGCCCGGAGCGGGGCCGGGTGCGGCGCGCGGTGCAGGGGAGGCGACCGGGAAGGTGCCGGCGTCGCAGTCGACCCACCAGTGCCCGTCGCGGAGCGACACCGTGTGCGCGGGAACCGGTCCGGATGCGGACTGCGCCGCGAGGTCGTGCATGGAGATGTCGATGAGGCTGGCGCGCTCGTCCAGCAGCGCCTCGGCGGCCTCGGCGGCGGCGACGGCACCGGTGAGCGGGTCGGCGAGCGCGTCGCCGCAGGGCACCCGGGTGCCGTCGGCGGTGGCGTGCAGCCCGGCGCAGGCGGCGATGTCGTCACCGAAACCGACGCGGTCGGATCCCCGCCCCCGCGCGGTGATCGACAGCCACGAGACCCCGGCCGCGACCAGCCCTTCGGCGTCGAGCCCGAGGCGGCGCAGGGCGCGCGGGCGGGACGCCTCCACCACCAAATCGGCGCCTGCCACCAGCCGGGCCAGGCGGTCGCGATCGGCCGGGTCGTCGAAATCGACGGTGACGCTCTGCTGCCCGTGGTGCAGCAGGTCGTAGAAACCGTCGGGGCCGGTGCGGGCGCCGTCGGGCCGGGTGCGGCTCTCGACCTTGATCACCTCGGCGCCGGTGCCGGTCAGCAGGTGGGTGCAGAGCGGGCCCGCCCACAGGGCGCTGAAATCGATCACGCGGGGGCGTTCGCGGAGGCGTACCCGGCGGCCGCCGACGGTGCGGCGCACCGGCTCGCGGGTGGCCGCGGAGCCGAGCGCGCCGCCGGGCAGCCCGAGCAGGGCGATGCGCTCGTCGGCGACCCGGACCGGCAGCTCGCGCGCCCATTCGGCGAGCGCCGCCCACGGATCGGGGCACTCGGCGCGCTCGACCAGCGCGGGGAGCAGGGCGATGTCGTCGGGGCGCGCCAGCGACAGCCCGACGAAACCGTCGCGCGCGGGCACCGCCAGGAACCGGCCCCCGCAGGAGAAGGGTGCGTTGCGGGTGAAGCCCGTGCAGGCGGCGCGCTCACCGAGCAGGCCGACCCCGGGCAGCACCGGCGGGCGGCCGGTGCGCGCCGCCGCGGCACGGGCGACGCGCCCGAGTGCCCGCTCGACGACGAGAGCGGGCGCACCGGGCGCGGCCAGCGGCGGCTCGCCGGGGAACCCGGTCAGCGCCATCGCCCCCGACCGCGCCCACGCGGCCAGCGCGGAGCCGGGAGGTGTCCCCGGCGAGACTCCCTCGTCGGCGGCCCACCCGGGCTCGACGGCCGCATCCGGGACGGATCCCGGGTAGCCGACGGCGCTCCCGGACTCGGCGGCGTCCGGCATGCCCTACCCCCGATCCCGCAACGTATCGGCCAACCCCCACCGCACCGCCGTCTCCGCATCGACGTGCGCCCCGGTCAGCACCATCCACGCCGCCCGCCAGCGCCCGACCCGATGCACCACCCCGACCGTCCCGCCCGCCCCCGGCACCAACCCCATGGACAGCTCGGGCAACCGCAGCCGCGCATCGGCCGCGACGTGCACGCGGGTGGCGAAAGCGGGAACCTCGAGCCCGGCCCCGATGCACGACCCGTGCAGGTGCGCGTGCACGGTGGTGCCGGGCCGGACGGCCAGCCGGTGCAGGGCGTACCCCGCACTGCGCTGCAACCGGACCGCGTGCGAGGTGGGGGCGTGCGTCGCGGTGCCGAACTCGTCCAGGTCCCCGCCGCTGCAGAAATCCGGCCCGGCCCCGTGCAGGTGCACCTCGGTGACCCCGGGGTCGAGCGCGGCGATGTCGAGCGCCTCCAGCAGCGCGTCGCGGACTTCGCGGGCGAAGGCATTGCGCCGCTCGGGGCGGTTCAGCGTGAGGTCGAGCCGATCGCCGGTGCGCTCGGCCAGCACCGGCGGGGCGACCGGATCGGGAACGGGCCGCACCGGCCGGGCGGCCCGCCACGCGGCGAACTCGTCGCCGGCGAGCAGCATCGAGTACGCCAGCGACTCCGCGACCAGCCCGGAAGCGACCGGAGCCCCGGCGGTCAGCCGCAGCAGCCCGTTCATGGCCAGGGCCGCCAGCGGCGCCCGCTCGACGGCGGCGGCGATCAGCGGCAGGCTGTCGGGCTCGGCCACCACCTGCGGCGACCACTCCTCCGGCGCGAGGGTGCACGTCAGGGCGGCCAGCAGCGAATCCGCCGCGCGCGGCGGACGGCGGGTGGCGATGCCGACGGCGAGCGGGCTCGCCGGGTCGGCCAGCACGGCGCACGCCGCCTCGACCGTCGCCGCGTCCCACTCCGTTCCGTCCAGATCCACCACGAGCAGCGGCGTCGACGGCACCCCGGCGGAGTCGAGCGTGCTGAACGAGGCGCCGAGCGCGGTGTCGGCGAGCTGCGCCACCGAGACGGCCGCGAGCGTCGGGGGCGGGGTCATCACTCGATGGTCGCACGCCGGGTTTCGGGTTGCATCCAGAGGTGAACGTGTGTTCACCTCTGGGGGAACGTTCGTTCGTCTCGGTAAGGAGCCCGCGTGCACAGTCCGGCGAAAGCGCCGCCGAATCGGCTGCTCACCGCGGTGCTCTGCCTCTCCGGCGTCGTGGTGGCGCTGCAGCACACCCTGGTGGTGCCGCTGCTCGGCGAATTCCCCGAGATCCTCGGAGTCGACTACCCGAGCGCCTCCTGGCTGGTGACGATCACGCTGCTCTGCGCCGCGGTGGCCACGCCGATCCTGTCCCGGCTCGCGGACATGTTCGGCAAGCGGCTCATGATGCTGGTGTCGCTGGCGACGATCGTGGCCGGGTCGCTGATCGCCGCGCTCGGCGGGACCTTCCTCGCGGTGCTGGTCGGACGCGGCCTGCAGGGGCTGGCCTCGGCGCTGGTGCCGATCGGGATCGCCATGCTGCGCGACGAGCTGCCGCGCGCCGAGGTCGCCGGCGCGACGGCGCTGATGAGCGCGACGCTGGGCATCGGCGGCGCGCTGGGGCTGCCGCTGCCCGGCGTGCTCTACGAGCATCTGGGCTGGGAATCGATCTTCTGGCTCTCCGCGGTCGCGGCGGCGTTGCTGTTCGCCGCGGTGCTCGCCGTCGTGCCGGAATCCGCGGTCCGCACCCGCGGCCGGTTCGATTTCGGCGGCGCGGTGCTGCTCTCGATCGCGCTGGTGGCGCTGCTGCTGGTGATCTCCAAGGGCGGCGCGTGGGGGTGGACGAGCGGGTACACCCTCGGCGCGGCGGCGATCGCGGTGCTCGGCTTCGCGGTCTGGTTCCCGTTCGAGCTGCGGGTCAGCCTGCCCATGGTCGATCTGCGCACCTCAGCGCGCCGCCCGGTGCTGCTGACCAATGTCGCGGCGCTGCTCTGCGGCGTCTCCATGTACGCGAACATGCTGGCCACCATCCAGGAGCTGACCATGCCGGTCGGCACCGGGTACGGTTTCGGGCTCTCGGTGCTGGCGGCGGGGCTCTGCATGATGCCCGCGGGACTCGTGATGGTGGTCTTCGCGCCGATCTCGGCCCGGCTGATCAGGCGAATCGGGGCCAAGTACACCCTGATGACGGGGACGGCGATCCTCATGGCCGCCTACCTGCTGCGGGTACTGCTCAACGGCTCGGTGCCGCTGGTCGTCGGCGGCGCCATGTTCGTGATGGTGGGCACCGCCATCGCCTACGCGGCGATGCCGATGCTGATCATGGGGTCGGTGCCGATCACCGAGACCGCCTCGGCGAACGGGCTCAACACGCTGCTGCGCTCGGTGGGCACCGCGATCTCCAGCGCGCTCATCTCCGCGCTGCTCACCATGATCACCATCGAGGTCGGCGGGGAGCGGCTGCCCGCTTTCGCCGCCTTCCAGCTGGTGTTCGTCATCGCGGCGATGGCCGCCGCGGTGGCGACGGCGGTCGCGTTCTTCATCCCGCGGGTCGAGTTGCCCGCCGAGCCGGCGCCCGACGACGGCGAGCTCCCCGACGAGCTGGTGGTCACCGGGACGGTGCGGGGCGGCGGCGAGCCGATCCGGCACGCCGTGGTCACCGTGCTGCGCACCACCGGCGAGCCCGCCGACTGGGGGCGGGCCGACAACGCGGGGGAGTTCACCGTGGTACTGCCCGCGCCCGGGCCGTACCTGGTGATCACCGGCGCGGACGGGTGGGCGCCGGAGTCGCAGGTCATGGATCTGGCGGCGGACTCGGAGCGGCCCAGCGTCCTGCTGACCCGCAGGCTCAGCCTGCAGGGCCGGGTCACCGCCGCGGGGGAGCCGTGCGCGGGCGCGATGGTCAGCCTGGTCAAGGCCAGCGGGGAGTACGTGGCGGCCACGGTCACCGGCAGCGACGGCGGCTACGAGCTCGCGCAGCCGCCGAGCGGGCGCTACCTGGTGACCGTGCTCGCCGCCGATCGGCGCACCGTGACCAGGCACGTCGCCGTGCTGACCCGGCCGGCCGCGGTCGACTTCGAGCTGGACAACGCGCTGCAGGTGTCGGGGGCGCGGTGAGCGACCGCTCCTCCCGCGACACCGTGATCGCGGCCGCGCGCGAGCTCTTCGCCCGGCGCGGCTACACCGCCACCACGATCAAGGACGTCGCCGCCGCCGCGGGCTGCTCGCCCGCGCTCGTCATGAAGCTGACCGGGAGCAAGGCCGAGCTGTTCGCCGCCGCCGACCCCTCCGGCGCAGCGCTCGACGAGGCGCCGCCGCCCGCGGGCGAGCCGCCGGGAGTCCTGATGGTGCGGCGGCTGGTGGAGCGGCGCCGCGCCGACGAGCCGGAGCCGTGGGCGATGGCGCCGGTGCTCATCCGGGAATCCGACGATCCGGCCCGCACCCGCGCCGACGTCCGCACCCGGTACCTGGACGCCGTCGCGGAGCGGATCGGCGACACCGCGCCGGACCGGCTGCGCGCCCAGCTCGTCATGGCGCAGCTGCTCGGACTCGCCGCCGCGCTCCGCCACCTCGAGCTGCTCGACCCCGCCGCCATCGACGACGAGACGCTGATCCGGCGCTACGGCGCGCTGATCCAGCGGATCGTCGACGGCGACGGGTGACCCGCTACTCCCCGAGCGCCGCCAGCCCCGCCGCGACCAGCGGCCCGACCGCCAGGTGCGCGTGCTCGAACCCGTCGCCCTCGGTCGCCCCGGCCCGGTGCCGGTGCGTGATCCCCTCGGCGATCACCGCGAGCTTGAGGTGCGCCAGCCCCAGGTAGAAGCCCCACGCGCCGAGGTCGCGGCCGGTGTGCTCGGCGTAGCGCTGCGCGAGCTCGGCGGGGCCGGGCAGCCGCGGGCTGGTCCAGGCCGCGGTCTCGCCGATGATGGCATCGAGCGCGGAGTGGCGGTAGGTGCACATCTGGGCCAGGTCGGCGAGCGGGTCGCCGAGCGTGGAGAGCTCCCAGTCCACCACCGCCGCCACCCGGCCCGGCGCGGCAAGGATGGTGTTGTCGATGCGGTAGTCGCCGTGCACGATCGAGACCGCCGAGCGGGCGGGGACGGCGGCGGCGAGCCGGTCGTGCAGGCGGTGCAGGTCGGGCAGCTCGCGCGTCCTGACCCGCTCCCACTGCCGCGCCCACAGCGCGACCTGCCTGGTCAGGTACCCCTCGGGGCGGCCGAAGCCGGCCAGCCCGACCGCGTCCGGATCGACCGCGTGCAGGGCGGCGAGCACCCGGACGAGCTCGTCGGTGCAGGCGGTGATCTCGGCGTCGGAGAACGCGGCGAGATCGTCGGCGGTGCGGACGACCTGCCCCCCGACGAATCCGGTCACCGCGAACGGTGCCCCCATCACCTGTTCGTCGGTGCAGAGCGCGACCGTCGGTGCCACCGGCACCTGGCTGTCCCGGAGCGCCGCGCAGACCCGGAACTCGCGCGCCATGTCGTGCGCGGACGGGGTGAGCCCGGCGGTCGGCGGGCGGCGCAGCACCCAGCGGGTGCGGTCGTCGGTGATCAGGAAGGTCAGGTTGGACTTGCCGCCGGAGATCAGCTCGGCCCGCAGCTCGCCGTCGACCGCGACATCCCGCTCGGTGAAGAACCGCCGCAGCGCGACCAGATCGAGCCCCTCGTGCACGGTCGCGGTCACTGCGCCCGCTCCCGCGCGGCCCGCTTGGCGGCGCCGACGACCCGCTTGGCCAGCGCCCAGCGGTGCACCTCGGACGGCCCGTCGTACACCCGGAACGGCCGGACCTCGCGGGAGAGCCGGGCCAGGGGCAGGTCGTCGGAGACGCCGAGCCCGCCGCACATCTGCACCGAGCGGTCCACGATCCGCCCGATCGCCTCGGCGCCGAAGGTCTTGGCGATGGCGGTCGCGTTCGCGGCGGAGCCACCCTGGTCCAGCTCCCAGCAGGCGCGCACCAGCAGGGCGCGGGTGGCGGCGATATCGATCTCGTTGTCGGCGACCAGCTGCTGCACCATCCCGAGATCGCCGAGCACCGAGCCGAAGCCGCGGCGCTGCGCCACCTGCGCGACGGCGATGTCGTGCGCGCGCCGCGCGGCGCCGAGCCAGCGCATGACGTGGGTCATCCGGGCCGGGCCGAGCCGCACCTGGGCGTAGGCGAACCCCTCGTCGACCGCGCCGAGCACGGCCTCGTCGGGGACGAAGAGATCGTCGAAGAAGACCTCGCAGTGCCCGCCGATCATCGAGCGGTCCAGTGTGCTGATGTGGCGCTCCACCCGCAGCCCAGGCGCGTCGGCCGGGCTGAGGAACATGGTGGCGCCGCCGCGGTCGCCGGGCGCGCCGGAGGTGCGGGCCATGATGATGAAGAATCCGGCGCCGTCCGCGCCGGTGATGAACCACTTGTGGCCGTTGATCTTCCAGCCGCCCGGCGCCTTCTCCGCGCGGGTGGTGAGCGCGGAGGGGTCCGAGCCCGCGCCGGGGGCGGGCTCGGTCATGGCGAAGGCGGAGCGCTGGTCGCCGTGCGCGAGCGGCGCCAGGAACCGCTGCTTCTGCTCCGGGCTCGCGACGTGCGCGAGCAGGTGCACATTGCCCTCGTCCGGCGCGGCGATGTGCACCGCGAGCGGCCCGAAGAGCGAGTACCCCGCGGCCTCGAAGACCGGGGCGCGGTCGCTCATGTCCAGCCCGAGCCCGCCGTACTCGACCGGCGCGTGCGGGGCGAAGATACCGCGGCTGCGCGCCTCGCTCTGCAGCTCGACCCGGATCTCGTCGGAGCCCGCGACGGCGATGTCGCCGCCGTTGGCGTCCTCGATCGGGAGCACCACCTCCCGCACGAAGGCCTCGGTGCTGGCGACGAGGCCGGTGACCTCGTCCGAGTACGACAGCTCCACCGTCATGACGCTCCCGCCGGAATCCCGCCCGCACCTCGGCCGGTGCGGGCTAATGACCATTAGCCTAGCTTGCCGTTGGATTGACTGTGCGCAATGGGGCGTCGGCTACTCAGCGGTTGCCGGTGAGAATCGGTCGGATCGCCGACAGACAGCGCGGGACCGGGCCCCTATGTTCGACGTACCGGGGTTCGTCGCGCTCGCCGAAAGGATGTCCGTCCATGACCAGCACGCAGCTCCCGACGCCCGCGCACCGGCGGTGACGTCACGCGGGCTCGTCCTCGACCCGGCCGCGCTGCGCCGCGCCGTCGACGCGGCCACCGCCGGACGCTCCGGCCCCGCGCTCACCCGCGCCCGCGAGCGCGCGCTCAGCGACTACGTCAACGGCGCCGCCGCGCAGCTGCCGCCGGTGCGCTGGATGCGGGTGCACGACGCGCCGCCGGTGCTGGCCGCGCGCACCGACCGCTACCACGACCCCGCCGACGTCGCCGCCCGCTGGGCCGTGGCGCTGCGCGCCGCCCCGCCCGCCGCCGACCGGCTGCCCGGCGCGATGTCCGCGCAGGGCTCGACCCCGATCGGCATCCTGCGGATCTGGTACCTCACCGACCCCAACGCCTACCTCACCTACTGGCGGCAGCGGCGGGGCGAGCGATGAGCGGCCTGCTCGCCGAGATCGGTGCGCTGGCGATGGGCATCCTGACCACCGGCCTGACCGTGATCCCTCGCGAACAGCTCATCCAGGCGGAGTCGGTGCTGGAGAGGTGGCGCACAGCCGCCGATCCGGAGGAGTAGCGCGCCTCCGCGGGGTATCCCGTGCCGAACTACTTCCGAGGGCCCGCCGGGCTTTCGTGGCCGGAAGGAACGCCTGGTGCCCGTCACGCTCGCCGAAATCGCCCGCGACCTGCGCTGCCCGCTCCCACCGGGAGCCGGGGCCGAGCTCGTCACCGACGTCGCCGCCGATTCGCGGGCGGTCGAGCCGGGCACGCTGTGGTTCGCGCTGCCCGGGCAGCGGCACCACGGCCTCGACTTCGAGGAGCAGGCGCGGCGCCGCGGCGCGGTGGCGGTGGTCAGCGATCGGCCGGCGCGCACGCTGCCCACCCTGGTCGTGCGCGCACCGCGCCCCGCGCTCGGCCCGCTGGCGTCCCGGCTGCACGGCGATCCCTCGCGGCGGCTGCCGGTCTTCGGGGTGACCGGCACCAACGGCAAGACCTCGACCACCTACCTGCTCGACGCCGGGCTGGCCGGGGCCGGAATCCCGCGCGGGCTGCTCGGCGGTATCGTCGCCCGGACCCCGGCGCGCTCGGAACCCGCGACCCGCACCACCCCGGAGGCCGATGTCATCGCCGGCCACCTGGCCCGCTGCGTCGCCGACGGCGCCGGCGCGGCGGTGCTCGAGGTGTCGTCGCACGGGCTCACCGAGCACCGCGTCGACGGCACGCACTTCGCCTGCGTCGCCTTCACCGGCCTCGCCCGCGACCACCTCGACCACCACGGCTCGATGGAGAGCTATTTCGCGGCCAAGGCCGCGCTCTTCGACCCCGCGCGCAGCGAGCGTGCGGTGGTCGCCGTCGACGACGCCTGGGGGCTGCGGCTGGCCGGGCGGGCGCTGCTGCCGACGGTCACCTGCACCACGACGCCGGGGGTCGCGGCGGACTGGCGGGCCACCGATATCCACGCCGAGCTGACCGGAACCCGCTTCCGCGCGCACGGCCCGGCCGGCTCCTTCCCGGTGCGGCTGCGGCTGCTCGGCACCCACCAGGTGCGCAATGCCCTGATCGCGCTGGCCGTGCTGGCCGGCGCGGGAATCCACCCCGAGCGCGCCGCGGCGGGCATGGCCGGGCTCGGGGTGGTGCCCGGACGGCTCGAGCGGGTCGACGCCGGGCAGGACTTCCTCGCCTTCGTCGACTACGCGCACAACGAGGACGGTCAGCGCGCGGTGCTCTCCTGGGCCAGGACCGCCACCGCGGGCAGGCTCATCGTGGTGATCGGCGCGACCGGCGACCGGGATCCGGGCAAGCGCGCGGTGCTCGGCCGGACCGCGGCGCAGCGGGCCGACCTCGTCGTGGTCACCGATGAGAGCCCGGAGCACGAATCCGCGCCCGAACTGCGCCGCCAGGTGCTCGCCGGCGCCACCGGCGGCGCGAGCGGTGCCGCCACCGTCGAGATCGCCGACCGCGGCGCCGCCATCCGGCACGCCGTCGCCGCCGCCCGCCCCGGCGACCTCGTGCTGCTCGCGGGCCGCGGCGCCGACACCGTGCAGCGCTACGCCGCCGCGACCAGGCGCTTCGACGACCGCGCCGAGCTGGAGGCGGCGCTGCGCGACCGTCGGGCACCCGCCCCACCGCGCGGCGACTCCGGCCCCGCCGCCACCCGCCTGCCCGGCGGCCTCGCTACGCCGAGCCGAACCGCGCCGTGAGCGGGCGCGGCGCGGCACCCACTCGCGCCCGGCAAGGGGCGCCTCAGCCCTCGATGCGGTCCAGGTAGGCGCGGCGCCGCCCGGCGTCGTACTGCCCCGGGTCGCGGCCGACGAAGCGGCGCTTCACCAGGCGTAATGCCGCCTCGGGGAGGCCCTGCTCGACCGTGCCCAGCGGCGCCAGCCAGCGCGGAACGGCCACCTCGGCGCGCCGGTGCCGGACGGTGTCGGCGATCGCCTCGCCCACCTCGCCGGGTTGCAGGGTCGGCTGCAGCGCCAGGTTCACCCCCGAGGTGAGCTCGGTGTGCACCGCCGCGGGCAGGACGGTGGTGACGCTGACTCCGGTGCCGTCCAGCTCGGCGCGGACCGCGCGGGAGAGCGCGGCGACCGCGAACTTGGAGGCGCAGTACACCGCCGCGCCCGGCGTGGTCACCTTGGCCGCCATCGAGGCCACGTTGACGATGTGGCCGCGCCCGCGCGCCACCATGCCGGGCAGCGCCAGGCTCATCCCGTTGATCACCCCGCCGACGTTGATCGCCATTTCGCGGTGGTGCCCGGCCAGCTCGAGCTCCAGGTAGGGGGCGAGCCGCATGATGCCCGCGTTGTTCACCAGGATCTGCACCGGCCCGCTCGCCGCCGCGGCGGCGAGGAACGCGGCGAAGCTCTCCGGGTCGGTGACGTCCAGCGGGGCCGCGTGCCCGCCGATCTCGGCCGCCGTCGCCGCGGCCGCGGCCGCGTCGATATCGCCGATCCACACCCGGGCGCCGCGCGCGGCGAGCGCGATCGCGGTGGCCCGGCCGATGCCACGGGCCCCGCCGGTGACGCAGGCGGTGGCGCCGTCCAGCCGGATCACCGCCGCACCCCCGGCCGCGGCGCGCGCAGGGCGAAGTAGCCGACCGCGCGGATCTCGCCGCCGGTCGAGCGCATCTGCGCCCGGCCCAGGTACACCCCCGGCACCAGCTCGACGATCTCGTCCCTGACCCGTTCGATCGGCACCACCCGGCTGCCCGGGTTGCCGAGCGCCGGGTCGGTGTAGGTGACCGCGACCACCTGGTTGTGCGGGGCGAGCACCGCCCGCTCGATCCGGTGCGTGAAGCGGAGGCCGCGGTACACCGCGCCGGTGCGCACCCAGCCCCGGTAGCCGGGGACCGCCGCCCGCACCGCGAGGTAGGCCAGCCGGTCGAGGCGGTTGGTGCCGGTGCCGGCGTCGAAGCTCTTGCCGACCCAGCCGGGTTCGATCGCCACCACCGGGTTGAGCAGCGTCAGCCCCGGGATGCCGAAGAGCTTGCCGACCACGATGCCCTCGTAGTCGCCGTGCAGCCGCGGTGCGGTGCCCGCGGCGAAGAGCGCGTCGAGCAGCTCGCGGTCGTCGGCGGCGCTCGCCGCGAGGACGTGGTCCCAGCAGGCGAGGCGGGCGCGGGCGGGCGCCGTCGCGGTCAGTTCGCGGAGCTCGTCGAGCAGCGCCGCCGGGTGGTCGCGGGTCTCGGTCGAGAGCGCGGTCGGGATGGTCACGGGGGTTCCTTTCGCAGGGTGGCTCAGGCCGCGGCGGTCGCGGCCGCGGGGCGGATGTGCGCGCGGGCGAAGCGCGCGATCTCGGCGGTGAGCGCGCGGCTCTCCGGCAGGTAGGGAAGACGACCGGGAAGGCGTGGATCTGGCCGTACCAGAGGTGCAGCTCGCACGGCACGCCCGCCGCGGTCAGCCGCTCGGCCATGACCTCGGAGTCGAGCCGGAGGAACTCGTCGTCGCAGGCGGCGAGCAGCGTCGGCGGCAGCCCGGCCAGCGCGCCGGAGACCGGCGAGAGCGTGAGGTCGACGCTGCCGTCCCTGGTGCAGCCCAGCTCGGCGATGCGTGAGAAGGCGGCGGTCGGCAGGTAGGCCTCGGTGGCGGCGTTGCGGTGCGCGAGCTTGCCGGTCGGATCCAGGCCGAGCCAGGGGCTGAGCGCGACCACCGAGGCCGGGGCGGGCAGCCCTCCTGCGGCTGCCGGTCAACTATCGGATCTCCCCGGTGCGCACCTCCGACGGCTTCGACCTGGCCGAGTTCTTCGAGCACGAGCCGCTGCAGTCCTACGAGGGCGTCAGCCTGCCGCAGCTGCCGAACGCCTTCTCGCTCTTCGGCCCCTACTCCTGGTCCGGCGGCTCCTACCACGTCATGGTCGAGACCCAGGCGGGCCACATCATCCGGGTGCTGCGCGAGGCCGAGCGGCGCGGCGCCGACCGGGTCGCCGTGCGTCCCGAGGCCAACGCGCGGTTCCTGGAGTTCGTCCGGGCCCGCGCCGCGAACTCGCTGCTCGCCATCAGCAACTGCGCCCCGGCGGGCAGCTACTACGTCGACCACCACGGCGACTTCAGCTCGCTGCGCCCGACCACCGGCCTGCAGGCCTGGTGGACCAGCCGGACCTTCCCGCTCGACGACTACACCTACGCCTGACCCGCCGCCTGCGCCCGCACCAGCAGCCTCGCGATCACCGCCTGCCCGGCGCGGATGCTCGGTGGACTGCCGAAACCGTTGCGGAAGCGCTGTTTTCGCGTCGCAGCGAGGGGATCGTCAGGCGCAAGTCCAGCAGGGGGCCGGTGTTCGGGGATCGTGGCGCCGGATCTGGTCGTGACCGGGTGCACCGCCGAGGTGGGCGCTACGTCGACTTCACCCCGGTCACCGTCGCCGGCCGCCGGGCTTACCGCCACCGCGCGGCGCGGTCGAGAACCGCTACCCGGCGACCCCGTCGGGCCGGCTTCGGACCGCTCGGGACAGCGGAATCCCGGAAGTGCTCCGCGTGCTCGTCGACCCCGGCGGTGGACGCAGCTCCGTTGTGCGTGGGTGCTCTACGTGCCACCTCCGAGACCGAGGAGTTCGGTGTTGCCGTGCTCGGCCGCCTCGGTCGCGATGGTGGTCCCGCGCCGGAACGGGTCACCCGCTCCCGTCGTGATCAGGTTGTACAGGCTGTTCGTGAGGTAGCCTGCCCACGCGTTCGTGCACACCTCGTAGCACTCGCCCGCGGGGCGCAGGCCGACGTGGGTGAAGCGGATCTCGGTGCGGCCGCCGCGCTCGGTGAGGTCGAAGACCACGTCGGTGTCCTCCCACTCCGCGGTGTCCGCGACGAAGGTCAGGGCCGAGTCGGTGACGTGCCAGACCAGGCGTTCGCCCGGCACGGACTCGGTGGTGGTCATGGTGCAGCGGTGCACGCCCGGCACCTCGAAGCGGTAGCTGTCGCCGACCGCCCCGGTGCTGCCCTCGATGGTCTCCGACCACCAGCCGCGCACGTCGCCGATGGCGGCGAAAGCCTGCTCGGGGGTGGCGTCGACGGTGAGGGTGACGGTGAAATCAGCTGTGCTCATGGGGGTTTCCTTCCTGCCCGTCCAGATGATGGCGGAGCGCTGCGAGCGGGCCGTCCCAGTCCCGCGCCAGCGCGGCGAGGAACCGCTGGGCCACCCGCATCGGCGCGGAATCGAGGCGGTAGCGGACGCGGCGGCGCTCGCCGGGCTCGGCGATCACCAGCCCCGCCTCCGCGAGCAGGGCGAGGTGCTTGGCGATCGCCTGCCTGGTGATGGGGAGCCGGTCGGCGAGGTCGGTCGCGGTGGCGGGGCCGTCCGCGGCGAGGGTGGCGAGGATCGAGCGCCTGCTCGGATCGGCGAGCGCGGTGAAGACCCGCTCGGCGGTGGACTCGAGCTCAGGCCGCATCGAGGTACCGGTCGAGCTCGGCGAGTTCCTTGGCCCAGCCGTCGGTGTTGCCGTCGAACGCGACCCGGTGCGCGTCCTCGGTGAGCTGCGCGAACCCGGTCTCCACGACGGTGAGCCGAGTGCCCGAGCCGGCCGGTTCCAGGGTGAACTCGACGTAGGTGCGGCGCGGATCCTCCTCCGGCAGGCCGTGGATGTGCCAGGTGAAGCCGAAGACCGACGGCTCCTCGACCCGCTCCACCCGCAGCCGCTCGGTGTGCTCGCCCGACCAGGTGAGCTCCGCGGTGCCGCCGGGGCGCAGGTCGATGCTGGCGCTGTCGCCGAACCAGCCACCGAGACCGTCGGCGGTGGTGATCGCCGCCCAGACGGTGGCGGGCGGCTGGGTGAGGTCGATGGTGCGGACGATGCGATCGGGAAAGCTCATGCCGTGCTCCTTCATAGCAACCATTTGATTGCCATGAACGGTATTGCAACCTATTGGTTGCGTCAAGGTGTGTGCCGATTCGGTCAGTTGACCAGTTGGGTGGTTGTCGCCCGCGGACCCGGCTCCCTACCATCCGGTAACCGGATCCCCGCCATCGAGGACAGTGCGACGATGCCTTCTCACCCTGGCGACAGCGGAATCACCCGCCGCGGCCTGCTCGGCGGCGCGGCGGCCGCCACCACCCTCGCCGCGCTCGGCGCGAACCGGGCCTGGGCCGCGCCGCCGGGCAGCGACGCCGATGCCATCGTCGTCGGCGCCGGGCTGGCGGGGCTGGTCGCCACCAGCGAACTCGTGGCCGCCGGTCACCGCGTGCTGCTGCTCGACCAGGAGCCGGAGGCGAGCCTGGGCGGACAGGCGTTCTGGTCGCTGGGCGGGCTCTTCCTGGTGGGTTCGGTGGAGCAGAAGGTCGCCGGGATCAGGGACTCCTTCGAGCTGGCGCGCGCGGACTGGTTCCGCACGGCCGGCTTCGACCGCGGGGTCGGCGACCCGCTCGGCGAGGACTACTGGGCCGCCCGCTGGGCCGAGGCCTACCTGCACTTCGCCGCCGAGGAGAAGCAGGCGTGGCTCTTCCGGGAGGGCATGCGCTGGGTGCCGATCGTCGGCTGGGCCGAACGCGGCGAGGGGCCGCAGACGCCGGGCAACTCGGTGCCGCGCTTCCACATCACCCTCGGCACCGGGCCGGGGGTGGTCGAGCCGTTCGAGCGCAAGGTGCGGCAGGCGCCCGAGCGGCTGCTCACCTTCGCGTTCCGGCACCGGGTCGACGAGCTGGTCACCACCGGCGGCGCGATCTCCGGGGTCCGCGGCGGCATCCTGGAGCCGAGCGGCGCCGCGCGCGGCACCCCGAGCTCCCGCACCGAGGTCGGCGAGTTCGAGCTGCGCGCCCCGATCGTCATCGTGACCTCCGGCGGCATCGGCGCCGATCACGAACTGGTGCGGCGCAATTGGCCGGCCCGGCTCGGCGCCCCGCCCGCCCGGCTCGGCACCGGGGTGCCCGCACACGTCGACGGGCGGATGCTCGGCATCGCCGAGGCGGCCGGCGCGCGGCTGGTGAACCGGGACCGCATGTGGCACTACACCGAGGGCATCACCAATCCCTCGCCGATCTGGCCCGGGCACGGCATCCGGGTGCTGGCCGCGCCGTCCTCGATGTGGTTCGACGCCACCGGCAGGCGTTTCCCCAGTCCGGGCATCCCCAGCGTCGACACCCTCGGCACGCTCGAGCTGATCACCGCGACCGGCTACGACTACTCCTGGTTCGTGCTCAACAAGCGGATCGTCGACAAGGAGTTCGTGCTGTCGGGCTCCGAGCAGAACCCCGAGCTCACCGCCGAGGACCTCGTCGGCTACCTCGCCATGCGCGCCTTCGACGACACCCCGCCGCCGGTGCGGAACTTCCTCGACCGGGGCGAGGACTTCGTCGTCGCCGATACGCTCCCCGAGCTGGTCGCCGGGATGAACCGGCTCACCGGCACCGACCTCATCGGCCTCGACGACCTCCAGGCGCAGATCGCGGCGCGGGACGCCGAGATCGGCAACCCGGCGAGCACCGACCCCGGCATCGTCGCGCTGCGCCGCTCCCGCGCCTACATCGGCGACAGCCTCGCCCGCACCACCGAACCGCACCGCCTCCTCGACCCCGCGGCCGGGCCGCTCATCGCCATCCGGATGAACATTCTCACCAGGAAGACCCTCGGCGGGCTGCAGACCGACCTCTCCGGGCGGGTGCTCGACGCCGCGGGCGCCCCGATCCCCGGGCTGTACGCGGCGGGCGAGGCGGCCGGGTTCGGCGGCGGGGGAGTGCACGGGTACCGCGCGCTGGAGGGCACCTTCCTCGGCGGCTGCCTGTTCTCCGGGCGCGAGGCGGGGCGCGCCGCCGCCCGCGAAAGTGCCTGAGCCGGGGAGTGTCCGCGACCGTATGATCGGCGCATGACGACGGCGGGTTTTCTCCTTCTGATCACAGCGATCCTTCTCGCCGTCGTGCTGCTCATCGGGTTCATCGCCTACGTCGCGGGACGCTCGAAGGACGCGTCGGACACGGGGGAGTGGTCGGCGGGCGACGGCGACTGGTCGGATGCCGGTGGCGATTCGGGCGGCGGCGGTTCCTGACTGCCCGTTCGAGGGCGGACGTGGGTGCGGCCCAACGGTTTCGGGGGATGGGGCATTGCGCGTGGCGGGGTCGGCTGTAGCATGGCCGCCGATGGGGCTCGTGCCGCCGGTACGGGTCGCATCATCTCGGATACCGAGCTGCCGAGGCCTCCGGGCCTCGGCAGTCTCCGATTCGCCGCAAAACATGTACACATTGCGCTATGCGCATCAAACAATCTTGCCAGCTTCCGGGCAGCGTCGCGCCGAGAGAAGCAGGGAGGGCGGCAGACGGTATGCGACGGAGTTCGGTGCGCGATACGCGGGTTCGGCGCGGTTCGGGCGCCGCGTTCGGCGTCGGTGCTCCGCCGATCCGCGGGACAGCCGCGGAGCTGCGGCGACCAGCGGTTTCCCCCGGGGCGGATCTCGGTCCGGTCTCGGCCACCGCGAGCAGGCGACGGTCGGGTAACAGCTTGGCCGCGTGCTGATTTCGATCATTCCCATCCGGCGCCCGACCCCGCCGCCGTATTGCCGCCCCGGACCCCGCGGCCTACGGTCGAACCCCACAGTTCGTGATCACGGCGAAGCTCGCCGTATCGGGGTCCCCGGGGAGTTCGCGATGGGTCAGAAACCTAGGCCGACGACGGCGCCGCCGGGGCGGGCGCGCCCGGTGTGCCTGCGGGACTACTGGGCGAGCCCGGCGCGGGTGCTGCTCGTCGAGGACGATCCGGCGACCGCGGAGATGATCTCCATCGTGCTCGCCGGCCAGAGCCTGATCGTCGACCACCTCGCGGCGGGCGCACAGGCCGCCGCCTACGCGCAGCGGCACCGGCCGGGGCTGATCCTGCTCGACCTCATGCTGACCGATCTGCACGGGGTCGCGGTGTGCCGGGCGCTGCGCGCGGTCTGCGCGACGCCGATCGTGATCGTCTCCGCGAGCCGCGAGGAGCCGGTGATCGCGGCGGCCATGGCGGCGGGCGCGCACGGCTACCTGCCCAAGCCGTTCGCCGTGCACGACCTGCTCGCGCACGTCGACACCCACCTGCCGCCCACCTCGGCGCCGCTGCCGATCACCCTGCCCGGGCCGCAATCCGCGGCCTCTTCGCCGGTCGGCGCGGTGACTGCCGGGCAGCGCGCGGTTCGGTGAGCTGAAAGCTGGTTCCGGGCAGCAGGATTGTCCTACGCTGTACGGACTGGGGGACGGAACGACCCGGGAGAACGATGGCCACCCTCGAACAGCGCTATACCGATCTCGTCGAGGCCATCGAGGGGCTCCCCACGGTGCCCGACCCGAGCAGCCTCGCCGACCTGCGCGAACAGCACGCCGAGCTCGATGCCCGGTGCAGGCGCAGCACCCTCACCGCGCACGAGCGGCACCGTTTACGGCGCGCCAGCCTGGAGGCCGATCGGCTGCTCGGCGAGGCCGAGGCGAGGGCGCGCACCGCCGCGCCGTCCGGTTACCCGGTCGCCACGGGCGGGGGGTTGAGCGCGGACACCATCACCGACCTGCGGGCGGCGCTGGATCGGTACCACGATCGGGGCCGGTTCCACTAGCGAGGGCAGCTCCCGGCCCGCTCGAGCGGCGGGGTGCGCTCGGCGGGGTGGTCGACCCGGCGTTCAGAGGGCGCGGAGGCGGGCGCAGACGGTGTCGTGGATCGCGGCGAGCCCGGCGCCCGCGTCCGCCTCGACCCACTCCTCGAAGGCGAGGTGCAGGGCGATCTGCGCGACCTGCAGGATCATCCGCAGCCGGGCGCGGTCGGTGGGGGAGCAGCGGCCGTCGATCGGAGCCAGCGAGCGCTGGGTGCAGTCCGCGTGCCTGGCCACGGCGGCCCGGCTGAGCGAGGCGTCGGTGGCGACGAGTCTCCGGATGCGCCTGGTGGTGGCGGCGACCTCGCTCTGCTCGTCGGCTCCGATGCTGGCGATCACGGCGGCGAAGGCCGCCTCCACGTCGGCGAGGGTGAGCGTCGCGGGGTCGGCGGTCGCCAGGCAGTGGTCGAGCGCGGCCTCGAAGCCGTACACGTCGAAGAGGACGCACTCCTCCTTGGTGGGGAAGTAGCGGAAGAAGGTGCGCTGGGAGATGCCTGCGGCCGCCGCGATCTCCTCCACGGTGGTGCGCTCGGCGCCCTGGTGCTCGAAGAGCGTGAGCGCGGCCGCGCGGATCTCGATCCTGGTCGCGTTCCGCCTGCGTGCGCGCAGATCGGGCGCGGCCGAAGAGTTCACCGGGCCAGAATACGCACCGGCATCCGGTGCCAATATGGCAGTCACTGACACCATTCGATAGTCTGCCCCGGTACCGGCGGCACGACGATCGGATGAGGCACGTGACAGAGACCGAGGTGGCCGCGGGCGACGGCACCACCGGCGCGGCCGCGCGCCCGCCCGGCACCATCCTGCTGATCGGGCTGCTGCTGATCGCGGCCTTCGTGGTGATCCTCAACGAGACCATCCTGAGCGTCGCGCTGCCGACCCTGATGGTCGACCTCGGCATCACCGCGGCCACCGCGCAGTGGCTGACCAGCGGGTTCCTGCTCACCATGGCGATCGTCATCCCGACCACCGGCTTCGTGCTGCAGCGCTTCTCGATGCGCGCGATCTACATCGCCGCGATGTCGCTGTTCACCCTCGGCACGCTGATCGCCGCGCTGGCGCCGGGGTTCGAGGTGCTCGTGGTGGCCAGGGTGGTGCAGGCGGTCGGCACCGCGCTGATGATCCCGTTGCTCATGACCACGATCCTGAACGTGGTGCCTGCGGAGTCGCGCGGGCGGACCATGGGGCTGGTCTCGATCGTGATCTCGGTGGCGCCCGCCGTCGGGCCGACCGTCTCCGGGCTGATCCTGCAGTCGCTGAGCTGGCGCGCCATGTTCTGGATCGTGCTGCCGATCGCGGTCGCGGTGCTGGTGCTCGGCGGGGTCTTCGTGCGCAATGTGACCGAGCCGCGCAAGGCGCACCTGGACTACGTCTCGGTGCCGCTGGCGGCGCTCGGCTTCGGCGGGCTGGTGTACGGGCTCAGCAGCATCGGCGAGTCGGCCTCCGGGCACGCGCCGGTGCCGCCGTTCGTCCCGCTGAGCGTCGGCGCGGTGGCGCTGGTGCTGTTCGTGGTGCGGCAGCTGAAGCTGGTCGGGCGCGGGCGGGCGCTGCTCGACCTGCGCACCTTCGCGGTCGGGCCGTTCCGGCTGGCGGTGGCGCTCATGGGCAGCCTCATGCTGACGCTGTTCGGCGCGCTCATCGTGCTGCCCATCTACCTGCAGAACGTGCTCGGCAAGGACGTGCTCACCACCGGGCTGGTCCTGCTGCCGGGCGGGCTGGTGATGGGGTTGCTCGCGCCGTTCGTCGGCGCGCTCTTCGACCGGTGGGGGGCGCGGCCGCTGGTGCTGCCCGGCACCATCGCGCTGAGCGCGGGCGTCTGGGTGCTGGCGACGCTGGACGAGCACTCCTCGATCGGGCTGGTGATCACCGCGCACGTGATCGTCAGCGCCGGGATCAGCTGCGGGCTCACCCCGCTCATGACCTCGGCGCTCGGCGCCCTCCCGCCGGAGCTGTACTCGCACGGCAGTGCGACGGTGAGCACGGTGCAGCAGGTGGCGGGGGCCGCGGGCACCGCGCTGTTCATCACGATGATGACGCGGGGGACCGAGTCGGCGCTGCGCGAGGGCTCCGAGGTGGTGGCGGCTACCGCCGACGGGGTGCACACCGCGTTCCTGGTGGCGGGGGTGTTGTCGCTGGTGCTGGTGGTCGGGGCGGCGATGGTGCGGTCGCCGCGGACAGTCGCGGTCGACTGACCCGGGGCAGTTGTCTTGACTGCCGAATGGACATCCGTCTAATTTCAGGGTCGTACCGCGGTGGCTCCGGCCGCTCGCCCGAGACGATGATCGAGGTCCTGCGATGGGTGATCCGACCGAGCCGCTACTGGGCAGAGCCGCGCTGGTGACGGGCGCCGCGCGCGGGCAGGGCCGCGCGCACGCCGTTCGCCTCGCCGAGCTGGGCGCCGACCTGATCATCGCCGACGTGTGCGCGCCGATCTCGCCCACCGTCACCTACCCCGCCCCCACCGCCGACGACCTGGCCGAGACCGCGCGGCTGGTCGAGGCGACCGGGCGCAAGGTGCTGAGCCGGGTCGTCGACATCAGGGACCTGGCCGCGCAGCAGCAGCTGGTCGCCGACGGGGTCGCGCTCTTCGGGCGGCTCGACGTGCTGGTCGCCAATGCGGGCATCCTGAGCTGGGGCCGGCTGTGGGAGCTGAGCGAGGAGCACTGGGACCGCGTCGTCGAGGTCAACCTCTCCGGCACCTGGCGGACCGTGCGGGCCGCGGTGCCCGCCATGATCGAGGCGGGAAACGGCGGCTCGATCATCATCGTGAGCTCGTCGGCCGGGCTCAAGGCGACTCCGGGCAACGGCCACTACGCCGCCGCGAAGCACGGGCTGGTCGCGCTGACCAACACGCTCGCGCTGGAGGCGGGGGAGTACGGCATCCGGGTCAACTCCATCCACCCGTACTCGGTGGACACCCCGATGATCCAGCCCGACGCCATGCTGGAGCTCTTCGGCAAGCACCCGTCGTTCCTGCACAGCTTCCCACCGGTGCCGCTGAAGCTGGCCTCGGACGGGCAGAGCGGGTTCATGCCCGCCGAGGACGTCGCCGAGGTGGTCGGCTGGCTGGCAGGCCCCGGGTCCGGGCCGCTCACCGGGCTGCAGATCCCGGTCGACGGCGGCGCGCTCAAGTACTGACGTGTTCACCTTCGAGGATGTCGAGAGCGCCGAGATCGACCGGCGGGCCGCCGTGTACGGCCCGCTCGCCGACGCCGTGCGCGAGCTCGTCGACGCCACCATCCGCAGCACCGCCGCCGAGCCGGAGATCCGCGCGGCCGAGGCCGCGATCCGCGCGGTCACCGCGCGGCTGCGCCGCGACCAGCTCCCCGGCAGCTTCGGCATCAGCTACAACAGCAGTGGCGACTCCATGCCCTGGGGCAACGCCGCGATCGGGCTGCGCAACGCCATCGCGCCGCCGCTGGAGATCGAGCCGGACCCCGGCGGCGGCTACCGCTGCGACGTCGTGCTCGGCGCCGCCTACGAGGGGCCGCCCGGCCACGTGCACGGCGGCGTCTGCGCCCTGGTCCTCGACCACATCGCCGGCGTGGCCGCCTCCGACGGGGTGCGCGCCACCTCCACCGGCACCCTCACCCTGCGCTACCGCCGCGGCACCCCGCTCGGGCCGCTGTGCGCCCGCGCCAGGGCCGAGCGCACCGAGGGGCTGAAGACCTTCGTCACCGCGACCCTCGGCGACGCCGACGGCGTCACCGTCGAGGCCGAGGGGATCTTCGTCGTGCCGAGCTGGGCCCGCTGAATCACCTCCTCGCGCCGGTGAATTCGGCGATATCGGCGGCTATCCGGTCCGGGTACTCGCCGTTGAGCGCGTGCGAGGCATCCGGGTAGACGCGCACGGTGCCGCCCGGTAGCGCGCGCTCGGCGGTCGCGACGGCCGTGGCGGGGTCGTGCATGACCGAGCGGCCCGCGATGATCGCCAGCACCGGCGGGCGCAGCCCGGCCAGCCGGTCCTCGGTGATCCGGGTCGGGGCGGGGAGCTCGAGGCGGTAGTGCCGCATTCCGGCCTCGATCATGGCGGCGACCGGCTCGTCCTCGACGGGGGCGCCGCCCGCGGTGTACGAGTTGAAGCCGTCGCGCCAGGATTTCGGCAGCCAGGGCAGTGCGGCGGGCAGCGAGCGGACGATCGTGCCGAGCGGCAGGTCGTCGAAGACGTGCACCGGGTCGATCAGGGTGAGCGTGGCGATGTGCGCCGGGTCGTGCAGGGCGAGGTTGACCGCGGTCCAGCCGCCGATGGAGAGCCCGACCAGGTGGACTGCGTCCTCGGGGAGCGCCGCGAGGGTCTGGTGCAGCCAGGCGGCGTGGTCGGCGTCGCCGCTGATCGGGCGCTCCTGGATGCTCAGGCCCGGCTCGCCGAGCAGGTCGACGGTGTAGACGTCGCCGAGTTCGAGCAGCCCGGGCAGGTTGGCGGCCCAGACCGGGGTGGCCGAGGCGCGGCCGGGCAGCAGCAGGAACGGGCGGGCAGCCGGGCGCTCACCGGCGAAGCGGTAGACCCGGACCAGGCCGTGGCCGGTGCGGATGTCGAGGGTGCGCGCCGGTGCGGGAAGCGCGGCGAAAGCGGTGTCGTAGGCGGCGCGGAACCGGTCCTGACCGGCGGCGTCGTCCCAGTGCCCGATCGGGGCTGGGGTACGCACCAGCAGGGCGATGCCCGCCGCCGTGAGGGCGGCGACGACGACGGTCGTGCGGGTCCGGCGCCACCGGCGCGAACGCTTCTCGGAGTCGGTCAACGGTCGTCTCCTAACCGATCGGTAAGTAATTCCACCGTACGGTAGAATCGGCGGATGGCCAACGGTCGAGAGGGCAGACCGCCGACGCTCACCGAACGGGCGCGGCGCGCCCAGCTGATCGAGGTCGCCATCGAGCAGGTGGCCGAGCACGGGTACGCCGGCACCTCGCTGAGCCGCATCGCCGACGGCGCCGGGATCACCAAAGCGGCTGTGCTGTACCACTTCTCGTCCAAGGACGCGGTGATCCTGGCCGCCTACGAGCACGTGCTCGCCGCGCTCGTCGAGACCGTCGGCGCCGCGGTCGACGCCGCCGGCGACGCCGGGAAACCGGCGGCATACGCCCGCGCCATGATCGGGCACCTGCGCGCGCGGCCCCGGCACACCAGGATGCTGATCGAGGCCGTGACCGGCACCGCCGCCGAGCGCGCCCCCGAAGCCCGCTGGCGCCCGCTGGCCGGGCTGCTCGACGGTGCCGTCCGCGCCCGCGGCGGCGCCGGAATCGACTCCCGGACGGCGGCGCTCGCCATCGGCGGCGCCATCGACGCCATCGTGGCCGAACGGCTGCGCGACCCCGGCTACGACACCGCCGCCGCGGCCGAGGTGCTCGCCGCGATGATCGACACCTGGATCACCCGCTAGCGCGGCTCGATCTCGGCCGCCACCCCGCTCAGGATCAACCGTCGGCCCGCAGCGGAAATCCCGGCCGTCGGCATCGGCACGCGGCCGGCGCGCTGTGGTTGCGCCGCTGTCGGTACGGGCCCGCCGAGTGGGGCGCTGCGCTGGGTCTGCGGCGCGGCCACGCAGGCGAATCGCAGGCAGTGCGGCTCGAGCTGCGGCAGCTCTGGGACGCGATCGGCACGCTCGGCGACGACGAGTACGGACGGCTCATCCGGGACGGCCTGCGAACCGTCGCCGGACAGCTTGACGGTATCTAGATATCAAAGCAGTTGATATGCTCGTACCGTAACCACGGGAACGGGAGGGTACCCATGCCGAAGATCGGCCGATTCACCAGTGATACCGCGCGGGACGAGTTCTTCCGCGCCTACGACAGTGTGGCGGCGAAGTGGCCGGTGCCCTCGACCGAGCACGATGTCGCGACCTCGTTCGGAACCACCCGGGTGCGCCGGTCGGGGGAGGGCTCCGGGGCGCCGATCGTGCTGCTCCCCGGCATCGGCGGCAACGGCAATGTCTGGTGGCGGTTCATGGCCGAGCTGGCCGGGGAGCGCACGGTCTACACCCCGGACGTCATCGGCTGGGCGGGCCGTTGCGTGCAGACCGCGCCCGTCCGCGACGCCGCCGACGTCGCCACCTGGTGCACCGAGCTGCTCGACGGGCTCGGGGAGCGCCGGGTGCACCTGGTGGGCAACTCGCTCGGCGCCTGGCTGGCCGGCGCGGTCGCCGTACACCACCCGGACCGGCTCGCGACGCTCACCCTGATCGAACCCAGCGCCGCGACCTTCGTCCGACCGCGGTTGAGCCTGCTGGCCAAGATGCTTGTCGCCGGGGCGCGCCCGACCCCGGAGCGGATGCGCAAGTTCAACAGCTGGGGCATGCCCCGTTTCGTGATGGACGACGACGAACTGGCGGTGGCCGTCGCGGCGACGAAGTACCGGATGGCCCTACCGTGGGACCGCCCGTTCACCGACGAGCAGCTCGCCGCGATCACCGCGCCCGCCCTGGTGCTCTTCGGCGCGGAAACGGTGGTCAACGACCCCGTGGCCGCCGCGGCCCGCGCCCGCGCGCACATCCCGATGGTCGAGACCAGGATCTACCCCGGCATCGGCCACGACCTGCTCTGGGCGAACCCGGACGAGGTGATCCCGCACCTGCTCGGCTTCGCCGGACGTCACGAGCAGGCCAGGGCCTGACCGATCACCCGGGCGGCGGCCGGGATATCGCCCGGCCGCGGGCCGGAGCAGCTGAGCCGCAGTGACCGGCGCCGCCAGGACCAGTGCCAGGGAGATGGTCCGTCAGGCGCCGAGTTCGCGGGCGAGCAGACCGTCCCCGGTGTAGCCGATCGCGCAGACGACGATGCTCACGCTCACCGGGATCGCGGCAGTGCGGCACCCGCCCCCAGCCGGTGCTGACCATCGGCTGGGCCGCGCTGCTGCTGCACGAGCGCGTCGGACCGGCGACCCTGCTCGGCGGCTGCGCCGTCGTGGCCGCCGCGCTGATCGCGGTGCGCACGCGGAACCGGCCGGGATCCGGCGCTCTGCGTACCGGTGATTCGGTATCCGGGGGACTCCTCGATACGGTGGTTTCCGGCAATGGCGGGCGTCGGATCATCCGGGGGCGATGGCAGGTGAGCAGAGGCGAGGACACGATGGATTTCGTGGTGTGGAAGGTCGCCGACGTGCCGCCGCTGCCCGCGCGGGTCGCCGCGGACAACATCGCCCGCCGGGGCGGCGCCGCCATCGACTGGCGGGTCGTCGCCGAGGCCAGCGCGGAGGCGGTGAGCGCGCGGCCCAAGGGGTGGACGCACCGGGAGTGGCGCGAGCACGGACGGCGGCTCGGGCTGCGCGGCAATGAATTGTTCGCCTGGAGTGAGCTGTTCGCCCGGCCCATCGAGATCGCCGCGAACGGCGCGCAGTGGGTCGACGGCATGCACCGCGCGGCGCTGATGGCCGAGGCGGGCGCCGAGCGGATGGCGGTGCTCGATCCGGACTGGATGCCCAACTGGGAACCGGACGGCTCCGACCGCGTCTGACCGGCGCCGAGCCCGGCTCGCGTCGCGTGCGGATGCGAGACCCGGTGCCTGGTTGTAGCGTTCTTGCTGGTGGGGCTGCGCATCGAGGTGAAAGCCGCCGGGCAGGAGCGTAGTTGACCACCGCAGGCCGCCCGGCGCCGCGCGGCCCCCGGCACGAGGGCCGTCGGTGATCGTCGGGAGGAGACCGCATGCGCAGCGAAGCCGAGTTCGCCGTCTACGCGGCGTTGCCGGTCGAATACCGGCAGCTCGTGGACGTGGTCGACCGCTTCCCGCACGGGGTGCAGGCCCGGCGGATCGCCCGGATGACCTACCCGGGCATGTGGGAGCTGGACGAGGCCGAGATCGACAGCGGGGTGGTCGGCACGCTGCGCGACCGGCTGTCGCGGCTGGCCGCCGACGGCTTCGTCGCCATCGAGCGCAGCAGCGAGTACGGCGATATCTACCGCCCGGTGAACAGCCCCCTGGACATGGCGACCTGGACCCTCGAGCAGGGCCGCGCGTACTACGCATCGCGGCACGCCGAGCGGATCGGCGCCGACCAGCTCCCGGTCGCCGCCTACTCGATGGTGCTCGGCGCCTGGCGCACCACCCTGGTCGAGGATGCGCACGCGCGCGACGGGCTGAACCGGATCAGCGACGGCGAGATGTTCGCCGCCAACGTGGCCGCCTTCCGGATCATGCGCGGCTTCCTCGTCGCCGCCGACCGCAGCCCCGACGCGTGGCAGCGGCTTTCGAGCACCCTCGCCGACCCGGAGCGGGTGGCGGCGGGCAGCCGGACCGTCGCCGACCTGCTCGGCGAGCACTACCCGGAGTGGGCCGCCGACTGCGCGAAAGCGGTCGGCTACTACGCCACCCTGACCGCACCGGACGAGCACGACATGGCGTGGTTCATCGCGGTGAAATCGTGTTTCGGTGCGGTGAGCGGGAATTGGTTCGGGATGCCGGGCTGGGCGCGGGTGGTCGACGCGTTCGCCGGGCGCGCCCGGCCCGCGATCCCGGAGCGCATCCGCGCCGCGCTGCTCACCGCCCCCGACCAGCTGGATCCGGCGATTCTCGAGCGGTACGTCCGGGCCGGTATCGGCACCCTCTGAGCGCGGCCGCCGCGGAGTCAGGCTGGCCGCACCGCGTGATGCAGTTCGTGATTGTGCTCGGCCAGGGCGCATGCCCGCTCCTCGTCGACTCCGTCCCGGGCCCAGTCCGCGGCCAGCTCGCCGAGCCGGTCGAGCAGCTCGGCCAGCGCGGTGCGCGCGGCGGGAGCGTCGGCGGCCGCGGCCACCACGGCGGGGAGCGCGAGCAGGTAGTGGCAGGCCAGCAGCAGGTGCTCGGCGCCCGCGGCGGCCGCGCGGTCGGTCATCGGCGGGGGAAGGTGCGGCAGCGGCGCCCAGGGCGGAGTGTCGATGAACTCGCGGAACGCCGCGAGCTGGGTGGCGAGCAGCTGCTCGGCCGAGCCGGTCCCCGCCCCGGTGCGCAGCTCTGAACGCAGGATCTCGAAACGGTGTGCCCACCGCTGCATTTCGGTGTCGCGCACTTCCGGCCCTCCTCGCACCCGCCCATCTGAGGACGGGCGTCGTCCAATCTAGGGTCGCCTACGATGAGGGTCAAATGGTGAGGCCGAAAGTCGAGCGCAGCTACGCCGGGGTGAGCGCCGCCAAGCGGCGGTCGGACCGGCGCGGCGCGCTGCTGCGCGAGGGGCGCCGGATCTGGGGCGAGTCCGGGCACGCGGCGGTCACCGTGCGCGGGGTGTGCAAGGCCGCCGGGCTCACCGACCGCTACTTCTACGAGCACTTCGCGAGCCGCGAGGAGCTGCTGGTCGCGATCGCCGACGAGGTGCGCGACCTGCTGCTCGGCACGCTGATCCAGGTCGGGCTGACCAGCCGGGGCGGCCCCGAGCAGCGGCTGCGGGCGGCGCTGCACGCGCTGCTCGAGGTGATCGCGACCGACCCGCACGTGCACCACATCGCGGCGGGCGAACTCAGCCCGCTGCTGCTGGAGCGCCGCCGCGCCCTGCTCGCCACCATGGCCGCGATCGTGGTCGAGTACGCCCCCGCCCAGCTCGGGATCGCGCCGGACCCGCCGTGGCTGGCCCGCGCCGCGCTCTTCGTCGCGGGCGGGCTGAGCCAGCTGGTGGAGGCGTGGCTGGACGGCACGCTCGAGCTGAGCACCGGCGAGCTCGCCGAGCACGCCACCGCGCTGATCCTGCGCGCGCTCGTGCCGTGAGCTCAGCCGGCCGTCAGGTGCTCGATGATCAACCGGTGCACCAGGGCGGGCTGCTCCAGGTGCAGGAAGTGGCCTGCGCCCTCGACCTCGACGACCCGGCTCCCGGCCGGTAGCCGCCGCTCCAGGCCGCGGAAGAGGCCGGGGCGCAGGCAGCCGTCGGTGCTGCCGTGCAGGGTCAGCAGCGGGTGCGTCGGCTCGGCGAGGAGCAGCCGGTCCAGCTCGCGGTTGCGCGGGCTGCGGGCGCGGCGGCGCAGCAGGAAGCGGTAGTAGTCGGTGGCGGCGGTGCGGTGCGCGCGGGTCGGGGTGGCGGCGGCGAGATGCGCCAGATCCTCGGTGGCGTCGTACCCGGGCGACCAGGTGCGCCAGAGGAATGGCGTCAGCCGGGCGAAAGCGCGCTCGGGCAGCACCGGGAGCTGGTTGGCGAGGATGTACCAGCTGTCGACCGACTGCGCGAGGGTCTGCGCCAGGTGCGGGAGCAGGTTGTCCCGGCTCGGAGTCATGCTCGCGATCGGCGGCACGGCCAGGCTCACGACCGCGCGGAACGGGGTGCCGTCCAGCGCCGCGAGCGCGGTCGCGGTGAAGCCGCCCCAGTCGTGGCCGATCACCACCGCCTCCGGCGCGCCGACCCGGGCCGCGATGCCGAGCGCGTCGGCCACCCTGGCGCCGGTGGAGAGATCGCCGTCGGCGGGGATGCCGGAGGGGGCGTAGCCGCGGCTGAACGGCGCCACCACGTGGAACCCGCGCCCGGCCAGCTCCGGGCCGAGATGTCGCCAGGTCCAGGCGGTGTCGGGGTAGCCGTGCAGGCACAGCGCCAGCGGCGCGCCGGGCGTGCCCCAGGTCAGCGCGTGCAGCGTGACGTCGCCGAGGTCGAAGGTATCGCGGTTCAGCACGGTGTCAGGGTACGAGGCGCCGGACCCGGCCGTGCCGTGGATCATGGGGGGAGAGGCCGCGCCGCGATCGGGGCGGCGGAGGAGGACGGCGTGGGGCTGCGCGGCATCAATCACGTCGTGCTGTACGTCGCGGAGCTGCAGCGCAGCCTGGACTTCTACGAGGGAGTGCTCGGCTTCGAGCGGCTCGGCGCCGGCTTTCCCGGCGGCGCCTTCCTACGGCACGCCGGCTCGGCCCACGACCACGACCTCGGGCTCTTCCAGTCCCGGGTGCCGTAGCCGCCCGCGGCCGGCGGCGCCGCCATGACCGGCCCGCTGAACCTGGACGCCGAGATCGCCCGCTACGGCGCCGCCACCCCCGGCGGCCCGCGCGCCGACCCGGCCGTCTGGGCCAGGGTGGCCGCCGCCGGCGGTCGCTGACCCGTCCGGTTTCCTCCCCGTGTCGTCGCCACCCCCGGCCACGCGGGCGGGGCCGTCCCGAGGCTGGTAAGTTAGCCGTCATTCTCGACGTGTGGAGGAGATGGCCGGTGAGCGAGGTCGATGAGGAGCGGACGGCGCGACGGCTCGCGCTGCTGCTCGGGGGAGTCGGGGTGCTGCACTTCGTCGCCCCCGCACCGTTCGACACGGTGATCCCCGAGCAGCTGCCGGGCAGCCCGCGGCTCTACACCCTCGGCTCCGGGGTCGCCGAGCTCGCGATCGCGGGCGCGCTGCTGCGGCCGGGCACCCGCAAGCTCGGCGCCCGGCTGGCGGAGCTGCTGTTCGTCGCGGTCTACCCCGCCAACATCAAGATGGCGGTCGACTGGGTGCGCAACGAGCGGCTGCCGAAGCCGCTCAAGGCCGTCGCGCTGGCCCGGCTGCCGCTGCAGCTCTCCATGGTGCTCGCCGCGCGCCGGATCTACCGCGCGGGCTAGACAGCATCGCCGCGGCCGACCTGGATGCCGACGACGCAGGTGTCGTCGTCGCTGTTGGCGTCGCTGTGGTCGAGCAGGTGGTCGAGCCGCTCGTCCAGGGTGCCGGTGAAGCCGGCCGAGATGTCGAGCAGCCGCTGCACGCAGTCGTCGAGGTAGCGGTCGCGGCGCTCGATCAGGCCGTCGGTGTAGAGCAGCAGGATGTCGTCGGCCTGCAGCTGCTCGGCGCCCTCCTCGTAGACCGACTCGGCGACGGCGCCGAGCAGCATGCCGGAGAGTTCGGGCAGGGTGACGGCGGTGCCGTCGCGGATCAGCACCGGCGGGAGGTGGCCGGCGCGGGCCCAGCGCAGCACCCTGGTCTCCGGGTCGTAGAGCCCGCAGACGGCGGTGGCGAAGATGTCGTCGGTGAGGTGGTGGGCGACCAGGTTGAGCCAGGTGAGCATCTGGCCCGGCCCGGCGCCGGTCGCGGCGAGGCCGCGTAACGCGTTGCGCAGCACCACCATTCCGGTAGCGGCCTTGATGCCGTGGCCGGTGATGTCGCCGACCGAGACCAGGATCTGCTTGCTCGGCAGCACGATGGCGTCGTACCAGTCGCCGCCGACCAGGTGGTCCTGCTCGGCGGGGCGGTAGCGCACCGCGATGTGCAGCCCGAACGCCTCGATGACGGGCTGGGCGGCGGGCATGATCGCCTGCTGCAGCTGGCGGGCGAGCCTGCTCTGCTCGGCGGCGTGCTGCTCGGTGTGCGCGAGCCGGTCCTGGGTGGCCGAGAGCGCGACCTCGGTCCAGTGCTGGGCGGAGATGTCCTGGTAGGCACCGCGCACCGCGAGCAGGTGCCCGGCGCTGTCCACCACCGGCTCGGCGATGATCCGGATGTGCCTGGTGTCGCCGTTGGGGCGGATCAGCCGGAAGGAGGTGGAGCCGGGGCGGCGGTAGCGCAGCAGGCTGCGCAGCAGCCGCCGCACCGCGTCGGTGTCGTCGGCGTGCACGTGCTCGGGGAGCCGGGCCAGCGGCACCGGGTCGGCGCCTGGGGCGAGGCCGTGCAGCGCGAAGAGGTCGCTGCTCCAGGTGATCGCGCCGCTCGCGGCGTTCTCCTCGAAGCCGCCGACCCGGCCGAGGCGCTGCGCGTGCTGCAGCAGCGCGGCCAGCCGGCCGGTCTCGTCCTCCACCCGCCACACCACGAGCACCGCGGCGCCGTGCCTGCTGATCCCGAGCGCGGCGGAGACGGTGAGCGGCACCTGGTCGACCAGCTCGGTGAGCTGCACCCGGTCGGCGCGGTAGGTCTCGCCGGTGGCGAAGACGTGCTCGACGCGCTCGAAGAGCCCGCCCTCGCTGGCCGCCATCGGGTACGCCTCGAAGAGCAGCGCGCCGTCGACCAGCCCGCGCGGCCGGCCGGCGGGGTCGACGAAGGAGGCGTTGAGGTGGTGGATGCGGAAGTCGGTGAGCGTACCGTCCGGGCCGAGGTGCGGCAGCAGCACCAGCGCCGGGTCGAAGAGGCCGTCGGCCAGCCGGACCAGGTCGGCGACGCCGGGCCGGGCGGGGGCGCCGACGGTGACCGGGTCCGACTCCAGGGTGTGCGCGCACAGCTCGGCCAGCGCCTCGAGCTGGCGCCGGATCTGCGGTGGCTGCGGCTCGAGCGGCGTCGGCCAGCACACCTCGAGCACGCCGATGAGCCGCCCGCCGATGCCTGCCGGGATGGCGGCGCGGCCGCCCTCCCGCGCCCCGATGGAGGGCAGCCCGGAGCCCGCGATGTCGGCGATCCACTGGGGTTCGCGCAGGGTGAGCGCCTGGCGGGCCGGGGTGACCACGCCCGGCGGCAGGTAGCGCCACCGTTCGGCTTCGGCGCGATCGATCCCGGCGAAACCGGCGAGCGCGAGCGAGGAGTCGGTGCCGACCGCCCAGATCGCCACCGCGGTGGCGCCGAGCGGGGCGGCGGCGTGCTCCAGCAGCGACTGCGCGACCCGCTGCGGGTCGCCCGCGGCCAGCAGCCCGCTCTCCGCGGTGCGCAGCCGGACCGCCTCGGCCGGCTGCTGCGGCACCGGAACCGGCACCGCGCCCGTCTCGTCCCGCGCGGCCTGGCCGACCAGCTCGGCCGCCAAGTCGACGACGCTCACCCCGGAGCGCCTGGCCAGCGCGTCCAGCTGCCGCGCGGCCTGGGCCGGGCCGCAGCGCAGCCGCTCGATCAGCACGCCCTTCGCCAGCTCGACCAGCGCCCGCCCGTCCGCGGTCGCCCGCGCCTGCTCCACCTCCGCCCGCAGCCGCTCGACGGTCGCCGCCAGCCTGGTCACGACCGGCCCGCCGGCCGCGCGCTCGCCACCCGGCACGCCGGTCCCGTCGTCGGCCGCGGCAGATTCGCCCGCCGTGCCGGTGCCATCGGCGGCGACCGTCTCGCCCGCCGTCCCGGCCGGGCCGGACCCGGCTCGCGTCCCGGTCACCGCGACCCCAGCCAATGCTGGATGCAGGTGAGCAGCGCGTCGGCGTCCACCGGCTTGGTGACGTAGTCGTTGGCGCCGGAGGCGAGGCTCTTCTCCCGGTCCCCGAGCATCGCCTTGGCGGTGACCGCGATGATCGGCAGCTGCGTGTACCGCGGCATCTCCCGGATGGTGGAGGTGGCGGTGTACCCGTCCATCTCCGGCATCATCACGTCCATCAGCACCAGATCGGTCTCCGGATGCGCCACCAGCGTCTCGATCCCCTCGCGCCCGTTCTCCGCGTGCAGCACCGTGACCCCGTGCAGCTCGAGGATGCTGCTGAGCGCGAACAGGTTCCGCGCGTCGTCGTCCACGATGAGCACGGTGCGCCCGGCCAGCCGCCCGTCCGGCCACTGCGGCGCGGGCGCGGGTTTCTCCTCGCCGCGCACCAGCGGGAGCACGTCGCCCGGCGCCTCGGCGGTGATGTGCAGCGCGATCCGCTCGCGCAGCTCGTCCAGGCTGGAGAGCAGCTCGAGCGGGCGCTGCGCGGTGCGCTCCTGCAGCAGCAGCTCCTGCTCGGAGCCGAGCCTGCGGTTGTTGTGCGCCAGCACCGGGACGGTCCGCGCGGCGCTGTCGCCGTCCATGGTGGCCAGCAGCCGCAGCGCGGCGTCACCGGGCATGTTCAGCTCCAGCACCACGCAGTGGAACACCTCCGCGGCCATCGCGGCGGCCGCCTCCTGCACCCCGATCGCCGTCACCACCTGCACCGGCCCGCGCGGGTCGTTGCTGTCGGCGAGGTCGGCGACCGCGCTCTGCGCGACCAGCGAGAGCAGCCCCTGCGGCCGCTCCTCGACCACGAGCAGCCTGCGCGGCTGCGGCGGCCCTGCGGGCAGCGGGAGCGGCTCCGGGCTGCGCACGTCCTCGCGCACCGGCGCCTGGAGGAAGTCGGGGCGCGCCACCGGCAGGTAGAAGGTGAAGGTGCTGCCCCGCCCGACCACGCTCTCCGCGGTGATCGCGCCGCCGAGCAGGTAGGCGATCTCCCTGCTGATCGAGAGCCCGAGCCCGGTGCCGCCGTACTTGCGGCTGGTGGTGCCGTCGGCCTGCTGGAACGCCCCGAAGATCGACTCCAGCTGGTGCTCGGCGATGCCGATCCCGGTGTCGATCACCCGGAAGGCGATGGCGGGGCCGTGCCTGCGCGCCGCCGCGGGCAGCTCGCCCGGCGCGGCGGGCTCGATGCGCAGCTCGACCGACCCGTTCTCGGTGAACTTCACCGCGTTGGAGAGCAGGTTGCGCAGCACCTGGCGCAGCCGGGAGTCGTCGGTGAGCAGCTCGGCGGGCAGCCCCGGCGCGGTGCCGACCCGGAAGCCGAGGCTCTTCTGCGTGGTCATCGGCCGGAAGGTGGCCTCGACGTAGTCGAGCAGCTTGCGCAGCGGCACCTGCTCCGGGGCCAGCTCCATCTTGCCCGCCTCGACCTTGGAGAGATCGAGGATGTCGTTGATGAGCTGCAGCAGATCCGAGCCCGCCGAATGGATGATCCCGGCGTACTCGACCTGCTTGGGGGTCAGGTTCCGGTTCGGGTTCTGCGCCAGCAGCTGGGCCAGGATGAGCAGGCTGTTCAGCGGGGTGCGCAGCTCGTGGCTCATATTGGCCAGGAACTCCGACTTGTACTTCGAGGCCAGCGAGAGCTGCTGGGCCCTGGTCTCCAGCTCCTGGCGGGCCTGCTCGATCTCCAGGTTCTTGGCCTCGATGTCACGGTTCTGGGTGGCCAGCAGCGCCGCCTTCTCCTCCAGCTCGGCATTCGAGCGCTGCAGCTCGTCCTGCTGCACCTGCAGCTCCTCGGAGCGGGCCTGCAGCTCGGTGGTGAGCCGCTGCGACTCGACGAGCAGCTCGTCGGTGCGGGCATTGGCGATGATGGTGTTGACGTTCACCCCGACCGTCTCCATGAGCTGGTCCAGGAAGTCGCGGTGGATGCGGGTGAAACGGTGCAGCGAGGCCAGCTCGATCACGCCGAGCACCTGGTCCTCGACCCCGATCGGCAGCACGAGCAGGTTCATCGGCGCGGTGCGGCCGAGCCCGGAGGAGATGGTGACGTAGTCGCCGGGCACCTCGTCCACCGCGATGGTGCGCCTGCTGCGCGCCGCCTGCCCGACCAGCGACTGCCCGAACGCCAGCCGCGGCGCGCTGTCCTCCGGGCTGCCGTAGGAGCTGATCAGCCGCAGCTCCGGCCGCTCGGTGGTGTCGTCGGCCAGGTAGAAGGCGCCGAACTGGGCGCGGACGAGCGGGGCCAGCTCGTCCATGATCAGCTCGGCCACCACGTGCAGCTCGCGCTGGCCCTGCATGAGCCCGGAGATCCGGGCCAGGTTGGTCTTGAGCCAGTCCTGGTCCTGGTTGGCGGTGGTGGTCTCGCGCAGCGAGCCGACCATGGAGTTGATGTTGTCCTTGAGCTCGGCGACCTCGCCGGAGGCCTCGACGGTGATCGAGCGGGTCAGGTCGCCCTCGGCGACCGCGCTGGTGACCTCGGCGATGGCGCGCACCTGCCTGGTCAGGTTGCCCGCCAGCTCGTTCACGTTCTCGGTCAGCCGCTTCCAGGTGCCGGAGACGCCCTCGACCTCGGCCTGACCACCGAGGCGGCCCTCCGACCCCACCTCGCGGGCCACGCGGGTGACCTCCGCCGCGAAGGCGGAGAGCTGGTCGACCATGGTGTTGATGGTGGTCTTGAGCGCCAGGATCTCGCCGCGCGCGTCCACGTCGATCTTGCGGGTCAGGTCGCCCTGGGCCACCGCCGTCGTCACCTGGGCGATATTGCGCACCTGGTTGGTCAGGTTGTTCGCCATGGAGTTGACGTTGTCGGTGAGGTCCTTCCAGGTGCCCGCCACGTTCGGCACCCGTGCCTGCCCGCCGAGCATGCCCTCGGTGCCGACCTCGCGGGCCACGCGGGTGACCTCGTCGGCGAAGGCCGACAGCGTGGTGACCATGGTGTTGATCACCCCGGCCAGCGCCGCGACCTCGCCCTTGGCCTCGACGGTGATGGTCTGGCTCAGATCACCGCGGGCCACCGCGGTGGCGACCTGCGCGATCGAGCGCACCTGGTTGGTCAGGTTGGAGGCCATCACGTTGACGTTGTCGGTGAGGTCCTTCCAGGTGCCGGAGACCCCGCGCACTGTCGCCTGCCCGCCCAGGTTGCCCTCGGTGCCGACCTCGCGGGCCACCCTGGTGACCTCGTCGGCGAAGGCGGAGAGCTGGTCGACCATCGTGTTGATGGTCTCCTTGAGCTCCAGGATCTCGCCGCGGGCATCCACCCGGATCTTCTGGGTGAGGTCGCCGCGCGCCACGGCCGTCGTCACCTGGGCGATCGAGCGCACCTGGGCGGTCAGGTTGTCGCCCATCACGTTCACCGACTCGGTGAGGTCCTTCCAGGTGCCGGAGACGCCCTTGACATCGGCCTGCCCGCCGAGCCGCCCCTCGGTGCCCACCTCGCGGGCCACCCTCGTCACCTCGTCGGCGAACGAGGAGAGCTGGTCGACCATGGTGTTGATGGTGTTCTTGAGCTCCAGGATCTCCCCGCGCGCGTCGACGGTGATGTTCTGGGTGAGGTCGCCCCTGGCCACCGCGGTGGCGACCTGGGCGATCGAGCGCACCTGCGCGGTGAGGTTGCCCGCCATGAAGTTCACCGAGTCGGTGAGGTCGCGCCAGGTGCCGGAGACGCCCTTGACGTCGGCCTGCCCGCCGAGGCGGCCCTCGGTGCCGACCTCGCGGGAGACGCGGGTGACCTCGTCGGCGAAGGACGAGAGCTGGTCGACCATCGTGTTGATGGTCTCCTTGAGCTCCAGGATCTCCCCGCGCGCGTCCACCCGGATCTTCTGGGTGAGGTCGCCACGCGCCACCGCGGTGGTCACCTGGGCGATATTGCGCACCTGCGCGGTGAGATTGCCCGCCATGGCGTTCACCGAGTCGGTGAGGTCCTTCCAGGTGCCGGAGACCTCGGGCACCTCGGCCTGGCCGCCGAGCCGCCCGTCGGTGCCGACCTCGCGGGCCACGCGGGTCACCTCCGAGGTGAAGAGCGAGAGCTGGTCGACCATGCCGTTGAAGACCGTCGCGATCTCGCCGAGCAGCCCGTCGGCGTCGGCGGGCAGCCTGGTGCCGAAGTCGCCGTCGCGCACGGCGGTCAGCCCGGCCAGCAGCTGGCGCAGCTCGACCTGGTCGGACTGGTGGCCCGCGGGCGCCGCTGTCTCCGTCATTGCCGTCCTCGTTCCGATGTGTGGGCCGGACCGGGATCGCACCGGTCCGCCGAAGCTGGGCCGCCGGATGTGCCGACGGGGGTGCGCGACCGATATCCTCGCTGTGAAACCATGGCTCCGAGTGACTTTCGAGTCGGGTCGGAGCGGCGCCCGGCGCACGCGCGGCGCGGCATCGGGTCGGTGCTCGTCGCGGGTCGGCGGCTACACCGTGCCCCGGCCCGAAGCGGGCGACTCGAGGTCACCTCGGAAGTCAACCAGACCGGCCGGGCGCGCGCACACCGCTTGCCGCAATGTGCGGCGACGAGCGGGTTCGGCCGCGCCGATGCGGGGAAGTCCGACGGCGTGCGCGGTACCGCGCACGACAGCGAAGGGATCGTGGATGGCCACCTTCATCGACCTCGGCGACGAGTTCGAGGGTTTCGTCAATGCCGAGCAGGTGGTCCGGATCGGGATCCGGAACGATCGGGCCTGGATCTACACCGCCGAGAACCGGCACCGCTTCCCCGGCGGCAGCACCGACGGCACCGACCGGGTGCCTGCCGCCACCGTGCTGGAGCAGTTGCTGCACGAGCTGAGCGAACCCTCGGTGCTGCCCGGCACCAGGGTGATCGCCTTCGCCAGGGGGCGGGTGGTCTCCCGCTACCTCTGAGCGGACAACCGGTGGCTCCCGCGATGTTCGCGCGGGAGCCACCGGGTGTCGCGGTCGTGCGTCAGATCGCCGAGCCGTGCGCCCCGCGGTCGACGGCGCGCCTGCCGAGCAGGACGCCGAGCCCGATCATGCCGACGCCGAGCCCGAAGTGCAGCCAGTTGTCGGCGGTGTTCAGCGGCACGAAGTTGGCGTCGCTGTGCTCGTCGATGGCCAGGCCGTAGAGCCACAGCACCAGGTAGATGGCGCCGCCGATGATCAGGTACAGCTGCGCGGTCCGGATCGCCCGCGCGGCGATCAGCCCGGCCGCGCCGAAGGCCAGGTGCACCAGGTTGTGCAGGATGGAGACCTGGAACAGCCCGAGTAGCTTCGCCTCGGAGTGGTGCCCGGCGAACTGCAGCGTGTCGTAGTTCGTGGTGACACCGGGGATGAAGCCCAGGATGCCGACCAGCAGGAAGACCGCGCCGACGATCAATGCCGCGCCCCGCACCGGCGAGCGGTCGCCGGTGCGCGGGGTCGATCCGATGGATGCCATGGGAGTGCCTTTCTTCGGTGCCGTGGTCGGCGCCGAGCTACCCCTGGCCCGCGGTGCCAAACCGGCTCCGCGGCACCGCTGATCAGCTCGATTCAGCAGATCTTCGTCGCCGGTCCGCCGCCGGCCAGCACCCGGCCCGCGCTGGTCACCGTCGCCGAGACCTTGACGCAGGTGCGGCCGGGCGCGAAGACCTGTGGTGAGATCTGCCGTCCGGCGCGCGCGGCGGTGCGCTGGTACATGATGTCGGTGGCGGCCACCGCGATCAGGGTGTGCACCTCGACCGCCCCGTCCGGGTAGGGGTTGTCGATCTCCACCCAGGTGGTGTCGCAGGCCGCCGAGCGCAGCACCCGCAGCGTGAGCGCGGTCGTCTCGCCCCGATCGTCGGGGAGCGGCAGATTCGCCGTCACCGACGTCTTCGCCGCGCAGCCGCTCGCCACCGGGTCGGTTCCGTTCAGCGACATGTCGGCGCCCGCCGGACCCGCACCGAGCGCCGCACCGCACACCGCGAGCACCGCACCCACCGCGACCATTCCAGACCTGCTCACCTGACCTGCCTTTCCACGATCGTCCGATAGTTCCGGGACTGTGTCGTGGCAGTGCTGTCCGGTGTGACCGGCCGGGGGAAACATTTCGCCCGGTTCGGGTGCGCGGCCGACCGGTGGTCGGTATCGGGGCCGCGGTCCGGGGATCAGTCCCCGGAATCGTCCTCGTCCGGTTCGGTGAGTTCCGGAGCGTGTTCGCGGGTGGCCATGCCGCCGTCCCGGCCCTGATCGGTGGGGCCGGGACGGCCGCCCTTCGGCTCGTCCTCGCCGGTCTTCTTCTGCTCGCTCACGGCAGCTCCTCTCCTCGGGTACCGGGTGTGGTACCCCGGAGCGGCCCGGATGAACGGGTCAGCCGTTCTCGGTGACGGTGGTGTCCGGGTGCCTGCGGCTGGTGTCCGGCTTGACGAAGTGGCCGGTGATGGCCGATCGGTCGCGCCGGTTGTCGCCCTCGTGCGCCTCGTTCTCGCCGAGGGTGGTGCGCGGGTTCTGCTCCGCGGTCTCCTCGGTCACGTACTCGCCGGTCTCCGCCGAACGGTGGCTCTCCGCCATGGTCATCGCCTCCTGATGAACGAATGTTCCTGCAGTCGGGGGGATGCCACGGGAAACCGGGGGAAAACGTGGGCGGCGCAGCCCGATCGACCGTTGACCGGTCGAACGGGCTGCG
>NZ_JBHSAX010000019.1:349812-631138 GCF_042650385.1 Nocardia jiangsuensis
CGTGCCCCGAGCCGATGCAGCGCGGTGCGCAGCCCGGTGTGCGGGCGGCCCGGAATCCGGACCGGTGGCAGCGGGGCGTCCGCGAACTTCTGCTCGGAGGCGGTCTCCGGCGCGTCGTGACAGTCCCTGGTCAGGAAGCGGTCCGGCAGCGAGAGCTTGTGGATGGTGCGCAGCGTGAGCAGGTACTGGGCGAGCAGCGGCCCGCTGGTGTAGGGCAGGTCGTAGCGCTCGCACACCGCCCGCACCCGCACCGCGATCTCGGCGTACCGGTTGCTCGGCAGCTCCGGGAACAGGTGGTGCTCGATCTGGTAGCAGAGGTTGCCACTGAGGAAGGCCAGCACCCGCCCGGCGTCGAAGTTGGCGGTGCCGAGCATCTGGCGCAGGTACCACTCCGCGCGGCTCTCCCGCTCGGTCACGCTCGCGTCGAACTTCTCCGCGCCGTCCGGGAAGTGCCCGCAGAAGATCACCAGGTAGGCCCAGACGTTGCGGACGATGTTGGCGGTCGCGTTCGCGGCCAGCGTGCGCTTCCAGCGCCGCCCGCTCAGCAGCGGGAGCACCAGGTAGTCCTTGCCGACCTGGCGCAGCATCTTGCCGCGGATGGCGGCCAGGTGGCCGCGGCGCTCGCGCTTGCTGATCGAGCGGTCCAGCTCGGCGTAGAGGCCGTGCAGCGCGATGCCCCACTCGAAGGTCAGCGCGAGCAGCAGGTTCTGGACCGGGGCGAGCAGGTGCGCCGGGCGCCACTCCTGGTCCCTGGTGACCCGCATGATGCCGAAGCCGAGGTCCTCGTCGTGGTCGAGCACGTTGGTGTAGACGTGGTGCTGGTAGTTGTGCGAGTAGCGCCAGTGGGCGGAGGCGCCCATCATGTCCCACTCCCAGGTGCCGGAGTGGATCTCCGGGTCGTTCATCCAGTCCCACTGGCCGTGGCCGATGTTGTGGCCCAGCTCCATGTTCTCGATGATCTTGGCGAGCGCGGTGCCCGCGGTGCCGATGGCGACGGTCTTCCGCGAGCGGCCGAACACGACCAGCGCGCGGGAGACGACGTCGAGTGCGCGCTGCGCGGCGATGGTGTGCCGGATGTACTTCGCGTCCGCGGCCCCGAGGCTGCCCGCGACGTCGGCGCGGATGGCGTCGAGTTCGCGCCCGAGTTCTTCGATGTCGGCGGGGCTCAGGTGTGCGTAGGGACCGACCTGGGTGATGGCTATGGGAGGCTCCTCACATGTGCTTGTGGATCAGCGCCGGTTGCGGCGGGGCGGAGCGGCGTCGAAGTCGGTGTCGCGGGTCTGCGCGGAGCGCGGATCGCTGAACACCGGGGTGGGCACCGCGCCGGTCTCAGGGGTCTGCGTCGGCAGTTCGGCCGCGGGGGCGTGGCTGAACAGTTCGGGTACGTCGTTGCTGGTCACAAGGTCCTCGTGATCGGGTTCGGGGGAGCGGTGCTCCGAAGGTGCGCCCGGCGGGAAGATTCAGCAGGAGCTGCCTGGCGGTCGCGGCGATGGCCGCGGCCGGAGTGTTCCTGTCCTGTCCTGTCGGGTGCTGCGATGATCCGGCGGCATGCGCCGATTCGAGGCCGCGATACGTCTTCCGGATACCTCCACCTTACCCGGCCCGGCCGGAAGCGCCCGCGCGGCGCGGCACCGGCGTTTCGGGCGAAAGCGGACAATCGGCGGATATCGCTGCGAGGCAGCCCTTTTCGGTGTCGGCGACCGGGTGCGCGGACGGCTCGGGTATCGCCGGGCACCGAAGGCGGGTAGGATTCAGCGGGTAAGGCCGCCGCGAGCCGACGATTCGACACATTTCTTTCCGGTTATCGCGGGGCGGCCCGTCGAGGAACCCGCTGAGTGGAGTGAACCGCTGTGCAGGGTCGGGCGGGCCTCTGCATTTCACAACGGAAGGTGCCTCGATGCGCCCGACGACCTCTGCTGTCCGCGCCAAGCGTGGTCCTGATTCCTACGACGACCTCGAGCCGCGGCTCACCGAACTCGCCGCGCTCGACGAGGCCGACCCGGCCCGCGCCCGGCTGCGCGCCGAGATCATCACCGCGGCGCTGCCGCTGGCCGAGCACATCGCCGCCCGCTACGGTGGCCGCGGCGAAGCGCTGGAGGACCTGACCCAGGTCGCCACGGTCGGGCTGGTGCAGGCCGTCGACCGCTTCGATCCCGGCCTCGGCAGCCCGTTCCTCGCCTTCGCGGTGCCGACCGTCATGGGCGAGGTGCGCAGGCACTTCCGCGATCGGGCCTGGGGCGTGCGGGTGCCGCGCCCGGTCAAGGAGCTGCAGCAGCGGCTCGGCGGCACCATCGAACTGCTCTCCCAGCGGCTGCAGCGGATGCCGACGGCGCGCGAGATCGCCGCCGAGCTCGACGTCGACGTGGTCGAGGTCACCCAGGCGCTGCTCGCCCGCAACGGCTACCGCTCGGAGTCGCTGGAGGCGATGAGCGCGGGCTCGGACGAGCCCGGCTCGGTTCCGGCCGGTATCGAGCAGCGCAACGGCGCCGTCGACCCGTCCTACCGCCTGCTCGAGGACGCCATGACGGTCGGGCCGCTGCTGCGCGAGCTGCCCGAGCGGGAGCGGCAGATCCTGGTCTGGCGGTTCTTCGACAACCTCACCCAGAGCCAGATCGCGGCCCGCCTGGGCATCTCCCAGATGCAGATCTCCCGGATCCTGAGCCGGACCCTGGAGCGGCTGCGCGAACAGGCGCTGGCCGAGCCCGCTGCCTGAGCGGGCGGGCCGCGCCCGCGTGCGAGCCGGACAGGGGCCCGCCCGCGGGCACTCCGTCCGCCGCATCGGTGGTGCGCACCTCCACCGTGGCGGACTCCCACACCGTAGAACAGCGCGGAATGATCGGCAACATAATCGCCGAAATCCACTGTTGGAAAGACAATTTCGGAAGGAATCAGCGCTATCCGGTGCTGACATCGAAGCAGCGGCGGCGCGACGCGCCGGGGGATGCGGTTGACTATCGCGAACGATGTAGTTCACTGGAGTACGTCACGCGGTTCAGCCAGCAGCCGTGCGCGGGCGGGATATCACCTGCCCAGGCACTGGACAGAGGGCGGTGGCGGGTGCGAAACCTCACGTTCGACAGCACGAACCTGAGCGAGACCGAAGAGTTCCTGAACCGGAACTACACCACCATGCGGATCGGCAACGACAGCCAGGGTGCGGCCGAGGCGCACGTCCGCCGCGACGTGCTCGGCCCGGTGCACCTGGATCGGCTGCACCTGGGCTTCGACATGGCCTACGACGCCGAGCCGCTGAACAAGATCTGCCTGGTCAGCGTGGTCACCGGCGCGATCGAGGAGAACTACCACGACACCGGGCCGGACACCTTCCTCCCCGGCCAGTCCGGGCTGCTGACCCCGCCCGAGCTGCCCTACTCCGGGGTCATCCGCTCCGCGCGCTACGACATCACCCTGTTCGACCCCGCGCTGCTGGACCGGGTGGCCGGGCGCGGCGGGGAGCCGGTGCGGCTGATGGGCCACCGCCCGCTCGACGACGACGCCAACCGCAGGCTGACCGCGGTGATCAAGCACCTGCAGCAGATCGCGGCCGCCCCGGAGTTCCCCGCCGACTCGCTGGTGGCGGGCACCGCCGCGGACTACCTGGCCGCCACGGTGCTCGCCACCATGCCGAATTCCGCGCTCGCCGGCCCGACCGCGACCGACCGCCGCGACGCCCGCCCGGACACCGTGCGCCGCGCCGTCGCCTACCTGGAGACGCACCTGCGCGAGGACATCGCGCTCGCCGACGTCGCCGCGGCCGCCTTCGTCACCCCGCGCGCGCTGCAGCTGGCGTTCCGCAAGCACCTCGACACCACGCCGCTGCAGTACCTCCAGCAGCTGCGGCTGCACGCCGTGCACGAGCAGCTCGTCGCCGCGGGGCCAGGCAGTGGCCGGACGGTCGCCGCCATCGCCAGGCAGTGGGGTTTCGCGCACGCGGGCCGCTTCGCGCTCGCCTACCGCAGGCACTACGGCCGCTCGCCGAGCGACACCCTGCGTTCCTGACGGTTCGGGGGTGTCGCGGCGCCGCTGCGGGGTAGCTGCGCGGCATGGACCTGCACACCGCACTGCGAACCGCCGAATCCGCCGGACGCCTCGACCCGGCCGCCGCCCGGGTGGCCGAGATCGTGGCGGGCGCCGTCGGAGAGGGAAGGGCCGCGGGGCTGCTCCGCGGCTCCTGGCTCGGCCACCCCGTCCACCCGCTGCTCGTCACCGTGCCGATCGGCGCGTGGAGCGCCTCGCTGGTACTGCGCTCGCTCGGGCAGCCCGAGGCCGCGCGCAGCCTGATCGGGCTCGGCCTCGCCGCCACGGTGCCGACCGTCGTCACCGGTTGGGCGGAGTTCCCCGCGCTCGGCACCGAGGCCCGCCGGGTGGCGCTGATCCACGCCGCCGCCAACGCCACGGCCACCACGCTGTTCCTGAAGGCCTATCGGGCGCGCACCGATCGGGCCGCGACGACCTGGAGCCTGCTCGGGCTCACCGCCATGGGGGTCGGCGGTGCGCTCGGCGGGCACCTGTCCTACGCCCTCGGCGCCGGGGTGTTCCGCTATCAGCGCGGCGCGCGCCGGTGAGCCGCGGCCCCGATTCGCCGTGGAAAAAAGCCGGGTAGGCGCTTGCCGATCCCGGATCGAGAGGAGACGCCGATGGCTCGGAACCTGGCCACCCCGACCGAGGCGGAGCTCGGCGGTCCGCGCAGCGTGCTCGTCATGCAGCGCCGTGACCACCAGCGGCTCGACCGGCTGCTGCAGCGGGTCGCCGCCACCGCGGGCGCCGAGCGGCAGGAGACGCTGACGGCGCTGTGCCGGCTGGTGTTCCCGCACGCCTTCGCCGAGGAGGCGGTGCTCTGGCCGCTGCTGCGCCGGGTCCTGCCCGACGGCCACGAGCTGACCCTTCGGGTCGAGCAGGAGCACCAGGAGATCAACGAACTGTTCACCGAGCTGGAGACCACCGAGCCCGACACCCCCGCCTACGAGGAGCTGCTCGAGCGGATCACCGCGCTGCTGCGCGCGGACGTGCGCGACGAGGAGGACATCCTGCTGCCCCGGCTGCAGCAGGTCGCCGGTGTCGGAACGCTGCGCCGGGTCGGGCTGGCGTGGATGGTCGTTCGCCGCACCGCGCCGACCCGCCCGCACCCCGTCGTCGCCCGCCGCCCGCCCGGCAATTCCCTTGCCGCGCTCCCGCTCTCGCCGCTGGACCGCTCCAGGGACCGGCTCGACCAGCTCTCCCGGCGCGCCCCCGGCCGGATCGCGCGGGGGTGCGGGCGGGTGAGCCGCGCGCTGGCCGCCACCGCGGGCGTCGTCGAGCACCTGCCGCCGCTGCGCCGTGGTGAGGATCCGTCGACCCGCGCCTGAGCCGGCTGTTCGCTTTCCGGCAGTCGCTCCGAATTGCTCTGCCGCACAGCAAGTTCAGTTGTCGGTCCGCGAACCGGCGAGGTGCCGAGGGCGGTCTGGTCGAGGAGATCGAGGACACCGTGGACCCGACCGAGCCCTGAGGCTCCGGTTTCGGATCGTGCGGCGGGGTAGTCGCGGGACGGCGGTGCACAGTGCGGTGTACCCGCGTCCCGCCCGCTGACGACAACGTCGAAGGACGAATTCCATGAGCACACGCGACACCACGGCCCTGCTCACCCAGCTGCGCGCCGTCCGCGACCTCACGCACACCGAGATCCAGGTCGCCGAGACCAGGATCGCCCAGGCCAGGACCGATGCGGTCCGGCGCGAACTCACCGAGAACGCGGAGAACGGCCGCTCCCGCGCCGCCGCGATCGAGGCCGTCATCCGCCAGCTCGGCGGCGTCCCGCAGCTCATCGGCCCGCTGCTCGGCCGGGCGACCGCCGCGGTCAAGGCGCTCGGCGAGCAGGCCCAGCCGTTCGACGAGGCGCTGCTCGGCGACCTCGCCCTCGAGCACCAGCTGCTCGACCGCGCCCACTACATCAGGGCGCTCGCCACCGCCGCCGACCATCCGACGGCCGAGGCACTGGCCGACCGGCTGATCGCCGCGCACTCCGCCACCGTCGACTGGCTCGGCACCGTCCTCGCCGAGGAGGCGCTCGGCGGCCCGGCCGCGCTGCGCCGCACCCCGCTGCAGGCGGCGACCGGCACCGCGGTCAAGCTGGTGCACCTGCCGGTCACCTGGTCGGCCCGGCGGATCGACCGGGCACTCGACACCGTCCGCGCCACCAGGCCCGCCGTCGACCAGCTGCTCAGCCGCGGTGCGCACGCCACCGAGGTCGCGGCGAAGGCGGCGACCGCCGCGGGCGATTCCGCGCTGCGCACCGCCGAACTGGTCACCACCGACGAGGGCGAGGACGGCGCCGCCGATGCCGTGCACCGGGTGCGGACCGCCACCGGCCTGCTCGACCAGGACGAACTGCCCATCCCCGGCTATGACCGGCTCGGCGCCACCGAGACCGTCCAGGCGATCCGCGACCTCGACGAGCCCGGCGACATCCGCGCCGTCGTCGCCTACGAGGAAGCACACCGCAACCGGCACGGGGTGGTCTCCGCCGCCCGGACCCGGTTCGCGGCCATCGCCGGGGACGCCGCCGGTCTCGACTGACGTCAGGAGAACGAACCATGTTCTGCCCCAGGGGGAAACGATCATGAGCGACGAGAAACGTCCGCTCGGCGGATACCTCGCGACCTTGATCGCCTACGGCATCGTTGTGCTCGGCGCCACCCTGCTCGGCAGCGCGACCGGGCGGCGCCTGCCCCGCGGCATGAGCACGAGGGAACTGCTCGGCACCGCACTCGCCGCCCACAAGGTCTCCCGGTTGGTGACCAAGGGCGCGGTCACCGCCCCCATCCGGGCCCCGTTCACCCGCCCGACCGGCGACGACGCCGGTCCGGGCGAGGTGAGCGAGGCCCCGAGGGCGCAGTCCGGGCTCCGGCACAGTCTGGGCGAGCTGCTCAGCTGCCCCTTCTGCCTCGACGTCTGGGTGATCACCGGTTTCACCATCGGCCACGTCTTCGCCCCGCGCGCCACCCGCCTGGTCACCGACGCCGTCGCCGCCCTGGCAGGCGCGGACTTCCTGCACCTGGCCTACGCCACCGCCCAGCAGATCGCCGAGGGCGAGATCCCGCTCGCCGCCTGATTGCCGGCCCCGCGAAAATGCACCCCCTCCGTGGAGGAGAATGGCATTGACGCTGGAGGGAAGCGTTGTTACCGTCAGGACACCGCACGGTTGGTGTCGGTTCAGCGCGCACTTCAGGGGCACTTCATGACCAGTACTCTCGATGCCACAACCGATCCGGCGCTCGACGGAGCCCGGCTATGGCTGGCAGCCCTCGACGAGGCCTTCGCCTCCCGCGACCGGAGCCGATTCGAGGGGCTGTTCCTCGAGGAGAGCTTCTATCGCGATCTGGGAGCGCTCACCTGGAACTTCCGGCAGGCCGCCGGCCGTGACAATCTGATCGACCTGATCCTCGGCACCATCGATGGCATCAACCCGCGCGACTTCCGCGTCGACGACAGCAAACCGACCGTGCCCGCGCTCTCGCAGGAGGAGGGCGGGCCGCGGGTGATCGAGGTCTTCCTCGCCTTCGAGGTCGACGCCGGAACCGCCGACGGCCTCGCCTACCTCGTCGAGGACGCCACCGCGCCCGCCGGCTGGCGCGCCGTCAACCTGCTCACCCGCATCGACGGCCTGCGTGATCACGCGCCGCACTGGCCGCGCCGCGACCGCTTCGACGACACCCACCCCGATGTCCGCTGGTCCGAGCACCGCGACCGCGAATCGAGCTTCACCGACTCCGACCCGGACGTGCTGCTCGTCGGCGGCGGCCAGTTCGGCGTGATGATGGCGGCGCACCTGAACCGGCTCGGCGTGCCGAACGTGGTGATCGACAAGCACGAGCGCGTCGGCGACACCTGGCGCAAGCGCTACGAGTCGCTGCTGCTGCACCAGCCGCACGGCATGCTCTACTTCCCCTTCCTGAAGTTCCCGGACAGCTACCCCGAGTACATCCCGAAGGACAAGTTCGCGAACTGGTTCGAGGCGTACGTCGAGGCGCTCGACATCAACTTCTGGACGTCGTCGGAGTTCAAGGGCGGCAGCTACGACGAGGCATCCGGCCGCTGGACCGTCCGGATCGCGCAGGCCGACGGCTCGGTCCGGGAGCTGCGCCCCAGGCACGTCGTGCTCACCACCGGCGGCAGCCAGAAACCGCGCATCCCCGATATCGCCGGGCTGCCCGACTTCGCCGGCGAGGTCGTGCACTCCAGCAAGTTCGTGGACGGCAAGCACTACGCGGGCAAGAACGTCCTGGTGGTCGGCACCGGGACGAGCGGCCACGACATCGCGCTCGACATCCACAAGCAGGGCGGCAGCTCCACGATCCTGCAGCGTTCGCCCGCGATCGTGCTCGATATCGAGACCGCGAACCTGTCCTACGCGCCGTACAACCCCCGGGACATCCCCGTCGAGCTGATCGACATCCGATTCATGTCGGGCATGGTGTATCCCCAGCTGAAGCAGAACTTCATCACCCAGACCGCGCTCGGCGACGAGATCGACAAGGAGTTGCACGACAAACTCCGCGCGGCGGGCATGAAGATCGGCTCCGGCCCCGAGGACACCGGCTTCTTCTACAGCTACTTCCTGACCGGCGGCGGCTACTACCTCGACGTCGGCGCCTCGCAGCGGATCATCGACGGCGATATCGGCGTCATCCAGACCGATGACGTCGAGACCTTCACCGCGACCGGGCTCCGGCTGAAGAACGGCGACGAGGTCCCCCTGGACGCCGTGATCCTCGCGACCGGCTACGAGCCCATCGAGACCGCGATCGAGGAGTGGTTCGGCGCCGAGGTGCGCGAGAAGGTCGGCAAGGTCTGGGGCTTCGGCACCGACGGTGAGATCAACAATGTCTGGAAGCCGACGCCGCAGGACGGGCTGTGGATCATGCTCGGCGCCGTCGCCCAGGCGCGGTGGTACACCCCGACCACCTCGCTGCTGATCAAGGCGTACATCGAGAATCTGGTGCCGCGGGAGTTCCTGGCGGAGGGGCATCCGTCACGGACGCCGAAGGAGCAGATCGTCGAGATCTGACGCCGTGACCATGCGCGGACCCGGGCCCAGCGGCTCGGGTCCGCGCTGATCTGCGTGTCGGGGTCTCACGCGCGCCCGGTTCGTGGCATACCTGAGGGATGGCCCACTACCGCAGCCTCGGCGACGTGCCGCCGAAGCGGCACACCCAGCACCGGGACGCGAGCGGCGCGCTCTACGCCGAGGAGCTGATGGGCGAGGAGGGGTTCGCCGGGGACTCCTCGCTGCTCTACCACCGCGGCAGCCCGTCGGCCATCACCGCGGCCGAGGTGTGGGAGCTGCCGGATCAGGCGACCATGCCCAACCACCCGCTCAAACCGCGGCATCTCCGGCTGCACGACCTGTTCCCCGACCCCGCCGAGATCGACGTCGTCACCGGAAGGCGGCTGCTGCTCGGCAATGCCGACGTGCGGATCTCCTACGTGGTCGCGCGCCGGGAGTCCCCGCTGTACCGGGACGCCGCCGGTGACGAGGTGGTCTTCATCGAGTCCGGCGTGGCCAGGGTGGAGACGGTCTTCGGCGCGCTCCCGGCCCGGCGCGGCGACTACGTCCTGCTGCCTGCCTCCACCACGCACCGCTGGATCCCCCTCGGCGAGCAACCGCTGCGGGCCTACGTGATCGAGTCGAGCAGCCATATCGCGCCGCCGCACCGCTACCTGTCCCGGTTCGGGCAGTTCCTGGAGCACGCGCCCTACTGCGAGCGGGATCTGCACGGGCCCGCCGAGGTGCTGCTGGCCGACGGCAGCGAGGTCGAGGTGCTGGTGAAGCACCGCACCGCGCGCGGCATCGTCGGCACCCGCATGGTCTATGCCGGGCACCCGTTCGACGTCGTGGGGTGGGACGGCTGCCTGTACCCGCTGACCTTCGATATCGAGGATTTCGAGCCGATCACCGGGCGGGTGCACCAGCCGCCGCCGGTGCACCAGGTCTTCGCGGGCAGCGGCTTCGTGATCTGCAATTTCGTGCCGCGCAAGGTCGACTACCACCCGCTGGCGATCCCCGTCCCGTACTCGCATTCCAATACCGATTCCGACGAGGTGATGTTCTATTGCGGCGGCGACTACGAGGCGCGGAAGGGGTCGGGGATCGGGCTCGGCTCGATCTCGCTGCACCCCGGCGGGCACGCGCACGGTCCGCAGCCCGGTGCGGCGGAGCGCTCGCTCGGCGCCGAGCGGTTCGAGGAGACCGCGGTCATGGTCGACACCTTCGCCCCGCTCGGGCTGGGCGAGGGCGGGCTGGCGTGTGAGGATCCCGATTACGCCTGGTCATGGGCGTGATCGACGGGGCACGGCCGTACGGGGTGTTCTCCGTCGGGGGTGACGCGCCGCGCGTCGGGGTCCGGGTGGGGGAGGGGGTTGCCGACCTGTTTGCCGCGCTCGGCGACGATGTGTTCGCCCGGCCGAGCCTCAATGCCTTCATCGCGCAGGGGCCGCGGCGCTGGGCCGAAGTCCGTTCGCTCGTCGCCGAACTCGACGCCTCGTATCCGCTGACCGAGCTCACCCTGTACCGGCCGGTGGAGATCGCCGACTACGTCGACTTCTACGCCTCCGAGCAGCACGCGAGCAACCTCGGGCGGCTCCTGCGCCCGAATTCGCCTCCACTGCTGCCGAATTGGAAACACATGCCGGTCGGGTACCACGGGCGGGCGGGCACCGTCGTCGTCTCCGGGACCGACATCGTCCGGCCGTGCGGCCAGCTCGCGACGCCGGACGGCCCCGTCTTCGGGCCGTCGCGGCGCCTCGACATCGAGGCCGAGCTGGGATTCGTGGTCGGGGTGGGCGGCGCGCGCATCACCCCGGACGCCCTCGCCGAGCACGTCTTCGGCGTCGTCGTGGTGAACGACTGGTCCGCCCGCGATATCCAGTCCTGGGAGTACGCGCCGCTCGGGCCGTTCCTCGGCAAGAGCTTCGCCACCTCGATCTCCCCGTGGGTCACCCCGCTGGCCGCCATCGACGCTGCCCGCATCGCCGTCCCGGCCCAGGATCCCGAGCCGCTGCCCTACCTGCGCGGCGCCGAACGCTGGGGCCTCGATATCGAGCTCGAGGTCTCCTGGAACGGGCAGCTCGTCGCTCGCCCGCCGTACGCGGGCATGTACTGGTCACCCGCGCAGATGCTCGCGCACCTGACCGCCAACGGCGCCACCGCGCGCACCGGCGACCTGTTCGCCTCCGGCACGGTTTCCGGCCCCGCTCGTGACCAGTGCGGCTCCTTCATCGAGCTGACCCGGAACGGCGCCGAACCGGTCGTGATCGGCGGCGAACCGCGCACGTTCCTGGCCGACGGCGACGTCGTCTCCATCACCGCGACCGCGCCGGGGCCGGACGGCACCCGCATCGACCTCGGCGAGGTGCGCGGCCGCATCCTGCCCGGCTGACTCCGTCGGCCGGTCAGGCCGGGGTGTCACCCTCGGATTGCATCTCCGCCGCCTGCTCCTCGGTGTTCGGCGGAGTCTGGTCGGTGGAGTCCGGCCGGTGCTCGACATCGTCACGTCCGGCTTCGACGCTGTTCTTCCGCTCTTCGGGGTCGCTCATGATCGGGGAATTGACCGGAACGGCTCGCGGAAACAGTTCGGCGGACGCCGCGGGCGCTGCCGAGGCCGATCCCGGTCCGTACCTCGTGGTCCGGGCGGTGCGGACGAACCGATATCACCCCGAACGGGTGATGGCGACGACCGCCGGAACGTGGATCATCGGGGGCGCCGATTCCGACCGGGAGGTGCGCCGTGCACGCGAAATCCGAGTCCGCGCGGCCGAGGCGGTCGCTGCTGGCCGAGGTCTCCACCGGGCAGTGGCTGGCGCTGGTCTTCGCGGTGCTCGCGCTGATCTTCGTGCTGTCCAACCGCGGGAAGGTGCGGATCGAGTTCCTGCTGGTGACCGTGACCTCGCCGCTGTGGCTGATCCTGCTGATCATGTTCGTGATCGGGGTGCTCAGCGGGGCGCTGCTCACGCGCAGGAAGGGGCGCGCTCCGCGCTGAACCGGCCTTCGGGTGGCAGTGCGGCCGCTCGTCGCGTGATCCCGCACATCCACGGACCCGCGAAGGAGGGCGACGATGCACGCCTACCCACCCATTGCCGACCACGGAATGGTCGGCGACCTGCAGACCGCCGCGCTGGTGTCGTCGGCGGGCGCCGTCGACTGGTGGTGCGCCCCGCGCTTCGACTCGCCCAGCCTCTTCGCCGCCCTGCTCGACGCCGAGCGCGGCGGCTCCTGCACCATCACCGCCGACCCGGACGCGGGCCGGGTGACCACCAGACAGCTCTACCTCTCCGATACCGCCGTGCTGATCACCCGGTATATGACCGCGGGCGGGGTCGGCGAGATCGCCGACTTCATGGAGCCGCTGCGCGACCCGGTCGCCACCGATCGGCACCGGCTGGTGCGCGTCGTGCGGGTGGTCCGGGGGAGCATGGGCTTCGCCTTCGCCTGCCGCCCGCGCTTCGACTACGCCCGCGCCGAGCACACCCTGGAGCTGGACGACGGGGCCGCCGCGTTGTTCCACGGTCCGGGACTCGACCTGCACGTCCAGGTCAGCGGCCCGGTCGAGCTCACCGCCGAGAACACCGACGTGACAGCGCATTTCACGCTCCAGGCGGGCAGCACGGCCGCGATCGTGCTGAGCACCGCCGCCGCCGGCGGCGCACCCCCGCCCGCCCCCGGCTCCGGCAGCGTCTTCGCCGCCTTCGACAGCTGCTGCCGGTTCTGGCACACCTGGCTGCGCGGCAGCACCTACCGCGGCCGCTGGCGCGACATGGTGCACCGCTCGGCCATCACCCTGAAACTGCTCACCTACGCCCCCACCGGCGCGCCGATCGCCGCGCTCACCGCCGGGCTGCCCGAACAGGTCGGCGGCGAACGCAACTGGGACTACCGCTACACCTGGATCCGGGACGCATCGCTCTCCGTGCGCGCCCTGCTCGACCTGGGTTTCACCGCCGAGGCGCAGGCCTTCCGGCGCTGGCTGCGCGACCGGCTCGAAGCGGGCGCCACCGCATCGGGGGAGCCGCTGCAGATCATGTACCGGGTCGACGGCGACCCCGAGCTGACCGAGGAGACTCTGGACCACCTCGCGGGCTACCGGAACTCCCGGCCGGTGCGGATCGGCAACGGCGCGGCCGGGCAGATCCAGCTCGACATCTACGGCGAGGCCGCCGACGCGCTCGCCCAGACCACCGATATCGCGGTGCGCGGCTGGCAGAACTTCGCCGGGCTGGTCGACTGGCTCTGTGACAACTGGGACCGCCCGGACGAGGGCGTCTGGGAGACCAGGGGCGGGCAGCAGAACTTCACCTACAGCCGGTTGATGACCTGGGTCGCCTTCGACCGCGCCGTCCGCGCCGCCACCGCGCACGCCCGCCCCGCCGACCTCCCGCGCTGGACCGCGGCCAGGGACGCGGTCTTCGAGCAGATCCTGGACCGCGGCTGGAGCGAAGAACGGCGCGCCTTCACCCAGCACTACGACACCGAGGTACTCGACGCCGCGCTGCTGCTCATGCCGCGCATGGGGTTCCTCTCCCCGCGCGACCCGGACTGGCTGAGCACGCTCGACGCCATGGAGGCCGAGCTGGTCAGCGACAGCCTGGTGCACCGCTACGACCCGGCCGCCGCGCCGGACGGGCTGACCGGGAGCGAGGGCACCTTCACGCTCTGCAGCTTCCTCTACGTGGAGGCGCTGGCCAGGGCGGGGCGGCTGACCAGGGCCCGCTACGGCTTCGACAAGATGCTCACCTACGCCAACCACGTCGGGCTCTTCGCCGAGGAGATCGGTCCATCGGGCGAGCAGCTCGGCAACTTCCCGCAGGCCTTCACGCACCTGGCGCAGATCGCGGCGGCGCTGGCCCTGGACGAGGAGCTGGATCGGGCCGAATCGCGGCCGGATCCCGGCGCAGGGGTAGCCGCGGAGTTCCGCTGAGCGGGCGACCGGTTCGGGTCACCCGGATCGGATGAGGGCGGCGCGGGGTGCCCGGCGCGAGGCTGGAGAGCGTCAGCCGGACCCGTGAGAGAGGACCTGCCGTGTCGTTCTGGGAGATCGCCGGAGTCGTCGTGATGTCGTTCCTGTTCCTCGCCTACCTGATCGTGCTGTTCCGGATCGTCACCGATCTGTTCGGCGACCACACGACCTCCGGGTGGGCCAAGGGGGGCTGGATCATCGCGCTGGTGCTGTTTCCCCTGCTCGCCGCCGTGGTCTACGTGGTGGCGCGGGGGCCGGGCATGGCCGAGCGGGCGCAGGCCGCCTCGCTGCGGGAGTGGGAGGCGCGCAACGACTACATCCGGGTGATCGCGGGCACCGACGCGGTCTCCCGGATCGGCGAGGCGGGCAGGCTGCTGGACAGCGGCACGATCACCGAGGCCGAGTTCGCTCGGATCAAGGACTCGGTGATCGGCCGCTGAGCACGCGGCGGGCCGGGTCAGAGCAGCCCGGCCCGCCGTGCGTGCTGCAGGGTGCCCGCCCGGCTGCTGGTGCCGAACTTGGCGTAGATCCGGCGCAGGTGGGTCTTCACCGTGTTCACCGAGACGCCGAGCGCGTCGGCGATCTGGCGGGCGGTGCGGCCGCTCGGCAGCTGGGCGAGCACGGTGCGCTCGGTCTCGGTGAGCAGCGGCGCGGCGGTGCGCTCGGCGCCCGGGTGGGCGCGGATGGCCGTGGCGAAGTCGTTGTGCTCGGTGAAGGTGCCTGCGTGGTCGTCGAGCAGTTCCAGGATGCCCGGTGTCTCCAGGAACGGCCGCACGATCCGCTCCGGCCCGGCCAGCTCCAGCGCCAGGGCCAGCGCCGCGCGGGCCTTGCCCTGGGTGCCGAGTGCGGCGTGCGCGTTCGCCTCGAGCAGGTGCACCAGCACCGCGTGCTGCGGGGCCGCCGCGGCCGGGTCGCGGCGCAGCGGGTCGAGCAGGGCGCGGGCGAGGTCGGGGCGGTGCAGCCCGGCGGCGAGCACCGCCCTGGCCAGGACGAGGCCGGGCCGGTCGCCCAGTTCGGTGCGGGCGTGGCCGAGCAGCAGCCGGGCGGTGCGCGGGGTCCCGGCGTCGAGCAGCACCCGGATCACGTGCGGCAGCAGCAGTTCGGTCACCGTGCGCTCGGGGAGCGCGGCGGTGTGCAGCAGCGCGGTGACGTGGTGGTGGAGCGCGGCGGCGCGGCGGTGCCGGTCGGCCTCGTCACCGGTGCCAGCGAGCCCGTCGAGTACGGCCCGCACCCGGCCGTCCGGCCCGGCGGCCGGCGGGTCGGACTGCCGGGGCGGTCGGCCGTCCGGCCCGGCGGCGAGCGGCGGCTCGGTGCCGCGCAGGAAGGCGATGTAGGCGGCGGCCGCCTCCGCCTCGCCGAGCGTGGCGAGCAGCCCGGCGTCGGCTGCGGTGGCCGCCGCGGCTTCGGCCCGCTCGGCGCCCGCGGTGAGCCGTCCGCTCCAGACCAGCACGGTCGCGAGCCTGGATTCCGCGCGCAGCACCAGCCGGGGATCGGCCGCGACCCGGGCCAGCGCCACCCCGCGGTACAGGTCGTCGATCCCGCCCGCGCCGTCGCCACGCACCGCGCGGGCGGTGCCGGACTGGACGGCGGTGTAGGCGTCCACCCCCGGGCTCCCCGATGCCGGGACCAGGTCGGGCAGCTGGACGTCGGCGAGCCCGGTGGCCATGGCGAGCGCGGTGGCCAGCGTGGCGGCCAGGATCAGCGCGACCAGCTGCCCGCTCGGCACCGCCGTGCCGTTGCCGGTGCGGCGGCAGGCCAGGTCGAGGTAGGTGAGCGCGTGCGCGGTGTCGGCGCGCTCGACCGCGTCGACGGCGCGCAGCGCCCAGACCGCCGGGTCGTCGGCCTCGACGCCGTGCGCGACCTCGAGGCCGTCGAAGAGCGCCCGGCCTGCGCCCTGCAGGATCATGCGCAGCGCCGGATCGCCGAGGAAGGCGGGCAGCCCGCGCTGACCGTTCTCGCCGAGCACGTGCGGCAGCGCCGCGGCGGGCGCGCCGGCGGCCAGATGCCAGGCCGCGGTGATCCGGTGGCACTCGGCCCCGACGCCGGCCCGCTCGGCGGCGCCGAGCAGGTGCGCGCGGACCAGCGGGTGGTAGCCGAACCAGAGCGCGCCGTCCCGGTGCACCGGCGCCAGCGGGAAGTTCTCGCGCAGCAGCCGATCCAGGATCTCCGGAGCGGCCTCGCCGGCCAGCCGCCCGGCCAGCGCGGTACTGAATCGCTCCGGGATGCTGGTGCGGATCAGGAACCTCCGCACCGGCGCCTGCTGCGGCGCGATGAGCGTGTCGAGGAAGGCGCCCGCCTCGGCGGTCGGGTCGAGCAGCGCGGCCGTCGCCGTGCGGACGTCACCGCGGCCGTCGAGCTGAGTGGCCGCTATCCGCACCGGGGCGGCCCAGCCCTGGGTGAGGCGAAGCAGCGCGTCCAGGTCGGCCCGCTGCGGCTGGATGCCGTAGCCGGCGAGCAGGTGCGACGTTTCCTGCCGATCGAGCGCGAGCTCGGCGGCGCCGATCCGCGTCACCCGGGTCTCCAGGACCAGCGAATGCCAGGCGAGCGGCGGGTCGCGGCGCGCGATCAGCACCAGCGCGGTGTCGGCGGCGTGGTGCATGAGGTAGTCCAACGCCGCCAGCGAACGGGGATCGCTGACGAGATGCGCGTCGTCGATCACCAGCACCCGGGCCGGTGCGGCGGGGCAGGCGGGGGCCCGCCCGCCCGGGGGCAGCAGCTCGGCCACCGGCGGACCGCCGGGCGCGCATGTCACCCAGTGCGTCTCGGCTTCCGGAGTACTTTCGCGGAACTTGCGGAACCATTCCGCCACGGCCACCGTCTTACCGCTGCCCGGTGGTGCGCAGACCAGCACCACCCGGTGCGGACGGGTGGTGGCCGCGGAATCGAGAATCCGCCGGATTCGGTGCCGGGGAACGGGTTCGAATGCGAATTCGGGTGAAAGGGTCATCGTCTCCTGCTCAGGGTGGCGAAGAATAGCCGGACGCGGCGCCGCGCGACCCCGGCCGGGCCCGGGATCGCGCGGCGCACAGTGGATTTCAGGACGGCAGCAGCAGGGCGAACGGCGCGTAGTCGCGCACGTGCCCGTCCACCCACTGCCAGACCGTGGTGGTGTCGACGGCGACGCCGTTCTGCAGGCAGAGCAGCCAGCCGTGCTCCGCGCGCACCCAGACGTCGCCGTCGCGGTCGCGGTAGACGCCGGGTGCGGCCGGCTCGGGAGCGGCGGGGCGCGGAGCCGGGGCGGCGTCGGTCCTGGTGGCGGTCATGGGCAACTCCCGTTCGGGTCGGAAACAAATGCTGCGCAATTCTCACGCGTTCGGCTGAACAATTACTTCCGCGCCGATTCCGCGATTCTTCGGAATTTCTTTGTTATCGAGTGTTGACCATTTTCGAATAGCGCCTCGGAGAAATTCGTGAATAGAGTGCAGATGTTCTCCGGATCGGTCGGGGAGGGGCGAGAGGTGAGGGTATGGATTGGCGCAGTGGTGCCGCATGCACAGGAATCGCGCCGGGGCTCTTCCTGCCCCCGCTGCCGCCGCGGGGCGACCCACGGCCGGCGCTCGAATATTGCCGTCGCTGCCCGGTTCTCATGGAATGCGCTGAGAGTTCGCTGCGTGTCGGAAGGCGGCACGGGGTAGTGGCCGGAGTTTGGCTTTCGGTCGACCCGGGGGCGCGCGAAGTGCTGCGCGAAATTTCCGCGGGTCGGGTGCGGCAGCGGCGCTGCGTGCGCTGCTGGCGTGTGCTGGATGCGACCGCGACGGAGCGGTCCTGTGAATTGTGCGGATTCGCCGAGGTTCCGGTCTGACCCGAAATGCCTCGCGCGATCGTGTTTGCGAACACAACCGTTACCCACCGTTTGTCAGTTGTGTGAACCGGCGGTAATTTACCGGTCGGTTTATGTGTTGCCGAGGATCGGATGTGAATATCCGGCTGCTGGAGGGGCGTCGTTTCATGACAGAGGTGCGAGTTCAGGTCTTCGGCCCGCTGCGGGTCGTGCTCGACGGCCGGGCGACCCGCCTCCAGGCGGGCAGGCAGCAGGCGCTGCTGGGCAGGCTCGTCCTGGCCGGCGGGACGACCACGCGGGTGGATCGCCTGATCGAGGATGTGTGGGAGGGCAGCCCGCCCGCCCAGGCTGCGTCGGTGCTGCAGGTGCAGGTGCACAATCTGCGCCGCGTCCTCGAGCCGGCCAGGCCACCGCGGACACCGGCCTGCGTGCTGGTCTCCGAGGATGGCGGTTACGCGCTGCGGCTCGATGCCGACAGCGTGGATTCCTGGCACTTCGAACGATTGCTCAACCGCTACGAGCAGCATCTGCGCGAGCACGCCGAAACCGGGCCGGCGGACCGATATCGGATGCTGGACGAGGCGCTGGAGTGCTGGCACGGCGAGGCGTTCGAATCCTTCGCCTCCGCCTCCTGGGCGTCGGCCGAGGTTTCCCGGCTGTCGGATCTGCGGGCGACCGCGATGGAAATGCGGGCCCGCGCCGCGCTGGAGATGGGGCTCGATGCCGATGTCGTCGCGGCGCTGCATCAGCTCGCCCGCGACAATCCGGGGCGCGAGGAGAGCACGCGATTGCTGGCCACCGCGCAATATCGGCTCGGTCAGCAGATCGACGCGCTGGAGACCGTGCGGCGCACTCGCGAACATCTGCGCTCGGAATACGGGGTCGACCCGGGCAGGCCACTGCACGAACTGGAGATGGCGATTCTGAACCATTCGCTGGAACCGGAAACACCGCCGCCGGGCACCGCGCTGGTGGTGGCCTCCGTGCCGCGCCCGGAGAAACCGCCGCCGCGCCCGGCCTGCTATCCGGCCGAGGCGGCCGCCATCCACGCCGCGGCCGACGCGGCGGCAGGCGGCGACCCGCGACTACTCTGGCTGGTCGGCGCGGCCGGGTCGGGCAAGACCACGTTGCTGACCGGCGTTCTCGGCGAATTGGCGGCGCGGGGCTGGCACACCGCCTTCGCCTCCTGCCCGGAATTGGATGGCGCACCGGAGGGATGGGTCTGGACCGAGCTGCTCGAGGGGCTGCCCGGCAGCGCGGAGGTCCGCGCCGCGGACGGCGTCTTCGGGGTGGTACGCGCGATCTACCGGCGCAGCCGCGAGCTGGCGCTGCGCGGGCCGGTCGTCATCGCGCTCGACGGCGCGCACCGGGCCGACGCGGCGACGCTGCAGGGCATCAGGCAGCTCATGACCTGGCTGCAGGGCGAGGCGGTGCTCGTCGTCGTCGCGGATCGCAGCCCCGAGCCGGGCAGGCCGGCCGACCTGATCACCGACCGGGTCGAGCTGACCGGCCTGGACCTGGCCGGGACGCGGGAGTTCCTGCGCAACAGCGGCGTCGACATCGGCGACGAGGCGCTGGTGCGCAGCCTGCGCGAGCGTACCGCCGGAAACCCCATGCAGCTGCGGATCTGGGGGCAGGTGATCGCCGCGCGGCCGGACTCGGGCGAGCCGCCACACCGCATCAGGGCCCTGATCCTCGACGTCGCCGAGCGGCTGCCGACCGGTTCGCTCGCGGTGCTGCGCGCGCTCGCGCTCTGGGGCGGCCCGATCGATGTCGACGCGCTGGCCAGGCTGGCCGAGCTCGGCGAGGAGCGGGTGGCCGACCTGCTCGACAACGCCATGGCGGCCTCGCTGGTGCGCTTCGACGGCTCCGGCCGGGTGGCCGTCCGCGACGAGCTGGTGCAGCGCATCGTGCGCGACAGCATCCCGCCCATGCGGCGCAGGCGCATGCACGGCCACATGGCCGAGTTCGCCGCCGACCGGATCGCGGGCGGCGTGCTGGACGAGGCCGGGTCGGCCGCGCTCGCCGTGCACGCGCTGCACGGCAGCACCCCCGCCACCGCGGGCCGGGTGCTGGAGCGGCTCGTCGAGGCGGCGACGCGCTGCGCGGCGGCGGGCAGGCGGGCCGAGGCGTCGACCCTGTGGCGGGCGGCCGCCGAGCTGAACGGGTGCGCCGCCCCGGTCGAGGCCGATGCCGCCCCGGCGGAGCGGGCCGCGCTGATCGACGCGCTGTGCCTGCTCGCCGACGCGCTGGCGCACGAGGGCGACCGCGCCGCGGCGGCCGCGGCCCGCGAACGCGCGCTCGATATCGCGGAGAGCCTGGCCGACCCGGCCCTGGTCGCCCGTGCGCTCACCTGCTGGAGCGCCCCGGTGATCCCCGGCATGCGCTACCGCGGCACCGGCAGCCCGCGCATTCGGGCCGCGCTCAAGAACGCACTGGCCGAGCCGCTTCCCGGGATCACGAGGGCCCGGCTGCTGATCACCTCGGCCACCGAGTCCGAGGGCGCGGTGACCGCCGCGCAGCGGTACGCGCACGCCGGCGAGGCACTGGCGCTGGCCTACCACGCCGGTGACCGGCCGCTGGTGTGCGCGGCGCTGAACACGGTGGTCTGCGCGCTGGTCGACGCGGGCTCCGCCGACCTGTGCGGCCCGGCCACCGCGGAGCTGAGCCGGGTGGCCGCGCTCACCGAATCGGCCGAGTACCGAGCGCTCGCGCTGTACCTGCGCTTCCTCGACGCGTGCAGGCGCGGCGATTTGGTCGCGGCGGCGCGCTTCGCGCTGGAGGCGCTCGCCGTCGCCGAGGCCGGGCACTTTCCCGAGCTGCACCAGGCCCTGCTGTGCTTCGTGGCCGCCACCGACCTGATCCGCGGCGACCGCGCCGCCGCCGAGCAGCGCTACGCCGCCTGCCGCGCGGCCGCGCTCGAGGTCGGCGCCTGGCACGAGGACGCGCTGCTGCGCACCGAGCTCGCCACCGCGTGGGACCGCGACGACCTGACCCCGTTGCGTGCGGTGCTCGAGCGGCGCTACGCGCAGGAGCCGGAGCGCTTCGCCCACGTCTACGCGCTCGCCCTGGCTCAGGCCGGTGAGCTGGAGCGCGCCCGCCCGGTGTTCCGGGAGAACCCGCCGCTGCACCGCGGCCCCGGCCGGCCGATGATGACCGCGTTCTCGGCCCGCGCCGCCGTCGCGCTCGGCGAGACCGAGGCCGCCGCACTGCTCTTCGAGCGGCTCACCGCCTGGTCCGGCTCGACCGTCGGGCTCGGCACCGGGCTGGTCAGCCTCGGCCCGATGGACCTGGTGCTGGCCCGGCTCGCCGCGGCCGCCGGGGACGAGGTCTCCGCGCGGACCCTGCGCGACCGGGCCACCGCCCAGCGCGAGCACCTGCGCGGGATCGCCGAGTCCATCCGGCCGCAGACCGAGCTCATCGCCGCCCGCTGCACCACGCGGCCCGAGCCCGGCTGCGCCTGCCCCGACCTGCACGCCTCCATCGCCTGAGCTGCGCGCGGTCGTCGCCGGGCAGCTTCAGGGCCGCTGCGGCACGGTGCCGAGGTGCTCGCCGAACCACACCGACGCCAGGTAGGACGACCACATGCCGAGCCGGTCCCGCGGGACCGGGTTGGTGCTCACCCCCAGCTCGGTGATCCGGGTCGGTGCGGGCACCAGGGCCGCGGCCGTCCGCACGCACCGCCGGATCCGCTGGTCGGCCCCGCCGGAGACGAACAGGGTCGGGGCCAGCACCCGGGTCAGGCGGTCGGCGGCCAGGTCGGGTCGGGCGCCGTGCACCACCACGCTGCCGACCCGCACGTCCGGCTCGCCCGCCGTCCAGAGCGCCACCGGCGCGTCCGAGCCGACACCGAGCAGCCCGACCGGCATCCACTGATACGGGGACCCGGCCAGCCAGTGCCTGACGGCGAGCAGTCGCCTGCCGAGCAGGGTGATGTCGAAGATCAGATCGGTCGTCGCCTCGGCGGGGGTCAGCAGATCCATCGTCAGGGAACCGAGCCCGCGATCGGTGAGCTTCCCGGCGATGTGGGAGTTGCGCGGGCTGTCCCGCCAGGTACCGCTACCGTGCGCGACGAGCACGATGGCTCGTGCCCCGCAGGGGATCCGCAGGTGCCCGCGCAGTGCCGTACCCTCGGCGCGCACGGTGATCTGCTCGTCGAGCTCGAGTGCGGTGATCGCCCCGCTGTCCGTCATCCCATCTCCTCTGTCCGTCTCCGGTGATGGGATCAGTCTGTGTGACAGCGCTTTTCGATCGCTTCCGCGCGGATTCCGGAGCGGAGGCCGCGTCCGGACGCAACGCCGGTGGCGGATGTGGCCTACTCACCCGGCTGCTCGGGACCGGGGCGCGATATCGGTGAGGGTGGCGGCGAACAGCTCGGCGATGCGGTCGACGGCCGGTCCGAACGCCAGGCGGTTGTTGGCGAAGCCGTGGGTGTAGCCGTCGAATCGGTGTTCGGTGGCTGGGACTCCGTGCTCGCGCAGGTGGCGCGCGTAGCGGGCGCCTTCGTCGCGCAGGGGATCGAATCCGGCGGTGACGATCAGCGCGGGTGCGACCCCGGCCGGGTTCGGGGCGGCCAGCGGGGACACTTCGGGCGCGGCGCGGTCGACGGCAGGCGGCAGGAGGCAGCGGGCGAAGAACTCCAGATCGGTGTGGGTGAGCTCGAACCCGCGGGCCAAGGTCCGGCGTGACGGGCAGGAGCCGGTGAGGTCGGTGACCGGATACAGCAACAGTTGTGCCAACGGGCCGGGGGCGTCCCGGTGCACCGTGCGCTGGGCGATCAGCGCGGCGAGGTGGCCGCCCGCGCTGTCCCCGCCCACCGCGATCCGCTCGGGTGCGGCACCGAATTCGGCGGCGCGGCCGACGATATCGAGGTAGGCGGCGTAGGCGTCGTCGACGGGGGCGGGGTAGGGGTGTTCGGGCGCGAGCCGGTAGGCGACCGACACGACGGTGGTGGCGGTGCCTGCGGCGAGGGCGCGGCACAGGCCGTCGTGGGTGTCGAGGTCACCGGCGATCCAGCCGCCGCCGTGGAACCACACCAGCACGGTGTCGGTGGCCCCCGGGGTGTAGACGCGGGCGCGCAGCGGTGTCTCGGCGCCGGCGACGGTGATGTCGGTGACGGACATGGCGATGGCCCGTCCGGCCCCGATGGCGGCCATGCGGCGCGCTGCGGTGCGCATCCGCGGGGGTGAGGTCACCGGATCCAGGCGGGGCCGGGGCCACGCGCTGTTGATCCGCAGCAGCAGCTGGGTGTCGAGATCCAGTTCCAGGCCGTCGCGGTGGACGGCGGGTCCGGCGATGCGGCGTTTCCACCGCGGTGGCAGCGCGAGCAGCCTGCGCATGGTCGCGCTCGCGCTCCGCGCGCCCCTGCCCGCCGGGCCGGCGTCGCTGTTCCGCTGCTGCCTTCTCATCGTTCGCGACACCGCGCCGACCTCCGAACTCGTTCGCACACCTCGTCGACACCGGCCGAAAAGCCTCGGCAGCATCGGGTTTCACCCGCAGGTTGCGCGTTCGATATACCCCCGTCGCGCGGGTGTACGCGCTGGCGCGGTTGCCGGACGGTCCGCGCGGGTCGGATCGAGTGCGCGGGGTGCGGTCAGCGGGTGGTGAGGACGTCGATGACGACGTCGTCGTCGCGGTAGTGCGCGATCCGGTGGTGGGGCAGGGTGGTCAGGATGACGTGGTGGGCGCGGTCACCGTCGAGGTGGTGATCGGGTTCGGGGTGGCGCCAGTGCGCGGCCAGGACGGTGGTGCCGGGGTCGAGGTGGACCCCGAGGTCGGCGATGGTGTCGGTGAGCGCGGGGGCGGGCTGGTAGTAGGCGACTTCGCTCAGCACGACCAGGTCGAAGGGTTCGGTCCACTGCCACGGGGCGCCGAAGGCCCATTCGTGCAGGGTGACGTGGGGCAGGTCGCGGCAGCGGGCGCGGGCCAGTTCCAGGGCACGGGGTGCGATGTCGGTGGCGGTGACGTGGTCGCACCGTTCGGCCAGCGCCCGGGTGAGGTGGCCGTTGGCGCATCCGGGTTCGAGCGCGTTGCGGTAGCGCGGAGCCGGGAGCACGGCGGTCAGGAGGGTGCGTTTGCGAATTTCGTACCAATCGGTATCGAAGCGCCACGGGTCGGGGTCGGCGCGGAACATGGCGTCGAAGAACTCCGGGTCGCTGCGCGGGCTCATGCGAACACCACTTCCTCCAGGTCGAGCAGTCGGGCCAGGATGTGCGCCGGCAGTACCGCCCGGTCGGCCGGGTGCGGGGACAGGGGTGCGATCTGGGAAGCGAAGGCGGCTGCGGCCCGGCGTTTGCGCTCGGCGCAGCCGGGCGTGGCGGGCAGCCGCCGGGCGCGGGCCCAATCGATGTCCTGGTCGTCGGGGTGCGACCAGTGCCAGAGCCAGACCGGGTATTCCAGTACCGGCAGCCCGCGAGCACGGGCGGCCGCCGATCCGGCGCGGGCGGTGGCCTCGTGGTCGGGGTGGCCGTCGGCGTGGAAGGGCACGGCGACGGTCGCACCCGCGGGCAGGTGCGGGGCGAGCAGCTCGGCCAGCCGATCCTCGTGGTCGGTGACGGCGCCGTCGGGCAGGCCGAGGTGGACGATGCCGGTGACTCCGAGCACGGCCGCGGCGGCCACCGACTCGCGGCGCCGGAGTTCGGCGAGCGCGGCCGGGGAGTGGGTCGGCGATCCGGGGTGCGAGGCGTCGCCGTCGGTGACGGCGATGATCGTGACCGGTACCCCGCGGTCGGTGAGCGCGGCGGTGAGCGCGCCGAGTCCGAGCACCTCGTCGTCGGGGTGCGGAGCCACCAGGACGAGGGCGCCGATCTCCGGTTCGGCCGATGGCAGCCCCGCGATCAGGGGTTGCCAGGTCGCGGTCGGCGTTCCCGGCTCGGCGGGATCGAAGTGGCGGGCGGCCATGACGGCACCTCCGGTGGTCAGGACGGGGCCACGAGGGCCCCGAGGTCGGCGAGGTCGTGCTCGGCGTGGCTCTGGCGCAGGTAGACGGTGAGGTCGGCGACCCGCTGCGCGTGGACCCGGTCCTGGGCCAGTGGGCCCGCGCCGAGTGCCCGCCCCACCCGGTCGATGGTGCCGGTGGCGGCGGCCTCGACGATCGCGCGCACCCGGCGGGCCCGGATCCGGGCGGTGCGCGGATCGCCGGGCTCGGCATCAGTCTCGGCCGCGGCGCAGGTCAGCGCGGAGTGTGCCGCGTAGAGGGCGGCGTCGACCGCGCCGCGGTGCGCGCGGGTGATCGGGTCGTCGCGGCGGGACCGCAGCAGTGGCTCGGCGACGGCCTGCGCGGCGCCGAGCCAGCACGCGCTCACGCCGATCGCCCCGTGCCAGAACCCGGGACGCTCCACATACGCGCCGGGGGCGCCGACGAGCAGCGCGGGCACGTCGTCGAAATCCACCGACAGGGTCGCCGAGCGGGCCATGCCGACACCGTGCCAGCTCCCCGGAACCACGGCAACGCCCGGCGCGGACAGCTCGACCGCGAACAGCGCTGCCCCGTCCTCGGTTTCGGCGGTGACCAGGGCATGGGTGCAGATACCCGCTCCGGAGCACCAGGGTTTGCGGCCGGAGAGCAGCGTGCGGCCGCCCGTGGTCCCGGCGCGCAGAATCGGGTCGGGAGGCTCGGCCGCCCATACGCCCCACAGCTGGCCCGGCCGCGGTGGTGGCGCGCCGAGTTCGTGGGTGATCGCACAGGCGTCGGCGTGGGCTTCGGTCAGCCTGCCGATGACGATGTCGGCGCGGGTGGCCCGGGTCAGGGCCTGCCACCGCGTTCCGGTGTGGCCGAGGCCGGGCAGCGGCCAGGTCGCGGCTTCGTCGGCGGGGATCTCGCCGCGGCGGGGGGTGCCGGGTGGCCGCCCGGCGCTCACGCGCAGTCCGGGGTCGCGTCGGCCAGGTCCCGCAGGTAGCCGCCGAACCCGCCTTCCACCCGGTTGTCGCGGCGGTCGCAGGTCAGGACCGCCGGGTGCTCGGGCCAGACCGTGCGGGCGCCCGCACGCCGGAGCCGGGACACCAGGTCCACGTCCTCACCGGCGGGAAGTGCGGCGAACCCGCCGACCGCGTGGTAGCAGGCGGCGCGGAATCCGAGGTTGGCGCCGTGCACGTGCCCGTGCTGCGCGGTGCGGTTCGCGCGGTAGCGGCGTTCGTACTCCGCGCGCACCGCGGGCCGGTGTTCGCGCCAGCGCACCGCGACCGTTCCGGCGACCAGGTCGGCGGTGCGGGCGTGCCGCAGCTGGCCGGTCAGCCAGTCCGCGGGGACCACCGAGTCGGCGTCGGTGGTCGCGTACCACACGGCGCGTGCATCCAGGTTCCGCCATGTCGCTGCCGCGTGGTCGAAACCCGTGGCACGGGCGCGGCCGACATTGCGCGCCCCGATGGGCACGGCGTGTGCCCAGTCCGGCACCCGGCTTCGCGAATCGTCGCTGCACGCGTCCAGCACCACGATCGTGTGCACCGGAACCGGCACCGCCGCCGCCGCGCGCCGAATCGCCCGCAGGCAGTGCGGCAGCAACCGCTGCTCGTTGTGCACCGGAACCACCACCGTCACCGCGACCGGGTCGGCTCCCGGAACCGCCCGGCCGGCGGCTGTGACCTCACCGCTCACCATCCACCCACCTTGTTCGCCACCGCTTCGCGCTCGCGCGCGTCGGCATCGAGGCCGTACCCGGCCGAGCGAACGCGCAAACGATCCGCGAATGTGCGGCGCACCACGGTGCTGGACGCCGGGCGGTGAGCCACCCCGCCCGGCGCTACGTCAGCGAGCGCACGGCGGCGATGTCGTACTCGGCAACCGAGGCGGAGAGCACCTGCGCACTCTGATCCTCCCCGGGCCCGCTACCCCGGAATGCCTCCACCGCCGCCTGCGACTCCCAGTGCTCGAAGACGACGATCCGCCCCGGATCCACCGGATCCGCGCTGATCGAGAAGTCGAGACACCCCGGCGCGCGGCGCGCCTGCTCGACCACGGTCACGCAGCCCGCCAGGTAGGACTCGCGATCCGCGGGGTCGACGGAGATGTGGCCTGCGACGATAACCATGGTTGGCTCCTTCTCGTGGTGTCGGGTATACCGACGACGGAAGTGGCCGAAGTTCATCGGTGAAAGGAATTCGCGCATGGTCGACAGCACTGCGCGCCGCCTCGGGATGGCGGCGGCGTTCCTCGCGGCGGCGGCATTGCCCGCGGTGGCGGCTCCGGCCGCCACCGCAGAGGTCTTCACACTCCGCGCCGAGCCCGGTGCGAGCTGGGGGCCGGTGACCCCGTTCGGCACCTCGTGCACGTACACGCTGGTCGCCGCCGTGAGCACCGATATGCCGGTGTCGTTCTACGACTTCGTGGACAGCTCGACGTTCGTCCCCGGCAACCTCGTCACCCCGGTCGACGGCGTCGCCACGGTGCGCTGGACGCCGGTCGTCCCCGGCACGCACCGGATCATGGCGTACCAGACCTCGGCGGGTGGTCCCACGGTCGATATCCAGGTCGGGACCGGGATCACCACCGGTTCGGGGTGCGCGGTCCCGTTCTGAAACAGGGCGGTTCCCGCCGCGAAATCGTGCACGGCATCGACCTGACGCTCGGCCCGCCGGGCCGATCCGCCCGGCCCGCGAGTCGCGCCGGCCGCGCCCGGCCGGTCGATCGGGCGACCATCACGTGGTTGGCTCCGCCCCGGTAGGGACTGTCGTCGACCCTGGCAGGGGATCCGGGGCGGAGCCGCACCCGGAGCGGAAACGAGCGATCCGCCCCGGGTGCACCCCTCTGTTCTACCCGGCCCGGCGGCGGATTCCTGTCCGCCGTTCGCCCGATGCCGCGCGTGTTCGCTATGAGGTAACTGGATCGCGGGAGTGGTCCGGCGCGGGCGGTAGGCGTCGTAACCGGCGCCGAAGCGCTGCCGGAGCACGGCGAGCACTCCGGACAGCGTGAAAACCGTTCCAGCGCAGACGATAGCGGCACCGGTGAGCGGCGAGGCCGGGTGGGTGGGGACGGCGAGCGGAAGCGTGCGGTGGAGCCGGGCGCCGCAGGCGGGAGTCGCGGCGAAGCACCGCGGCGGAATCCGCTCGACCTGGCGATCGCGGGCGACGACGAGCCGGCGGCGCCCGCCGAGCGGGAGTTCGTCGCGGAGATCCGCGCGCGAGGAGATCGTCGACGTGCTCTGGCTGGCCATGGACGTGCGCAGCCATGACCGGCTGGTCCGGCGCCGCGGTTCGAGCGCTGGTACGTCGAGTCGGTGGCGGCGGTGATCCTCGGCTGAGGCGCGATCATCCCCGGCGCGGCGGTTCCGGCGCCCGGTGGTCGGCGCAGGTCTCGGCGGCGGGGAGGTCAGCGGCGAGGAAGACGGTCTGCGCCATCATCCGATAGCCGGACATGCGCTCGCGGAACACCTCCACCGACTCCTCCGGGTGTACCGAGTCGATCACGGCGTCCGGGCCGAGGGCGTTGAACTGGTGGCTGACCCCGCGCGGGATCTGCATGTCCACGAAGGAGCACGGCGGCACGATCAGGTTGTGCCTGGTGCGGTGCACTCCGGGCGGGGTGTCGGGCAGGTCGTCGGTGAACTGCTCGGGCGCGAACGGGGTGACGCCGGGGACGTCGGTGACCACGAACGGCGACAGGCTGCCGACCCGGATGCTGGTGCCGGGCCCGGTCATCATGCGGACGAAGCGCAGCCCGGTGTGCAGGTGCATGCGCGAGCAGATGCCGCGCTCGGCGGTGTCGTAGAAATCCATGAGGTAGCGGTCGGCGAAGAAGCCGTCGAAGGGCTTCTCGACCATGTAGACGTCGCCCTCCTCGAAGGTCTGCGCGCGGACGATGCCGTCGGAATCCGGGGTGGTCGCGGCGGCGCTGGCCTTGGCGGTGCGCACGATCTGCGCGAACGCGCCGACCACGGCGGCGGCGATCTCGGGGGCGAAGCGCGCGACCGGGGTGACCACGTTGCGGCCCGGGTCGGCGAAGGTCGCCAGGTCGTGGATCTCGTTCTCGGCGTCGGCCGCCACCTTGAGCCGGGTCATCCGACCGGCCCGCCCACGTCGAACGAGCGCAACCACAGTTCCAGCGACAACACCAGCCAGAGTTTGCCACCCTGTCGCGGGAGCAGCGCGCCCTCCCCGCGCAGCCAGCCGCGCACGGTCTCCTCGCGGAAGAGGCCGCGGTCGCCGGAGAGCAGCAGGTCGTGGCCGAGGTCGCGCAGCGGGCCGTCCAGCCACTGCTGCACCGGCACCCGCATACCGCTCTTCGGGCGGTCGACGACGGTGGCGGGCAGCAGGTCCCGCACCGACTCCTTGAGGATCCACTTCTCGCTGGTCCCGGCCAGTTTGAGCGCGGGAGGGGTGGCGAAGGCGCGATCGATCACCGCGCGGTCGAAGAGCGGGGCGCGGCCCTCGATGCCGCTGGCCGCGGTGAGCCGCTCCACCTTGGTGAGGATGTGGTGGGCGCCCTTGGTGCGCAGGTTCACGTGCAGGAGCTGGTTCAGCAGCGTGCTCATCCGGCCCTGACGCAGGTAGGGGGCGACGTGCGCGGCCGGGCCCGGCGCGGATTCGAGCGCGGCCAGGGTGTCGGGGGTGAGCAGGGCGGGCAGGTCGGCATGGCACTTGCGGTAGCTGTCGATGTAGGCGCGGGCGCGGGCGTCCGGGTCCGGGTCGCTCCGGAAGAGCTCGAAGATGAGCATGGGCAGGTTCTTCGGGCCGCCGAAGACCGGGTCGCCGCCCTCGCCGTTGAGCGCGACGGTGGCGCCGTCGGCGGCGACCGCCTCGGCCAGGAGCGCGTTGGGGACGGTGAGCGGGTCGCCGACGGGGGAGTCGAGCAGCCCGACGGTGTCGGCGAGGCGGGCCGCGACGGTCGCGCCCGGCACCGTGAGCACCCGGTGCTCGGTGCCGCAGTGCGCGGCGACCAGCCCGGAGTAGCCGAGCTCGTTGGGCGCGGTGTCGCCGAAGCTGATCGAGTAGGTGCGCACCGGGTGGTCGTGCAGCTCGGCGGCGAGCGCGGTCACCAGGCTGCTGTCGATCCCGCCGGAGAGCAGCACCGCGACCGGCTCGCCCTGCGGCAGCCTGCGGGAGACCGCCTGTTCCAGCAGGGCGCGCAGGGCGAGGGCGTGCTCGGCCGCGGGGCGGTCGTCGATGAGTTCCGCCGGCTCCCAGTAGGTCTCCTCGCTGCTGGTGCCGTCGGGGCGCAGCCGGACGCAGCGGCCGGGGAGCACCTCGTGCACGCCGCGCAGCAGGGTGTCGCGGCCGGGGAGGTAGGCGAAGGTCAGGAAGTCGCGGACCGCGGGCAGGTGCAGACCGGTGCGCAGCGCGGGCCAGCGGCGCAGCGCGCGCAGCGAGGTCGAGGCGGCCCAGCCCGCGGCCGCGCGGGCGTGGAACAGGGTGCGGGCGCCCACGTGGTCGCGGATCAGCACCAGGTCGGGGCCGTCGGTGACGCCGAGGGCGAACATGCCGTCGGCGGCGGCGACGCCGGGCAGGCCGAAGCGTTCGTAGAGGTGCAGCAGGAGCAGGCCGTCCGGGCTGCCCGGCGGCGGCGCGCCCGTGCCGAGCCGGGCGCGCAGCTCGGCCGTGTTGAACAGCGTGACCTCGCCGACGGCGGTGAGCACGCCCGCGGTGAAGGGGCCCGCGGCGGTGCCGGGGCCGTCCAGCAGGCCGAGGGCGTACCCGCCGTTGTCGACGAGCGGTTCGGCGCCGACCGCGCGCAGGTGGGCGGCGGGGTCGGCGGAGGTCGGGAAGGCGCACCAGCGGGACATCGGGTCACCCGAAATCGTCGTCGTCGCCGTAGCTGTCGTCCCAGTCGCCGTAACCGTCGCCGCCGTCGTCCCCGCCACCGGAGCCGCTGTTCGCCGCCTGGCTGCGCAGCTCCTCCTCTTCCTCCGGGCTCATGACCAGCGGCGGCACGACCAGCGCCCCGAGCAGCGCGCCGCCGGCGACGGTGGCGAGCACCGCGCCGATCCGGCCGCCGAAGGAGCTGCGGTTCACGGTGAGCACGCCGTCGCCCCAGAGGGTGCGGCCGTACCCGGCCTCGCGGCCGTAGAGGACGCCGCCGGGGTGGTCGCGCCGGATGATCTTCGGGCCGAGCGGCTCGTCCCGGCCGGAGCGGCCCTCGTTGTCCCGCCAGAGCACGGTGCCGCCGGGGCCGCGGCTGCGCCACTCCTGGCGGCCGTCGCCGTAGCGGCGGTGCACGGTGCCGTCGGCGAGCAGTTCATCGGTGTAGTCGACCTGCCGGTACGGGGGCACGGCTGGCTCCTTTCGGGGTACCGGTCACGCGGCGGGCCAGGTGAGGAACCCGGAGTCCCTGGTGCGGCGGAGTTCGAGCAGCGGGGTGCGCGGGGAGCGGACGCCGCGCACCAGGCGGTGGACGGTGCGCAGCAGGGCGGCGGGGCGCACGGCTTCGAGTTCGACGGTGTGGCCGCGGGCGAGCCAGCGGCGTTCGCGGTCGTCGGGGCCGGGCGGGGGTTCGGTGGGTGGTCCCGGCAGGTGGAACAGGTGCAGGGCCCGGGCCTGGCGCGGGCGGAGGCCGAGGGGGACCACGCTCACCTCGTCCGGGAGCGCGGCGAGTTCGCGGACCCGCGCGGCGAATGCGAAGCCCGCGGTGCTCACCTCGTGCAGGACGTAGGCGGTGCCCTCGACGCTCGCGAGCATGCGCGCGACCCCGGGGTGCGCCGGGAGTTCGGCGGCGCTCAGCACCGGGCAGGCCGACTCCACCGGCACTCCGTTGGCGCGCAGCGTGTGCGCGATCCCGTGCGAGTGGCAGATGAGCAGCCGGGGCAGGCCGTAGTCGAACAGGTCCGGCTCGGGAGTGTGCCGTCCCGGCTCGGCCCGCTCCGGCGGCGGAATCGTGAGCAGGCCGGGCAGATCACCGAGCGCCTCCCGGAAGGTGCTGTAGCGCAGTGGGACCCGGACGGTGAAGCCGGGGCCCCCGCGCAGCCGGTGCGCGGGGGCGAGCAGGCGGCACAGCTCGTAGTACAGCTGGCGCTCGGTGACCCGCAGTCCGCTCGGTGCGGTCGCGCGGGCGACGGCGAGCGGCAGCAACCGCTCGATCACGCCGGAGTTGGCCACGTCAGGAAACCTACCTGTCCGGCGCGGCGGCGGTCGGGGTCGGCGGCCTCGGCCACCCGGTCGACGCCACGCTGCACCAGGGCGAGCAGCCGGGCCGGGGGCAGCGCGGCGACCGGGGACCACCAGCCGTCGAGCAGCCACTGCCGATCCTCGGCGCCGATGGCGGGCGGCAGCTCCGCCGCTTCCACCGGCTGCTCCTTCACCCGCACCGCCCACCTCGCGGTGCGCACGGTCGCGGGGGAGAGCCCGAGCAGGACGGCGCGCGGGCCCAGCGCCTCGCGCACCCGGCGCGCCCAGCCGATGCCTGCGACCCCCGCATCGTGCAGTACCAGCACCGGAACCCCGGGCGGCACCTGCTCGGGCCGCTCGCACAGCGCCAGCTGCCAGGTGGCGGGGGCACCGTTGGCGGCCAGGCAGGACAGGGTGGGGCGGTCCGGGCACAGCAGTGCGATCCGGGGCCGCGGCACGGCGGGCGGCCGGAAGTCGTCGCGGGTCAGCCGGGCGGGCGGCGCTCCGTAGACGCGCTGCCACGGGCGCAGCACCTGCGTGCTGAAATCGGCGTAGCTGCGCTCCATCCGGACGGTGGAGCGGCGCGCCAGCCGCGACCGGATGCGGAGCAGGAGCAGGTTCGCCACCAGGATCACCGCGGCGATCCCGGCCAGCCCGGGGCCGACCGGGAGCACCCCGGTGATCAGCAACGCGCCGCCGACGATCCCGATCAACACCGTGTAGCCGACCGCGGCGAAGCGGTAGTGGCGCCCGGTGCTCGGCAGCGTCCTGCGGCCGGCCGCGAAGTACAGCTGCGGGCCGGTGTAGAGCAGGCCCCTTCCGTCGGAGAGCCTGTCCGCCAGGCGCCGCAGGCGCAGGTCGTGCAGCCGGAACGGGCTCTCCTTCGGCTCCAGCGCGAAGGGGCGCCCGCACGACGAGCAGATACGCTTCGGGCGCTGCCGGTAGAGCAGGCTGGTCTGACAGTGCGGGCAGATCACGCCCTATATTCACCCATCCGCGGTGGATCCGCGAGCGCTGCCGGTGAGAATCGGTGTTGACTCTCCACCTACTGGAAACCCGAGGCTGATTCCCGTGAGTGACCGCGACGAACTGTTCACCATCGGCGAGCTGGCCCGCCGCACCGGACTCGCGGTGCGGACCATCCGCTTCTGGTCCGACGCCGGGGTCGTGCCGCCGACCGACAGGTCGCCGACCGGCTACCGGCTCTACGACACCGAGGCGGTGGCCCGGCTCGACCTGGTGCGCACCCTGCGCGAACTGGGGCTCGATCTGCCCACCGTGCACCGGGTGCTGCTTCGTCAGACGACGGTGGCCGACGTGGCCGCCGCGCACGTGCGGGCACTGGACGCCGAGATCCGCACGCTGCGGGTCCGGCGGGCGGTGCTGCGTTCGGTCGCTCACCGAGGAAGTTCGACCGAGGAGATGAGAATCATGCACAAGATGGCCAAGCTGTCCGCCGCCGAGCGGCAGCAGCTGATCGACGACTTCGTGGACGCGACCTTCGCAGGCATCCCGGACGACGCGCCCGGGGCGCACATCGCGCGGGGCATGCGCTCCATGCCGGCCGAGCTGCCCGACGATCCGAGCCCGGAGCAGGTGGATGCCTGGGTCGAGCTCGCGGAGCTGGTCGGGGACGGTTCGTTCCAGGAGCGGGTGCGCGCGATGGCGGTCACCGGGGCGGCCGGGGCCCAGCCGGGGGCCGGCCCCGACCCGGCCCGCGTCTCCGCGGTCGCCGCTCAGGCGCTGAGCGAGGGGGTCGCGCCCGATTCGGCGCGCGGCCGGGAGCTGCTGGATCGGATCGTCGACCCGGCGCTGCCCGCGGCGGACCGGGTGCGGCTGGCGGATTCCATGGCGACCTTCACCGATCGCCGGGTCGAGCGGTACTGGCAGCTGCTCGGCGTGCTGAACGGGTGGCCCGCCCGGGAGCCGCAGGTTCCCGCCTGGGAGTGGTTCATCGAGGCACTGCGCGCCGGCGCTTAGCGCGTCTCGGTCGGGAGTGCCCGACCGGTACCGGCGAGCAGTACGCCGTAGCAGCCGGCGACCTCCCCCGTCGGGGCCGTGTCCGGAAGCTCGAGTCGATCAGTATGCGCTGCACTGCTTGTCGATACGCGATGTAGCAGTGCGTCACATTTCGGGAGCCTCCCGGCAGCGTGGATCCGGCGTGGCCGGGTAACTCCGAACTGGTGCCCGGATCGCTCGTTCTCGCGCGTCGTGCGATTCGGGTGCCAGGCCCGCCCCGGTCGTCCCTGTCCTCGTCCGGGGCGGGTCCGCGCGCCCGATGCCGTTGCGCCGCAACTGCTCATGCGAGGTGTGCGGTGATGTCGGCGATGATCTCCACCCGTGCGGGCAGCGCGGCGGAGAGGGTGCCGAGGTGGCCGAGGTAGTCGTGCGCGCTCAGGGTGCGGCGGTGCTCGGCGAGGTCCGGCGGGTACTCCGGCCGGACGCGTTCGTAGGCCCGCGCGACCACGCCGAACCCGAGTACGCGGGACATGCCGGAGATCCTGCCACCACCGAACGCTTGACCTTGACACAGTGACAACGTCTTCACTGAACGGAAGGAGGTGTTTCCCATGAACCCGACACCAGGACATTCCGTCGACCCGCGGCTGCTGGCCGCGCTGAGCACCGAGAACGCCTCGACCCGGCTGCAGGCCGCGCTCACCGCGGGCACCGACCCGGACCCCGCGCTGCTCGGCCCGCTGCTCGCGCGCTGCGCGGCCGAGCCCGACTTCTACGTCCGCGACATGCTCACCTGGGCGCTCACCCGGCTCCCGGCGGCGGAGACGGTGCCCGCGCTGCTCGCCGAACTCGAGTCAGGGCCCGCGCAGGCCCGCAGCCAGGCGCTGCACACGCTCTCCAAGATCGGTGACCCGGCCACCTGGGCCGCGATCACCCCGGAGCTGCTGCGCGATCCCGACGACGAGGTCGCCCGCAGCGCGTGGCGGGCCGCGGTGGTCCTGGTACCGGACGCCGAGCGGAAGGCCCTGGCCGCCGAACTCGCCGGGCAGTTCGCCCGCGGCGGCCGCGACGTGCAACGCAGCCTGAGCCGGGCACTCGCCGCGCTCGGCGACCTGATCGAGCCGGTCCTGGCCACGGCGAAGACCAGCCCGGACCCGGCGGTGCGCGCGCACGCCCTGGTCACCGAGCACCTGCTGCGCGACCCGGACGCCGCCTTCGACATCGACGCGGCCAAGCGGATCGCCGCGCTGGACGGCGCCCCGTGCTGATCGGCGAGGTGGCGCGGCGTTCGGGGGTCAGCACCCGGATGCTGCGCCACTACGACGCGCTCGGGCTGGTCCGCCCCACCGGGCGCACCGTCGGCGGCTACCGCGAGTACGCCGACGCCGACATCCGGCGCATCTTCCACGTGGAGAGCCTGCGCACGCTCGGCCTCTCCCTGCGCGAGGTCGCCCGCGCGCTGGAGGATCCGGCGTTCGCGCCGCAGACGCTGGTCGCGGATCTCATCCGGCGCACCGAGGAGCGGTTGGAGCGGGAGCGGGAGCTGCTGGAGCGGTTGCGCGCGGTCGAGGGCGCGGAGCCGGCGGGCTGGCGCGATGTGCTGCGCATCGTCGAACTGGTTCGCGACCTCGGCTCCGCCGATCCGCCGCGCCGTCTGCAGGCCGTGCTCAATCCCGCCGCGAACGAGCCGGTCCCCACCGACCTGCTCACCGCGGCGGTGCTCGCCGAGTCCGAGCCGAACATGGCGGGGGCGCTGCGCTGGGCGCTGGCCAGGGCGGGGAGCGACGGGCTGGCCGGGCTCGCACCGGGGTTGCGGTCGTCCGATGCCGAGGTCCGCCGCCGCGCTGTGCTCGCGGTCGCCGAGATCCCCGGCGACACCGCCACCCGGTTGCTCACCGCCGCGCTCGCCGATCCGGATCCGGCGGTTCGTGGCCCGGCCGCGCTGGCCGCAGGCGCTCGCGGGGTGACGGCCGCCGAACCCGCGCTGATCGACATGGTCGTCACCGGCACCAACGACGTGGACGCGGGCGAGGTGCTCGGTGCTCTCTCCCGGGATCCGGCCGCCGCGGATCGCATCCTGGCCGCGCTGACCGCTCTGCTGACCGCGCACGAAGCGGACGCGGGCGTCCGGCTCCGGCTGATCCAGGCGCTGGTCGAGTTGCCCGGCACCGGCGCCCTGGCGATCCTGCAACCGCTTCGCGCGGATGCCGATCCTTCGGTCGCCCTGGTCGCGACCGCCTTCGCCGACCTGGTGGCAGCACGGGTCTCCGGCTAGCGTTCGACCGCGACGCCGTTCGCGCGAACAACTCTCAGCGCAGCGCGGGAACCCGATCGTCCGCGTCCGCGGGCACGTCGAGCCGCTCGGTGAGCCCCTCACCCTCGATATCGAAGGTCGGCACCAGCGGCGCGAGCCACCTCGGCATCCACCAGATCCGCTCGCCGACGATCAGCATGAACGCCGGGACGATCAGCATGCGCACCAGGAAGGCATCGGCCAGCACGCCGACGGCGAGCGCGAAGCCGATGGTCTTCAGGATCACGTCGTCGGTGAGCGCGAACCCGGCGAAGACGCCGATCATGATGATCGCGGCGGCGACCACGACCCGCGCGCTGTGCGCGAATCCGTCGATCACGGCCTGGCGGGCCGGGGTGCCGTGCGCATACGCCTCGCGCATCCGGCTGACCAGGAACACCTCGTAGTCCATGGCGAGCCCGAACAGGATGCCGGTCAGCAGGATCGGCAGGATGAACAGCACCGGCGAGGTGGTGTCCAAACCGATGAGCTGGTTGAGCCAGCCCCACTGGAACACCGCGACGGTGGCGCCGAGCGAGACGCCGACCGAGAGCAGGAACCCGAGCGCGGCCTTGAGCGGCACCCACAGCGAGCGGAACACCGCGATCAACAGGAAGATCGCCAGCCCGACCACGACCGCGAGGTAGATCGGGAACACCGAGGTGAGCTCGTTGGCGATATCGACCCCGACCGCGGTCTGACCGGTCACCAGGGCCCGCGCGCCGGTCTCGGCGGGCAGATCGGCCACGGCGCCGCGGATCTCCGCGACCAGGTCCTTGGTGGCCTGATCCGACGGCCCGGAGCCGGGGATCACGGTGACGGTCGCGAACTGCACGACCTCGAGCTGCTGGGCGAAGGCCTGCTGCGCCTGCGGGGTGTCGCTGGTGAGCGCCGGGATCACGGTGGCGACGTCGGTGCCCGCGCGGCCCGCCATGGTCTGCAGGTCGTTGGTCACCCTGGCGACCGCTCCGGCCGGGTCGGCGGCGTTCGCGGTGTCGACCACCACGACCAGCGGTCCGTTGGCGCCCGCGCCGAAGTTCTCGGCGATCAGGTCGTAGGCGGTGCGGGCATTGCTGCCCGCGGGCTTGCTCGCGTCGTCGGGCAGCGCGAGCTGCATCGAGGCGACCGGGAGCGAGGCGAGCAGCGCGACGGCGATACCACCGGCCAGCGCGCCCCACTTGTTCCCGGCGATCCACTCGACCCAGCGGCGGCCGTGCGTGCGCGGCTCTGCGCCGTCGGCGGCCCTGGCCAGGTAGCGCGGCTTGCCCCGCATGACCCGCTCACCGGCGAAGCCGAGGATGGCGGGGAGCAGGGTGAGCGAGATGAGCACCGCGACGGCGACGGTGAAGGCGCCGCCGAGCCCCATCTGGGTGAGGAAGCCGATATTGCAGACCGCGAGCCCGACCAGCGCGATGATCACGGTGAGCCCGGCGAAGACCACCGCCGAGCCCGCGGTGCCGACGGCGCGGCCCGCGGCCTCCGCCGGCGAGCGGCCCGCCCGGACCTCGCTCTGGTAGCGGCTCATGATGAACAGCGCGTAGTCGATGCCGACCGCGAGCCCGAGCATGGTGCCGAGCGCCGGGGTCGTGGAGGAGAGCTCGACGAAGCCGGTGAGCGCGGTGATCGCCAGCATGCCGATGCCCACCCCGACCAGCGCGGTGAGCAGCGGCATGCCCGCCGCGACCAGCGAGCCGAAGGTCACCGCGAGGACGAGCAGCGCCACCGCGATGCCGACGACCTCGGCCAGCGGCATCTCCACCTCGTTCATGGCGTCGCCGCCGATGGCGACGTTCAGCCCGGCGGTCTCGGCGTCGTGCGCGGCGTTCTCCAGCGCCGAGCGGTCGGCGTCGGTGAGCTCGTTCGAGGTCTGCGTGTAGCCGACCGAGGCGTAGCCGACGCGGCCGTCACCGGTGAGCGTGCCCGCGGTGAACGGGTCGGTCACCGAGGCGACGTGCTCGGTGCGCAGGGCGCCGAGCGCGGCGGTGACCGCGGCGCTGTAGCCGGGCTCGGTCAGCGAGCGGCCCTCGGGTGCCTCGAAGACCACCCGCGCCGTGGCGCCGTCGGGGGAGGACTGCGGAGCCCGCTCCTCGATGAGGTCGAAGGCCCGGGTCGACTCGATCCCGGCCAGCTCGAACTTGTCACTGGTCGTGCCGGAGAGCGTCGCCGCGCCGACGCCGAGCACGACGAGCAGCAGCACCCAGATCGCCGCCACCGCCCTGCGGTGCACGAACGACCACCGGCCCAGCCGGAACAACTGCCACGCCATGAGCGTCCTCCAAGCACCTGTATGGACCGAATGGTCCGGACAGGGTCTAGAGTAGGAGGATGCGGACTGCGGGGTCCACTTCAGCGCCTCAAGTGTGCAGCAACTCACGTGAGCTGCGGAAATGAGACCCTGGACACAGTCCGGCAAAGGAGCGGATCGATGACGGCACCGAATCGGCAGCGGCGCCGCAGGGTGGACGCCAGGCACAACTCCGAGCGCGTGCTCGCCGCCGCGATCGAGGTCTTCACCGAGCACGGGCTGGAGGCCACCATTCCCGAGGTGGCCGCGCGGGCAGGCGTCGGCAAGGCGACCGTCTACCGCAGCTACCCGACCAAGGCCGACCTGGTGCGCGAGCTCGCGCTGCTGCACCTGGACTGGATCGACGAACTCGCCGGCGCCGCGCTCGACGCCGCCCGCACCGACGCCTACCACGCCCTGGAGGCGCTGCTGGAGCGGATCGCCACCCGGCTCGCCGAGGACCGGCTCATGGTCGAGGTGCTCAGCGGCGTGGACGGCATCGAGGACGAGCGGCTCGACAACCAGCTCGAGCAGCTCCTCGCGCTGGCGCACGCGCAGGGCAGGCTGCGCCCCGACGCGACCGCCATGGATGTGCAGGTGCTGGTCGCCGGGGTCGCGCGGGCGCTGATCGAGCTGGAGATCGGCGACCCCGCGGTCTGGCGCCGCTACGCCCGGCTGGCACTGTCCGCGCTGCGCCCGGAGTGAACTACCCGCGCTCCGCGGTGCCGATCACCAGCGGCGCGATCGTCGGCAGCGCGGTCGGCATCCGGGTGTGCGTGATCTCGGTGACGGTCAGCGCCGAGGCGGCGAGCAGGGCCTCGAAATCCCGGTTGGCGTGGCAGCCGTCGGCGAGCCTGCGCTGCACCGGAGTGAGGATGTCCTGCACGACGCCGAGTGCCCCGGTGCCGCGCACGTGCTCGTGGAACAGGAACTGCCCGCCGGGGCGCAGCACCCGGTGCACCTCTGCCAGCGCGGCGGCGGGATCGCGGAGCGAGCAGAAGACCAGCGAGGCGGTGACGGTGTCGAAGCCGGCGTCCGGGAAGTCGAGTGCGTGCGCGTCGCCGTCGAGCACGGTGAGCGGCAGCTCGGTGCGGGCCGAGAGCTGTTCGCGCAGCGCCGCATTGGGCTCCACCAGGACCAGCTCCGCCAGCTCGGCGGGGTAGTGCGGGACGGAGAGGCCGCTGCCCGCGCCGATCTCCAGGGTGCGGCCGCGGGCGGCGGCGAGCTGGGTGCGGCGCAGTTCGGCCTGCCCGGCCCGGTCGACGCGGTCCATGAAGCGGGGGTACCAGGCGGCGAAACAGCGCTGGCCGAGGGTCGGAGCGGTCATGGAAGTCAGTGTGGTCCGCGCGGGGGCTGCCGCGCATGGCCGGAACCGGCCATCATCGAGGGGTGCCGCCCGCCGAGGATCAGATCGTCCGCCACCTGCCGACCGGCGGCGGCGAGCTCGCGTACGCGGTCACCGGGTCCGGCCCCGCACTGCTGATGGGCGGCTGGTGGTGCGGCCACCTCGCGCTGAACTGGGCGGACTCGCTCTTCCGCGGCTACCTCGCCCGGTTGGCCGAGCGGTTCACGGTGATCCGCTACGACCAGCCGGAGCGCGGGCTCTCCGGGGGTGCCACGGTCGACCTGGACGGCGAGATCGCGGTGGTCGCCGAACTGCTGGAGGCGCTCGGGGTCGAGCGGGTCGCGCTGCTCGGCGGCTCCTCCGGCGCGGCGGTCGCCGCCGGCCTCGCCGCTCGCCTGCCCGGCCGGGTGCGGCGGCTGGTGCTCTACGGTGCTTTCGCGCGCGGCGCCGATATCGCGCCGGAGCCGGCCAGGCGGGCCATGGTCGAGGCGGTCGCCGCGCACTGGGGGCTCGGATCCCGTCTCCTGGCCGACGTTTTCGTGCCGGGCGCGAGCAGAGCCGAGCGTGACCGCTTCGCCCGCTTCCAGCGGCTCTCGGCCACGGCCGAGCAGGCCGCCTCCGCCCTGGCCGAGAGCTACGCCCTCGACGCCACCGAGTACCTGGCCGCCGTCACCGTGCCCACCACGGTCCTGCACCGCCGCGCGGACCGCGCGGTGCCCTTCGCCCTCGGCGTCGACGTGGCCCGCCGGGTGCGCGGCGCGACCCTGGTCGAACTCACCGGCGACGACCACTTCCCCTGGCGCGGAGACGCTTCCGCGGTCGCCGATGCCACTCTGCGCGGACTCGGCCACCCCGTGCGCGCCCGCCCCGAGCCACCCGGCCCGGCCGCCGTCACCGAGCGCGAACGCGAGATCCTGCAGCTGGTCGCGGCCGGGCTCACCGACGCCCGGATCGGCGAACGGCTCACGCTCAGCCCGCACACCGTGCACCGCCACATCGCCAATGCCCGCGCCAAGCTCGGCGTCCGCTCCCGCGCGGCCGCGGCCGCCGCCCTGCGCGGCTACGAACCCGGCCGCCCCGGAATCTGACTCCAGTACCCCGCCCGCGCACCGTACTTGCTGCGCACCCACTTCGACGGCAGGTGCCGCTGGGAGGCGGGCCCGTCCGGGGTCACCACCGCGAGGAGAATCCGGCCGAACTCGGCCCGCGCGGCCAGATCCGGCGCCGTCATGTGCGCCCGGTCCCGCCCCTGCCAGTACTGCTGCTCGACCACCAATCGGTCCAGTAATTGCTTGCGTGTCAACGTATCCAGATCACCCCAGGTGAGCCGCTCGAAAGCCATGAAGCCCTCTTCCGATCGCGTGTACCCGTCCGATTCAATCAGGTGATGGAGGGATCACGCCAGAATGCCGGCGTGCGGCCGGGCTACGAGCCGGGCGCCATGTCCGAGTCCGGCTCGTCGCGGGTGGCGAGGTGCGCCTCGGCGATCACCTCCCAGAATCGGCTGCGCAGTTCCCTGGCGCGCTCGACCTCACCCGGGTCGGGCGCGGCGGCGGGGCCGAACATCCAGGAGGGGCGGGCGTCGGCGGTGGTGTCGCGGGCGCCGAAGCGGTGCGCCGCGGTGATCACCTGGTCGAGTGTCTCGGCGCTCTCGACCGCGGACCAGAAGGAGGCGGGCAGGTCGGTGAGCGCGGCGAAGGAGGCGGAGCTCAGCCCCAGGTCGACGGTGGTGCCGACCTCGCCGTCGTCGTCGAAGATGGTCTCGATGAAGGTGATCTCCCAGGACGGCGCGGTGCCCGCGCGGCGCAGGGTGAGCGAGGGGTGCTCGATGTCGGCGGTGGTGGCCCAGGGGGAGGCGTGCGCGAGCCGGTACTGCAGCGGCCCGACCGCCGGATCCCAGCCGCGGGTCTGCACCCGGACCTCGGCGGCGCGCCCGATGGCCCGGTGCTCGACACCGCCGGCGGCGGACCCCAGCCAGACCCGCACGACGTCGTGCTCGGGGTAGGTGCCGAGCATGGCGGCCAGGTGCGCGAGCGCCTGCTGCCTGCCGCCCTCGAAGCCGTGCACCTCCTGCTCGGCGGCGAGGCCGTAGAGCACGCCGACCGCGCCGGGCGCGAGCCCGGCCAGGTAGTCGGTGGCCAGCGCCGTGCCGCGGGCGAGCGCGCGTGGCCAGTCGTGCTCGGGTAGTACCGGGTCGGGCTCGTCCATCGTCGCACCCCCTGTCCGTCCCCCATTCTCCCGCCGATCGGCGCTCCTGTCGCGGTACCTTGGTGGCGCGGCGATTCGCGTGTAAACGAATCGCGCCGCGGGGTGGATTACCCTGTGCCGCCCGCGGTGGGCGGCCCCACCGAACGCAGGAGCGCCCCGTGCACAACCCCGTCAACCGGTTCGTCCTGGCCGGCATCTTCGCCACCCTCGGCTACGTCGCGCTGAAGCTGGTGCTCGACGGCGCGCCCGCCGAGGTGGACACCTGGATCGGCACCTTCTGCACCGGCATCGTGGTCGGCGGCGCCGTCGTGCTCGGGCTGAGCTGGCAGCAGCGGCGCAAGCAGGCGAAGGAGGAGGACGGTCAGCCCCAGAAGTAGACCCCGGCCAGCCCCGCCCACAGCAGCACCAGCCAGGCGTCGGTGCCGAGCCGCAGCCAGCGCGGCGCCGCCCGCACCTCCATGAACCAGCGGATCACCAGGCGGCACTTGACGACGGCCAGCGCCACGACCAGCGCGACCAGTTCGGTGGTGTGGCCAGGCGCGAACCACCAGGCGGCCACGGTGCTCACCACCAGCACCAGCCACACCAGGACGAGCGCGCGCCGGGAGTGCGGCGGCGACGGGGCCTCGGTCACGGCGTCACCTCATGAGGTAGAGGATCGCGAAGATCACGATCCAGAGCAGGTCGATCATGTGCCAGTACAGCGCGCCCTGTTCGACCGGGCCGACCGCCGGTCTCCGTGCGACGATGCCGAGGATCAGCAGCCCGAGCAGCAGGTGCGCGAGGTGCACCCCGGTCAGGACGTAGTAGAAGGAGAAGAACTCGTCGGCCACGGTGTGCCCGGCCGCGACGGCATGCTGCCACTCGTAGCCCTTGAGCACCGCGAACAGCACCCCGCAGCCACCCGCCGCGAGCAGCGACCGCTGTGTCGCGCGCGCCGCGCCGCGCCGGATCTCCAGCACGGCCAGCGCGGCGAAGAGCGAAGCGGTCAGCAGCACGACGGTGTTGACGACCCCGAGGCCGAGGAGCAGCTGCCGCTGCCCGGCCGCGAAGAGCTCCGGCGAGCGCGCCCGGAACACCATGTAGGTGAGGAAGTAGCAGCCGAAGAAGAACAGGTCGCCCAGGATCATCACCCACATGTGGATGTCGCCGGAGATCCGTCCGGCCGGGGCGCTCACCGGGCGGGCTCCGCGCTGTACAGCGCCGGGGTGTCCACTGTTTCGGCCCTGGCGGCGGTGCGCATGAGGGGAAGCAGGCAGGCGATCCAGATCCCGAAGATCACCACCGCGATGTAGAAGGTGATCATGCCGTTCCAGGCGAAGGCGCCGGAGCGGAAGACCCACATCTGGGTGGCGACCACCTCGGTCACGATCTGCCAGATCGAGACGTAGGCGAACCACTTCGGGAAGATCCCGTTGCGGTCGTAGAAGATCGCGATGGCGAGTACCGCGTAGGCAGCGGTGAAACAGCCGAGCGAGCCGTTGTAGGAGAGCATGCCGAGGTCGTAGAGCAGGTACTGGAGGCCGGGGTCGCGGTCCGGGCGGAAGGTGGCGGCGAGCCAGCAGACCAGGATCAGGTGGAACCCGGGAATGGCGCCCACCCCCATGGCGGCGATGTAGGCGTAGGCCAGCAACCGCCCCGACGACATGCGCTTCATGAAGTAGCCGATGATGCCGTTCGAGATCGCCGCGCCGCCCGCGATCACCAGCAGCACCCCGAAGCCGAGCCGGATCCCGGTCGCCTGCGCCTCGAACCACTGCGCGGCCTGCTCGGCGGTCACGTCCGGGCGCGGTGGCGGGGTCGCCCGGCCGAAGAACACCACTCCGACCGAGAGCGCGGCGTAGAACACCGCGAACCCCCAGTAGGCGATCCACACGTCGAGATTCCGCGCCCTCACGCCGCCCGCTCCTGCTCCCGCAGCGCCGCCCGCACCTGGACGAACATGACCGCGACGAACAGCGCGATGACGCCGTTGCGCAGCCAGAACGAGACGAACCCGTCCCACGCCAGCGGGCCGCTGCGGAACACCGCCGCCCCCGCCGATGGCGCCACGAGCACCGCGGTGAGCAGCGAGTACGGCGCCACCCAGCGCGGGAACACCGCGCGGTCGTCCAGGTACACCGCCAGCGCCAGCAGCACGAACTGCGCCACCAGCATGCCGATCGGCGCGATGAAGAGCAGCCAGGCCAGGTCGTTGAGCAGCTGTACGAGCGCCGGGTCGCGCTCCGGACGGAAGGCCGCGACCGCGAAGAGGATGTTCGACAGCGCGAAGAGCGTCGCGCCCGCCACCACCGAGGTCAGGTAGGAGAAGGCGAGGATCCCGCTCTGCCCGCCCATGCGCGCCATCCGGCCCACGATCAGCACGAAGAACGGCACGATCATGATCCCGCACAGGTTGAACCCGACCATGCTGAACCGGGTGAGCGCGGTGTTGTCGAGGTAGAACCGCGCCACCTCGTCGGCCGTCATCCCCGGCGACATCGGCGGGAAGAAACCGGGGAAGGCGACGAACAGCCCCCCGAGCACCAGCGCCACCACCGGGGTCGACCACAGGATCGCGTACTGCGCCCGCAGATCGGTGTCGTCCATGTGCTGTTCCTCCCGGCTCCCGCGCTCCCCGAGGATCGCAACTTTTCTGACGGTAGTCAATATCGGAGGCGGGGTAATATCGCTGTGTGGCAGCAACTCCCAAAAGTGACCAGCGTCAGAAGCGCGCGACTCCGGTACGGGCGCGTTCGCACGCCAGCCGGGAGGCGATCATGCAGGCGGCGATGGCGCTGTGGCGCACGAAGGGGTTCGCGGGCACCACCGTCACCGATATCTGCAAGGCGGCGGGGGTCTCGAAGGCGCTGTTCTACGTGTATTTCGCGCGCCGGGAGGAGATCCTGCTCGCGCTCGAGGTGTTCACCATGCGCGAGGCGCACGCCGCCGCCGAGGCGGTCGTCGCCCGCCCCTACCGGCTGCGCGAGGTGCTCACCGCGGTGATCGGCACGCTGGAGCAGCGGGCGCGCCGCTTCCCGGCCGAGCTCATCTTCGAGGCGGTGCTGGAGACCTACCGGCTGGAGCGGCAGGTGCTCGGCGACGGCGCGAGCGCGGCCGATATCGCGTACCTGTTCCTCGGGCCGTTCCAGCGCGCGCAGCGCGACGGCGAGCTGGGCCCCGACGTCGATGTCGTGCGGCTGGCCCGGCTGGCCCAGATGCTGGTCGCCGACGGCTTCCGCTGCTGGGCCGCGGCCGATTTCGGCGACGAGCCGCTCACGCCGCGGCTCGTCGCCGAGATCGACACCGTGCTCAGCGCGGGTTGGTGATGGCCCCGGTCTCGGCGCCCTGCACCAGCCGCGCGTACTTGCCGAGCACGCCGCGGGTGTAGCGCGGCTCGTTCGGCACCCAGCCCTCCCGGCGCGTGGCCAGCTCGGCCTCGTCGACCAGCAGGTCGAGCGCCTTGCCGTGCACGTCGACCCGGATCCGGTCGCCGTCGCGGACGAAGGCGATCGGCCCGCCGTCGCGCGCCTCCGGCGCCACGTGGCCGATGCAGAAGCCCCAGGTGCCGCCGCTGAACCGGCCGTCGGTCACCAGCGCGCAGTCCGCGCCGCGCCCGGCGCCCTTCAGCGCGCCGGTGATGGCGAGCATCTCGCGCATGCCCGGCCCGCCCTTGGGGCCCTCGTAGCGGATCACCAGCACCGTGCCGGGCTCGATCTCGCCGGCCAGGATGGCGGCCATGGCGCCGTCCTCACCGTCGAACACCCGGGCCGGGCCCTCGAACTGCATCTGGTCGGCGGTGAGCCCGGCGACCTTGACCACGCTGCCCTTCGGCGCGAGCGAGCCGCTGAGGATGTTGATCCCGCCGTCGCGGTGGATCGGGCGGTCGATCGGGTACACCACGACACCGTCCGGGGCGGGCGGGTCGATCTCGGCCAGGTTCTCCGCCATGGTCTTGCCGGTGACGGTCAGGCAGTCGCCGTGCAGCAGCCCGGCGTCGAGCAGCTGCTTGAGCACCACCGGGACGCCGCCGACCCGGTCCAGCTCCAGCATGTGGAACCGCCCGCCCGGCTTCATGTCCGCGACGTGTGGCACCCGGGCGGCGATCCGGTTGAAGTCCTCGAGGTGCAGCTCGACCCCGGCCTCGTTGGCGATGGCGAGCAGGTGCAGCACCGCGTTGGTGCTGCCACCCAGCGCGGAGGTGACCGCGATGGCGTTCTCGAAGGCCTGCTTGGTGAGGATCCGGCTGGGCCGGATGCCGAGCCGCAGCATACCGACGATGGCCTCGCCGGAGCTGCGGGCATCGTCCTCGCGGCGCCGGTCCACCGCGGGCGGGGAGGCCGAGCCGGGCAGGCTGAGCCCGAGCGCCTCGGCGATCGAGGACATGGTGTTGGCGGTGAACATGCCGCCGCAGGCGCCCTCGCCGGGGCAGGCCTTGCGCTCGATCTGGCCCAGCTCGTGCTCGTCGATCCTGCCGGCGGCGCAGGCGCCGACGGCCTCGAAGACGCTGGTGATGTCGAGCGAGACGCCGTTGTGGTTGCCGGGCAGGATCGAGCCGTTGTAGACGAAGACGCTGGGCAGGTCCAGCCGCGCGGCGGCCATGAGCATGCCCGGGATGCTCTTGTCGCAGCCGGCCAGCCCGATGAAGCCGTCGAGGCGCTCGGCGTGCACCACCGTCTCCACGCTGTCGGTGATCACCTCGCGGCTCACCAGCGAGGCGCGCATGCCCTCGTGCCCCATGGAGATCCCGTCACTGACGGTGATGGTGCCGAACTCCAGCGCGACACCGCCCGCCGCGCGCACGCCCTCCTTGGCCCGCTGCGCCAGCGTGCGCAGGGTGAGGTTGCACGGGGTCACCTCGTTCCAGGCCGAGGCGATGCCGATCTGCGGTTTGTCCCAGTCGTCGTCGGTCAGCCCGACGGCGCGCAGCATGGCCCGGGACGGGGCCCGCTGCATCCCGTCGGTGACATCGCGGCTGCGCGGCTTCATATCGACCGGATCTGTCATTTCCGGGAGGCTACCCCATCGGTTTTCGGCAGCCGTGACCAGCGTAGTTACCGCTCGCGCAACTATCCGACGGGGTCATTGCCGCAGGAAGCAACATTGCCCCGGCTCCACTCAACGCAGGACGGTGCCGCCGTCGATGTTCAGGACCTGGCCGTTGATCCAGGCGCCGTCGTCGGAGAGCAGGAAGGTGACCAGCCCGGCCACGTCGGTGCTCTCGCCGACCCGCGGGCTGTGCATGCGGCGCAGCGCACCCGCCTCCAGCTCCGGCCAGCGGTCGGCCGCGCGGATGGCCTCGGTGGCGGTGAAGCCCGGCGCCACCGCGTTGCACCGGATCCCGTCGCGGCCCCAGCGAGTGGCGACGTGCCTGGTGAGCGCGCCGATCCCGGCCTTGGCGGCGGCGTAGGCCGGGCGGGCCGGTTCGCCCTGGAAGGCGGCGGCCGACGAGGTGTTCACGATGGCGCCGCCGCCGCGCTCGAGCAGGTGCGGGATGGCGTGGCGCATGGTGAGCAGGTAGCCGCGCAGGTTCACGGTGAGCAAGCGGTCCCACACGGCGAGGTCGATGTCGACGACGTCGGTGTCGCCGCGCAGCGCGCGCATGTCGGCGCCGACGTTGAAGAGCCCGTCCAGCCCGCCGAACTCGCCGACCGCGGCGGCGATCAGTTCCCGCACCGAGTCCTCCTCGGCCAGGTCGAAGGCGTGCGGTAGCGCTGTCCTACCGGCCCCGGTCACCTCCGCCGCGGTGCGCCGCGCGCCCTCGGCGTCGAAATCGCCCACCAGCACCCGGTGCCCGGCCGCGCCGAGCCGCCGGGCGGTGGCCGCGCCGATCCCGCTCGCCCCGCCCGCCACCACGACGGCCTTCACAGCGACCGCACCGGGTCGGCGCCGTTCCAGCGCTCGGCGGCGTCGCGGACCATCCGCGCGAGCCCGGCGGCGCGCTCGGTGTACTCGCTGAGTTCGAGGTACGGCGCGGGACCACCGTCCGACTCGAAGAACGCATAGCGGGTCACGGAGTCCGCCGACCACACCACCGGCCGCCGCACCCGCGCCAGCGCGGCCTCGAAATCCTCCGCCCACCAGGCCAGCTGGTGGAAGCCGCCGGCGAAGTCGGAGTAGATGCTCGGGGCGTCGTTCTCCTGCTGGACCACCTCCAGCTGCACCTCCCCGGACTGCGCGAAGGCGATGCTCAGCGAGACGGTGCACGCGGAATCCCGGTAGATCCCCGTCTGTTCCACCCCGCGCAGCACGTACCACGGCCCGATCCCGAGCTCCAGCCACTCGCGCACCTGCTCCTCGATATCGGCCACCACGTATCCGATCTGCCGGATCGGCCCTGGCATCGGCACGATGGCCTCCTTGTGCGCTCGTTTCAAGTATGTCACTCTCGGAATCAAGAATAGCATTCTGAGAACTGAGAGCGAGAGTCTGGAGCATGGGCTACGCCGACGAACTGTTCGACCTGACCGGCCGCGTGGTGCTGGTGACCGGCGGCAGCCGCGGCCTCGGCCGGGAGATGGCGTACGCCGCCGCGCGCTGCGGTGCCGACCTGGTCATCGCCGGCCGCGACTACGAGACCTGCGCCGCCACCTGCGCGGAGATCGAGCGCGAGACCGGCCGCGCCGCACTGCCGCACGCCGTGCACGTCGGCCGCTGGGACCAGCTGGACGGCCTGGTCGAGGCCGCCTACAGCCGCTTCGGCCGGGTCGACGTGCTGATCAACAACGCGGGAATGCAGCCGGTCTACGACACCCTCGGCTCGGTGAGCGAGAAGCTCTTCGACGCGGTGCTGAACCTGAACCTCAAGGGCCCGTTCCGGCTCTCGGTGCTGATCGGCGAGCGCATGGTGGCGGCGGGGCGCGGCTCGATCATCAATGTCAGCTCGTCCGGCTCGATCCGGCCGCGCCCGTCGATCGTGCCCTACGCCGCCGCCAAGGCCGGGCTCAATGCCATGACCGAGGGGCTCGCGCTCGCCTTCGGCCCGACCGTCCGGGTCAACACCCTGATGGCGGGCCCGCACCTGACCGGCGCCACCGCGGGCTGGGACATCGACGCCGTGCCCAACCCCTTCGGCGCGCACGCCCTGCAACGCCCTGGCCGCCCGCCCGAGATCGTCGGCGCCGCCCTCTTCCTCGCCTCCGAGGCCTCCAGCTTCACCACCGGAGCCACCCTGCGCTCCGACGGCGGCATGCCCTGACCTTCCCGACCCCGACCGACCGAGGAGACAACGACATGGCGTGGGATTTCGAGACCGATCCCGACTATCAGGCCAAGCTGGACTGGGCGGACGAGTTCGTCCGCACCGAGGTGGAGCCGCTGGACCTGGTCTGGCCGCACGAGCAGTTCGTGCCACTCACCGGCAAGCGCCGCGCTGCCATCGCCCCGCTCAAGCAGCGGGTGCGCGAGCAGGGGCTGTGGGCCACCCACCTCGGCCCCGACCTGGGCGGCCAGGGCCACGGCCAGGTGAAGCTCGCGCTGCTCAACGAGATCCTGGGCCGCTGCTCGTGGGCCCCGATCGTCTTCGGCTGCCAGGCCCCCGACACCGGCAACGCCGAGATCCTCGCGCACTACGGCACGCCCGAGCAGAAGGAGCGGTACCTGCGCCCGCTGCTCGACGGCGAGCTCTTCTCCTGCTACTCCATGACCGAGCCGCAGGCGGGCGCCGACCCGCGCCAGTTCACCACCACCGCGGTCCGCGACGGCGACGACTGGGTGCTCGAGGGCCGCAAGTACTTCTCCTCCAACGCCAGGACCGCCGCCTTCTCCATCGTCATGGCGATCACCGACCCCGCCGCGGGCGCGTACAAGGGCATGTCCATGTTCCTGGTGCCCACCGACACCCCCGGCATCGAGATCGAGCGCGACGTCCGGCTCTACGGCGAGCCCGAGGCCGCCGGGCAGCACGCGCTCATCCACTACAGCGGGGTGCGGGTCCCGGATTCCGCCCTGCTCGGCGGTGCGGGCCAGGCCTTCGTGATCGCGCAGACCCGGCTCGGCGGCGGCCGCATCCACCACGCCATGCGCACCATCGGGCTCGCGCAGAAGGCGCTCGACATGCTCTGCGAGCGGGCGCTGAGCCGGGAGACCGCGGGCAGTTCGCTCGCCGAGAAACAGTTCGTGCAGGGCTACATCGCCGACTCCTGGGCCCAGCTCGCGCAGTTCCGGCTGCTGGTGCTGCACACCGCGTGGAAGATCGACAAGCACAACGACTACCGGAAGGTCCGCAAGGACATCGCCGCGGTCAAGGCCGTCATGCCGACCGTGCTGCACGACATCGCCTGGCGCTCCATGCAGGTGCACGGCGCGCTCGGCGTCACCGACGAGGTCCCGCTCATGAAGATGATCACCGGGGCCGCTGTCATGGGTCTCGCCGACGGCCCCACCGAGGTGCACAAGACCACCGTCGCCCGTCAGGTGCTGTGCGACCACTCCGCCACCGAGGAGCTCTGGCCCACCGAGTGGCTGCCCCGCAAACGCGAAGCGGCGCTCGCGCAGTACGCCGACTTCCTGGGCGACGAGCGATGAGCGGAATCGACACGGCGCGGCTCACCGCCTGGCTGGACGCGGCCGGGCTCGGCACCGGCGCCCCGCTCGAGGTCACCCAGCTCTCCGGCGGCGCGCAGAACGAGATCTACGAACTCCGCCGCGGCGAGCACCACAGCGTGCTCCGCATCCCGCCCGCCGCCGCCCCGCCCGAGCGGGACAGGGGCATCCTGCGCGAGTGGCGGATCACCGCCGCGCTCGACGGCACCGACGTCCCGCACGCCGCAGGCGTCGCGGTCTGCGCCGACCCGGCCGTGCTCGGCCGGGCCTTCTACCTCATGGGCCACATCGACGGCTGGTCGCCGATGGACCACCGCACGGGCTGGCCGGAGCCCTTCGACCGCGACTCGTCCGACCTGGCCTACCGCCTGGTCGAAGGCGTCGCGCTGCTCTCCACCGTGGACTGGCAGGCCCGCGGCCTCGGCGGCCTCGGCAGACCCGACGGCTTCCACGACCGCCAGGTGCAGCGCTGGACCGGCATGTTCGAGCGGATCAGGGGCCGCGACCTCGACGGCATGGACACCGCCACCACCTGGCTGAACGCGCACCGCCCGCTCGACTTCGTCCCCGGGCTCATGCACGGCGACTACCAGTGGGCGAATGTCATGTTCGCGCACGGCGGCCCCGCCCGGCTCGCGGCGATCGTCGACTGGGAGATGGGCACCATCGGCGACCCGAAACTCGACCTGGCCTGGGCCCTGAAGGACTGGCCGGAGGACACCGGCGCGCCGGAGGCCGCCACCGCGGGCTACCTCGACGTGCGCGGCATGCCCTCGCGCGACCAGCTCGTCGCCCGCTTCGCCGAGGTCTCCGGGCGGCAGGTCGACGACCTGGACTACTACCTGATCCTGGCCCGCTGGAAACTCGCCATCGTGCTGGAACAGGGATATCAGCGCGCGGGTGACAATCCGAAGCTGCGGGCATTCGGCGAGATCGTGCCGAAGCTCATGCGGGAGGCTGCCGACCTGGCGGAGAGCACCGGCTACCGCTGATCGATCAGCGCGGTGAGGTGCTCGAAGCGGGCGCGGGCGGTGATCTCCGGCAGCCGCCGGATCGCGCCGTTCTGCGCCCACTGCCCCTCCGGCACCTCGTGGATCACGCACGAGGTGACGACCAGCCGTCCGTCGTCGCCGTCGCGGGCCGCTGTCGCCGCGTCCTGGAGTTCGGTGGCGAAGCGCGCCTTGCGGGCCCCGTCCAGCACCCCGGCGCTGACCTGCCAGTCGACGAAGACCCCGGCCACCGCGGCATCGGCCGGGTGCCCCGCGGAGTAGAAGGCGCCGGGGGCGAGTTCATCGACCAGCACCAGCGAGCCCATCCGGCTGCCCGGGTCGTCGGGCAGCGACTCGGCGCGGCACGAGGCGTCGGTGAGCGCGGCCGCCAGCCGCGCCTTCTGCGCGTCGTCGAAAGCGCCGGGGGTCAGCGTCACTCGCAACAGGGGCATGTCGGGCCTTCCGTTCGTTCGGATCGTTCGCCTCGACTCTGCCGTCGGCGCCGCCCCGCGGACAGTGGCGAGCATGACAGTTTTCTTGCACAATTCGCCACATGATCGACATCGACCTGCTGGTGCTCGACGGCGCGAGCGCGAGCGCGGTCGGCAGCACCGTCGACGTGGTCTCGGCCGCCAACCGGATCCTCGGCGAGCCCGCCTTCGACCTGCGCTTCGTCGCACCGACGCCGCAGGTCCGGGTGCGTGGCGGGCTCACCGCGGCGGCCCGGCCGCTCGCCCGTGCCCGGCCGCGCGACATCGTTGTCGTCCCCGGCCTCGGCGCCGCCGACGGCGCGCAGATCACCGCCCGCCTGGCCGCCCCCGACATCGCCGCCGCCGGGCAGTGGCTCGTCCGGGCGCATGCCCGCGGCGCGGAGATCGCCGCCTCCTGCACGGCGGTCTTCGTCCTCGGCGCGGCCGGCCTGCTCGCCGGCCGCCGCTGCGTCACCACCTGGTGGCTCGGCGCCGAACTCGCCCGGCTCGCGCCCGGCGCCGATGTCGTGCTCGACGACATGGTGCTGCGCGACGGCCCGATCCGCACCGCGGGCGCCGCCTTCGCCCACGTCGACCTGATGCTCGCGATCATGCGGGCGCACGGCGGCGCCGCGCTCACCGACGAACTCGCCGCCCGGCTGGTGGTCGATCAGCGCGCCTCGCAGGCGAGCTTCCTCATCCCCTCGCACCTGGCGGCCCGCGACGAAGTGGTCGCCGCGCTGGAGTCCGTCGTCCGCGCGCACCCCGAGCACCCGCACACGCTGGAGTCGCTGGCCGGGCAGTGCCGGACGAGCCCGCGAACCCTGGCCCGCCGCACCGCCGCCGCCACCGGGCTCAGCCCGCTGCAACTGGTGGCGCGGGTCCGGCTGCGGCACGCCCTGCACCTGCTGCGCACCACCGATCGGCCGCTCACCGAGATCGCGGCCGCCGTCGGCGTCGGCGACCCGGCGACGTTGCACCGGCTGATCAAGCGGCACACCGGCCGGGCTCCGGGTGCGTGGCGGCCGGGGCGCCGCACCGGGCGGTGACTTCTCGCCTACGGTGCACTTTCGCCGAACCCCTGGCCGGCCCGGAAGACCTGGAGGCCGGCGTCGCGCCCCGCTAGGATCGGTCCCGCAGGCGGGCGGCGAGCCCGGCGAGGGCGACGTCGAGGTCGAACTCGAACTGCACGCCCCGGTCCCGCACCGCGTCCCGCTCGGCGGCGATCCGGCGCAGCGCCGGGAACTGCTCGCCGCCTGCCCCGGCCAGCGCGTGCACCACATTGTGCGCCTGCGCCTCCGGCGGACCCCCGGTGTTCTCCAGCGTCTCGTAGGCCGCCGCCCGGGCGATCTCGGCGAACAGCGTCAGCGTCCGCCCCGCTTCCTGCGAGGTGAACCCGGCGTCGATCAGCCGGGTGAGAATGCGCTCGACGGTGCCGAGCGCATCGGTCCCGCGTACCGCGCCGAAGTCGATCGCCGAGATCAACCCGCCCACCTGCAGATACGCCGCCCGCATCGCCGCCGCGCAGAGCCGGAGCAACTCCGGCCACCGGGTCTGGGGCCCGAACCGCAACCCGGCGATCTCGGTCTCGAAGGCATTCAGCGCGAGCAGTTGCAGCAGCCCGGCCCGGTCACTGACGTAGTAGTTCAGCGCCTTGCGGTCGACGCCGAGAACGTCGGCGACCCCCTGCATGGTCAGCGAGTGGAGCGGCAGCTCCCCGGCCGCGGCGACGATCCGCTCCCGGCTCAGCTTCGCCGGTCGCCCCGGCCGCCGCGGTACCCCCGTCCCCTCGCTCATGCTCCCACCCTACGGGGGCAGACCGTCCGGTCGCGTTCCGGTCACCGCAGGTCGGCCATGGATTTTCCGACATCGCCGAGCGTCAGGGGCGCGCCGTAGTCGCTGCGGAAGGCGTACGGCCGCACATCGCAGCGGTACGGCCCGGTGTCCGGGCGGAAGTCGGCGGGCTTCCAGCCGTCCGGGGTCGCCTGCTCGATGTTGAAGCACACCGAGGTGCCGTCGCGATCGGTGAGATCGATCGGCGCCTGCAAACCACCGGCAGTCCAAGCCTTTTCGGCTGTGGCGGCCTCGTACACGCAGCGCGGCGTGAGGTCGTCGCCGCAGCTCGCGGCCGAGCGGGCGAACAGCAGCCAGGCCGAGAGCGAGCGCAGCTGCGGGAAGCTCAGCTCGGTGTCCGGCGCGTACCCGGCGAACAGCTCGCGGACCTGCGCCATGGCCGGAACGGCGGCCCCGTCCTCGATCGGGCTGACCCCGCCGAGATCGGCGACATTGTTCTGGAACTCCACCGATTTGCCCAGCCCCTCCAGGAACCCGGCGCTGTAGTTGTTGTTGGTGGCGTCGATCCAGTCCGGCCGGTAGCCGATCCCGGTGAGCGCCTCCTCCAGCTTCACCAGCTGCCGCGGCTCGCCGTTGAAGACCAGCCCGCGCACGTCCCGGTCCTTGATCGCCTGCGCGAACGGGGTCCAGTCCGGCACGCCGGCGATGGGGTAGCGGTCGTCGTAGACGATCCGCCCACCGAGCGCCTCGAAGCTCTCCTTCCCCTTGTCGCCGAGGATCTTGGAGACCGGGGAGTCGGCGCTGACGTAGCCGATCTTGTCCTTGGCGGCCGGGTAGGCGTCGAGCAGCCACTGCCGGAAGCCGGTGTAGATGTCGTGCCGGGGCAGCGTCGTGGGGGAGGCGCTCACCTCGAGATCGGCGCCGACACTGCCGGGCTGCGCCACCTGGGCCGGGAAGCTGGGCAGCAGGCAGGAGAGCCGGTCCTTCACGCCCAGCGAGTCCAGCCCGGCGCCACCTCCGACCAGCGCGAAGTCGTCGCGGCACGACTCCAGCATGCGCTGCTTGACCTCGGTGAGCCTGGTGTCGCGCACCTTCAGCTCGAGCCGGCGCCCGGCGATGCCGCCGTGATCGTTGCACCAGTCGACGAAGACCTTCGCGGCATCGTTGAACTCCGGGTTCTTGGTGAACCCCAGATCGCTGACCACCCCGACCGTGATGCTGTCCGCGGTGACTCCGCGCCCGGTCGCCTTCGTCGGCGTCCCCTCGCTGCAGACCGCGCCGAGATCACCGAATTCCGCCGCCACCGCGGGAGTTCCGGCCGCTTCCCGCTCCGGCGCGCCGGAGCGCCCGCACCCGGTGAGCACCAGCAGCGCGGCCGCGCCGAGCACGGCGGCCGCGCGCAGCCGGGCGGTCATCGGGCGCTCAGGATGCCGCGCGGCAGGGTCAGCGGCAGGTCGGTGTAGGTGACGAGCCCGGCCCGCGCCTGCACCACCGCGGGAATGGCGTGGATGGGTGGCATGGCGGTCATGATGTGGCCGAGCACCATGAAGTCGGCGATGGTCTCGCCGACGAAGTCCGGCGGCGGCAGGAAGCCGACGTTCATGTTCACGGTCGGGCGGCCGTCAACGGTGATCTTCCAGCCGTCGCCGTCGAGCTTCCAGTCCGGATCCAGGGTCTGCCCCTTGCGCCACCGCACATTCACGTCGACCACCGTCCGGCCGGCGACGATGCCCTGCCAGCTCACGAAAACACCCGCGACGCAGCCCTTCTCGATGGTCCAGGAGCCGAGGTCGAGATCCTCGGTGGTCTGCGCGTACTCGGCGACGCAGCGGATCTCGTCCAGCTCGGTGCCGAGCGAGTCGGCGAGCAGCCGGACCGCCTCGGCGAAGACCGCGGTGCCCTTCTCGGCCATGCCCTCGAGCGCGGGATCGTCGATGGCGGTGCCGAAGCCGACCGGGCGCTCGGTGGCGGGGGAGTCGTAGAACGTGGTGTCGGCCTGCTCGGCGATGGTCACCTTGTCCACCCGGTCGCAGGCATTGGCCGCCACGATCGCCAGCAGCTGCGCGAACCCCGGGCTCACCCCGGAGCCGAAGAGGGTGGAGCCACCGCGGCGAGCGGCTTCTTCGAGCCGGGCCCGGCCCGCGTCCAGGTTGTGACCGGTGATGAAGGACGCGGTCGTCACGACATTGGCGCCGGAGGCCAGGATCTGCTCGAGCTCGGCGACATCGATCCACATCGGGTTGTAGACGACGCAGTCCGGCTCCAGCGCCAGCAGCGCTTTCACGTCGTCGGTGGCCGTGACGCCGACCGGATCGAGCCCGGCCAGCTCGCCGACGTCCTTCCCCGCCTTGTCCGGCGACCACGCGTAGCAGCCGACCAGCTCCAACCCGGGGTGCGCGAGCAGCGCCTTGACCGAACTCTTGCCCACATTGCCGGTCGTCCACTGCACGACCCGGTAGCTCTCGGCCGACATCGGTACCTCGTTCTCATTCTCGACTAATCAGATTCTCGCGTCCTGCTTACTCGTTCGCGCTCCGGTTTTTCCCGGCCGGAAAATAACTGGCTGAATATATCAACCAATGGAGTAAATCCCGATGGGGAACAATCCTTGACCTGCTTCAGAGGGCCGTGTTAGGCATATGCGGCAGGATTCGGTCCGGCGGAACGGGAGCGGCAATGGACGGGTCGACGGGGTGGCGCGAGGTGCTCGCGCTCAGCGCACTCAAGGCACGGTACTGCCGCTACCTCGACACCAAGCGCTGGGACGAGTGGCGCGCACTCTTCACCGACGGCTTCGTCAGCGACACCTCCGCGGCGGGCGGGCAGATCATCACCGGCGCCGACGATTTCGTCGCCTACATCCGCGCCACCCTCGGCGACGGCAAGGCCACCGTGCACCAGGTGCACAACCCGGAGATCGACCTCACCTCCGCCACCACCGCCGCCGGGGTGTGGGCGCTGCACGACGTGGTCCACCTCGGCCCCGGCCTGGACCTGCACGGCTACGGCCACTACCACGAGACCTACGAGAAGCACGGCGACGCCTGGCGCATCGCCACCTCGACGCTCACCCGGGTCCGGGAGGACATCCGCACCCCGCTGGTCTCGGTGCGGATGACCCCGCGGCTGCGCGACGCGGGCGCCGCCCTCGCCCGCAGGCGCGGCCGATGAGCACCGTCCTGGTCACCGGCGCCTTCGGCCAGATCGGCGCGCTCTGCACCGAACTGCTGCTAGCCCGCGGGCACACCGTGGTCGGCATGGATCTCCGCACCGACGCCACCGAAACCGTTGCCTGCCGGCTCACCGGCGCCCTGATCCCGTCCTGGACCGACCTGCTCGACCGCGAGGCCGTGCACGCCGTCGTCGCCGAACACCGGCCGTCCGCGATCGTGCACCTGGCCGCCGTCTACTCCCCGATCTCCTATCGAGCGCCCGCCCTCGCCCGCAAGGTCAACGTGGACGGCACCACGCACCTCATCGATGCGGCCCGTCTGCTCGATTCGCCGCCACTGCTGCTCTTCGCCTCGAGCGCCGCCGTCTACGGCTCCCGCAACCCGCACCGCCATCCGGAGCCGATCACCGCCGACACCCCGGTCGCCCCGATCGATCAGTACGGAACGGACAAGGTGCTCGGCGAAGCCCTGATCACCGGCAGCGGCCTGCCGCACGCCGTCCTTCGCCTCGGCGGGGTCATCTCCCCGGTCGGCGCCGGACGCCTCGACGGCGACTACCTCTCGCTCATGCGCGCCACCCCCACCGACAACCGCGTCCACGCCGTCGACGCCCGCGACGCCGCCCTCGCCTTCGCCAACGCCGTCGAACGCGGCCCCGCTGTCACCGGCCGGGTCCTGCTCATCGCAGGCAACGACAGCTACCGGCACCAGCAGCAGGACCTGAGCGACGACATCGCCGCCGCGACCGGCCTCGGCCGCCTCGGCCCGCGCGCCGGACTCCCCGGCGACCCCGCCGACGACCGCGGCTGGAGCTTCACGGGCTGGTTCGACACCAGTGAATCCCAGGCGCTGCTCGATTTCCAGCGACACGACTGGCCCGACACCGTCGCCTGGGTCGCCGGAGCGAGCGGCCAGCTCCCGCGCATCATCGGCCCCGCCCTGCGCCCGGCCATCCTGCTCTTCCTCCGGGTGCAGCGCCGCCTGGAGCGCCGCGGCCCCTACGCCGACCCGTGGACCTTCCTCGCCCGCCGCTACGGCCCCGAAATCCTGGCATCCGAAGCACCTTTGCCGTGATTACACTGTTACAGGTGAGCGACATTCCGACGCTGTACGCGTGGGCGGGCGGCAGGCCCGCCATCGAGCGCATGATCGGCCACTTCTACGACCGGGTGGAGCGCGACGAGCTCCTCGGCCCGCTGTTCCCCGGCGGGGTCACGGCCGCGCACCGCGAGCACGTCACCACCTGGTGGAGTGAGGTCTTCGGCGGCCCGGCCGCCTACACCGAGCAGCGCGGCGGTTACGCCACCATGCTCGCCCACCACCGGAATCTCGGCATCACCCCCGAGCAGCGGTTCCGCTTCGCCTCGCTGATGAGCCTGGCCGCCGACGATGCCGAGCTGCCCGACGATCCGGAGTTCCGGGCCGCGCTCGTCGGCTACCTGGAGTGGGGAACCCGCTTGGCGCTGCACAATTCGCAGCCGGGGGCCGAGGTGATGGAGCAGGCGCCGGTGCCGCACTGGGGTTGGGGCGTGGCGCCGCCCTATCAGCCCTGATCCCGGCTGACTACGGTTCCCACAGGCCGGCGCAGGGGATCACGGGCAACTCGTCGGTGACCTGATCGTCCACGGTTACCTCTGCGTCCGGCAGCCAGTCGCGAAGTTTCCGCTCGAGTTCGACGGCGGCCGTGTCGCTGATCCGGTAGTCGAGGTTCGCGCCGCCCGCGTATTCGACTCGTATCCGGCGATCCATGGCTGTTCCCAGTCATCCCCGGCCACCGGCTACACCGGCCCGGTCCCCGACGGCGCCCACCCGGCGCACGCCGAGTCGAACACCCTGCTGCTGGCGCTCCGCGCGCTGCCGCTGCGCGGAGATCTCGCCGCGGCGCTGGAGATGCTGCGGGCCATCCGGGTGTATCCGCTGAACGTACCGGACCGGGTGCTGCGCTACGTCGACACCACCGCCGAGGCGATGGACAGCACGTGCCTGCGCTGGGAGGGCAACCTGGAGTACTGGCTGGACCGCACCGCCTCCTACACCCTCGACCTGCCTCGCCCGGTACCGGGAAAGCTGTTGTGGTCGGTCACCGTCTACGACGCCGCCACCCGGTCCCGGGTCCAGGCTCCGAGCGATGTCGCCGCACTGCGCTCGCTCTTCGAGCTCCGCGACCTGCCCGACGACGGCCCGGTGCGGCTGCACTTCGGCCCGACCCCGCCGCCGGATGCCGAGAACCGCTGGCTGCAGACGGTTCCCGGCCGCGGCTGGTTCGCCTACCTCCGCATCTACGGCCCCGAGCAGGCCGCTTTCGGCGAGACGTGGCGGCCGGGCGACTTCATCCGGACCCGATAGCCCTCGACCAGGGTTCACCCGTTTCGGGTGAGGCCACCGATCCGGGTGCTCCCTAGCGTCGGAGTCCACGGTCCGCCGACGGGGCGGAACGGTTCAGCGCGGAAGGAGCCCGGTGTGGCTGCGAGTTTGACGGTGTGGAAGTTCCCCTCGGCCGACGGCGCCGATCAGGCGATCGGGACGCTGGAGGAGTTGCAGCGCGAGAAGCTGATCGCGGTGCACGACGGGGCGATCGTGAAGTGGCCGGAGGGGGCGAAGAAGCCCAAGACCCAGCAGCTGCATTCGCTGACCGGTGCGGGGGCGCTCGGCGGCGCGTTCTGGGGGCTGCTGTTCGGGTTGCTGTTCTTCGTTCCGCTGCTCGGGGCGGCGGTGGGCGCCGGGATCGGCGCGCTGACCGGGTCGCTGGCCGATGTCGGGATCGACGACGGCTTCATCGCCAGGGCGAAGGAGAAGATCACCCCCGGCACCTCGGCGCTGTTCGTGTTGACCTCCGACGCCACCCTCGACCGGGTGCACGAGCGTTTCGCCGGCCAGCAGGCCGAGCTGCTCTCCACCAACCTGTCGCACGAGCAGGAAGCCAAGCTGCGCGAGGTCTTCGCCGCCTGAGAGGTCTTCAGCACATGACGGACACGGGTGTCGGGACCGATCGCCGGCTGGAGCGGGAGGTGGCGGCGGGCACCTCGATCGCGGCCTCGCTCCTGCTGCTCACCGTGGGAGCGCTGTCGCTCCTCGAAGGCGTCTCCGCGGTGGGGCGCGACGAGATCTTCGTCCCCGGCCCGGATCACGTGTACGGCTGGGACCGCACCGAGTGGGGCCGGCTGCACACGTCGATGAGCGCGGACCGGTCCCTGCCGTGCTGAGCGCGGTGGGGCAGCTGCTGCCGCTGGCGGTCGGGGTCGCGATCTCGCCGATCCCGATCGTCGCGGTGGTGCTGATGTCGATGTCGCGCGATGCCGCGGCGACCAGCGCCGGGTTCGCGGCGGGCTGGGTCGCGGGCATCACGGCGGTGCTCGCGGTGGTGACGGCCGCGGCCGGGGCCATCCACACCGGCGACGGCTCCGGGCCGTCGCCGACCGTTGGCTGGGTCAAGATCGCACTCGGGGTGCTGCTGGTGGGGCTGGCCGTCAAGCAGCTCCGGGCCCGCGGCGACCACTCGACCCCGAAGTGGATGCAGGCCATCGACTCCTTCACCCTGGGCAAGGCGGCCGGGCTCGGTTTCGCGCTGGCGGCGGTGAACCCGAAGAACCTGCTGCTGTGCGTCTCGGCGGGGCTGCAGCTCGGCACCGCCGAGCTCTCCGGCGGCGCCGCGGTGGCCGCGGGCGCGATCTTCGTCCTGCTCGCCGCCACGACGGTGCTGGTTCCGGTTCTCGGCTACCGCCTGGCCGCCGACCGGCTGCGGGCGCCGCTGGCTGCCACGCAGCAGTGGCTGTCCGGCAACAACCACCTGGTCATGGCGATCGTGCTGGCGCTGATGGGGGCCTCGGTCATCGGAAGGGGCCTGGAGGCGCTGTAGGTGTCGGCTCGCGTCGTGCTGCGCCGCCCGGCCGGAAGGCCGGCGGATCCCGCCTCGCATCGCCGCGACCGTGCCCCGCGTGCGAGCTCGGATATCACCCCCGGTGGGTGAGGCACGGGGCACCGTCCGCGCCGAGCATCGTGGCACGGACCGAACCGAGCTGAGGGAGCTGATCGACCATGGCACCGGACCACGCCGACCGCACCGACTTCGACAACGCCGATCGCGGGTTCGTCGCGACCCTGACGCCGATGCGGATCACCGATGCCGCGGGCGCGGTCGTCTTCGACACCTCCGGGTACGACTTCCTCGACGGGGACTGCCCGGAGACCGTGGACCCGAGCCTGTTCCGGCAGGCACAGCTCTGTGTGAAGCACGGCCTGTACGAGGTGACCGACGGGATCTACCAGATCCGCGGCTTCGACCTGTCGAACATGACGATCGTGGAGGGCGACACCGGCATCATCGTGATCGACCCGTTGATCTCGGCCGAGTGCGCCGCGGCGGGATTGCGGGTCTACCGCGAGCACCGCGGCGAACGCCCCGTCACCGGCGTCGTCTACACCCACTCCCACGTCGACCACTTCGGCGGCGTCGACGGCGTCCTGCCGGACGGGCGCGGCGACGTGCCGATCCTCGCGCCCGATGGCTTCATGGCGGAGGTGGTGTCGGAGAACGTCTACGCCGGAGTGGCGATGACGCGGCGCAGCACCTACATGTACGGCCGCGGGATGACGCCGGGGCCGGAGGGGCAGTGCAGCACCGGGCTCGGCATCCAGACCTCGCGCGGCACCGTCGGCCTGATCGCCCCCAGCCTCGACATCACCCACACCGGACAGCGGGAGACCGTCGACGGCGTCCCGATCGTCTTCCAGCTGACCCCGGGCACCGAGGCGCCCGCCGAGATGAACTTCCACTTCCCCGACCACCGTGCGCTCTGCCTGGCCGAGAACGTCACCCACAACCTGCACAATCTGCTGACACTGCGCGGCGCGCAGGTCCGCGACCCGCGCGTCTGGTCGCGCTACATCGACGAGGCGATCGAGATGTTCGCCATCGACTCCGACGTCGCGTTCGCCTCGCACCACTGGCCCACCTGGGGCACGGACGCCATCGTGTCGTTCCTGTCGCTGCAGCGCGATCTGTACATGTACCTGCACGACCAGACGCTGCGGCTGATGAACGCCGGCCTGAACGGCCCCGAGATCGCCGAGGCGATCGAGCTGTCGCCCGCGCTCGCCGACAGCTGGAGCGCGCGCGGCTACTACGGCTCGGTGAGCCACAACGTCAAGGCGATCTACCAGCGCTACCTCGGCTGGTTCGACGGCAACCCGACCTCGCTCTGGGAGCATCCGCGCGCGGCGAGGGCCGCCCGCTACGTCGAGACGATCGGCGGCGTCGACGCGGTCATCGAGAAGGGCCGCGCCTACGCCGCCGCGGGTGACCTGCGCTTCGCCGCCGAACTGCTCACCCACGCGGTCTTCGCCGAACCGGGCAGCGAGGCGGCGAAGACCGCCCTCGCCGACACCTACCGCAGGCTCGGATTCGGCGCGGAGAACGCCACCTGGCGCTGCTTCTACCTCACCGGCGACCACGAACTGCGGCACGGAGTCCAGCCGACCGCCGTCGACATCAGCGGCGGGATGGTCGCGGCGCTCTCCGTGGAGCAGCTCTTCGACACCGTCGCCACCCGGCTGAACGGGCCGCGCGCCGCCGCCGACTCCTTCCGGATCGAATGGCACTTCACCGACCTGGACTCCGTCGTCCGGCTCACCCTCTCCAACGGGGTGCTGATCCAGACGCCGGCGCCGCGCTCCGAGGCCGAGGTCGATCTCACGCTCGAACTCACCAAGCCGCAACTGCTCGGCATCCTCGCGGGCAAGGGGCTCGACGGGATCTCACACTCCGGCGACCCCGCGGTCCTGCAGCGTCTCTTCGGCCTGCTCGACACCCCCGACCCGGACTTCGCCATCGTCACGCCGTGAGGCCGCTGCCGCCGCGTTCGGGTGCACGGGGGTTCCAGACCCGCGGCTGAGATCCCTCAACCGGCCTGTAGACGGGGGACGGCGGCTCGGACGGCCCGACCGTCGCGCACCACTCGGACAGCGCGTCTCCGACGCCGGAATGCCCGGGTCAGGGCGGGGCCGCGGGCAGCGGAGAAAATCCCCGGCATTGCGATCCGGGTCACATCTATGCGATCGTGTCTCCCGGTAAATGTGATCCCACCCGGTATCACAAGACCTGGAGGAGTGAACGATGCAGAGCCGAGGACACCGTGGTCGTCGGATCGTCTCGCTGTGCGGGGCGCTGGCGGTGGGGGTGCTGACCGCGTCGGCGACGCTCGCGCACGCCGAACCAGCCGCTCCCACGGCCGTGCAGGTCCCGGTGCGAGCTGCCGCGGCCGTACCGGTCCCACCGGAACTGGACCCCGGCTTCTACCGCCCGCCCGCCGATCTCGTAGCCGCGGCGGCGCCGGGACAGATCCTGGCAGCCAGGCTCGTCAACGCGGCCAATTTCGGTCTGATTCCGCTCAATGTCGATGCGTGGCAGGTCTCCTTCCGCTCCAATGACAGTCGTGACGAAGCGATCCCGGCCGTGGCGACCGTCCTGAAACCGCGCGGCTCCGCCCCGGACAAGATGCTCTCGGTCCAGATCGCCGTGGATTCCCTTGCCGCCTACTGCTCGCCCTCCTACGCCGTGCAGCAGTGGTCCGCCGGTGCCGCGCTCGGCCAGATCGTGGCCCCGCTCGAGTTCATCCTCGCCCAGGGCGCGCTGCAGCAGGGCTGGGCCGTGGTCATCCCCGACCACCAGGGCCCGAAGGAGGCGTACGCCGCCGGGCCACTGGCCGGGCGGATCACCCTCGACGGCATCCGCGCCGCCCGCGCCTTCGAACCCCTGCGGGTCGCGCCCGACGCCCGCATCGGCCTGTACGGCTACTCCGGCGGTGCGATCGCCACCGGCCACGCCGCCGAGCTGAAGCGGAGTTACGCGCCCGAGCTGAACATCGTGGGCGCCGCCGCGGGCGGCGTCCCCGCCGATCTCGGACCGGTGCTGGTCAACGGCAACAGGGGCCTGTGGTCGGGCATGATCCTGTCCGCGGTCATCGGCCTGGCCCGGGAATACCCCGACTTCGCCGCGCTGCTCGACCGCCGCCTCGACCCGCTCGGGAAGGCCCTGGCCACCGTCAAGGGCGGGCTGTGCGTGCAGTGGAACACCGCGCTCGCCCCCTTCCTCGACATCACCGGCTTCCTGCGCGCCGGCGGCGACCCCTTCGACGACCCCGCGGTGCGCAGGGTGCTCGAGCAGACCCGGATGGGCAAGGCCGTGCCGGACCTGCCGATGTACATCTGGCAGGGCAACCCCGACGAGCTGATCCCCGTCGGCCCGGTCGACACCCTCGTCGACACCTACTGCCAGGACCCCGCCGCCAGCGTGCGATACACGCGCGAACACTTCGCCGAGCACATCGCCACCGAGGTCTCCGGCGTCGGCCCGGCCATGCTCTGGCTGCGCGACCGGCTCGACGGCGTTCCGGCCCAGCAGGGCTGCACCACCGCCGACGTCGGCTGGCTCGCCCTCGATCCCGAAGGGACCAGGGCACTCGCCGAGAACTTCGGCGAGACCTTCGCCTCCTTCTTCGGCAAACCGATCGGCACCGACGGATGAACAATTCGGCACTGATCACGGTCGGCCTGCCGGTCGCCCTCGCCATCATCATGTTCGGCCTCGGGCTGACCCTGACCGTGGCCGATTTCGAGCGGGTGGCACGAAGCCCGAAGGCGGTCGCCGTCGCACTCGTCCTGCAGATTCTGGTACTGCCCCTGATCGCCTTCGGTCTCGTCACCGCGTTCGACCTCGACCCCCTGCTCGCGGTCGGTGTGATGCTGCTGGCCGCCTCGCCGGGCGGGACGACGGCAACCCTCTTCAGCCACCTCTTCCGCGGCGACGTCGCGCTCAACATCACCCTGACAGCGATCAATTCGGTGCTGGCCGCGGTGACCATTCCGGTCGTCACCAATCTCGCCATCACCCACTTCGACGCCGAGGGCGAGCTCGGATTGCAGTTCGCGAAGGTCGTGCAGGTCATCGCGATCGTGGTGATTCCGGTGGCGATCGGCATGCTGGTCCGCAGCCGCCGGGAGCAGTTCGCCGTCCGGGCCGATCGCCCGGTTCGCCTCTTCTCGATCCTGGTGCTGGCGCTGGTGTCGGCCGGGGCCCTGCTGAGCGAGCGCGACAACCTGGTCGACTACGCCCAGCAGGTCGGTGTGGTCACCGGGCTGTTCTGCCTGGCCGGCCTCACCCTCGGCTACGCGGGCGCCCGGCTGCTCCGGCTCGGGCAGCCCCAGGCGATCGCGTGCTCGATGGAGATCGGGATCCACAACACGACCGTCGCCCTGACCATCGCGCTCAGCGTGCTGGACAGCACCGAGGTCGCGATCCCCAGCGCCGTCTACTCGGTGCTCATGTACATCCTGGCCACCGCCTTCGGCTTCCTGATCACCAGGCGGACGGCGCGTACCCCGGCGCCGGCCGAATAGCGCCGAAGTCGCGCAGGCGCCCGGCGTCACTGTCGACGACCGGACGTGCAGCGCGGCGAAGGCCGCAACGACGCGATGTCTCGCCGAGACCGAATCGGACCGTGGCACGAGGGCTGGATCAGCCGGCGCCATTCGCGCGGTGTCCGGCCGGGCGAACTTCCCCCGGAAAGCACGAAACCCGCGCCAAGGCGCGGGTTTCGGGTTCTAGCTGGTCTCAGATGGCGCGGACGCTCTGAGCCTGCGGGCCCTTCTGGCCCTGCTCGATCTCGAACTCGACACGCTGCCCCTCGTCCAGGGACTTGAACCCGGAGCCGGAAATCGCGGAGTAGTGGACGAACACGTCAGGGCCGCCACCGTCTTGCGCGATGAAACCGAAGCCCTTTTCGCCGTTGAACCACTTCACACTGCCTTGCGTCATTTACTTTGTGTTGCTTTCTGTTGAGAGCCGGGAAATCGCTGCGACAACCCTGTGCTCGATGAACAGCCTGCCATATCTACTCCCCTCGCGCACCCTCGGATGGCGAAACGTGATGATCGCAACGGGATCGCAACCGACCGGTCCACGAGTGAGCCGGGGCCGACGGCGGCCGGAGGTCTGTTCGAGGGCGGAAACCCGACCGGTCGTGCACCGGGGGACACAGCGCTGCGCCGACAGCCGTCCCCGGCGGTCCGCGCTCCGAATGTTGTGGGACCTCGGATCGATCCCGCCCGACCGAAGGAGTGACGATGACGTCTGCGGACAGCGATGCCCTGTTCGAAGATCTGCTGTCCTCGGCAGCGCGGCTGTCCTTCGACGCCCGCGACCCGGCGATCTTCGCCGGTGCCGAGCACGACGACCGCTCACACGGCATGTCGCCGCGCTGGTCGCCGCTGTACGACACGGCGGCCTGGCGGGCGCTCCCGCCGGCGCAGCAGGTGCTGCTGACCAGGGCGGAGGTGGCCCAGTTCCTCGGGATCGCGATCTGGCTGGAGCTGCTGCTGCAGTCGGCACTGCTGCGCAGGCACGTCGACGCCGACCCGGCGCGCCCGGATACCCGCTTCCTGCTCCACGAGTGCGCCGACGAGAACATGCACTCGCTGATGTTCGTGAACGCGGTGGCCGGGATCGGGGCGCGCTTCCACCGCAGGGACTTCTCCTTCACCGTCTTCGGCTGGCTGTTCCGCTACGTCGCCTGGCGCGAGGCGGTCTACGGGCTGGTGCTGGCGGGCGAGGAGATCTTCGACGTCATGCAGCGGGACTGGATGGCCGATCCCGAGGTGGCCGCGGCGGTGCGCCAGACCTCCTACATCCACGTGGTGGAGGAGTCGAGGCACATGCAGTTCGCGCGGCGCAATATCCGTGACCAGCTGGCCGGGCGCTCGCGGCTGCGCCGCCGGGTCTGCGCGCTGATCATCGCGATCGGCACCCACGTGATCGGCAAGAGCCTGATCAACCGGCGGGTCTACGAGGACCTCGGGCTGGACTGGCGGTCGGTCCGGCGCGCCATCGACGGCAACGAGCACCATCGGATGATGTTCCGCCGCGCGGCCGAGCCGCTGATGGATTTCCTGAGCCGCGAGGAACTGCTCGACCGCGGCTCCCGCTGGATCTACCGGAAGTCGAACCTGCTGTGAGGGACAAGGCGTGACCCATGTGATCCTCGGCCACTGCTGCAAGGACGCCTCGTGCGTCAAGGTGTGCCCGCAGAACTGTATCCACCCCGCGCCGGGCGAGCCCGGCTTCGGGACGGCCGCGACCCTGCACATCGACCCGCGCACCTGCATCGACTGCACGGCCTGCGTGGAGGCCTGCCCGGCCTCGGCGATCAAGTCCGAGTTCGACCTGACCAGCACCGAGCTGCCGTTCGCGCGGATCAACGAGGAGTTCTTCCGGGGCAGGGCGCGCGCGCCGCGGGTGCCGGCCCCGCGCGACACCGGGCACCGGGCGCTCGCCGTGCCGCTGCGCATCGCCGTGGTCGGGGCGGGTCCCGCCGCGCTCTACACCGTGCGGGAGATCCTGCAGCGCTCCGGCTCGGCGCGGATCACGGTGTTCGAGAAGCACGAGGAGATCGGCGGGCTGCTGCGCCGCGGCGTCTCGCACGCCGACACCCGGGTGCGCGACATGATCGCGCTGTTCGGCAAGCCCTTCGGCGACGACCGGGTGACCGTGCTGCTCGGCACCGAGATCGGCGTCGACATCGCCGTGGACGAGCTGCGCCGGGAGTTCGACGCCGTCGTGCTCGCTTGCGGCGCGACCCGCCCGCGCACGCTCGGCCACGAGAACCACCGCCGCATTCCCGGCTTCCACCACGCCATCGACATCATCGCCGCCGACAACGCCGGGCTGCCCGCCCCCGCCGGGGCCGGTGACCTCGGGCCGGTCTGCCTGGTGGTGGGGGGCGGCAATGTCGCGATGGACCTGGTCCGGCACATCGTCACCCGCGACGAGGTGAACCCGGGCGGCCGCCCGGTCGAGCAGATCCTGGTGCTCTCCCGCACCGACCGGGTCGCCTTCACGCCGTCGGTCTTCCTCGAGCTGGCGCAGCTGCAGAACGTCGATCTCGTCCGCGACGGCGCCGGGCTGGCGCCGCGTGCGGCCCCGAACCCGGTGGTCCGCGACATCGGCGGGCTGCCCGCGATCGACCTCGCCGAGCCGCCCGTACGCGGCCGCACCCGGGTGGTCTTCTCCTTCGGCAGCGAGGCCACCGGGCTGGAGATCGCCGACGGGCGCAGCCTGCGGGTCTCGACCAGCGCCGGGCGCACCTTCGGCGCGAACTCGGTCGTCAGCGCGGCCGGTTTCCAGGTGACCCCGATCCGCGGGGTTCCGCTCAGCGAGCGGGGGACGGTCGCGCACCGGGAGGGGCGGGTCGTCGAACCCGTGAGCGGTGCGGTGGTCGACCGGCTCTACGTCACCGGCTGGGCCAAGCGCGGTCCGGTCGGCGGGGTGGGGGACAACCGGGTGTGCGCGGCGGAGACCGTGGCGGCGCTGGCCGACGATCTGGCGGGGGTGCGCTCGGGCGAGCTCGTCCGGGTGTGATCAGTCCTCGGCGGGGAATTCGTCGGCGGCCTCGTCCGGGTGCTTCGGGTCGCTCGGCACGTCGGGTTCGGTCGGCTCGGCGGGCTCGGCGGTCTTGCGGTCCATGTCCGCGCTGCCGAAGGCGGCCTGCTGCTGATCCATCGCATCCTCCTGAACGGGTGTGCTCACGGGGTACCCGCGAGTTCCCGGTGCACGCGGGTCCAGGTGTCGCGGGCGGGGTCGTACTCGGCCAGCCCGGCGTCGGCGAAGGCGCGCAGCCAGCCGGTCATGGGCCAGCGGCCCCAGCGGCGGTGGAAGCGGGTGGCGTTGGCGAGGATGTCGGCGAGGTGCTCGACCGGCGGGTCGGAGACCGGGTGGTGCTGGTGGTAGGCGTCCGCGCCGCCTGCCCAGTGCAGCGGTACCCCGGCCGCGGCGGCCGCGGCGCCGAAGTCGGTGTCCTCCCCGCCGTAGCCGCGGTAGCCGGGGTGGAAGCCGCCGATGGTGCGCCAGGTGCCGGCGGTGAGGGCGAAGGACAGGGACCAGAAGAGGTCGTGGTCGCCGTCGCGCAGGACCGCGCCGGGGCCGGGGTCGGGGCGGACCGGGTGCGGGGCGCGCTCGGCGGCGAGCCGCTCGAGGTCGTAGCCGCCGGGCGGTGCTGCGGGCAGGTAGGTGACCGGGCCGCACCACAGCGCCCGCTCGCCGGAGGCGGCCAGTTCGCGGTAGCGGGCGACCAGCTCCGGGCCGGGGACGCAGTCGACATCCAGGAAGATCAGGACCTCCGCGCCCGCCGCCAGCGCGGCCTCGGCACCGAGATTGCGGGCGGTGGCCAGGGGGAGCGGAGCGGTGCAGTCGAATTCGACCACGTGTGCCGGGTGGTCGGCGAGTGCGGTCGTGACGGCGGGATCACCGAGCGCCACCACGACGTGGACATCGGGGCGCAGGGTGCCGAGTTCGATGCCGCGCAGTTGATTGCGCAGGTGCGGCAGCCGTCCACCGCACAGGGTGATGACCGCGGTCCTCACGATGCCCGCCGTTCGCGCCGGCCGGCGAGCTCCTCGATCGCGGCCGCGGCCCTGGCGGCGGCGCCGGTCGTGCGCCACCCGGCCCAGCGGCCGGGATCGAGGTTCGCGGCGCGATCGAGCAGCCCGGGCCACTCGCCGGGTGCGGGCCACCGATCGGCCACGACCGCAAGTCCGGCGGCGTCGATGGCCGCGGCGGTGGCGTGCTGCTCGCCGAAGGGGCGCGCGGCGGGAATCAGCACCGCCCGCGCTCCGGCCGCCGCGATATCGGCCACCGCGCCCTGCCCGCAGTGCGCGACCACGACCCCGGCCCCGCACAGCAGCGGCCACGGATCGTCCACCCAGGAGCCGGGGCCGAGGTGGCGCCAGCGCCGATTCCCGTGCCGCACGGCCAGATCCGACACCGTCTCGGCGGCGAAGTCCGCGCCGCCCGCTCCGGCCAGCACCAGGACATCGGGCGCCTGCGGCTCCGGTACTCGCGGGCGTCCGGCGAAACGGCTGATGCCGCCGACGAAGCGGACGTCGTGGGAGCGCAGGTAGGGCGGGTCGTTCAGGTCCCGCGGCCAGGCCGCGATGATCCGGTCGGCGATGCGGTGCACCAGCCGGTGCGGGTCGTCGACCCGCTCGCCCGGCAGCACCATGGTCGCCACCGGGACCCCGTGCAGCCGCGCCAGCAGCGCGACCTCCACCGAGACGTCCACGACCATCGCCGACGGCCGCGCCGCCGCGATCCACGCCGCGACGGCCGCCATCCGGTCGGCGAGCCCCCGGTCGCCCCGCGGCACCCAGTGCAGCGCGCCGCCCGCGTCGGTGCCGACCGGGTCGGCGGCGCTGTCGTCGCGGGGCAGGAGCACAGTGTCGGCGAATCCGGTTCCCGGGTCGGGCAGTGAGGTCAGCACGGTCACCGGCTCGCCGAGTTCGGCGGCGATGGCGCGCGCCCGATGCAGGTGCCCGGAGCCGTGGTGGTGCACGTAGTAGCCGATCATGCCGCGACCACGTCGTGCCTGCCGATCAACTGCCGGTAGCTGCGGAGGTAGGCCTCGACCATCCCGGACTGGGCGCAGTGTGTCTCGGCACGCTGCCTGGCGCCTGCCCGCGGCAGTGCGGCGGCTCGGTGCACGGCGGCCGCCATGGCCCCGGTGTCACCGGGCGCGACCAGCACCCCGGAGCCGGGATCGAGGATCTCCGGAACGCCGCCGCGCGCGAAGGCGACCACGGGCGTCCCGCAGGCCAGCGCCTCGGCCACCACCAGCCCGTACGGCTCGTCCCAGCAGGGGGTGACCAGCGCGGCCGCGCTCGAGCCGACCAGCTCGGCCAGCTCCGCCTGGTGCAGGTGCCCGTGGTAGACGACCTCCGGCCCCAGCCGCGGCGCGACCGCCCGCGCGAAGTAGCCGCCGTCGCTGACCGGCCCGGCCAGGTGCAGTCTGCGCCCGGCCATCGCGGCCGCCTCGATCGCCAGGTGCGTCCCCTTCTCCGGGGTGATCCGCCCGGTCCACACCAGATCGGCGCCGCCGGGCCCGACCGGCCAGCGCCCGCCGTCGACCCCGTTGCCGATCACCGCGATCTCCCCGAGCAGGGGCCGCCACGACCGCGCGGTGTGCGCGCTGACCGCGGTGAACGTCGACCCGCCCGCCCCGGCGACCCCGACCGCGGACTCCAGCCACGGCGTCGGCGGGGTGTGCAGGGTGGTCAGCATCGGGACCGTCACGCCGGAGGCCATCGCCACCGGCAGGTAGTGCAGGCTGTGGTTGTGCACCACGTCGAAATCCGCCGCGCCCGTGCGCTGCAGCCGGAGCATGAGGCTCAGGTAGGCGTGGTGGTCGACCAGGAACTCCGTCGGCGCGGACGAGGGATCGGCGGCGGCGAGCGGGCTCGGGGTGAAGGCCGGCTCGGTGACCGTCGCCGCCTCCAGGGCGGGGTCGCTGCCCGCGGCGGCGAACAGGGTCACCGCGTGGCCGCGGGTGCGCAGCGCGCGGGCCAGGTGCCACACGTGCGCCTCCAGCCCGCCCGCGAAGGGCTGGGCGATCGGGTGCCTGCTGGAGGCGATGAGCGCGACCCGCAGCCCCGCGCTCACGACAGCGCCTGCTCGTAGAGGCGGCGGTGCGCGGTGGCCAGCGCGCGGCGCTCGCTGTGCCTGCGCGGCCAGGTGGCGCGCGGCAGCGGCCGGGCGTTCGCCTCGAGCACCGCGCGCCGCAGCGAGGCCGCGTCCAGCCCGCGCTCGCCGAAGCCGTACGTGTAGCAGGGACGTTGGTCGCGGTAGTGGCCGCAGTCCGGGGCGATCACCGCGGTGCCGAGGTCGTAGCAGGCCTCCAGCCACCCCGAGTGCGTGCCGAAGCGGTAGGGCAGCACCGACGCCGACAGCGACGACAGGTACCGCCACAGCTGGGCGTCGGAGAAGTACTCGTGCACCTCCACCTGCACCTGCGGGCGGCGCTGGAAGTCGAGGATCGCCGCACCCGTGCGCGGGTTGTACCAGTGGTTGTCCGGGTCGAACATCTCGTCGTGCAGGTTGATCCGCAGCACCGCCTCGGGGATCTCGGTGATCACCCCGGCCAGCGTCTCCAGCACCGGCAGCGGGTCCATGTTCGCGCGCAGGCTCTTCACGTGCACCCCGACGCTGAACTGCGGCGCGGGCGGGCGCTCGGCGCGCACCAGCTCGGCCTCGACCACGTGCGGGTGCGGCAGCACGTGCGCGCGCCGCCCCCAGCGCCGCTCGATCTCGCGCCCGGCGCCCGGCGTCAGGGTGATGAGCACGTCGGCGGCCTCGATCAGCACGTCGAGCTGGGCGTGGTGCTCGCCGGGGTCGACGTGGTGCGGGTTGCGCAGGTCGTGCACGGTGTAGACCAGCGGCTTGCCGTGCGCGCGCAGCCGGTGCGCGATCGCGCGCAGCACCGCGGGCTCGACGGCGTCGAAGCCGAAATGGATGTGCATCAGGTCGAATTCGGTGTGGTGCTCGTCGATCCAGACCGGGTCGAGCATGAGCGGCGGCCACCAGCCGCCCGGCACCGTCCGCCCGTCCGCCGGCGGCGGGTCGGGCAGGCGGAGCACGCCGTCGGGTTCGTCGGGGTCGCCCAGGTGCCGCACGTACACGTGCGACGCCGGCACCGATGCCACCCGGATCGTCGCGGGGACACCGGGCCGCCGCGGCGGCGCCAGCACGGCCTCGGTCACCGCTGCCCGCCAGGAATTCGCACCATGCCGATTCGCCCTTTCGCCGTGATCACTGGAGACGGCAGCCGCCTACCCGCGGTGCGGACCGGCAAACTCTCCCCGGCGTCCCGGCGAACTGGAGCAAGTGATCCGGAGTGGGCTGGTCAGAGCGGTGAGCGAGCTCGATCACGTGGTCCGGAGTCGCCGTCGGCTCCGGCCGGCCGATCCCGGAACGATCGCGGACTGCGCGGCGATGGCGGATCCCAGCCAGCGCCGCAGGTAGCCGCGCAACTGCTCGGTATCGCGCGGCGGATTTCCCGGCGAGACGAAGAACGACTGCATGGTCCGCAGCGCGTACTCCACGAGTTCGTGCAGCGCCTCCTCGTCGTACCCGTGCCGCTCCCAGTCCACGTCGAACCGCCGGATCATGGTCATGCCGAAGGTCCGCGCCTGCTCGGAGGTGAGGCTGTCGGGGTCGCGCCCGGAGTAGGAGCTCGAGAGCAGCAGCCCGAGGTGCGGGGTGCGGCGCACCTCGACGAGGGTGAACAGCACGCCTTCGGTCATCGCCTCGGCCGGGTCGTCGAGCCCGGCGACGTGCGCGGTCAGCCGGTCGAGGAAGCCGTCGACGGAGGCGATCGCGGCGGCGGTCATCAGCGTCTCGGCGGTGGGGAAGTAGCGGTACACGGTCTGCCGGATCACGCCGAGCGCCTCGGCCACCTGGGCGATGCTGATCGCCGCTCCGGTCGCGCCGATCAGCTCGACGGCGGCGGCGACGATCCGGCTCTGCGCTTCCTCGTCGTCGACCGGCGGACTGCCGCCCCATCCGCGTCTGCGCGCCACCGGTCGGACACTACCAGCGGCAAAGCAATCATACAGTCGTGTGCTTTTGTGTATGGTGACGCAAACAGCCCTGACCCGTGAGGCGAGGTATGACCCAGTTACAGCCGCGAAAGATGGACTTCGGCTTCGAATCCGCCGACGTCCCCTTCTGCTGGAATCCGCAGAACCCGGCCTGGTCGAGCATGTCCAATGCCGTCTCGTTCCTGGCGGTCGGCTTCGAGAAGATGATCGTGAAGCTGATCATGCAGCTCAAGCCGGTGCTCACCGACCCGGAGGTCGCGGCCGAGGCGGTGGCGTTCATGCGGCAGGAGGGGCACCACTCGACCGCGCACCGCCAGCACGTCAAGGCGCTGATCAAGCAGTACCCGGGGCTGCAGAACACCCTCGACGCGGTGATCGGCGAGTTCGACCTGCTCACCGAGGCGACCTCCACCGACTACCGGCTCGCCTACACCGCCGACCTCGAGGCCACCTTCACCCCGGTCTTCAAGCTCATGCTCGACCACGAGGCGACGCTGTTCCGCCCCGGCGACGACCGCGTCGCCTCGCTGTTCCTCTGGCACTTCGTCGAGGAGGTCGAGCACCGCAGCTCCGCGCTGATCCTGTTCAATGCCCTGGTCGGGAACGGGCTATACCGGATGCGGATGGCGCCGTCGATCTTCGCGCACGTCATGAAGGTGATCCGGATCGCCTGCGCGGGATTCAACCAGCACGTCCCGCCGGCGCGGCGGAAGGTGGACTCGCTGTCGATGTTCGCCACCCACCGGGTCAAGCAGCGGGTGCTCGGCTCGGTCGCGCCCTACCTGAGCAAGGGGCCCATGCCGCGCGCCTTCGACGGGCTCCCGCGCAAGGCGCAGCTCACCGCGCTGGCGGGGGTGTTCCGCAGCCAGATGCCCGGCCACGACCCGGGTGCTGAGAAACTGCCCGTGCTGGCGGGGGAGTGGTTCGCCCGCTACGACGCCGGCTACGACTGCACCCGCTGGTACACCGCGGACACCGAGCAGCTGGCGGTGAACGGATGAGCTCCCCCTGTGCCCCCACCTTCGCCGAACTCGCCACGCGACTCGGCTTCTCGTGCGCCGAGGCGGGCGGGCTCGTCGAGTTCCGCAACCCGGCCGCGCTGGAGAACTGGACGCTGCCGGTGCTCGAGCTGACCATCGTGCTCGGCTCGGTCCTCGCCCTGGTCTACGCGATCCTGCGGCTGCGCAGACACGGTGACCCGACCAACCTCGTGCTCTGGTTCGGCGCGACGGCCTACCTGTTCGTGATCGAGCCGCCGCTGTACTTCCCGGCGGCGTTCGGCATCGAAGAACACGTCGACACCATGTTCGCGCACAACGTGTTCACCGTCGACTTCCTGTGGGGGCGGCTGCCGCTCTACATCGTCGCGATCTATCCGCTGATGGCGACGCTGGCCTTCGAGATCGTCCGGATGCTCGGGGTGTTCCGCCGGTACGGGGTGCTGCTCGGCGCGGTCTGCGTCGGCTTCGTGCACCACGCCTTCTACGAGATCTTCGACCACATCGGCCCGCAGCTGCGCTGGTGGGAGTGGTCGCTGGACAACCCGATCAACCAGCCGTTCTTCGCCGCGGTCCCGCTGCCGAGCGTCGTCGTCTTCGCCGCGCTCTGGCCCATGTCGCTGGCGCTGTGCGTGCAGTACTTCGTCGGGCGCCAGGTGGACGCCGGGACGACGTTCACCGGGTTGCAGCTGGTGTGGCGGACGGTGGTGATCGGGTTGCTCGCCTCGATCGGCACGTTCGTGCTTCCGTTGCCCGCCACGGTGATCGGCATCGGCAGCGACACCGTGCGCGGTGTCGTGTACGCGGCGGAGCTGGCGGTGCTGTCGGTGGTGGCGGTGGTGCTGCTGTGGAAGCGGTGGTCGGCGCTGCGCGCAGGCACCTCCGACGTGCGCGGTGATCGCAATCGCTTCGTGCAGGGGTACGCGATCGTCTACCTGGCCCTCATGGCCGTGCTGTGGGGTACCGCGCTGCCGGACTACGTCGGGGCGGTGGACGGGGTGACCGGCAACGGTGATCCCATCGGGAGTCTCTGGTACACCGTCGCGTGCTTCGTGATCGCGATCGCCGGTGTGCTCGCCACCTTCACGATTCCGCAGGTGTCGGCGGTCGGAGCGGCGAAGCGGGCCGAGGAGCCCGCCGCGGCATGAAGCCCGGTGGTGCGGCCGGCCGGCCGCACCACCATTGGTTCAGACGGCGTTGCTCCAGCCCTCCGGGTCGGCGTCGTCGCCCTCGTAGCGGTCGCCGCGCAGCTCCACCGAGCTGTCCGGTTCGATGCAGGCGGTGACGTCGGCCGGGTCGAGTACGGCGACGTGCAGTTCCAGTTCCACGTCGGTCTCCCTGGCCAGGGTGAAGCCGACCAGCTCGCCGACCACCTCGGATTCGTCCCGGCGCAGCCGGACCGCGGCGCCCAGGTCGGTGTACTGCAGATGCGCTGCTTTCTTGATCATGCTGCCCATCCGTGGGGGATACCCGGTATCCGGGCGGTCAATACGACACCCGATCTCGCTGGAAGGTTCGGCCGGGTAGCGGTCAGGTACGCCGCGTCGATGCTTCTTTCTCGAGTTCGACGCCGCTGTGTGCCGAAATACGCGCTGATGTATCGGGTTCCGATTCCGTGCGCTGATCAGGGGGAGGCGAGGAACGTCCCGCGAACCGGTTCATGATCGGCAGGTCGACCCAGTGGTAGAGGGCAGCCGCGGCCGCCGTCGACAGCACGAGCACCAGCACGCTGAACCCCGCCCACCCGAGGAACCCGAACTGCCTCCCCCCGATCAGGAATCGGGTGACCAGCACCATGACCGGGAACTGGATCAGATAGAACGCGTAGGAGATATTGCCGAGCCACACCATGCGCGGGTGCGAGTTGAGCCCTCGGATCCCGCGCAGGTCCCGGACCGCGAGCGTCGCCACCACCGCCGCGGTGGGCGCGATCAGCAGCGCCGACATCTTGAAGTCGACCGGGACCACCCAGGTCGCGGCGTAGGCGAGCACCAGCGCCAGCATCGGCGGCGCGAGCCGGGTGTTGCGCCAGCGCCCCTCGATCACCATCCGGGCGGCCAGCACGCCGAGGTAGAACTCCGGGAGCCGGGCGGGCGGGAAGGTGTAGCCGAGCCAGTACGACGGCGACACCGGGATATCGGGCTGGGCGAACCAGGCGGGCGAAGCGTGCAGCTCGTAGAAGGGCGAGGTGTCGCCGGGCACCAGCCGGGGCGCGAACGCGTTGGCGATCCCCTTCGGACCTGGCACCCACAGGTAGAAGGCGGCGTGCAGGGCGAGCACTCCGAGCACCAGGATCGTGGCCGCGAGCAGCAACCGCCGGGTCGGGATGCGCAGCACCAGCGGCACCAGCAACGGGAAGCTCAGGTAGAACAGCATCTCGGCGGCCAGTGACCAGGCGGGCACGTTCAGCCCGCCGACCGTGCTCCACTTCGGCACCCAGGCGTGCACGAGCAGCAGGTTCGGCAGCCACACCACCAGCCGCTGCAGCGGAACCGCCGCGACCAGCACGAACGCCGCCGCCGCCACCAGGTGCGTCGGGTAGATCTTCAGCACCCGGCGCCGGTAGAACAGCCGCACCGACATGCCGGGCCGGAACGCCCAGTAGATGATGAAGCCGGACAGCACGAAGAAGAACGTGACCCCCGCGGCCCCCAGCTGCATCGGCATCCACTGGTGCAGCTGCCGGAACAGTTCGGACTTCTGGAACGGGTACACCGGCAGGAACACCAGCGCATGCAGCGTGAACACCGCGAACGCCGCCCACCAGCGCGCCCCGGTCAGCGATGGCAGCGCGGGCCGCCGCTCGGTGACCTCGGTGGTCACCGCAGATACCTCTCGTGCAGGGCGGTCGCGACGACGCCGTCCCCGCGCGCCGACGGATGCATCGGCAGCCCGGCGATGTCGGTGCGCCAGTCGAAGAACCCGTTGATCCACGGCTCGGCCGAGCACAGCCCGTGCCCGGCGGTCAGCGCGCGGGTATCGAAGAACTCCAGCCCGAGCAGCTGGGCGGCCTCGCGCTGGGCGCGGTCCATCCGGTCGAAGTAGTCGACCACGGCCTTGGCGCGCGGCTGGATGAACGGCGCGATGCCGAGGATGCTGACGCAGGCCGTCTCCGTGCCCGCTGCCAGCACCTCCGGGTACCCCATGAGCACGACCCGGGCGGCGGGGGCGTAGTAGCGGATGTAGGTGACCGCGGCGTGGATCCGCTCGGCGTAGACGGGGCCGGTGACGCCGCGCAGGTCCGGGTAGCGGCCCTGCTCCACCGCGTCCAGGTCGCAGCCGCGGACGAGGTCGAACACGCACTGCTGCAGCCCGTACCAGAGGGTCTGCGTGCTCTCGCCCCAGCGGTCGTCGAGGCCGAGTTGCAGGGTCACCAGCTTCGTCGCGGGGCCGAGCGCGCCTTCGCGATCGGCCTGCAGCACCTCGTGGGCCAGGGTGAATCCGGGCCCGCTGTCGATGGTCGCGCCCGAGCAGGACGGGTTCGCCACCTGACCGTGCCCGTCCGGGCCGAGCAGCGCGCCGAGCTGGGCGGGCCACGCGGTCGCGCCGCGCACGCAGACGTCGCCGAGGGTGAGCGGATCCCACCCGTTGGCGGTGTAGGAATCGCCGAGGACGATGACCTGCTTGCCCTGCGGCGCCGGCTCCGGCTCCGCCCGCGCGGCGGCCGTTCCCATCGCCGACGCGGCGGCCAGCGCGGCCGCCGCGCACAGGGCGCTGACGACGGATCTCATCGTGACCTCAGTAGCCGGCGCGCGGCTCGAAGCCGGGCGCGTCCAGGGTGGGCGGTGCGGGCGCGGGCTGCGGAGCCGGCTCCGGGGCGGCCGTCCGCGGCGCCGGCTTCGGCGCGACCGGCGGCGGGGCAGGCGCCTGGATGACCGGCTCCTCCGGCTCGGCGACCGGCGGTTGCGGCGCGGGCGGGGCTTCGGCCGGTGCGGGAGCGGCGCTGCTCGGCGCCGGGTCGGCGGCGGGCGCCGGAGTTGCGGGGGCCGGGGCGACGGTGCTGGTGGCGGGTGTTTTCGGCGGCTCGGTCGAGTCGTCGCCGCAGGCTGTCGCGCTCAGCAGGAGGAGTCCGGCGATCAGCGCGCCTGCCGCGCGGAGAAGGTGCTTACCCGAGGTGCGAATCGTCATGGGCCTCTCGAATCCAGATGTGAACTACGGATGGTTCACTTTCGGCGCAGCGTACAGCCGCCTCGAATGCATAGTGCCCGAATCGTGCGAGAAATGATCTTCGTTCCGGGGTGAATGTGCTCTGTGACAACGGGCTACGGGTGCCCCCGGGGTGGTGTCACGGTTCCCCGGGGAGCGCTCGCCACGAGCGGGGTGCTGAACTCCCCGGCAGGGCCCGGCGACGCCGCAACCCGCCTTGACGCGCTCTCGTTCGACATGTCCGGCACCCGCCGGGGCAGTGTGGGGGGCGGCCGCGGGGGAATCCGGGTCCCATGTCGGAGAACACCAATGACGCCGAGTCGGACTGCGCGGCGGTGCTCGCCGCCGCGGACTACCCGGTCTTCGTCGTCACCACCCGCGCCGGTGCCGAGCGCAGCGGCTGCCTGGTCGGCTTCACCGCCCAGGTCAGCATCGATCCCCTGCGCTTCCTGGTGGGAATATCGAAGTCGAACCACACCTTCGGGGTGGCGGAGCGAGCCGGGCGGCTGGCGGTACATCTGCTCCCGCGCGACCGGCCTGCCCTCGCCGAGCTGTTCGGCGCGGAAACCGGCGACGAGATCGACAAGTTCGAGCGCTGTGCGTGGCGGCCCGGTCCGGGCGGGCTGCCGATCCTGACACCCGCGGCCGGGTGGTTCAGCGGCCCGATTCTCGAACGCCACGACTACGGGGACCATGTCGGCATGCTGCTCGCCCCGGACGCGGGGTCGGCGCCTGCGTCCGGGGTCGCGGTGCTGCGCATGGCCGATGTCGAGCACCTCGAGCCCGGCCACCGGGCCTGAGAGCGAACGGACCGGCCCGCACCGCGCCGGTGGGGTTTGGGGGTCGACTGTCCGGGTAGTGCTTTAGAACACTTGTTCGTATTGCCTGCCGGAAGGTGCCCCACCCTGTGACGAGTTCGAGAACCTCGACCACCTACGCCGAATTTGCCCGCCGCGCCGGAGCGGGGAGAGACGACTACGAGAACCTCGAACCCCGTTTCGCCGAACTGGCCGCCCTCGATCCCGCCGACCCGGCGCGGGCGCGGCTGCGGGACGCCATCATCATCACCGCGCTGCCGCTGGCCGAGCACATCGCGATGCGATTCGGCGGGCGCGGGGAGAACATCGATGACCTGGTCCAGGTCGCGATGGTCGGGCTGGTGCAGGCCGTCGACCGGTTCGACCCCGCCCACGGCAGCCCGTTTCTCGGATTCGCGATCCCGACGGTGATGGGGGAGGTGCGCCGCCATTTCCGCGACAAGATGTGGGCGGTGCGGGTCCCCCGCGCGGTGAAGGAGCTCCAGCAGCGCCTCGCCCCGACGATCGAGTCGCTGTCGCAGCAGCTCAACCGGATGCCGACCGCGCGCGAGATCGCCGCCGAGCTCGGGGTGGAGCTGGTCGAGGTCACCCAGGCGCTGATCGCGCGCAATGCCTATCAGAGTGAATCGGTCGACGCGGGAGGTCGGGGCGAGGACGGCGGTGGCTCGGTGCTCGACGACCTCGTCGCCCCCGATCCCGGCTACACCCTGCTCGAGGACGCGATCACCGTCGGCCCGCTGCTGGCCGCGCTCCCGGAGCGGGACCGGCAGGTGCTGGTGTGGCGCTACTCGGAGAATCTGACCCAGACCGAGATCGCGGCCAGGATCGGGGTTTCCCAGATGCAGGTCTCCCGGATCCTGACCCGCGTGCTCGCCCAGCTACGCGCCCAGGCGATGGCCGGAGCGGTCGCGGCTGCCTGATCCGGTGGCACCGCCGGTGTAGCGTGGGGACGCACGAGCGGGTTTCCGACGCACGGCCGACACACCGGGAGAAGGCGTGCCCGAATGAGCGACGATCATCAGCTCGATCCCGGGCCGCCCGCGGCCCTGAGTTCGGTATCGCCGGATCTGGCGGCCCGGCTGAGCGAGCTCGCCCGCGACCTGCAGCAGCAGCACGATGTCGACGACACCCTGCAGGGCATCGTCGAGGCCGCGGTGGCCACCGTGCCAGGCGCGGGCTACGCCGGACTCTCGGTGGTCTCCCGCCGCGCCGCGATGCGCACCCCGTACTCCTCCGCGCCGCTGGTGCTCGAGGTCGACCGCGCCCAGATCGACCTCGAGCAGGGCCCGTGCCTGGACGCGCTCTACGACAAGCGCACCGTCTCGGTCCCCGACATGGCCAACGAGCAGCGCTGGCCCCGCTTCGCCGCGCGCGCGGTCGAACTCGGGATCGCCAGCATGCTCTCCTTCCAGCTCTGGGTCAGCGACAGCAGCCTCGGCGCGCTCAACCTGTACGCCCACGAAGCCGAAGCGTTCACCGAGGACTCCGAGCACGTCGGGCTGCTCTTCGCCGCCCACGCCGCGGTGGCCATGGCCGACGCCGAGCAGGCCGCTCAGCTCACCCACGCTCGCGATTCCCGCGACCTGATCGGGCAGGCCAAGGGCATCCTGATGGAACGCCACCGCCTCACCGCGGACCAGGCCTTCGCCATCCTGGCCCGCGCCAGCCAGCACACGAACACCAAGCTCACCGAGATCGCCGAACACCTCACCCGCACCGGCGAACTGCCCGTCACCTAGCGAATGCACGGTGGTGGTCAGTTCTGCAGGGTCTCGGCGGGGCTGTGGCCGTACTCGTGCCGGTAGTCGATGGCGAAGCGCCCGGAGTGGGTGAAGCCCCAGTGCTGGGAGATCGAGGTGACGGTCTGGCGGTCGCCGGAGCCGGCGCGCTGCAGCTGATCGTGGGCGCCGGCGAGGCGGATCCGCTTCAGATAGCCCAGCGGGGTGGTGTCGAGGTGCGCGCGGAAGGCCAGCTGCACCGCGCGCGGGGTCACGAACGCCGCCGCGGCGACCCGGCCGATGGTGATGTTCTCGTGCGCGTGGGTCTCCAGGAAGGCGATGGCGCGCTGCACGGTCTCCGAGTCCGTGGCACCGCCGTCGCCGTCCCATTCGTGGTTGTCGTCGGCGGGAAAGGCCTCGGTGACCGAGGCCGCCACGTACTGGGCGAGGCTGGCGGTCACCCCGGGGGACTCGAGGACGCCGGCTTCGGCCGCGGCGCGCACGTGGTCGAGCACCGCGGCCAGGCGGACCCCGCCGGCCGGGTCGAGATGGCGGGTGCCGATCCGCCACGGCGCGTCGTCACCGTGTGGGCCGGTGTCGCGAGGCAGAAACCGCGGATCGACCGAGAGGATGTCGTAGCCGGTGGCGCGCAGGCCACCGTTTCCGACTTCGCCGAGCCCGGCGAGCTGCCCGGGGGCGACCGCCGTCGTGCGCCCGGCGGCATCGGTGCGCTCGACCGCGCCGCGCCGGACCGCGCACACCCACCAGGTGCCGAGCGGGTCGACCGTCCACGACATGGTCGTGCCGAAGCCGAGCCGGTCCAGGCGCACCGCTGGGCCGAGCTGGATCCGCCCGACCGAGGTCGGGCTCTCCCGCGCGCCCGCGGCGGTGCCGAACCGCGCGGTCGCGTAGGCCCTTGTCATGAAATCGGCGATCACGCCGAGATCGGTGCTGGTGAACGGCATACGTGCGGGCTCCCTCCGAGCCGCAGTCGATTCCCGTGACCTCGCTGCCCTGCGGGGGCAGCAACGGGCGTTGTGATCAGCACGGTTCACTCTCCTCTCTTTCCGCGGAAAACGACACTCCGTGATCCGGTGCGGGAGTGGACGGCGGTCGAGCGCGGCGGCCGGGAGGTTCAGCGCGGCGCGGCCCGGCGGCGGGCGGCGGTGATGTGAGCGACGGTGACCGCGCGGTCGGCCCGCTCACCCGCGTGGACCAGCAGCTGTTCGGCTTCGCGCAGCGCGGCGCGCAGCCGGTCGTGGCGGGGCCCGTCGGGCACGGTGCGCGACAGCGTGCTGTAGAGCACCCCGACCCGCTCGCGCAGCACCTGTACCTCGGCGCGGGTGGGATCGGGCCCGAGCCCGCCCAGTCGCGTGATCGCGTCGGCGAGTTCGGCTTCCAGATCGTCGCTCTCCACGACCACCCCCGTTCTGCTGCAGCTCCGACGCCGATACGGCCCCCGAAACCCAGGGTAATGAGACCCACTCGGTATGCCACCGATGTCTCGTCCAAAACCTACTTCCTCGGGTGTAGACATTCTGCCGAGAAGCTACTAATGTCTCTCTCGTCGAGAACAGAAGGACTGGTAGCCGGGCAGGTGAACTGCCCGGAGAGCAGGGCCCTCGCCCCCTCCGGCGGAGAAGAGAATCCGGTGCAGTCGGCCGGACCGCCGGGGGCGGGGACGCAGTACCGAAGGAACGTCAACCGATCTCGGGAGGTGGCCTACTGAACAACTCGACCCGACTTCACATGCCCGCCAGATTCCGGGCACCGGCCGTACCGGCCGCGTGATGATGTCGGAATTCCCCTCGTAACTCTTCCGGGCCCCGGCGCCAATGGCGCCGGGGCCCCCTGGCGTGACCACCGACCCGAAAGGCACTGTGCCCGAACCCCTCTTCGAAGAATCCGGCTCCGACACCGCTGCCGGGCGTCTCGACGACGACAACTACCCCGCCTACAGCATGGGCCGCGCCGCGGAGATCCTCGGCGTCACGCCCGCCTTCCTGCGCGCCCTCGGCGCCACCGGCCTCGTCGAGCCACAGCGCTCCGACGGCGGGCACCGCCGCTACTCCCGCGCCCAGTTGCAGATCGCCGCCCGTGCCCGTGAACTCGTCGACCGGGGCACCGCGCTCGAGGCGGCCAGTCGGATCATCTCCCTCGAGGACCAGCTCGCCCGCGCCCACGAGCGCAATGCCGAGCTGTCCGACCGCGCACCGGAGGCGGAATCCGGCGGCTGACCGGCCACCGCGCGGCCGATGGTCGACGAGGACGGTGTTCGGCGGGCACCATCCGGTGGTATACGCCGAGCGAACCCCCGTGCGGAAGCGAACTGCTGCGCCGGCCCGTTCTCGGCCCCTCCGATGCACGATCACGTCGCCCGCCACCGCGGTGTTCGCGGTCTTCCCGCACACCGGCATGACCCAGCCCTACCGGCCCGGCCCGGGCGCCACCTCGCCCGCCGCGCTCGCCCGCGCGGTCGAGCACCTGCATGCCCACCCGCAGACCCCGGTCGCCGTGACCGAACTGGCCCAGGTCGCCGGCGTCACCCCGCGGGCCCTGCGGTACGCCTTCCGCACCCACCACGGCACCACCCCGCTCGGCTACCACCGCCAGGTCCGGCTCGACGCCGCCCACCGCGACCTGCTCACCGCCGACCCGCCGCGGGCGACACCGTCACCGCGATCGCCGCCCGCCGGGGCTTCCCCGGCTCCGGACGTTTCTCCGGCTACTAGCGGCGGCGCTACGGCCGCACCCCGGCCCAGCCCCTGAACTCCTGAGTCCAGCGCGGTCGATCGGCGGGCCGAAACGGGTATGGCTCATATGCGGCGGCGAGGGTCGCTGCCAGGGTCCGGTCCGCAGTGGCGGCAGCTGCCGCGGGCGGCGGGTCCTGCTCGTGCGAACCGAGAGCGAGAGGACATGGGCGGCAGGCGGCAGACGCAGTCGCGGGACGGAATCGGGACCGTGGGCGCGGTGGCACCGGTGTGTGTCGGCCGGTTCGGCTACCGCCCGGACGAGCGGACGATCCGGTGGGCCAGGCAGACCGCGGCACGCTCCGGAGCGGCGGCCGATGCCGGCGACGGGCAGATGAACGTGCAGCTGCTGCTGGCGCAGGTCCACCCGCAGGACCGGGCAGCACTGGCCCAGGCGCTGGCCGGTGCACAGCGATTCTGCCTGCGGGTGCGGCTGCCCGACGGGGCCGGGGCCGAGCGCACCCTGATCCTGCTCGCGGACCGCGACGAAGGCGAGCCGGGCTCGGAGATCGAGGGGTTCTACGTCGATCTCACCGACGAACTCGCCGTCCAGCGCAAGGCACTGCTCGACGACGCGCTGCCGCGCATGGTGGAGACGGGCGCGCAGGTGGAGCAGGCCGTCGGGATGCTGCAGCTCGTCTACGGTGTCACCGCGGAGAAGGGCAGGGAGCTTCTGGCCTGGCGCGCGGAGGTGACGGGTCTGCCGGTGGGGGAGTTCGCCGCGCGCTTGTGCGCCGCGGTCGCGGGGGAGGGCGCCGCGGCGCCGGCGGCGACCCGGTCGCGGGTCGACGAGCTGCTGCTGACCCTGCATCAGCGCGTCGGCGCCGACCGCCGGCGGGCCACGGGAGTCGGGGGCGGAGCCGGCCGCTGAGCGCAGGGTTGCCGATCAGGTCGTCCTGCGGTTCACGTCTTGCCCGATGTTGTCGGGGGATTGCCGCCGGAGAAGTGGGGTGGATCACGTTCTCGGAAACAGTGGCGCGAGTGTGCCATGCTGGACAGCGAGTACGAGTTATCGCAGTGACGATTCGGCTTGCTACAGAAAGCAATACAAAGTAATGACGCAAGGCAGTGTGAAGTGGTTCAACGGCGAAAAGGGCTTCGGCTTCATCGCGCAAGATGGTGGCGGCCCTGACGTGTTCGTCCACTACTCCGCGATCTCCGGATCCGGATTCAAGTCCCTCGATGAGGGCCAGCGTGTCGAGTTCGATGTCGAGCAGGGCCAGAAGGGCCCGCAGGCCGCGAGCGTCCGCGCCGTCTGACAATCGGCTGACTCGAAACCCGCGCCAACGGCGCGGGTTTCGTGCGTTCCAGGCCCTTCTACTTCTTCGTACAGAGGCACTACCTGCTTCGGCGCAGGACCAGCACCGCGGCGACCAGCGCCCACACCACCGCCAGTGCGACCCCGAGCCCGAGCGGGTAGGCCCGGTCGAGCACCGAGGGGTTGTCCGGCATGGCGCCGCCGCGCCCGAGCACCGGCAGCGCGAGCAGGGCCAGGGTGACGGTGCACAGCGCGCCGCACGCGGCAGGCGCCCACCAGCGGGCGGGCAGTACCCGGCGCGCACCGAGCCCGGCGGCGGCGCAGAGCGGCGCGAAAACGGCGTCGTGCAGCAGGATTCCGGCGCCGAACCACCAGGCGACCGAGATCAGCTCCGGCCGGGCCAGGTCGAGCAGCGCGGCGATGCCGTACCAGCCGAGAGCGATCCCGGCGGCGAGCAGCGCGACGCGGAGGGCGAGCATCATGCGAGCACCTCGATCCGGGCCAGCCATTTGGTCTGGAGCACGCCGGGGCGGTTCGGGGCGATGAGCCGGCACGGGTAGCCGTGGTCGAGATCGAGCGGCTGCCCGTTGATCATGAGCGCGACGAGGGTGTCGGCGGCGGCGACGTGGACGGCGGGCAGGATCGAGGTGCGGTAGATCCCCGACTCCTCCAGCGATTCGAAGCGCACCGCGCCACCGCGGTAGCCGACGCTGCCGAGCAGGTCGCGCAGCCGGACCCCGGACCACTGCGCCGAGGCCGACCAGCCCTCCACACAGGCGATCGGCAGCCGCGCGGAGGTCTGCGGCAGCGCGGCCAGCTCGGCACGGCCGAATTCGCGCGTGCGATCGCCCGCGGCCACGATCAGGCGGTAGCCGGGGTCGCGGGCCCGGTCGACGACCCCGGCGGCGACGGCGGTGCGGTTGACCGGAACTCCCTGCGGTCCTTCGCCGCTGCGCGGCGCCAGCACCGCGAGCCACCGGAGGAACGGGACCGACTGGCCCGCCACCGCCAGCCCGGCCACGGCGGCGGCGATCCAGCCCGCGTTCAGCACCGCGCGTCGGGAGATCCCGGAGCTGGGCGGGGTGTTCACCGGTCGGTCGAGGGCGGTGCGGATCACCGGGAGCTTCACCGCCAGGTGTACGGCCAGCGCGCCGAGCGCGACATAGGCCATGGCGTAGTGCGCCTGCGGGAAGAAGAACTTCCACGGGTAGAACTGGGCGATGTTCACCAGCCCCGTGGCCAGCTGGAAGATCACCGACCCCACGAGCAGCGCGATCGAGCCGCGCTCGGCGAGCACCAGCGGCGAGAGCCGGGGCCGCTGGAACAGCCGGGGGTAGACCGCCCACAGCTTCACCAGCAGCAGCGGGATCGCCGCGACCCCGGCGATCACGTGCAGGCCCTGGGTCACCCGGTACAGCCACACGGGGTGCGCGGGCCAGTGGAACCAGTCCGGCGGATGCTGGATCCAGTGGCTGAGCAGCCCGGTCACGAAGCACACCAGGATCGCGACGCCGAGCGGCATGCCGACGCGAGCGGCGATCTCCGGCCCCCGCGCAGGGGTCGCCGGTGCGCCCGCGGGGCCGTGTCCGCCGGGACCGTCGGGCCGGTGTGCGGGCTCGCCGTGGTCCTGCGCGCTCATGCCGGCACCGCACGGCGGGCGCGGTCGAGCCAGGCGATGTGGCGCCCGTGCACCTCGGCGGTGGCGCGCACCCGGAAGCCGGTGGCGGCGGCGAGCCGCCCGGCGTGCTCGATGCCGACCCGGCTCCACGGGAACCACGGCCCCGCGACGGCGTCGGTCTCGACCCGCTGCAGCAGCCGCACCATCCCGGTGCCCGGCGGGTCGAACTCGACCACGGCCACCCCGTCGCCGGTGAGCAGGGCGCGGGTGCGGACGAGCAGCCGGTGCGGGTCGGCGCCGATACCGATATTGCCGTCGGCCAGCAGCGCGTAGGACCAGCGGCCGGCGCCGGGCAGCGGGCCGAACACGTCGCGGCGCAGCGCGGGCGCGCCGCGGGCCCTGGTCAGCGCGACGGCCAGCGGGGAGACGTCGACGCCGAGCGCGACGACGCCGCGGCGCAGCAGCGCGGCCACCAGCCGCCCCGGCCCGCAGCCCAGGTCGATGGTCGGTCCGTCGCAGCCCGCGGTGAAGGCGGTGTCGGCGGGTTCGGCGGCGCCGAGCCAGCGCCGCGCCGGAACGTCGCGCCTGGTCCCGTCCGCGGCGCGGACCCAGCAGTCGTGACCGGCGAGAGCCCGGTCGAAGGTCTCGGTCATCGGGTCACCGGGGTGAGCCGGTGCACGGCCGCGGCGAAGCGGCCACCGGCAACGGCGGCGACCCGCAGCGCGTCGTCGAAGTGGTCGACGTCGGAGTGCGTGGCCAGCGGGCGCACGGGAATCCCGCAGCGGCGCACCGCGTCCCGGGTGAGCAGCCCGGTCCGCGCGGTGGACATCGGCACCGTGGCCAGGGCGCGGGCGGGTTGCGGGGTCGGCAGCCCGAGCGCCCACCAGCCGCCGTCGGTGGCCGGGCCGAGCACCGCCGCGCCGGTATCGGCGAGTTCGGTCGCGGCCGCGGTCAACTCGGCGGGGGAGAGCTGCGGGGTGTCCATGCCGATCTGCAGCACCGGAAGCCCGGCGCGGGCGGCGTCGGCGTGCGCGTTGGCCAGCCGTTCGCCGAAGGTCCGGCCGCGCTGGGGCAGTACCTCGAAGCGGCTGAGCAGCGCGCGCACCTCGGCGCCGCGCTCGGCGGCGGCGAGATCGCCGGTGAACGCGACGAGGCGGTGCTCGACCTCGGCGTCGAGCACCGCCTCCAGGGTGTCGAGCAGCGCGGCGGCGGCCAGGTCGGCGGCCTCGCGCGGAGTGAGCGGCGGGGTCAGCCTGGTCTTGGCGAACCCGGCGACCGGCGCCTTGGCGATGACGAGAAGTGTTGCCGGACAGCTCATGACAGCACCGCCAGGAAGTCACGGGTGGCGCGCGCCGAGCCGCGCAGGGAGCCGGAGACCTTGGAGACGCCACCGGCGCGGGGGCGGTAGCCGATGTCGAACTCGACGATCCGCCAGCCCGCCGCGGCGGCCCGCACCAGCAGCTCGAGCGGGTAGCCGAAGCGCGGGTGCAGCGGGCCGAGCGCCAGCAGCGCGTCGCGGCGCGCCACCCGCATGGCGCCGATATCGTGCACCGGCACGCCGCGGCGGCGCAGCCGGGCGGCGATCAGCCGGTTGCCGAGCCGGGCGTGCCAGGGCCAGCAGCCGCGCTGCACCGGCCTGCGCCGCCCGACCGCGAGGTCGGCGCCCCCGGTCACCGCGCCGACCAGTTCGGGGAGCGCGCCGGGGTCCATGGAGCCGTCGCCGTCGAGCACAGCGACGACCGGGGTCGCCGCAGCGGCGATCCCGGCCTGCACGGCGGCGCCGTAGCCCGGGGTCGGTTCGGAGATCACCCGCGCCCCGGCGGCGCGGGCGACGGCGGCGGTCCCGTCGGTCGAGCCGTTGTCGACCACGAGGACGCGGTAGCCGCCGGGAACGGCGGCGAGTACTTTCGGCAACGCGTCAGCTTCGTCGCGGCACGGGATGACGACGGTCACGCCGTCCATGCGTTCGGTCACCATGCCGACGCTATTCCCCGGACCGTCGAAATAGTCCTCGGAAACCGTGACGAAAGTCTGACGTCCGCTCCGAACACCGGAGACGCCGGGCAGCCCGGCCCTAGGGTCAGTGGCGTGCCCGACCTCACCGAGACCGCGCGTGCGCCGCGCCTCGCCTGTGCCGACCTGCTCGCCGCCGGGGCGGGGCTGACCCTGGTCGCCCTGGCATTCGCGGTCCCGCGAATAGCCAGCGAACAGTGGCGGCTCTCGCTCTACGCCGCAGCGGCGCCGATCTTCGGCAGTTTCGTCCCGCACATCGGGTGGGGCACGGTCCCCGCGATCGCGCTCGCCGCCGCGGTGATCACCACCGGGCCTGCGCTGGCCGCCCGGCTCTCCCCGCCCCGGCTGTGGACCCTGAGCTACCTCACCGCGCTGGGCTGGACCCTGGCCCTCGCGCTGGTCGACGGCTGGGAGCGCGGCTTCGCCGGACGCTTCGCCGACGTGCACGAGTATCCGCACGAGGTGCCCGGCGTCACCGATATCGGCGCCATGCTGCGCGGGTTCTCCGGGCGCATCCTCGACTTCCAGCCCGACTCCTGGACCACGCACGTCTCCGGGCATCCGCCGGGCGCGCTGCTGTTCTTCGTGCTGCTCGACCGGGCCGGGCTGGGCGGGCCCGTCTGGGCGGCGTGGGCGTGCGTGCTGATCGGCTGCACCGCGGTGCCCGCCGTGGCGGTGGCGCTGGCCGCGCTCGGGGCGGGGGAGCGGGCGCGCGCGGCACTGCCGTTCCTGGTGCTCGCCCCGGCCGCGCTGTGGATCGCGGTCTCGGCCGACGCGATGTTCGCCGCCGTCGCGGCGTGGGCGGTCGCGCTGCTGGCGATCGCCACCCGGCCCGGCCGCGCTCCGGTCGCGCTGGGCGCCGGGCTGCTGTTCGGGCTGGCGATCTTCCTCAACTACGGGCTGATCCTGATGGCGATCCCGGCCGTCGCGGTGCTGATCGCGGGGCGCACCGCCCGCCCGCTGCTGCCCGCACTGGCCGGCGCGCTCGCCGTGGTCGCGGCCTTCGCGCTGGCCGGATTCTGGTGGCTGGACGGCTATCACCTGGTGGTCGAGCGCTACTACCAGGGCATCGCCGCCACGCGGCCGTTCGGCTACTGGTGGTGGGGCAATCTGGCCGCGACGGTATGCGCGGTCGGATTGGCCACCGTGGCCGCACTGCCCCGGGTGGCGGCGCGGCTGCGGGCCGCCGACCCGGCCGCGATCCTGGTCGTGGCCGGGCTCTGCGCGGTGCTCGCCGCCGACGTCAGCGGGCTCAGCAAGGCCGAGACCGAACGGATCTGGCTACCATTCGACGTGTGGCTGCTGGCCGCTCCCGCGTTCCTGCCGCGCGCCGCGGACCGCATCTGGCTCACCGTGCAGGCGGTGGGCACCCTGCTGCTCGTCCACCTCGTTCTGACGAATTGGTGAAACACCGTGTGCATTCTCGTCGCCGATGACGACCCCGTGGTCCGTGAGGTGGTGCGGCGCTACCTCGAGCGCGACGGGCTGACCGTGCTGGAGACCGCCGACGGCGCCGCGACCACCGCCGCGCTGCGCGACGCGGCGGTCGAACTCGCCGTGCTCGACGTCATGATGCCCGCCCCCGACGGCATCGACATCTGCCGTGCCGTGCGCGCGGGCCCGCGCCCCGACCTACCGGTCATCCTCCTCACCGCGCTCGGCGAGGAGGAGGACCGGGTGATCGGGCTGGAGGCGGGCGCCGACGACTACGTGACCAAGCCGTTCAGCCCGCGCGAGCTGGCGCTGCGGGTCGCCTCGGTGCTGCGCCGGGCCCGCCCCGCGCCCGCGCCCGATCGCGGGGTGCTGCGCGACGGCCCGATCGAGCTGCGCCCGGCGGCCCGGTTCGTCGCGGTGCACGGCAGCGCGGTGGAGCTGACCCCGCGCGAGTTCGACCTGCTGGAGTTCCTGCTGCGCCATCCGGGGGCGGTGTTCGCCCGCGAGGAGCTGCTCGCTCGGGTGTGGGGCTGGGACTTCGGCGACCTCTCCACGGTGACCGTGCACGTGAAGCGGCTGCGCGCCAAGCTCGGCGACCGGCACCGCATCGACACCGTCTGGGGCAAGGGGTATGCCTGGCGCCGGGAACCCGCCGATGGATGAGTCGACCGCCCAGCTGATCGGCTACACCGCCGCCGGCTCGCTGCCGGTGGTGCTGGCCGGGGCGGTCGTGCTGCGCTACACCGGGAATCGCTCCCTGACCACCAGCATGGTGGCGCTGGTGCTGATCCCCATCCTCTCGGCGCTGGCCGGGATGGTCGCCGTCAGCGGGCTGATGTTCACCGCGGAGCTGCACCGCACGCTGGTGGTGCTGGCGGTGGTGGCCGCGGTCACCGTGCCCGCCGCCGTCGTGCTCGGTCGGCAGCAGGCCAGGAAGACCGTGTGGGAGAGACAGATCCGCGAGCAGGAGCGGGCCGCCGAGCAGTCGCGCCGGGAACTGGTTGCCTGGGTCAGCCACGACCTGCGCACCCCGCTGGCCGGGATCAGGGCCATGTCCGAGGCGCTCGCCGACGGGGTGGTCGCCGGCGACGCCGACGTCACCCGCTACGCCGGCCAGATCGGCCGGGAGGTGCACCGGCTCTCCGGCATGGTCGACGACCTGTTCGAGATGTCCAAGATCAGCGCGGGCGCGCTGCGGCTCGAGCTGGAACCGGTGGATCTGCGCGAACTCGTCGACGAGGTGCTCGCCGCCAACCGCACCACCGCCGAACGCGCCGCCGTCGCGCTGCACGCCGAGCATCCGGGCACCCGGCTGACCGTCGCCGCCGACGACCGCGCGCTGGTCCGGGTGCTCACCAACCTGGTGTGCAATGCCATCGCGCACACCCCGCCCGGCGGCCGGGTCGCGATCTCCGCGGGGGCGGGCGCCGGGCACGCGTGGGCGCGGGTGGACGACACCGGCCCCGGCATCGCCGAACTCGACCTGCCGCGCATCTTCGACATCGCCTACCGCGGCACCGCCGCCCGCTCCCCGGTCGCCGCCGACGGGCTGCCCGCGGGCAGCGGCATGGGGCTGGCCATCGCCGCCGGGCTGGTGCGCGCGCACGACGGCGACATCACCGCCGAGAACCGCGCGCACGGCTGCCGCTTCGAGGTCCGGCTGCCGCTGCCCCGGTACTGATCACAGCGTCGGCGCCCCCGCCCCGGCGGCGAGCCGCAGCGGCGCGAAGGCGAACTCGGCCAGCCCCTGCTCCGGCCGCACCCGTGCCGTGAAACCGAGCAGCCGCCGCGCCGCCTCCGGACTCGCCACGATGTGCCGCACATCGCCGGGCCGGAACTCGCCGGTGACCACCGGCGTCGGGCCGCCGCGCGCCTCGGCCAGCACCGCGGCCACCGCGCCGATCGTGATCGGATGCCCGGAGCACACATTGAGCGCGGTGAACCCCGGCAGCGGCCGCTCGACGGCGGCCAGATTCGCCGCGGCGACATCGGTGACGTGCACGAAATCCCGTGCCTGCGCGCCGTCTTCGAACACCAGGGGCGGTTGCCCCGCCTCCAGCGCCGAGCGGAAGATGGCCGCGACCCCGGAGTAGGGGGTGTCGCGGGGCATGTCCGGGCCGTAGACGTTGTGGTAGCGCAGCGCGGTCACCGAGCCACCGGTGGCCGCGACCCACGCGGCCGCGTAGTGCTCCTGCGCGACCTTGCTCGCCGCGTACAGGCTGCGCGGGCGCAGCGGCGCCTCCTCGGGGACGAGCGCCCAGTCCAGGTCCGCGCCCGCGCTGCGCTGATCGAAGTGCCCGGCCGCGAGGTCGGCGCGGTCCCGCTGCCCGACCTCGACGATGTCGCCACCCGGCGTGCGGTAGCGGCCCTCGCCGTAGACCACCATCGACGATGCCAGCACCAGCCGCGAGCAGCCCGCCCCGGCCATGGCGGCGAGCAGCACCGCGGTGCCGAGGTCGTTGTGCGCGGCGTAGGCGGGCGCATCGGCCACGCTCACCCCGGCTCCGACCACGGCGGCCTGGTGGCACACCACATCGACCCCGGGCAGCAGCGGGGCGAGGGCGTCCCGGTCACGGACGTCGACCCGGTGGACCCCGTCCGGCGCGGGGGCGTCCGGGCCGTGCGCCGCGGGCAGCATGAGGTCGGTGGCGATCACCTCGTGCCCGGCCGCGGTCAGCGCGCGGTGCACCCGCGCGCCGATGAACCCGGCCGCGCCGGTCAGCAGAATGCGGAGCGTCATGGGTCGATTGTCGTCCGGTGGCGGGTCCGGAACAGCCGCGACAGTCCGGCCGTCACTGTTTCGTCACGAGCCCTCGACCGTGCGTGGTCCCGGAAGCCCGCGCACGGCTTCCGGTCATGCTCTCGACATCGTGCGCCGGGTTCGCCGGGCACCTCGATGCCGAACGGCATCGGGTTTGCTGCCGCCCGGCGGTGCACCGGAGGGCGGGGTCGCGCGGGTGTCCGGACGTTACGCGATGTCGAACCCGGCGCCGGGACGGTAACCCCCCGCAACGGTGAGCCATCGGTACCCGGGTGCGGCTGCGCGACCTACTGTTCCCGATCGTCCGACGAGATCGCCGATACCGCTCCGGGAGGGGTCGCACGTGCACCGAGGACACCGTCGCCACTGCCTCGGGCCGGCGATCATCACCGGAGCGACGCTCCTCGTGATCGCCGCGGTGGGGATCGGCCCCGCGGTCGCCGGCCCCGATGCCGGCCGGCCCTCCGGCAGCGCCGCGGCGGGATCGACCGGCGGTTCGGTGGACACCGTCGGCTTCGGTCCGGTCCAGACCTCCTGGGCCGCGGCGACGAGCTACGCACGCACCAGGCCCGATGTCGCACCGCCAGGTACCAACGACTGGTCCTGCCTGCCGAGCGCGGCGCACCCGCGCCCGGTGCTGCTCGTCCACGGAACATGGTCCAACGCCTACGGATTCGCCGGGCTGAGCCGGCCGCTGGCGGAGGCCGGATACTGCCTCTTCACGTTCAACTACGGTGCCGCCGACCTGGCCGGGGGCGGGGGAGTGATGCCCATGATGCGCCCCGCCGTGTACGGCGCCGGCGACATCGCGGAGTCCGCGCGGCAGCTCGCGCGATTCGTCGAGCGCGTGCTCGCCGCGACCGGGGCGAGTGCGGTGGACATCGTGGGGCACAGCCAGGGCGGGCCGATGTCGCGCTGGTACCTCCGGTACGAGGGCGGCGCCGCGGTGGTCCGCCGCGAGATCACCATCGGCGCGACGAATCACGGCACCACCATGGCCGGGATCGGCGCCCTCGGGCGGGCGGTGGCCGACCTCGGCGGCCCCGCCCTCGGGCTGGTCGTCGGCCGCGCCACCAGCCAGCAGATCGCCGGCTCGGAGTTCCTCACCGCGCTGAACGCGGGGGGCGACACCGTGCCGGGCGTGGAGTACACCGTGATCGGGACCCGCTACGACACCGTCAGTACCCCGTACGAGGCCACCTTCCTCGAAGCGGGCCCCGGCGCGCCGGTCGCCAACATCACCCTGCAGGACGGCTGCGAGCAGGACCGGTCGGACCATTTCGAGATGGTGTACTCCCCGCGCACGCTCTCGATCATCCTCGCGGCTCTCGATCCCGGCACCGGTTCGACACCGACCTGTACCGCCTATGGGTGAACCGGTCCGGAGGCGGGTCGCGCCGTCAGCGGCTCGGCCGGCTCCAGGAGCCGCCGCGGTCCGGGCCTGAGCGTTCTGTCCGGATGCCGGCATCGTAGGATGGGCCCGTGTCGTTGAGCGGAAAAGTCGCGTTGGTCACCGGGGCGACCAGCGGAATCGGACGGGCGACAGCGGAATTGCTCGCCGAGCGCGGTGCGCACGTGGTGGTGTCCGGGCGCGACGCCGAGCGCGGCGCCGAGGCCGTGCGGCAGATCCGCGACGCCGGGGGCGTGGCGGACTTCGCGGGTGCGGAGCTCTCGGGGGCCGCCGACGCGCGAGCGCTGGTTCGCGCCGCCGAGGAGCTCCTCGGCCCGGTCGACATCCTGGTCAACAATGCCGCGATCGCGGTATTCGGCGCGACGGCCTCGATCGCCGAGGACGACTTCGACGCCTGCTACGCCATCAACGTGAAGGTGCCGTTCTTCCTGGTCGGCGCCGTCGCGCCGGGAATGGCCGCCCGCGGGGGCGGGGTGATCGTGAACGTCTCGACCATGGTCGCCTCCTTCGGCACCGCCGGATCGGCGGTCTACGCCTCCAGCAAGGCGGCGCTGGAGCTGCTCACCAAATCCTGGGCGGCGGAGTTCGGCCCGCACAAGGTTCGGGTGAACGCGGTGGCGCCGGGCCCGACGCGCACCGAGGGCACCACCGGGCAGTACGGCGCGGAGCGGTTGGCCGCGCTGGGCGCGCAGGCGCCGGCCCGGCGGGTCGCCGAGGCGCGGGAGATCGCTGAGACCATCGGGTTCCTCGTCGGTGATCAGGCCGGGTTCGTACACGGCGCGATCCTGCCCGCGGACGGCGGCCGCACCGCCGTCTAGCGCCACGGCGCTCACTCCCGATGGTCTACCGGGCCCACGCCGAACGGGTCCACTACGGAAGGTCGAACCGGCCCCCGGGAGTGACGAGCGGCCTTCGAGGCGCGGCGTGTGAGCACGCTCCGGTTTTCGCGCCAGGATGAGCGTATGAGACCGACACTGCGTAACGGGCGCTGGACCGTGCACCGCCACATCCCCGCAGCACCGGGGGTGGTGTGGGCGCTGCTCACCGATCTCACCGCCTGGCCGCGCTGGGGCCCGACCGTGCGCGGCGCGGCCATCGACGGCGGGCAGGTGGTCGAAGGCGCCCGCGGCACCGTGACCACGTCGGTCGGGGTGCCGCTGCCCTTCGTCATCACCGACGTCGACCCGGGACGCCGCTGGTCCTGGGCGGTCGCGGGAGTCCCCGCCACCTCGCACGGAGTGGAACCGTCCACCGACGGCTGCGAAGCCTGGATGTCCGCTCCGCTGTGGGCACCGGCGTACCTCCCCGTCCTTGCCCTCGCCCTGACCCGCATCGACCACATGGCCGGCGGGCGCTGAACAAGAGGATGTCACCGACGATGGTCCCGCACCAGGGAACAGGCTACGCGATCCCCGATGCCACAGATATGAGTTGCACTGTCCGATAACGAGTTTCATCGATAGTATTCGGCGTGATGGTGTGTCCAAGTGTAAGGGCATTCCAGCGGCATGCGCTGGATCTCGGAGGCGGCGCGGGGCGTTACGACCCCGCTTCGGGCAGATCCGGGGGATCGGGGGGCAGCCCTTCCTGTACGCGCAGGAATTTCAGATAGTCGATGAGCGAGGCGATCGATTGCTGGGACAGATCGACGGCGCGGAAGGCCACGGCCTCGAGGCCGGGCGCGGTACGCAGGCGCAGGTACTCGATCTCCTGGCGACCGCGATGCCAGGCGTCGTCGTCGGTGAAGAACCTGATGTCGACCCCGAAGGCGGCGGCGAGGCCGGTGGCGTGCTTGAGCGACGGGTTCTTCTTCAGCCCCGAGCGCAGCTGCGCGACGTAGACCGCGGAGATCGGGTAGCCGGCGTCGGCGGAGCGGCGGGCGATCTCCTCCGCGGTGTAGCGGCGGCCCTGGGTGTTCGGCACCGTGCCGAACAAGTACTCGAGCCGATCGGAGAAGGCGTTAGTACCCTTTTCGTTCGCCATGCCGGCGCGCCCACTTTCTGAGATGTTTCAATCATGCTACAGCATAGCGGGCGGTAGCCGGAGAGTAGCCTCCTCGGCGCCCGGCGTCAGACGCAGGGTCGATGCCCGTAACCGACCTGTCGTAACCTCGGAAGTTCCATTCGGACAACCTGATTCGCCGAGTGCGGTCGAGTGGAGTCGGACTGCGCTGGGCGCGCATCGATGAGGTCGAGTCGCTTCGACATGGGACGCACATCACAGATCGCGGTGACGTGGGCATGCGGAAGCATCGTCCATTATGCTTTGGCATAATCGGCCGGAGCCGAGGGAAAGCACGACGAATCTGCCTCGCCCCGGCGCTGTGGCGGCGATCGGAGTGGTCCGGTGGGATCGGTCCGGGAGGAGAACGATGCGCGGTCGCTTCGCGGTGAGAACTGATCGAGTATGAATGCCCCGTCGTGCGCGTATTCCGGATTGCACCGGGGGTGAACTGCGCTGTTGCGAACGAATTCGGGAAGCGCGGCAGCGGTCTATCTGTGAGATGTGGGTGTGCATGATTTCCGATGGAGAGAGAAACTCGCATAATTCGGACGACGGCGACCGATCGTCGGTTCTCCGCTGGCTGTCGGAGTGGGATTCGATTCCGGTGGAGAATGTCCTGATCGACTCCATTCACGGCGGCCTCGCGGTGCGGGAGGGTGCCAGTCGCAGTGCCGAACATGTTCGCGTGCTGGCGGAGTGCTCGATGCAATTGCCTCCGATCATCGTGCATCGGCCGACGATGCGACTGATCGATGGCGCGCATCGCCTCGAGGCCGCGCGGTTGCGTCGGTGCGATCGGGTGGCGGTCCGATACTTCGACGGCAGTGCGGCGGACGCATTCGCGCTGGCCGTGCAGGCGAACGTCGCCCATGGCCTGCCGCTGACGCTGGCCGAGCGAAAGGCCGCGTCCGCGCGCCTGATGGTGTCACATCCGAATTGGTCGGACCGCCTCATCGCGAAGACGACCGGGCTGTCCCACCACACCGTTGCCAAGCAGCGGAAGCGTGCAACCGGGCAAGGTGCCCAGTTGCACAGACGAATCGGGATCGACGGCAGGCAGCGGTCCGCGGGTACCGCCGAGGGGCGCGAGGCCGCTGCGCGGATCATCCGGGAGAATCCGAACGCATCCCTGCGGCAGATCTCGAGACTCACCGACGTCTCCCCCGGCACGGTCCGGGATGTGCGGGCGCGGATCGAGCGTGGCGAGGATCCGGTGCCGCCGCCACGCGAGCCGCCGTCGTCGAGTTCCGCCGAGCGGGCAGCGCGACGGTCCGCGAGCGTGCACGCGGTCGTTCCTGACACGCCGGCCCCCGTCGGCGATCCGGTGGGCCATCGGGCGGCGACGCCGATCCAGCAGGCGATCCTGCGCAGCCTGCAGAACGACCCGGCGCTCCGATTCAACGAGAAGGGGCGGTCGCTACTGCGCGCGGTCGCCGCGTCCATCAGTGAGATCGCGCTCCGGAAGCAGGCATTTCTGGATTCGTCGAGCCATTGCCACGGATCGCTGGCGAAGCTGGCGCGAGCGAATGCCCAGACCTGGACCGATCTGGCACGCCGATTGGAAACGCAGAGTGCGCAAACCGATTTCACGGCGATTGAGGTGCGGCCCCGGGAGGGTTAGGGTTCGAACAGAACGGATCGAGCCATCCGCGAAAGCGGAACTTCGGTTCTACATTGCCCGTGCGGTGCGTGTTTTCCGTGTATTCAACCCCGAGTTCGCAGTGGTTGAATACTGCCGAATTCCGGGCGCGCCAGGAAGGTTGCCTCATATGTCTACACACGCGACCGATATCGAAACAGTTCTTCTCGATATCGTCCGGAACGATCTCGCGGTGGATATTCCTGCGATCGACCGCTCGGCACGCCTGATCGCCGATCTCGGCCTCGATTCGGTGGCTTTCGCGGTCGCGCTGGTCGCGATCGAGGAGCGGCTCGCCGTGCGGGTCTCGGAGCGCGAGTTGATCGAGTGCGAGACGGTGGGCGACGTCGAGCGGATGGTGTGCCGCCACCGCGGGCCATCCGTGTCGGACGACCGGCCGGCGAGCTGAGAAGCCCGATCCAGGCAGTGTTCTCGACCGAGAAGCGGAGATTCGATGACAACTATCAGGGCCGCCGAGCCGAGCACCTTCGACCGGGTACTCGATGCGGCGTTCGACGAGGCGCTGCTCGAGGTCATCGAGCGGGCCGAGCACGGTGGGCCGAGCGGGCTCTTCCCGCGTGAGCTGATCGAAAATCTCGGTAGCGCGGGCGTTTTCGCCGGCATCTGGCCGGTGGGCGCACACGCCGACATGGCAAGCGTCGTGCGCTTGTCCGAGCGCCTGGGCGGACTCGGCTCCGCGAGCGCGGCCGCGGGGGTCAGTGCGCACAACACCGCGCTGGCGATCCTCCGGCGATTCGGCCGCTCCGACTACCTGCGCGAGCTCGCCGACCGAGCCACCCGCGGCGACGCGGTGGTCGGCCTCGGGGCCACGGAGGCAGGTGGCGGATCGGATTTCGCCATGCTGGCCACGACCGCCGAGCCCACAGCGGCCGGATTTCGGGTTCGCGGGTCCAAGAAGTTCGTCTCGCTGAGCACAGTGGCGGACGCGATCGTCGTGGTCGCGCGCGCCGCGGGCAGCCACCGCGACGGCGGCGTCACCCTGTTCGCGCTGCGCTCCGACCAGATCCACGTCGGACGGCCCTACGCCAAGCTCGGCAACGGCTACCTCGACACCGCGCCCGTCGAATTCGACGTCGAAGTGCCGGAGGAGGCGATGATCGCGCGACCGGGCACCGGCCTGGCCGCGGCGAGCGCCGGCCTCGTCGTGGAGCGGATGTCGGTGGCCGGGCTCGTGGTCGGTGCCTGCGATCTCGCGATCGGGGTTGCGGTCGCCCAGATGATGCGGCGCAGTCAGTTCGGGCAGACCCTGTTCGAGCACCAGGCGCTGCGTCTGCGCTTCGCCGACCTCCAGGCTCGCGTCGACACCGTGCGTTACGCCCTGAAGGGGCTCACCGTCGCGGGACCGGTGCCCTTCCGAGCCGCCGCGGGCATGAAGGTGACTGCCGCGCGACTCGGCGAGGAGGTGATGTCGGAGTGTCTGCACATATTCGGCGGCGAAGGCTATCTGACCGGTCCGGCGCCGATCGAGAAATGGTGGCGGGACATGAAATTGGCGCGAGTGGCGGCCGGTGGCGACGAGGTGCTCTGGGAGACCGTCGCCTCGGGAATGCGGCCCGACCTCGAGGCCCACGAGCGGTGGGTGCGGTCGTGAACCTTCGCTTCAGTGCCCTCGACGAATTCTTCCTGCAGATCGAGACCGAGCATCGCCCCACCCACTGGACGGTGGTGATCGAGCTGACACCCGCTGCCGAGCGCGCTGCCGATGTCGAGCCGATCGGCATCGAGCCGCTGCGGGCGCGCATGCAGGAGCGCATCCGGCGCTATCCGCTGTTCCGGCTCGGCGCGGACGAGACCGGTCGAGGTGGTGCCGTGCTCCGTGAATTCGACGTGCCGACCGCGACGACCTGCCTCGACTCGGCCGCGGTCGAGGACGACGCGGGCTGGCGCGAACTGATGAGCTCGCTGCTGGCACGGCCGCTGCCGCGCAACCGTCCGGCGTGGCGGGCGGTGCTGGTCGACCAGGCCGGGCCCGCGCGGCAGCGGTTGGTGATCCTCGGCAGCCACGCCGTCTCCGACGGCATCGCGGCCGCGGCCTTCGCGGCGCTGTTCGCCGACGGCGACGAGGATCGGCTGCGTCAGCTCGACCGCTATCTCGATGCCCCGCGCTACCAGGGACCGAGCGTGACGCCGCGCGAATTCTTCGCTTCGCTGCGGGCCTTCGGGCGGTCGTGGCGCGGTGCCGCGCGATCGCGGCGGCTGCCGCGGTTGACCGCGAGCTCGCGACGCATGATGGCGGCGGTGGAGTTGCCGACGGCGCTGGTGCGCCGGGCGGCCGTTCGGCACGGCGCAGGCACCGCCGAATTCCTGATCGCGGCCGTCGGTGCCGCCGTGGCGGAGAGCGCCCGAGCGGTACTGCCCACGTCCGAGCTTCCGGAGACACTGCGCGCCTTTCTGCCCGCCACCTTCGACAAGGATCTGCGTCACTCGGGCAACGCGGTGTCGATGGTGCTGGTCAACGCCCCGGCGGGTGAGGTCGCGCTGGACGAGCGAGTCGCGATGACCCGCGTCCAGCTCGGCGCGGTGCTCGACGCGCGGGCCGAGGTGGCGCTCCCGGTGCTCGCCCGGCTCGGGCGACGGCTGCCGTGGCGCGCTCGGCGGGCCGCTGCCCGGGCCGCGCTGTCGGCGCTGGCACCGGATCTGCACGTCGGGGTGAGCCCGGCCTACGTGAACCTGACATCGATCCTGGGGAACGAGTTCACCGCCATCCACACCCTGTCACCGCTGCTCGGCAACGCGCTGTCGTTCACCTGCCTGGTCATCGGCCGGACCGTTCACATCGGCATCGTCTGGGATCCGGAGGCCTGCGGCACCGAGATCGGCGCGCTCGCGGCGCGGCGGATCACGGACCTCGTCGAGGCGGGAGTGGTGCTGTGAACGATCCGATCCGGGCCGGAGTGACCGAGCTGTTCAACCGGGACCTGTTCACCGACGACCTGTTCGCGGTCGATCGGGAGTACGACGACGGCGACGAGCTGGTCGCCGATCTCGGACTCGATTCGACGCGATTCGCCATGGGCATCGTCGCGTGCGAGGACGTGTTCGGCGTGACCCTCGATCGTGAGGAATTCATGCGCTGTATCACCTTCGGCGACGTGGTTCGCCTGGTGCGTGCGGCCATCGGCGGCGCCGCGGTGCCCGCCGCGACGAAGGGAGAACGACGATGAGCGAGTTCATGTCCCAGCTGCTCGGCCCCGCGCTGGAGACCGGCCGTGGACTCTGGAGCGGCCCGAGCACCGACCTGACCGAGACCAGCTGGACGGAGATCAGCGCTCGCGCGGCGATCATGGCCGGCCGGTTGCAGAGCCTCGGCGTCGGCCACGGGTCCCGCGTGGCGATGCTCGCGCTCGATCCCGCCGACGTCGCCCCGCTGGCCCAGGCCGTCTGGATGCGCGGAGCGGCGCTGACCATGCTGCAACAGCCGACACCGCAGGCCGACCTCGGCGAATGGCAGGCCGGGTGCCGGAGCGTCGTCGCAATGCTCGGCATCGAGCACCTGGTGCTCGGGGAACCGTTCCTCGCGGTGGCGGACGGCTTCGCGGAGCACGGGCCGACGATCGTGCGGCTCGACGACGACTGGGGTACGACGCCGGGCGACCTCGTCGACTGCGCCGAGGAGGACATCGCGGTCTACCAGCTGACCTCGGGCTCGACCGGGTCGCCGAAGGCGGTCGCGATCTCGCACGGCAACCTGCACGCCAACGGCATCGCCATGCGCGGGGGCTCGCTCGGCACCCCGGAGGTCGACGTGATGGTGAGCTGGTTGCCGCTCTCGCACGACATGGGCATGATCGGCTTCCTGGTGACCCCCATGGCGTTCGGCTTCAAGGCCGTGTGCGTGTCGCCGCTCGAATTCCTGCGCTCGCCGTTGAACTGGCTGCGGATCATCACCGATCACCGCGGCACCATCACCGCGGCACCGAACTTCGCGTACTCGATCATTCAGCGCAGGCTCGCTCGGGTCGAGCAGAACGCGCACTACGATCTCTCGACACTGCGCTTCGCGCTCTGCGGCGCGGAGCCGATCGACCCGGCCGCCATGCGCGGGTTCTGCGCTGCCGCAGGCCGCTTCGGATTCTCGCCGAACGCCGTCGTGGCCGCCTACGGGATGGCCGAGGCGACCCTCGCGGTGTCCTTCGCCGGACTCGGCGGCGGAATGACCGTCGAGGTGGTCGACAGCGAGCAGTTGGCCGGCGGAGGCCGTGCCGTCCCCGTCACCGCGGCGGACGACGCACCGGCCGGCCGCGAGGTGGTGCTGCTCGGCCGACCGCTGTCCGGAATGGAGGTTCGCGTCGCGACCGGAGCACAGGCCGATCCCGGTCCAAGGGTCGTCGGTGAGCTGTTGATCCGCGGCGCCGCCGTCACCTCGCACTACCTCACCACCGAGGGCAGGCTCGACGCCGTCGACGGCGACGGGTGGCTGCACACCGGCGACGTCGGATACCTGACCGAGGACGGTCAGGTCGCGATCTGCGGCAGGTCGAAGAACGTCATCATCGTCTCCGGGCGCAATATCTACCCGGCCGATGTGGAGCGGGTCGCCGAACTGGTGGACGGGGTGCGCCGCGGCGGCGTCGTCGCGTTCGGCACCAGCGCGGCCGGCCGGCCCGAGGAGCTCCGGGTGGTGGTCGAGGTCGGCGGTGGGGATCTCGACCACAGGGAGATCCAGCGCGCGGTGGCGCGACGGGTCTTCGACCGGATCGGCGTGAGCCCGAAAGTGCTGACCAGGCCGCGTGGCGCGATCCCGAAGACCCCGTCGGGAAAGATCAGACACGTCGAGGCCAAGGCTGTTTTCGCCGGTGTCACCGTCTGAGCGACATCTCGCCGATTCGTCCATCGAGCACCTGTGCCGAGAAAGGGAATGCCATGCCATCGGCCCCCGCAGTTCGTGAACTCGCCGCCCGCTATCTGTTGCGTGCCGAGGAGGCCCCCGAGGCCGATGCCATCGTCTACGCCCGTTCCCCGTTCGAGGGTCGCAGCCTCAGCTGGGCCGATGTCGCCGAGCGCAGTGAGCGGCTGATGCGCGACTACCGCGCGACCGGGATGGCGGCGGGGTCGCGCTGTGCACTGACCCTCGCCGACCACCTGGACATGATCCCGGCACTGCTGGCGCTGTGGCGGCTCGACGCGACCGCCGTGCTGATCGACCCCGCTTGGGGTGATCGGTTGCGGACCAACGTTGTCGAGCACTCCGGCGCGGATTTCGCGCTGGACATGACGGGCCCGGCGGAAGCGGTGCGCCTGCGGGGATCGGGCCGGTTCGCCGCGCCGCTGCCGGAGGGCACGGCGATGCTCGGCTACACCTCGGGAAGCACCGGCGATCCCAAGGGCATCCCCTTCACCCACAGCAAACTCGCACTCACCATGCACTATTCGGCCGCCGCGTGTACCTACCGCCACGGCGCGCGGCCGCGGCGGATCGGCTGCAACGCCCGGCTGTCGGGTTCCGGAGTGCTGAATCTCAACTACACCTGGGCGCCCTTCGGTGACGCGGCGACCGTCGTACTGCCCGAGCTGACCCTGAGCACGGCGAGGAGCTACTGGCGGGCGGTGGAGGAGTTCGGTGTCGAACAGGCGTACCTGTTCCCCGCTCAGGTCGAGATGGTGAATCAGGTGGCCCTGCCGCGTTCGCCCGGGGGGACGGCACCGCTGTGCCTGACCGGAAGCGCGCCGGTCTCGGCGCGGCTGCAGGCCCGGTTCGAGGAACGCTTCGGTCTCCCGCTGGTGAACTGCTTCGGCATCTCCGAGGCCATGTGCACCATTTTCTTCGGCCACCTCGATGCGAGCGGTAGTGCCACCACGGACATCGGGGTGCCGTGGCTGTTGCAGGCCCGGCTCGTCGACGAGGACGGCGCGGTCGTCAGCGGCGCGGGGGAGGGCGAGCTGCAGCTGTCGGGGCCGACGCTGCTCGATCATTACTACAACAACGAGGCGGCCACCGCGGCCGCCTACGACGGGCGCTGGTTCCGCACCGGCGACATCGTCCGGCGCAACGCCGACGGCGTCTACCGGATCGCGGGCAGGCGCAAGCACGTCGTGATGAAGGGCGGCTTCTCCATCTACCTGAACGAGGTGGAGGAGGCCGCGCTCGCGGTGCCCGGCGTGCTGGAGGCGGCCGCGGTGCCGCTGCTCACCCACGATCTCGAGGACCTCGGGTTGCTGGTGCGGTTGCACGCGGACTCCGCGGCGACCACGACCGATGTGCACGCCGCCCTGCGCGCGAGCCTCGGCGTGCAGCGCGCGCCGAGCCGCGTCGTGCGTGTCACCGAGCCGCTGCCGCGGACCGGCCCCGAGAAATTGGACCGGCGGGCCTGTGAGCAGCGCTGGACAACCGAGACCACCGTCGGCGTGCGCTGACCCGAGAGAACCGAGAGCTGTCATGACCATCCTGGACGAAGCCGAGTTCATCGACGCCACGGCGGAGTACCTCGCCGCACTGCGCGGACCCGAACACGGCCCGGTGAACGCCGACGAGAACCTGGTCACGGACTCCGGTCTGGAATCGCTACAGCTGGTCGCGCTGCTGCGTTTCATCGAGACCCTGCGCGGCGACGAATTGCTCGAGTTCCCCGAACTCGGCGACCTGACCCTGCGCACTGCCTACCGATCGCTCTACGTCGGCATCCCGGCACCGATCTGACCGGCGTCCGACCCCCGCAACCGAGGAGCCGACATGCTCACATCCAGCGACACCGTGCTGCTCACCGGCGTGACCGGCTTCGTCGGCGGCGCACTGGCGGTGGAACTGCTGCGCCGCAGCGATGCCGAACTGGTCTGCCTGATCCGCCCACGCGGTGCCGAATCCAGCGCCGCGCGGCTGCGGGCGGCGCTGCGCGCGAGTGCGGACATGTACGACATCGAGCTCACCGGCGAGCAACTGTCCCGCTGTCGCGCCGTGACCGGCGACATCACCGCGCCGACCGGCGGCGTGGAGCCGGGCGATCTGCGCGGTGTCACCGAGATCTGGCACGCCGCGGCCTCGCTCGCGTTCGAGGAGGTCCGCGCCGAGGAGATCACGCTGCACAACGAGCAGGGCACCGCGAACATCGTGGATCTGGCCCGCAAGATCGACTGTGCCGTCTTCAACTACGTCAGCACCGCCTACGTGGCAGGGCAGCGACGCGGCCGGGTCGGGGAGACTCCGGTCCCGGAGTCGACCACCCCGAACAACCACTACGAGCGGACGAAGATCGCCGCCGAGCGCATCGTCACCGGCGCCGGATTCGACACCGCCCGCATCTTCCGCCCGAGTATCGTCATCGGGCACAGCAGGACCCGGGTGGCAACGACCTTCAGCGGGCTGTACGGCTTCATCCACGGCTTGCAGCGCACGCGCGCCACGGTCCGGCGATCACTCGGCGATCTCCTGAACTTCCGGCCGCTGCGGCTGCTCGCCGCGGGGGAGACGCCGGTCAACTTCATCCCGATCGACCTGGTGGCGAGTGCCGCGGTTCGGATCGCGAACCACGGCGCGGGCAGTGGCATCTACCATCTCGCCAACACCACCCCGCCCCGGCTCGCCGACTGCTGGGACAGCGCGACCACCACGCTCGGGATGGTGCGCCCCGTGTTCGTCGACGACACCGGTGATTTCACCCTCGTCGACCAGAAGCTGGACGAGCAGCTCGGCTTCTACCGCCCCTATCTGAACGACGAGAAACACTTCGACGTCTCGAACTCCGAGGCCGTGCTCGGGGTGGGCGCCCTGTCCTGTCCGCTGAGCGCGGACGAGATGTCCCGCTATGTGGAGTGGTTCGTCGATCACCAGGAATCCGCCATGGAGACTCCGACATGACAATGCGTCGACACGATGTGATGGACGGACCCGCGGCCCGCGCGGTCCGGGGAGCGATCACCGAGATGGCCGAGATCAGGGCCGAATACGCCCGGAATCGCTCGATTTTCGTCGAAGGTGAGCGGATGGCGCGGCTGCTGCGTGGGCTCGGAGCCTGCGACGCCGACCTGGAGGCGCTGCAACGCGCCAGTACCGACCTGCCCGACGATCCGACGCTGCCCTTCCGGAAATCTCGGAACGGCCGGTTCGTCTTCGACAACGACGCCGGCCGGATCGACCGGTTGGAGTTCCAGCCCTTCGTGCTCTCGGCCGACGAGGATTTCGTTCGCTACGATTCCGGCCGGATCCGGAAATTCGCCGAGATCCGCGACCTGCAGGCGAATCCCGCCCTGCGGGGCCTGCTGCGCTTCAAGGCATTCGTGGTCGACGGCCTCGACATCGCCCGGCGCCCGAAACTCGACTACGACAGCGCGAACTGGATCTGCACGCTGTTCCACCTGCGCACCGTGACCACTCCCGAACTCCTCGGCGAGCCCGCGCTCGAGGGGGTGCACAGCGACGGCGTCGACCACACCATGACCACCATGCTCGGCGCGGAGAACATGACCGATGGCAGCGCGTGCACCTTCATCCACGACATGGGCGAGACCAACGCCGTCGCATGGGACGAAGTGGACCCGAAGCTGCGCGTCGGCCGGTACCAGCACCGGAGCTTCCTGGACACGTTGCTCGTCGTCGACCACGAGTTCAAGCACAGCCTCTCGCCGGTCCGGGCGGCCGACGCCGCGCGCGTCGCCACGCGGGACATGCTCGTCTTCTTCACCAGGAAGCCGACGGTGCCCGGGCACATCTCGAATCGGCACGATTCGCTGCGCAGGCACGAAACCCTGCCGCTTTCCGTACCGCTCGTCCGCGGCGCGCTCCAGGAGGAAACATGACCGCGATCGACCCGAGGCGGGCCGAACCCGTCCCGACCGCTCCGCGCGGGCCGCGAATATGGGTGTGGCCCGCGCTGCTCTGGGGCATGATGCGCCGCGGCGACGACCTCATCGACGAACAGTTCGACCGCTACGGCGATGTGGTGTGGCTCCCGCTGCCGCGATTCCCGCACTTCCTCCCCGGCGGCGCGCAACTGGTGCTGCTGCGCGATCCGGCGCTCATCAAGCCGCTCTTCACCGCCCCCGACGAGCTGGTGGATTCCGCCGGCGCCAACCGCGCGCTGGAACTGCTCTACGGCGATCGGTCGCTGTTTCTGCTCAACGGTCCCGATCATCGCCGGTTGCGCAGAGTGCTGCTGCCCGGGCTGCGTGGTGATGCGCTGGCCACGTGGGCCACGTTCATCGCCGACAGCGCCGAGCGGGAGACGCGCACCTGGTTCGGCCGGGACCGGGTACTCGTGCACCCGTCCATGCTGGACCTGTCGCTGGAACTGATCCTGAAGATGTCGCTGTCCATACCCGATGCCGAGATGTCGCGGTGGATGCCACCCATGCGGGAACTGCTCGCCACGGCCACCTCGCCGCAGGCGACGTTCCGGTACGGGCTGCGTCAGCTCGGCGGGCTGCGGCTGTGGCGCGGCTTCCGGCGGGTCCGCGCCCGCTGCGACGAACTGGTGTTCGGCGAGATCGCCCGCAGGCGCGCGCACCCCGAGATCGAGCACAGCGATCTGCTCGATCTGCTCCTGCGCGCCGAGGGGGAGCCGCTGACCGATCGGGAACTGCGGGATCAGCTGTTCACGATCCTCATCGGCGGGCACGAGACTTCGGCCACGCTCGCCAGCTGGGTGCTCGAGCGGCTGGTGTACCACCCCGATATCTACGCCAGGGCGATCGCGGAGGCTCGCGACGGCACCGGGCACGAGTACATGGACGCGATCGTGCAGGAGACTCTGCGGCTGCGGCCCCCGCTGGCCTTCGTCGGCCGCATCACCCGCCGCAACTTCGCCCTCGGCGAGCACGTGTTCCCGCCGAACACGCTGATCCTGCCGGTCATCCGCGCCGTGCACCGCAGCGCCGAGCTCTACCCCGACCCCGAAGTGTTCCGACCGGAACGATTCCTGGAGAGTCGCCGGACCCCGTTCGGGCACATCCCCTTCGGCGGCGGTCCGCACCGCTGCCTCGGTGATCACATGGGCGTTTTCCAGACCCGCTCGGTGGTGCAGTCCATCCTGCGGATCGCGGATCTGTCCGGGGTCGCGGCCGGCGGCGGGGAGCGCATCCGGCGCAAGGCGCTCGTGCTCGTCCCCGCGCAGGGCGGCATCCTGCGCGCGACCCCGCTCGGACGGCGCGAAGGGGAAGCGCAGATGATCAAAAATGTTCCGCACGAGCATGATTGACACCACCGTGTAGACCCAGCACATTGTTGTCGGGGCAACCGCGGCGCGAGCGACGTTCGACGCCGCTCGACGACCGAGGGGTTGGAATATGCAGCGGTGGGCACGGTTCGCGACCACACGTCCTCGATGGGTCGTGGCCGTCACTGTCGTGCTGATCCTGCTCAGCGGTGCCTGGGGGGCCGGAGTGTTGGACGAGCTCGATCTGGCGGGGTACGAGGATCCGGCCAGCGAGTCGGCTGTCACCGACCGGCTGACGGTTCAGGCGTTCGGCAAACAGACCCCGGATGTCGTGGTCGTCTACACCGCGCCGGAGGGCAAGACCCTCGACGACATCCGGCCGCAGGTACTCCAGCGGCTGGCCGCCGTCCCCGGTGACCGCCTGGCGAAGCCGATCGAGTCCTACTGGACGGCGGGCGGGCTGCGACAGGCGGCCATGGTCTCCGCCGACCGGCGCCGGGCGATCGCGGGCATCAGCTCGAACGGCTCGATGAGCGATCAGCTCGCCCACTACGCCGAGTTGCGCGCGGCGTTGGTCGTGCCGGGCGTCGACACCGAGTTCGCCGGATTCATCCCGGTCATCGATGCCTTCAACCAGCGGTCGCTGACGAGCGTGGTGATCGCCGAATCGGTCGCCATCCCGCTCATGCTGCTCCTGCTCGTCGTGGTCTTCGGCGGTCTGGTCGCGGCGTCGGTGCCGGTGGTCGTCGGGGGGCTGGCCATGATCGGCGCGCTCGGCGCCCTGCGCGCCCTGAGCATGGTCACCGGGGTGAGCGCCTTCGCGCTGAACATCGCCTCCATTCTCGGACTCGGTCTGGCCATCGACTACGGCCTGTTCATGGTGAGCCGGTTCCGCGAGGAGCTCCGCGACGGCCGGACCCCGGTGGTGGCGGCCCAGCGCGCCACGCACACCGCGGGACGGACCATAGCCTTCTCGGCGCTGCTGCTGGTGTGCGCCTTCGCGGGCACCCTGGTCTTCCCGCCATCGATGCTGCGTTCCCTCGGCTTCGGTGCGATCGCGGCGATCGCGATCGCCGCCTTCGTCTCGGTCACCGCGCTGCCTGCCGCCCTGTCGATGATGGGGGAGCGGATCAACGCCCTGCCGTGGCGGCGCGGGGCCGCGCGGCGCGGTGAAGAGCGGGCCGAGCGGCGCTGGGCCGCGTTGGCGACGGCGGTCATGCGCAGGCCGGTCGTCGTCGCGGTGGCCGTCGCCGGGCTCCTGCTCGCGCTGAGCACGCCGTTCCTCGGAGTACGGATGGGCGGGATCAACCCGGACGTGCTGCCGGCCGACGACGCCGTACGCGTCGCGCAGGCCGAGCTCTCGGCGGGTTTCCCGAACGCGAGCGAGGGCGCGACCGTACTGATCCGCGGTGTGGACGGCGGCGCGCCCCCCGCCGCCGCGGTGTCGTGGCTGGCCGGGGAGGTCCAGCGGACCGAAGGCGTCCGGGTGGTGGTGCGGCTGGCCGAGCAGGGTGACGCTGTGCTGCTGCGCGCGCTCTCGACGAGTCCGGACTTCTCCACCGGCGCCGAGGACATGGTGGCCGCGGTGCGCGCGATTCCGGTACCGGAGGGCATGACCGTGCAGGTGGGTGGCATGAACGCCCTCCGGGCCGACAGCAACGAGTCGATCGTCGCGGCGGTGCCGCTGGCCCTGGCGATCGTGATCGCCGCGACGCTGCTCGTCATGACCATCGCCTTCCGCTCGATCCTGTTGCCGCTCAAAGCGGTTCTCATGGCGGCGGTCAGCCTGAGCGCCACTTTCGGGGTACTCACCTGGATCTTCGTCGACGGCAACGGCGCGAGCCTGCTCGGCGCCGAACCCGGACCGCTGCCGACGCCCGCGCTGATCGTGGTGGTGGTCGCCGTCTTCGGGCTCTCCACCGATTACGAGGTCTTCCTCATGTCCCGCATGATCGAGGCGCACGAGCGTGGCGCGGACACCGAAGCGGCCGTGCGCGAGGGCGTCGCGAAGACCGGCCGGATCATCACGACGGCTGCCGCGCTGTTCGTGATCGTGACCGGCGCGGCCGCGCTCTCCGAGGTCACCCTGATCAAGGTGGCCGCGCTCGGGATGGCGCTGGCCATCCTGATCGACGCCACCGTCGTCCGCATGCTGCTGGTCCCCGCGCTCGTCCGGTTGATGGGCGCGGCCAACTGGTGGAGTCCGTTCGCCCGAAACCCGGCCGGACCGCGAACCTCTCCGACATCGTCCGAATAATCGATCAGGTCGCGCGGTCGCGCGCCGGTAAGCGGGAAACATGCTCGCCTCTGTGGATCGTCGTGCCGACGTGGCTGCCTCCGATGATTTCGCCTTCGCCTTCGTCACCGACCCCCGCACCGTGCCCACGTGGATGTTCGGGATCTCCCGCTTCGAGCCCCGCGGCGATCGCGCCGCAGGTGTCGGCGCGCGGTTCGCCGCATCATTCTCGGGCGTGCTGTCGTTCAGCTTCGAGCTGGTGGCGACGGAGTGGGTGGACGGCGCGCTGATCGTGCTGGAGTCCGCGGATCCGCCGCAGGTGCGGGCGCGCGTCGAGTTCCGCCCGCGCGCCGCGGAGCGCACCGAGATCCGCATCCTGGTCGAGTACCGGCTCCCCGGCGGGCTCGCCGCGGCGGCGATGCGCCGGATGAACGATGTGGTCGCCGCGCGAGCGATCCGGCACGTCGAGTCGAATCTCCGGCGCGAGGTGGAGTCGGCCTACGCCGCCGCGCGGCGGGGCGCCTCCGGGTAGCCGGAGACCACGCGTACCGGAAGGGCGGAGCCCCGCAGCGGGCGCCGCCCTTCGTCGTCGGGTCAGCGGAGCTCGGACCGCACCGGTACGCGCTCCGGTGCTGCGGCGACCGGCACCTGCCCGGTGCTCGCCCGCGGCGCCGAGCGCTCGGGCCGGTGCCGGAGCAACCCGCGCACCAGGGGCGTCGGCGTCCACCAGAACCACCGCCCGAGCAACCCGGCCATGCCGGGCACCACGAAGGTGCGGACGATCAGCGTATCGATCAAGAGCCCGATGCCGACCGCGGTACCCACCTGCATGATGCTCAGCACCGAGCCGGTGAGCAGCGCGAACATGGTGAGGCCGAAGACCAGGCCCGCTACCGTGACCACCGCCCCGGTGCCGGCGAAGGCGCGGATCATGCCCGTGCGCAGCCCGGCGCCGCGCTCGAACACCTCTTCGCGGATCCGCATGGTCAGCATCAGGTTGTAGTCCGCGCCGACGGCCACCAGCGCGATGAGCGCGATCGTCGGGACCGGCCAGTGCAGGTCCTTGCCGATCACATCCTGCCAGATCACCGTGCTGATCCCGATCGCAGAGGCGTAGGAGAGCACCACCGTGCCGATGACGACCGCGGCCGCGATCGGGCTGCGCAGCATGACGAGCACGATGAGGAACACCATGGCCATCGCCGCCACGGCGAGCAGCAGGAAGTCGTCGATGACGAACTCGCGCAGCTCCGCGGTACCGGTACCGAACCCCGTCGTGTTCGCGGTACTTCCGGCGAGCGTTCCCTCCTTGGTGGCTTCGTGCACCGCGAGCAGGATCTCGGCGGCCCGCTCGGCGCCGTCGGCGCCGAACATCTCGCCCTCGCCGAACACCATCAGCCGGGCCGAACGACCGTCCGGGGAGAAGTACAGCTGTGCGGCACGCTGGAAGCGGGAGTCCCCCCAGGCCTGTTGCGGCAGGTAGAACCCGCCCTCCCCGCTGCCCTGGAAATCGGTGCGCATGGCCCGCAGGTACTCGACGAGCCCGGAGAACATCGTCCTGGTCTCGGCAACGGCGGTGGTGAGCTGCGCGGTGACAGCGCCCAGCCGGGACACGGTCGCGCGGATGGTCTCCACCGACGCGTCGGTCACGGCGAAGACCTGCGCCAGGTCGCGCGCGCCGCCGCCGAGCGTCACGGCGCCGCTGGTCATCGACTCCGTGGCGGCTACCACGGCGTCCACCGGCTCGACAGCGTCGAGCACCATGGCGCAGAGCCCGTCGCGCGCGCAGTCGGGGTTGGCGGCGGTGAAGTCGCGCAGCGGGGCCATGTACTCCGACACCCTGGCCACGTTGTCGTGCAATGTCCGCATGCCGGACTGCATGACACCGACGCCCTGGTCGAGTTCACCGAGACCGTCCGCGGCGCCGGACAATCCGAGCTGGAGCCGGCCGATGGCCGCGTCGAGTCGGCGCAGCGCGGCCGACACCTCGTCGATGGCACCGAGCCGCTCGGCCATCTGCGCGGTGCCGCTGTCGATCTGATCGGCGACCAGCCCCGCCTGGGTGGTGAGCGCGGCCTGTTCCGGAATCGACCCGGACGGCCGCGAGGCCGACTGCACCATGCGGATGCCGGGGATCTCCATGATGCCGCGGGTCACCCGCTCGACCGCGATCACACCCGCCGGATTCCGCAGATCGTGCTCGGATCGGAGGAATACGATCTCGGGCAGCAGGCTGTTCGCCGGGAAGTGCCGGTCCATGGCCTGGAAACCGGCGGTCGCTTCGGTCGATTCCGGGATCGCCGCCAGCTCGTCGAAGCCGAGGCGGGTCTGCGCCGCCGGGAGTGCGCAGAGGATGAGCACCAGCATCGACCCGACCAGCGCGGGGCCCGGCCACCTGGCCACGAGCGTGCCGATCGGCCGCCAGCGGCCATCCGGCCGGCCGGTTCGCGGCCGCGGCCGCGGCTGCAGGAATCCTCGCCTGCCTGCGACGGAGATGATCGCGGGCAGCAAGGTCAGCGCGGCCAGCATGCCGGTGAGGACCCCGATGGCACAGGGCAATCCGGCACTGCTGAGCATGCCGATGTCGGCCAGGACGAGGAAGGCCAGCGCGGCGGCGACGGTGAGCCCGGAGCCGAGGATGACCGGTGCGACGCTGCGATAGGCGAGTATCAGCGCCTCGTCGTGCGGCACCCCTGTCCGCCGGATCTCGTGGTAGCGCCCGAGGACGAAGATCGCGTAGTCGGTGGCGGCGCCGAGTACCAGGGCACCGAGCAGCGACACCGAGAAGATCGATACCTCGATGAGGTCGCGTTCGCCGAGGAAGGCGATGACCGGCCTGGTCACCGCCAGGGCCAGGCCGACGGCCAGCAGCGGCACGTGCGCGGTGACCAGGTTCCGGTAGACGAGCAGGAGCAGCAGCGCGATCAGCACCACCGTGGCGCCGGTGATGAGCAGCATCTGTTCGTCGATCGCGGTGATCTGGTCGGAGATGACGGCGCCCGGCCCGGAGACGTAGGTGCGCAGGCCGGGCGGAGCGGGGTGGTCGGCCACCATCGCCCTGACCGCCGCCACCGACTCGTTGGCCTGCGCGGCGCCGAGCTCGCCGCGCAGCCGCAGCATGGTGTACGCGGCTCTGCCGTCGACGCTCTCGGCGCCCCCGGCGGTGATCGGATCGGACCACAGGTCCATGACCGACTCCACGTGCGCGGTGTCCGCGCGCAACCGCCCCAGCAGGTCGTCGTGGTAGGCGCGCTCGGCCGGGCCGAGTTCGTGATCGCCCTCCAAGACCAGGTAATTGAGGTTGGCGCCGCCGCCGTCGCCGAATTCTCGGGCCATGATCGCGCCGACGGCGTTGACCTGCGCTTCGTGGGGCAGGAATCCCCGCGCATGGGTGCGCGCGGTATGTTCCACCTGCGGAACGCAGAGATTTCCGGCGGCGGCAACGAGAACCCACAGCCCGATGATCAGAAAAGCGTATCGACCGGAGAATTTGACGACGGCGTCCCACATGGAAATGAAATTAGGAAGCGAATTCCCGATCGGTCAACCACTGTGCAAGGGGCGCCGACAATCCGGATTCAGGCAGCTTGCCGCTGCGCTTCGACTTTTTCGACGAACGCGCACAGCGACCGCTCGAATCGCTCGGTGGATTCGAAGAACGGCAGATGCCCGCAATCGTCGAACACTTCAGCGTGCGCGTTCGGCATCATATCGGCCAGCTTGCGCAGGCCGGACGGGCTGATGCAGAAGTCGTCGTCGCCCGCGAGCAGCAGGGCAGGCGCCGTCACCCGCGGCAGCATCTCCGCATCGACGGTGGTCTCCAGCGCGTCGGTCAGATTCGCTCTCAACTGAGCGGCGGAGTTGATGGCCAGAAACCGTTCGCGCAGCGCCAGGTATGCGGCGCCGCCGCCGATGCCCTGCGCGCGATCGCCGAACACCAGCGGATACATCACGTCGAAGAGTTGCCGTGGGCCGCCCGATTCGAGCGCGGTCAGCCAGGACCGCATGATCCGGGTGCGCCGCCGGGATCCCCAGGGGCTGAAGGTCGGGCCGACGAGCACGAGCCCGGCGACGCGATCGGGATGGCGGACGGCGAAGTCCCGGCAGATCACCGTCGACAGGGAGGATCCCACGAGGTATGTGCGCTCGATTCCGAGGTGATCGAGCAGTTGCAGCAGGTCCGAGGTGTGCTGGTCGAATCCGGTCGGGGCGCCCGACGAGGCACCCTGATTGCGCAGGTCGTAGGTGAGCAGACGGTTGTTCCGCACCAGGTTTCGTGTGAAGTTGCGCCACGAGGTACTGACGACGTAGATCGTGGAAACGAACGTCACGCAGGGGCCCGTGCCCTCCAGTTCGTAGTAGAGCTCGCAATCGTCGGCCACCCGGAAACGTTCGTCGATTCCACGATAGGCCAGGTCGAATGATTTGATCGTCCGTACATCCATGTATTCTTTCCACCCTTCTCGAAGCCCGGCTTGTGCGACCCCATCATCGCTGTGCACCGGTCACGGCGGAAGTGGTCCGCACTCGAAATGCATAATTTGCTCGTGCATCGACAGTCCTTGCCGGCGCGATCTAGGATGAAATTTGCTTTATCTTCGGAACCGAGGAAGAGGGTGCTGGTGAGCGCGTCCCTATGGGTTCGATGGATGGCGATGCAGGGCGTTCCCCGCGCCTTTCTCTCGGTGCGGGCGTTGCGCGGTGATCCGCTGGCGCGCCTGCTGCTCGGTCGCGCCGAGCCGATGGAGCGAAACCTGCTCTTCGACCGATTGCGCGCGCGGGGCGGCCTGGTCCGGACGCCATTCGTGCGGGTGAGCGCCGATTACGAAGTCTGCCGAAGCGTGCTGCGGGACAGTCGGTTCGGCGTCACCAATCCGGTCGGAACCGGACTCCCGCAGCCCATGCCCGCACTGATGAACTGGGCCGATCCCGGAATCCCGAACCCGGTCGAGCCGCCGTCGATGCTCATGGTCGACGAGCCGGACCACGCCCGATATCGCAGAGCGGTCGCGCACAGCTTCACCCCGCGTGCCATCGAGCGGCTCGGTGATCGGGTGGAGACGATCACCGCCGATCTGCTGGCGGAGCTCACCGGGGACGCCGACCTGCTGACCGGCTACGCGGCCCGGCTGCCGGTGGCGGTCATGGCCGATCTGCTCGGCCTTCCGGACCACATGCATCCGCATCTGCTCGAATGGGGAGATTCGGCCGCGGTGCTGCTCGACATCGGCGTTTCCTGGGCGGCGTTCCGCCGTGCGGTCGCGAGCCTGCGTCATCTCGATCGCTATCTGCACGAACATATTCCGCGGATCCGCCGGGGTGAACTCGGCGAGACCGTGCTCGATCCGATGATCACCGACCCCACGCTGAGCCACCGTGAGATCGCGGCCAATGCGGCGCTTCTGATCGACGCGGGCTTCGAGACCACGGTGAATCTGATCGGCAACGGCATCGTGCTGCTGCTCGAGAACCCCGGTGCACTCGCTCGATTGCGCGCGGAACCGGCGCTGTGGCCCGCGGCTGTCGAGGAGATCCTGCGCCTGGAGAGTCCGGTCCAGATGACCGTGCGGACTGCCCATCGCGACGTGGAGCTCGCCGGGGAGCGGGTGGCCGCAGGCGAGATGATCATCCTGCTGCTCGCCGGGGCCAACCGTGATCCGGAGATCTTCGCCGACCCGTGCCGATTCGACATCACCCGCCCCAACGCGCGCGAGCATCTCGGGTTCGGTGCGGGTGCGCACGTGTGTCTCGGTGCCGCGCTTGCCAGGATCGAGGGCGCGGCCGCGCTGCGCGGACTGTTCGAACGGTTTCCCGCACTCCGGCTCGCCGCACCGCCCGAGCGCCGCGGGCTGGTCACCCTGTACGGTTACCGCAGGCTGTCCGCCGATCTCGGTTCGCCCGTGCGATCGCCCGCACCGGGCGCGTGATCCCGGGAGTCGAAAAGCTCCGCCGCGGTCAACTCGTAGGCCGCGTGGTGTGGACTGTTCCGTGCCGCGGCGCGGATGGTGCCGTCTTCGAGTCCGTGGGCCGCAGCGAGCGTCGGGGCGTCGGATTGCAGCAGGCGCAGGGCGTCGCTGATCTCGATCAGCATGTCGGTGACCCTGGTCTCCTGACGCTTGGCCACGTGTGCACGGAATCGCACCTGCGGATAGCGCTCGGTCAGCCAGGAGTGCAGCGGTGTCAGCCGTTCCAGATAGAACCGCGCCAACCGGGCACTTCGGTAGGTGCCGAGTACCGCCGGGCCGATGATGCTCGTGACCAACAGCGTGCCGGCCACGATCTGCAGGGTGTAGCCGAAAGACTGCGCCCACAGCGGCGGACCCGCAGGCCACACCGTGATGATGACGATCAGCCACACCTCGTATCCGGCGAACACGAGCGCCACCGCTGCGAGGACGCTCAGGAGAGCCCGGCGCCGGCTCCGCTCCCGCGCCCGCGCGCGGATGATCACCCGCGCCATCGTGGCTGTGGCGTGACTCAGCACCAGAGCCTGTGCCAACCAGTAGATCTGCATGCGCGGAGTGCTCGCCGAATCGAGGCCGAAGCCGGTGCCTTCGGACTGCTCCGGCGCGCTGAGGAACAGGTACACCAGCAGCACGCCGACGCCTGTGTAAGCCGCCGCGGTCGCGACCAGCTCGCGATGCCGGAGCGGGGTCGTCGACAGGTGGCAGCGGGTGTACAGCAGAGCGGGGACCATCGCACCCAGCGAACACAGATGACTCAGCGGAAAGGCGAGATTCGTCCGGATCTGGTCGAACAGCCGCACCGAGAACGGAATCACCAGCACGTAGCTGGTCGCGAGCAGCAGCAGCGCGAGGACCGGCGTCAGCTTGCCCCTCGGCCCCTGCGGGCCCAGCTGCCAGAGCAGGGTGACCACGCCGATCAGGATCAGCACCCCGACCACCGTGTTCACAATCGTCATCACCCCTGCTCCTTCCGTCGGCGCAGCAGGTCGAGGGTGGCGCAGAGCCGAGTGTGCCGGAGTCCGAGCGCGGAGATGATCTCGGCGGATTCGGTGGTGTCGGCGTCGCTCCACAGAATGGTGCGCAGCGTCCGGCGGGCGAAGGTCTCGGCCTGGCGCTCGCTGCTGCTGTCGTAGGCCGAGCGGTAACGCACATGCGCGAAATTCGCGATGGCGGTCGGGCTCAGGATCGAGCACAGTGCCAGCCCGGTTTCGAGGAGGTGTCCGTCGCCCTCGTGTCCGTGCAGGATGTGACCCGCTTCGTGGAGCACGGTATTGATCCGAGCGATCTCCGGTAGGTCGGCGGCGTACTCGATGACATCTTCCGCCTCGGTGCGCAACCACTGGCCCGCGATGGAGCGGGGCAGGGTCGTGCTGGCGCCTATCCGCACCGGAATCCCGCTGTGCTCGGACAGGATGCGACCGAACTCGGACAGGGAGAAGGGCTGAAGTCGGGCGGTGTGGTGCTGTACAGCGGTCATAGCTCGGCGGCGCGCGCGTCGGGTCAGGTTCAAGGCTCGGCTTTTCCGTTTGTTCCTCGGGTGAATTTCTGGTGAGCCGAACTGTAGAACATGTTTCATCGAACTGGAAGTGAATGGTCATTCTTGGTGCTTCGTGTTTCTGAAGACTGATTCGTTCACTTTCCCAGGTGACCTTCATCTGCGGCCTGAGGTGGTGAGACAGTATCGAAAGATGCTTCCGCCGGGTCTATATGTTACTCGGCATAGACTGGCATTTATCTGTCGGAAACGAATATCGGCAACATTCCGGCGCCTGCGGCGAGGCACACGCCGAACGGTTGCGCGACGGCCTACCGAGGAAGGGGGTCGATGCGGAAGACAGGGTATCGGGATGCGATCCGCTCGAACTCGCTGAGCGGGGCCCGGCGGTCGACCGGAAAGTGCGGCCGGGCGCCGGGAGCGACAGCGAGATACCGGCGCAGGATGGGTGCCCGGTCCGCAGCCGGGACCTCGGTGAGCTGTACCGCCTCGCGGCCGCGCCGGTACAGCGCGGCGTGGCCGTGGGCCGCTGCGACATTGCGCACCCAGCCGGCGTTCTGGCCCAGCATGGAAACCAGATACCGTTGCCCGTCATGGTCGGCGACCGCGATCGGGAGCGTCACCGGGCGTCCGGTACGTCGCCCGGCGACCTCGAGGGTCATGGCGTGGCCGGGTGACAGGACGCCTGCGGTGAAGATGAACTCCGCGAAGCGGTTCAGCACCCGCGCTGCCGTACCGGGCCGCGCACTGCGGTACATGCGGCGGTTGGCCGCATGGAGATGCTTGCACGCAGCGCGGCGCGGAATCGGGTCGACGATGTCGTGGTCCATGCTTGCCTTCCTCATGAGCCGTGCGCATCCCGGGGGATAGGCGATGAACTCGATCGCTGTCTCTTCGAGCGGGTGCGAGCTCGACATCGGTGAAGTCGGCGCCCTCTCGATCATTGTGCGCCCTCGAGGACCGCAGGCGGATGGCGGTGGCCTCGACCTCCCCTCGCCACCCTCGAGGGTGAGCCGGGAGCGGCCGTTGCGGACCGCCACATCGCCGGCTGCTGGTGCTCGACGTTGTTGCGCACCAGCGGCACCCACGCTCTCGGCGGCGGTGGGCTGGAATCCGAGGTCGGCGCGATTGCCCCAGAGGCGGGCGAGCAGCGGCTGGTCGCGGCGTTCACGGGAGTCGAGGGCATCGAGCCGGTCGAGGGTGTCGAGCTGGCCGGTGACTGTGGTGCCGTGCAGCTCGGCGGTCTCGAGCGGGGCGGAGGCGTCGATGCCCGTCAGGGGTTTCGGGTGGCGTTCGTGGAAGACGGCGCGGGCGAAGGAGCCCGGGGTGCCGGCGAGGATGAGTTGCGGGATCGAGGGTGTCGGCACCATGTCCACGATTCGACCGGACTCTCGGCCGCGCGGTGGTTCAGGCGCGGCTCAGGGCCTTGGTCTTGAGGGCGTCGAACTCCTGGGTGGTGATGGTGCCCGCGTCGAGCAGCTCCTTGGCGTGCGCGATCTCCTGGGCGGGGGAGCGTCCGGCGGCCTCGCGGATGTAGGCATCGGTTTCCCGCTTGGTCGTCGCGGCGTATTCGCGGGCCCGTTCGGCCATGCCCCGGCCGCGGGCGATCAGGTACACCAGCGCGGTGAGGTAGGGGAGCACGATCAGCCCGATGAGCCAGACCGCCTTGAGCGCGCCCGAGGTCCTGTGGTCGCGCCAGAACAGGTCCACCAGGATGTTGAACAGGATCATGAGGTAGGCGACGAACGCGAAGATCACCACGCCCGCCCACAGGAAGTCCCAGAACGAATCCCACATGGTGTCTCTCCCTCCATCGATGGACACGGCAGCGAGCAGGCAGGCCCGAACAGCGACCGCGCGAGACGCTGATCGGGAGCCTAGAGCAGCAACTCCGCGATTCGGTACAGGCCGCGGACCCGAGTGTCGCGGACCGGGGTCCGCTGGGTCCGGGGCGGTGTCGATGGTGGCTCACCTCCGGTCACGCGGGTACTGCTGCTCCCGGAGTCGCCAGGAGGGAGTCGGCCAGGGCGCCGAGGTGTCCGGCCGGGGGCCCGGCGGGGTGTAGCCCGCCGATCGCGAAGGCGCCGACGATGGCGAGGTGGAGGTGGGCGGCGAGCCGGTCGCCGTCGGCGACACCGAGGCGTGCGGTCAGCGCGCCCAGCCGCCGGGCGAGCTCACGGTCGTGGTCGAGGCACCGTTGCCGCACTTCGGCGTGGCCGAACTCGGCGGCGATATTGACGAAGGCGGACCCGCGGTAGCCCGTGCGCGCCGTCAGCTCCTGGAACCCGGCGAGGTGGGCGCCGAGTTCTTCGCGCGGATCGCTGTGCTGGGCGGCGGTCCGGTCCCAGCGGGCCCAGAAATTCGTGTCGTGGCGGTGCAGTACCGCGAGGACCAGGTCGTTCTTGGTGGGAAAGCGCCGGTACACGCTCGCTTTGGCCGTCCCCGTCCGCCGGACGAGCTCGTCGACGCTGATCGCGTGGACGCCGTGCTCGTAGAACAGCTCGGCCGCGGTCTCGACCAGCCTGTCCCGCAACGCGGCGCCGCGGAGCTGCTTGCGCTCGGCGGTCGGGGCGGGCTCGCCGCCGTGCGCGGGGGAGTGCTGCGACCGGGCGGGATCGCGGCGGTGCCGATGGCCGGTGGGATGGCTGTGGCCCGGCCCCGGCCGGCGCGCGGCCGGAGTCGGGGCCGGCAGGTCTATCGGTGTGCGTAGCACTGTTTCTCGCGTTCTTCAGGAGCCTTCTTCGACAGCCCGGGGAACAGTATCCCAGGTACTGATGAAGTGCTAATCGTTCCATATGTACCTCGACGAGGCATATGAGGTGTGGTACGTTCAGTGCTCAATCAGTACCATCTATGCCGAGGGGCGTCGTGAACGCGATCAAACACAACATCCTCGCCGCCATGGAACGCATCGGCGGCAGGCACGACGACCCGGCCGTCTACGGCGGGCCCGCAGGCGACCCGGGGCTCTGCGGCCCGGGCAGCGTGTCCTGGAAGATCACCGCCGACCTCGGCTCGGTGATCAGCGCCGCGACCGCCGCGATCGTCATGGAGCTGCTGCATCCCTCGGTCATGGCCGGGGTCGGCCAGCTGTCGAACTACCGGGAGGACCCGTTCCGGCGGGCCCGCACCACCCTCGGTTACGTCCTGACCACCACCTTCGGCAACACCGATGCGGCGGCCGGGCTGATCGGGCAGGTCAAGACGATCCACGGGCACATCAACGGCACCAGGCCCGACGGCGTGCCCTTCGACGCGCTCGATCCGGAGCTGCTCACCTGGGTGCACACCGCCATCCCCTGGATGATCCTGCGCAGCTACGAGCGCAACAACTCCCCGCTCACCCCCGGCGAGCGGGACCGGTACCTCGCCGAACAGGCCGTCATCGGACGACTGGGCGGCGGCAGCGACATCCCGGAGACGATGGCCGAGCTCGCGGACTACGTCGAGGCGATGCGCCCCCGGCTGGCGGTGACCGAGCAGACCCTGGAGTTCTTCGAGTTCCTCATGACCGCACCGCTGCTGCCGATCCGCGCGCCCGGCCCGCTCGATCGTGTGCTGCACGCGTACGTCGCGCACGCGGGCATGAGCCTGGCCCCCGAGTGGGCGCGACGGCTGACCGGCTACCACCACGCACCGCTCACCGACACCCTGGTCTTCGCGCCCTACCTGCGCACGAGCGCGCCCCTGACCCGCTGGGTCGTTGGCGAACCGCCCTACGCCAGACAGGCCAGGCTCCGCGCGGGTGCGACGCCGGCGGCCGAGCAGCCGTTGGCGATAATCAGCCGATGAGCCCAGAGCCGGTCACGCTGTCGGAGTTCCTCGACCGCGCCGCCACCCACCGCGTCGCCGACACCGACGCGAGCGCGCACCGCATCCTCGACGCCGCGGTCGCCGAGGCGGGCGCCGTCGGCCTCGACCGGGTCCGGATGGAAGACGTCGTGCGCCGCAGCGCTCTCGGCCGCACCACCGTCTACCGCCGCTTCCCGAGCCGGGAAGACCTGGTGCGCGCCCTGGTCGCCCGCGAGACCGAACGCTTCCTCGCCGCGGTGACGGCGGGCATGGACAGTGTCGGCCGCCCCAGCGACCGCGTGGTCGAGGCCTTCCTGGCCGCGGTCTCCTTCGCCCGCGCGCACCCCATGCTGCGCCGCATGGGCGAGAGCGCACCCGGCTCGGTGCTCGACCTCGCCACGACCCCCGGCATCGAATTCCTCGACACCGGAACGGCGTTCATCGCCCGGCATCTGCACGGCGGGCGCCCCGGCAAGCCGTCACGCCAGGCCCGCTGGGTCGCCGACGTCTTCGCCCGCCTGTTCCTCACCTACCTGGCCCTGCCCCCGCACGACCCGGATGTGCGGAACGAAACCGAACTGCGCGCCTTCGCCAGAGCCGTGCTGACCCCCATGGCCGAAAGCGCCGCGCCGGCCGATGCGACCGAAAAGCGCGTCCGGTAGCGCAGCGCGTCCTCGTACCCCGTCTCGAAGGCACCATGAAGACCTTTCTCGTCGCCGCGCTCGCCGCGGCGCTGCTCGCCGCCCCCGCCGACGCCGATGCCGCCGCCGCGCCCGCGCGCCTGATGTTCTGGGTCGGCGAGGAGATGCAGGGCTCGTCCGGCCTGGCCGGCTACGGCTTGCCCGAGCCCGACGACTACTGGGACCTGCCGCGCGACCTCGGCGCCTACACCCCCGAGCTCTGGGACGTGCTCGAGCGCAACCGCACACCGCTCGGTTTCAACCTGCGCTACCGCCGCGACTTCGGCCCGCTCCCCGCCGGTCGCCCGCAGCGCGACGAGGTGCTGCCGTTCCTGGGCGAGGCCGCCCGCCGCGGTGTCCCGGTCACCGCACTGATCCAGCTTCCCTACAGCGACGGCTACTGGTCCAACGAGGACAACAGCGCGCTCGTCGCCGCGGCCGTCGACGAGTTCGACCGCTGGGCGCGCGGCAACGAGCTGCACTTCACCGCCGTCGCCCTCGACCTCGAGTCGTCGATCCAGGACACCGACGCGATCTTCCGGGTCGGAACGGATCCCGCCGGCACGCTGGGCGCGCTCGCGCGCAATGCCGGCCCGCGCCGCCAGTGCCGCGCCGCCGACGAGTACCGGCAGATCGTGCGGGGCCTGCGTGACCGCGGCTACGCCGTCACCGCATCGGCCTACCCGTTCACGATCGACGACGCGCTGGACGGCACGGCGGCGTTCTCGGACTTCTCGGACATGCCGCTCATCGGCGACGACGAGTACGACGGCATCCTGTTCATGACGATGCGCACCGTCTACCAGCAGGCCTTCGGCATCGACCCGGGGCCGGGCCTGCAGCTCCACTACGGTGACGACATTCGCCGGGAGTACGGGGGCGAGGGCGGCATCACCCTCGGTGAGGCGGGCGTCGGCCCCTACCGCGACCTCGCCGCGATGGTCACCGACGTGCGGGCCGCGATCTCCGCCGTCGACGGGCCGGTCGGGCTGTACTCACTGGAGAAATCGGTCCAGGCGTACGGGGTCGCCGGCGAGCGGCTCATCCAGGCGGGCGAGCACCCGCTGTCCGCCACCGAGCGCGCCACACTCGGCCTGCCGAGCGCCGAGCTGCTGCTCGCCCGCGCCGCGCTGCGCGCCATCGATGCCGCCGCCGCGGTCGCGACCCCGCCCGCCGCGCTGGCCAACGGTGAGGACCCCGCGCTGCCCAACGGCTTCCGGGGATCGTGCCCGAGCTGATCGGCACGCGATTCGACGGCAGAAAGCACGACGTCGGCTTCCGGCTCGTGATCACGGTGTCGGCCTGGCGATCCCGTTGGTCGAGGCGTCGATGTCGGGGGTGAATTCCCGGGCGACCGAATGCGATGTTCCCGCGACGAAGGAGCTCCGTTCCGGATCCGGCTTCTGCCCGTCGATCGACAGCGATGTTCCGAACGGCGGCTGCTCCGCGGTGGTGTTCCGGAGGGCTTTCCCGTCGGGTGGCGAAGCGGGGCGCGGCTCGGTCGCGCCGCGGGTGTGCACGGTGGTCTCGGCGATGGGCCGGTTGCTCTTGGCGGAGTAGAGCCCCGCGTCCGCCGTGGCCAGCAGCGTCTCGGCGTCCGAGCGGGCGATCGGGGTGGCGACGGCGCCGATGCTCGCGGTGATCCGCAGGGTGAGCCCGTCCACGGTCACCGGCTCGGCGAACACCTCGGCGAGGCGCCGCGAGATGGCGGTCACCGTCTCCGGGGTGGTGGGTGGGGGGATCAGGGCGACGAACTCGTCGCCGCCGATACGCGCGATCATGGAGTCGCCGTGTTCGTGGCGATCGGCGCGCAGCCGGTCGGCGACGGCGCTGAGGACCCGGTCGCCGATGTGGTGTCCCCAGCGATCGTTGATCTGCTTGAAACGGTCCAGGTCGAGGAAGCACAGCCCGGCGAGGTCACCGTCGGCGGCGGTGCCGCTGGAGCGTTCGATCGTCTCGATCAGGTGCCTGCGATTCGGCAGGCCGGTGAGCGGGTCGTGGCGTCCCTGGCGGTGGAGTTCGAGCTGATGCTGGTACTGGTCGGTGACGTCGGCCCCGATGGCGATGAGGTAGTCGGGGTCGTCGGCGGTGCTGCCCTCGGCGTAGGTGATGCCGACGTTCATCCAGCCGATGGTGCCGTCGGCGCGCAGCAGCCGCTGCCGCAGTGAGACGGTGCCCTTCCCGGCCGGGATCAGCTCCTCGTAGAGCAGCCGTCGGAGCTGGGCGTGATTGTCGGGGTGCGCGAAGTCGTAGACCGAGATGCCGGTCAGGGTCTCGACCGGGACGCCGATCATGTCGGCGAGGCTCTGGTTGGCCTCGAGGATGCGGCCCTCGGTGTCGCCGAGCGCGATCGCGGCGGCGGACTTGTCGAACAGCAGCTGCAGCCGTGCCGCGCGGATGCCACCCGCGTCGGCGACTGCGCGCTGATGCCCCTGGCCGAGGGCCGAGGTGTAGGCCGCCACCTGGGCGTGGCCGATCGCCCCGAGCTGCTCGGCCAGTGCGCACACCACCGGTGCCGACACGACCGGGACCGCGGAGTGTCGAAGCCCGGCCTCGGCCAGCTTCGACCCGAGGCCGGTACCCGCCGCGGGATCGAAGGGAATCGCGGAGAGATCCCGTTCCGCGCGTTCGAGGAATTCGGCCAGCGGTGGCTCCGGCGACAGCTCCTGGCCCGCGGCCAGCAGTGCAGCTCGCCACGATCGCGTCAGTTCCGGGTGGTCGTCACGAACCACGTTGTCGAAAGCCTCCATCACGCTGCCGCTCGACACCCCGACCCTGCACCGACCCTCGTCGGCTGTGCGCCGGACCCGATTCACGGCGACAACGGGGCGGAGCGCATGCTTCACAGCGAACGACCAGAATACAGGATCGACGATCGGGCCACGCGCGATGCGACCGAAGAATCCGGGTGGTGCGGCGACCGACCCGCCGACAGCGAGCCGACGGCCGGTCGATGCTCAATGTCGTTGCAGCACAGCGCTGTCGACCTTGCGAGCGGGCTGGTCGGCACGGCCTCGGACGGATCCCGCCGCTGCCGGAATCGCCTCGGCCGCGACCCTGTCGATCGCGGCGTCCAGGGCGACCTCGAGGGGCAGGCAGTCCCGCTGCGCGCGGGCGACGAGCATCCCCCCTTCGTAGGCGGTCACGATCAGCAACGCCAGCCGGGCGATATCGGCGTCGGGCAGCAGCTCGCCGGAGTCGCGCATGCGAATCAGGCCCGCGGCCACGGTATCGGTGAGCCGGCGCAGGCCGCGGGCGACGAGTTCGAGCAGTTCGGGATCGGTGTCGCCGATCTGCTCGGCGAAGGAGGCCAGCGGGCAACCGGTGCGCCACCCCGTTGCCCGCGCCCCCTCGACGACGGCGTCGCGCCAGGCACGCAGATCGCGCAGCGAACGCAGCCCGGTCACCCATTCGTTGGCGACGACGACCTCGGTCCTGGCCTGGATGACCGCGGCGAGCAGGTCTCGTTTGTCGGCGAAGTAGTGGTACAGCTGCGAGGTGCTGACCTCGGCCGCGAGCCGGATCGCCTCCATGGTGGTCGCGGTGGTGCCGTGCGCGAGGATCAGCTCCGAGGCGGCCTCGATGATCCGGGACCGGCTGCGCCGCCCCTTGGCCGTCAAGCTCTCCGCCGTCACCGTCACCGGCTGTCCTTCCCGAGTTCTGGTATTGCGATTCCATTCTGCACTCGCAGAATGAGAGAAATGGAACGAATTGGAGTACAACCACATTCGGTCGCCGTGGTGACCGGGGCGACCAGTGGGATCGGGCGCTCGGTGGCGCACCAGCTGGCGGGGGCGGGGTGGACCGTGCTGGTGCACGGCCGCGCCGCGGAGCGGGTGCGCGCGACGATCGAATCGGCGGGGGAGCTGCCCGGACGGCTGCTCCCCGTGGTCGCGGATCTCGAGACCCTCGCGGGTGTCGGTGAGCTCGCCGGGCAGGTGCGCGCGGCGGCACCGGACGGGGTGGATGTGCTGGTCAACAATGCCGGTGCGGCCTTCGACCGGCACCGGCTCACGGTCGACGGGGTGGAGCGCACGATGGCGGTCAACCACCTGGCGGTCGCCGGCCTCACCTTCGCGCTCGAGCCGGCGCTGACCGGGCGGGGTTCGCTGCCGCGGGTGATCATGGTGACCTCGTTCCTGGAGCGCGGGGCGCGCCCGGCCGCGGAGTGGACGCTGTCGTCCGGCTGGACCCAGATGGGGGCGTACCGGACGAGCAAACTCGTCGACCTGGCCTTCACCTACGCCCTGGCGCGGGAGTGGGCGGGGCGGGTCGATGTGCTCGCCGTGGACCCGGGGTCGGTGCGTACCGGATTCCAGCGCCGGGCGGGCGGCCCGCTGCGGCTGATCGGCTTGCTCGGCAAGCCGTTCATGGCCGGTCCCGAGCGGCCGGCACGCACGATTCTCGCCGCGGCCACCGCGCTGCCCGGCCACCCCACCGGCAGCTATGTCCGGGCCGGTGCGGGCGGGCGCGGCGACTCCTCCGCGCTCTCCCGCGATCCGGATTTCCAGCGGGAGGTCCTCGCGGAGACCCGCCGCCACCTCGGGCTCGCGCCCTCATGATCGAGTTCGGCGGTTCCCGACCGGGGCGCAGCAGCGCGCCCCGGAGCGGCCGCTCTCACGCGCTGCTCGCGGCATGGCGGGTGAGGAACGGGGTGACCGCGTCGAGGAACCGCTGCGGGCATTCGGCGTAGGGTTCGTGGCGCGCGGGCAGAATCGCGACCTCGGCGTGCGGGAGAACCGCGGCCACGCCCTTCCTGCTCACCGCCCACGGGTTGATCGGATCGTTCCGGCCCCACACCACCTGCACCGGTACCTCGGCCCGCGGCCGGTCTCCGCGTAGATCCAGGCCGGGGTCGGCGAGCGCCGCCCAGATACTGCGGTAGACGGTGAGCCGGGCCGGATCATCGACCAGCGCGACCGCCCGCTCGTAGATCGCCCGCACCCCGCCCCGCGCAGGCCCCAGGTACGCCCGCGCACTCGGGGCCACCAGCGCCGGCCCCGTTCTCGGCCCGCTCATGATCCGGAACAGCAGGCGAGTGGCGACGTTGAGCGGCGCGAAACCGGCCGGTGACACGGCCACCACGCCGGCCACATCGGCGCGGTGGGCGAGCCGCAGCGCCACGTAGCCGCCGACGCTGCTGCCGATGACGATCAGCTCGCGGAAGCCGTGCGACGACAGCGCCGCGCAGACCGTCTCCGCGACGGCGACCAGAGCGGGCACGGTGACGGCGGCGGGGTCGCACACCCCGGATTGCCCGTACCCGGGCCAATCCACCGCGGCGATCGCCCACCGGCGGCCGAGCGCCGTCGCTATCTCGTCGAAATCGCGATGGTCGCCCGGGTTCGCGTGCAAGAGCAGTATTCCCGGTGCCTGCGCCGGGTCGCGGCCGGCCAGGTGCACGGCGACCTCCCCGTGGTCGGTGCCAACCCGAAGGATCATGCGTCCACTCCCGTCGCTCCCGCCCGAACCAGGCGCCGTGCTCGACGTTAGGCAGTGACCGACCGGTCGGTCAAGGCTGTGCGGTCGAGTGCGGGCGCGCCGGACGGGGGCGGCCGGAGGGGGACACCGATGAATTCCCCGACCCCGTCCCGTCGAATCCGGTGAACCCGACCGGAAGGACACCCGCATGACCACCACGGACACCATGGACACCCGCATCCTCGAGGTGCCCGGCGCCGTCCTGCGCTACGACATCCGCGGCGAGCTCGGCTCCGGCCCGTACCCCGCCCTGCTGCTGGCGGGCTCGCCGATGGACGCCGGCGGCTTCCCCACCCTGGCCGGGCACTTCACCGACCGCGCGGTGGTGACCTACGATCCGCGCGGCACCGGCCGCACCGAGCGCACCGACGCCGCCGCCGAGTGCACCCCGCAGCAGCACGCCGACGACCTGCGCCGCCTCATCGAGGCGCTCGGCGTCGGACCGGTGGACGTGTTCGGCAGCAGTGGTGGCGCGGTGAACGCGCTCGCGCTGGTAGCCGGGGATCAGGGGCTGGTGCGCACGCTGGTCGCGCACGAGCCGCCGAGCAGCCAGTTCCTGCCGGATCGCGACATCATCGACGCTGTCTGCGACGACCTGCGCGCCACCTACTACGCCAGCGGCATGGGCCGGGCCATGGCGAAGTTCATCGCCCTGGTGTCGCTGCGCGGCGAGCTGCCCGCCGACTACCTGGATCGCCCCGCGCCCGACCCCGCGACCTTCGGGCTCCCCGCCGAGGACGACGGCGACCGCGGCGATGCGCTGGTCGGGCTGAACATCCGCACCTGCACCTCGTACCGGCACGACATCGAGGCGCTGCGCGCGGCGCGCACCCGGATCGTGCTCGCGGTGGGGGAGAAGTCCGAGGGCGAGCTCGCCCATCGCGGTGGTGCGGCGCTCGCGGTCGCGCTCGGCGCTCGGGCGGTGCGTTTCCCCGGTGACCACGACGGTTTCCTCGGCGGCGAGTTCGGCATGCACGGTGAGCCCGACGCTTTCGCCGCCGCGCTGCGCACCGCGCTGGACGGGTAGTTCGTCGATGCCGGGTGAGCAGGGCCGGATCGGCGTGTCGAGGCGGCTGAATCTTGTACTGTCGCAGACGAAGAACTCGTCTCAACAGCCCGTGCTCGCTGTGGCTCGGGCCCGATCAGGAGCGTGCTGCTCATGTCCGATGCCCCCGGCTCGGCCCTCCGGACCGATATTCCGCATTCGGCCCGGATCTGGAACTACTGGATGGGTGGAAAAGACCACTACGAGATCGACAAGATCGCCGGCGACGCCGGGATCGCGGTGGACCCCGACATCACGACCATGGCGATCCAATCGCGCCAATTCCTCATTCGGGCGGTGCGGTTCCTCGCCGGTGAGGCCGGGATCGGGCAGTTCCTCGACATCGGCACCGGGTTGCCCACCATGCAGAACACCCACGAGGTCGCCCAGTCCGTCCGGCCGGAGGCGAAGGTCGTCTACGTCGACAACGACCCGCTCGTGCTCACGCACGCCAGGGCGCTGCTCACCAGCACCACCGACGAGGGCGTCACCACCTACGTGCAGTGCGATTATCACGAGCCCGAGCAGATCGTGGCCGACGCCCGCAACGTCCTGAACTTCAACCACCCGATCGCGGTGATGTTCATGGGCGTGCTCGGCCACGCCAGCTCCTACGACGAGCTGCGCCGCATCGTGAACACCGTGCTGGCCGCCGTCCCGTCGGGCAGCTACCTGGTGCTGTGGGACGGCACCGACGACAGTGCCGCCTACGTGCAGCTGTGCGAGGAGTACACCGGCACCGGCGGCGCCCCCTACGTGCCCCGGCCCAAGGGGCAGATCGAAGCCGTCTTCGACGGGCTCGACCTGGTCGAGCCCGGCTTCGTCCCGATCACCCACTGGCGGCCCCAGCCCACCGAAGTGGGTCACCCACAGACGATCTCGGCCTACGGCGCGGTGGCCCGCAAACCTTGATCAGCGCGCGTGCGCCGGCACGAAGTGGTGCCGGCGCACGCGGACGTACTCGGTGCGGGTCCGCGGCGGACGCCCCCGGGGCCGAGGTGGACGCGGCCTTTCTCGCGGGTCCCGGCGCCGACCGGTTCATGCCGGACCTGGATCCCGAACCGCGTGCCGAGCGCCGCCGCCGCGGTCACTCCGGCCCCCCGTGACCCGAGAACGTCAGATGTCGGCTCCGCGCATCACGTGCTGCCCCACCTCGGCGATCCGCGCGGCGTCCAGAACGCGCATCGGGTGAGCGCCGAGGATCATGGCGACGTTCCCGCGCTCGTCGAGCACCGGTGCGGTGATGCTGAAGACCGGCCGGGACTCGCGCCCCGGATCGTCGTCGGAGAGATACCCGATGGAGGTGAACTCGGCGACCAGGGTGTCCATGATCCGGCGCACGTGCGGCGGCAGCCCCTCCTCGTCGAGGCGCTCCACGAGCTGAGCGGCCTGCATCAGCGCCGGGGTCGTCCAGTCGACGTCGAAGCCGCGGTCGCGGGTCCGGGCCAGGACCTGTTCGAGCCGCGCGGTCACGGTGCCGTCGCCGCCCGCGCGCCCGATCCATTCGCGCTTCTGGGCCGCGGGCGCCCACGCCGCGAAGGCGGCTCCGAAGGGCGGTGCGTAGGGGATGCGCTCGCCGGGGCGGGCCGGGCGCTGGTCGTCGTCGCCGGCGAGGAAGGCGGTGATCACGAGGTGGTCGCCGACCCGCTCGACGACAGAGGCGGCGTAGCCGAGTTCGGCGACGAGTTCGGCGGCGGCCGCGCGAGCGGCGGCCGCCAGCGGGCGGCTCGCCTGGACTCCGGCGGCGAGCGCGGTGAGCGCCGGGCCGGGGACATAGGTCTTGTCCCGCGGATCCCGGACCGCCCAGCCGCGCTCGCACAGCGTGGTGAGGATGGCGTGCGCGGTTGCCTGGGTGAGCTCCAGCGTGCGCACCACGTCGGAGAAGCGCAGTGGCTCCGCCCCGGCCCGCGCCAGCAGTTCCACGATGTCGAGCACTCGCGAGGTCGGGGCTGATCCGCGCACCGTTGACTCCTCCTCGTCCAGAATCGTATTCTCATCTCGTCAAATCGAGAATTATTCTCGCATATTCGAGAAGTGCAGCCCGGGAGAGTCCATGCGCGCCGTTGTCCTGCGGTCGAACCGCCTGTCGGTCCGGGAGACGCCCGATCCGGAGCCGGGAGCGGGGGAGATGCTGGTGTCGGTGGTGAGCACGGCGATCTGCGCCTCCGACGTCCACTACATGGATCACCCCGAGGCCGGGACGAACGACCCCACCGGCCGCTCCCGCTACGACCCCGACCGCGATGTGGTGCTCGGGCACGAGTTCGTCGGGGAGGTGCTCGCGCACGGGCCGGGCTGCACCGGGCGGTTCCCGGTGGGGACGCGGGTCACCTCGATCCCGGTCCGGCTGGTCGACGGCGGGGCGGGCGGGGCTCGGATCATCGGCCAGCATCCGGATTCGCCCGGCAGTTTCGCCGAGAAGCTGGTGATCGCCGAGGTGATCGCGCGCGAGGTGCCGCGCGAGGTCGATCCCGACGCCGCGGCGCTGACCGACGCGTTCGCGGTCGGCGAGTTCTACGTCCGCAACGCGCGCATCACCGCGGGGGAGATCCCGATCGTGATCGGCGCCGGTGCCATCGGGCTCTCGGCCGTGGCCGCGCTGGCCCGCCGCGGCGTGCAGCCGATCATCGTCTCCGATTTCGACCCCGGCCGCAGGGCGCTGGCGCGGGACGCGTTCGGTGCGCACATTCCGGTCGACCCGGCCGAGGAGTCCCCGTTCGAGGTGTGGCGCACGGTCCGCGCGCAGCGCGAGCTGTGGGGTTCGGCGGTGGTCTTCGAGTGCGCCGGCGCGCCCGGGCTGATCCAGCGGCTGATCGCGGAGGCCGACATGGGCACCAGGATCGCCTGCGCGGGCGGCTGGTACACCGGCGACACCCTCGACGTCACCGCCGCCACCCGTACCGGCGTGAACGTCCAGTTCGGCGGCGGCCCCATGCCCGAGGACTGGTACGGAACCCTCGACGCCATCAGCACCGGCGCACTCGACCCGCTGCCCAGCGTCGGCGCCGTCATCGGCCTGGACGGGGTGCCCGACGCGCTCGAGCAGGTCAGGCACTCGCGGGGGCCCGCCCGCGTCATCGTCCACCCGAACGGAGACCCGCGATGAACGACCACCACGAGATCGGCGCGGTGCTGATCCGCTACGCCACCGGCATCGACCGCCGCGACTGGGAGCTCTTCCGCACCGTCTTCACCCCCGACTGCGTCCTCGACTACGGCCCGATCGGGACGTGGCACGGCATCGAGGAGGTGCTGGCGTTCATGCGGCAGTCCCACGACATGGCCGGGCACACCCTGCACCGCATCACCAATGTCGCGGCCACCGTGGACGGTGACAGCGCGCAGGCCAGGAGCTACGTCGACGCGGTGATCATGTCGCCCGACGGCACGTCCGGCGTCAACGCCGTCGGCTTCTACGACGACGAGCTGGAGCGCACCGGTGCCGGCTGGCAGATCCGGCGCCGCCGCTTCACCACCGTCCGGATCGGCGGGACGAACCCGTGAATCCTCCGCATCGCCGCCGCCCTGAACGCGGGCATCCACGACGGCGCGCTGCGGCCTGGCATCGACGAGGTGGCCGCGGCACACCGTCGCCTCGACGAGGGCGCACACCCGGCGAGATCGTCGTCACGCGGCCACCCGTTCCCGAGGAGAACCTGGCTGCCGGGTTTACCGCACCGCCGAGGGGCTATCGCCTCGTTGTCGGCCCGCGGACATCACGGACCGCGTACACCACGTCGAAAGGGATACCGGATGAGCGCCACCGACAAGGCGAAGAACAAGGTCGAGGATCTCGCAGGCAAGGCCAAGGAGGCGGTGGGCAAGGCCACCGGCGATCGGAGCACCGAGGCCGAGGGCAAGACCGACCAGACCAAGTCCGACCTCAAGGGTGCGGGCGAGAAGGTCAAGGACGCGCTCCGCGACTGATCCACCCCTTCGGCAGGCCGGGCGGCGAGGGATTCTCCTCGCCGCCCGGCCTCGACGTATGCCTACCGCTTGTCCAGCTCGGCCGCTATGGTGTGCCGTGCTTTGCGCGGAGCGTTTCGAGGCGCTCGGCGGAACGGGCGGCGCGCCGCTCCCGACTGCCCGCGGACCGCCGGGGTGCGGGGGTGGCGGATTCGCGCGGCGGGCGGCGGCGCAGGTGTGCGGGGGTCGACTCCGCGGAGACGTCCTCGAGATCGATGTGCCGGACCGAGTCGACGATGAGGTAGATCGGCAGCGCCAGCACCAGCCAGGAGAAGCCGGTGAGGTGGAATCCGGCGAAGGCGGTGCCCGCGGCGGAGGCGAGGAACAAGAACCCGACCACACCGTCGCGCACCCGCCGCGCCGGGGACAGTTCCCGGATGGAGACGGTGAGCGCGATCAGCACCACACCGCTGATCACCATGAGAACGACGAACGGTGTCACCCGCGGCCCCCTCGCTCGTGCGCGGACTACCGCGCGATCGGAACGAGAGAGCCTAACACGACTGCGGGAGAACGTATTCGGCGTCGGCAGGCGGCCCGGCGCCTTCGGCGACGTGACGCTGATTCCGCGCCGACCGCCGGCTCGGTGCGGGATGGACCTGGGCGGGCGCGGCTCGGGCCGCGATGAGAGATGGGCCTCGATCACCCGCACCACCTGATGGGCGTGCTCGGTCGGCTCGAGCAGGGGGTGGTAGTCGATGGTCCGCGCCAGTGCCCGCACGCGAGGCGTCGCGCAGGCGAGTGAACAGCGGGGGCTCGGCCGAGCGAGAAGAACTCACTCCGTCCATCACGATCAGGGCGGGACCACGGCGCTACGCTCCGTGGCCTCGCGTACCTCGACCGCGGACAGCGACAGGATCAACGGTCGAACGAGATCCGGCGCCCGCTGGGAGCGGACGCCGGATCGTAGCGACTCGGACCTTCAGGCCGCGAGATCGAAGCGGTCGCGCACGAGCGTCGCCGGCGCCCCGGGAGCGGGCTCGGGCGCACCGCCCGCACCCCGCTCCCCACCGGTGGCCACCGGCTCCGGCGCGCCCGGCTCAGGGTCGCGCACGGTGGGCGAGCTGCCGCCGGGCTGCCCGCTCCAGAAGGTGGCCACGGCGCCGTATTCGGCGACCGCAGTGCTCCAGTTCCACATGTCGTCCCCCTTTCTCGGTCTCTCGACGGTATCCGGGAGAGGGGCCGCGGCGATACCGATTTTCCGGCGCGCGGGAGGGGGTGGGGATCAGAAGCGCTCGCGCAGCGGGATGTCGAAGGGGGTGCTGCGGTAGATGCCGCGGTCGATGAGGCGCGGCACGACCTCGTCGATGAACTCCCGGATGGCCGCAGCGCCCGCCGCGAACATGAGGTTGAATCCGCCGACCGAGCCGTCCTCGTGCCAGGCCGCGAAGTCGTCGGCGAGCTCGTCGTAGGAGCCGACGAACTTGCGGTGTGTGGCTCCGCCGCGCCCGACCGCCTGGGCGACGACCTCGCCGACGGTGACCCCGGGACGCTCCTGGACGAAGGTGTAGATCGCGACGTAGTTGCCGAAGGTGCTCTTGATCGTCGCCTCGACGTCCTCCGGGCGCGGGAGCAGGTGGGCGGGGAACGGATCGCTCACCTCGCCGAGGGGGATGTCGAGCCCGAACTGCCCGAGCGCGAAGGGGGCCATGGCGGCCCAGTCGACGTGGCTGTCGAGCTCGCGCAGCTTCTCTTCGGCTTCGGCGGCGGTGCGGCCGAGGTAGGGGATGAGGCCGGGCACGGGCGGGACCGTGCCGGGAGTGCGGCCCGCTTCGACGAGCGCCTTGTCGAGGGTTTCCCGGTAGGCGGCGGCGCTGGCGCGGGTGGAGGAGTTGGTGAAGACCATGTCGGCGTGCGTGGCCGCGACCGCGATGCCCGCGCCCGACCCGCCCGCCTGCGCGATGAGCGGGCGCTGCTGGCGGCTCGGCGCGATGTTGAGCGGACCGGTGACCTGGAAGTGCTCGCCGCGATGGTTGATCGGCTCGGCGTGGAAGCGGAGGCGGCCGTCGCCGTCGGGGCGCAGCGAGCGGTTGTCCCAGAGGCCGCGCAGGACCTGGAGGAATTCGTCGGCGCGGTGGTAGCGGGCCTCGCGGTCGAGGTGGCGGTCGAGGCTGTAGTTCAGGGCGAAGCGGTCGACCACCGAGGTGACGGCGTTGTAGCCGGCGCGGCCGTCGGAGGCCTGGTCGAGCGAGGCCAGCAGCCGGGCCAGGTTGTACGGGTCGTAGAACGTCGTCGACGCGGTCGCGATCAGCCCGACGTGCCTGGTGTGCTGGGAGATCGCGGTGAGCGCGGTGATGGGCTCGGCGGGGCCGCCGTCGAAGGCGGGGGAGCCCTGCATTCCGGGGATGTCGCCGACGAACAGCGCGGTGAACAGCCCCTCGTCGCCGAAGCGGCCGTACTCGAGCAGCCGCTCGAAGGCGCCGCGGTCGGGGATGCCACGGGCCTGCTCCGCCTTCTGTGCGCCCTGGTGCAGGTTGAGGTCGTTGGCCACCAGGTTCAGGTGCAGGTAGCGGCGTTGCGCCATGGGTGGGGCTCCTGTCGTCGCCTCGGCGAGATCGGGACTTTTGTCAGTGGAGAATCATATTCTCCTCGCGGTTCCGGCGCCAGCGGTTCGGGCCGCCGGGGCGCGGCCGGCGGCCGGGGATGCGTGGCCTGTCGCCGGCCGTTTCGTGCTCTGCGCCGAGAACCTCTGAACCCGCCGACGACGGGGCGCGCGGCGTCCGAACCGGCCCGGTGCCCGGCGCCGGGGCGGGCACCGGGCTGCCGATGGGCTACCGCCCGGCGAGCGCGTGCGTCACCAGCTCGCCGAGGATCTCGATCCCGTCGGTGGTCAGCACCGATTCCGGATGGAACTGCACCGAGGCGAACCCCGGCCCGCGCAGGGCGTGCACCGCTCCGCTCGCCGCGGCACTGCACTCCACCCACGGCGGCGGAGTCGTGGCGACGGCGGTGAAGCTGTTGTAGAACCCGGCGGTGGTGCGCCGCCCGAACAGGTCGATGGCGTGCTGGCTGCCCTGGTTCGGCACGGTCAGCCGGATCAGCCGGAGCCCGAGCCGCGCGGCCAGCAGCTGATGGCTCAGGCAGATGGCGAGCAGCGGGCGGCTCTCGCGCAGCCGGTGCCGGACGAGCGCGTCGATGCGCGCGATGCGCGGCTCCGTCGTCTCGGTGGGGTCGCCGGGGCCGGGGCCCATGACGAGCAGGTCGGCCGGGTCGGAGTCGGGTTGCTCGCTCCAGCGCCGGACCCGGACGGTGAGTCCGAGGTGGCGCAGTTGGTGTCCGAGCATGGCCGACCATTCGTCCTCGCAGTCGACGATGGTGGCGGTCACCGCCTCGACGCCGGCCTGCGGGGCGACGGCCGGCTGCCGGTCGAGCCAGAACTGGGCCAGCGACTCGTTGCGCGCGGTCAGCGCCCTGCGGATCTCGGGGTGCTCGAGCAGCGAGGTGCGTCCGATCGCGGGCCGGTGCCCGGGGAGCGCGCCGAGCGCCTGCAGCACGCCGGCGAGCTTGGCGTGGGTCTCGGCGACCTCGGTGACCGGGTCGGAGGCGCGCACGAGGGTCGCGCCGACGGAGGCCTTCACGGTGCCGTCGGCGTGCAGCTCGCAGCTGCGGATGAGGATCGGGGCGTCCAGGGTCTGGCCGTGGTCGTCGCGGCCGAGCAGGGCGAGCACGCCGGAGTAGTAGCCGCGGCCGCTGTCCTCGTAGCGGTGGATGACGCGGGCGGCGTTCTCGATGGGGGAGCCGGTGACGGTCGGGGCGAACATGGTGGCGCGCAGGATGTCTCGGACGTCGCGGGTGCTCTCGCCGCGCAGCAGGTATTCGGTGTGGGTGAGGTTGCCCATCTGTTTGAGGGAGGGGCCGATGACCTGGCCGCCGCGGTCGCAGATGGCGGCCATCATCTTCAGTTCCTCGTCGACGACCATGAACAGTTCGTCGGTTTCCTTGCGGTCGCCGAGGAAGTCGAGGATGGCGGCGGGGTCGGGGGCGGTGCCCGGGTGGCGGAAGGTGCCGCTGATCGGGTTCATCAGCACGGTGCCCGCCGCGGCGGAGACGTGTCGCTCTGGGGTGGCGCCGACCAGCGCGAACTCCGGGGTGACGAAGGCGAAGGTCCAGTAGGCGCCGACCTCGTGGCGCAGCAGCCGCCGCAGCAGCACCAGCGCGCTGCGGACGTGGTCGCCGCCGATCCGGCCGCGGAAGTCGCGCCGGATGACGAAGTTGGCGCCGGCGCCGTGCGCGATCTCGTCGGTCACGATCTGCTTGACGATCTGCGCGTAATCGCTGTCGCTCGAGGTGAATTCGCCGCCGCGCAGCCCCGGGCTGCCCGCGGGAAGCAGGTGCACGGCGGCGGTGACGGCGGCGGTGCCGCGCTGCTCGATCAGCAGGCAGGTCAGCGCCGCGGCGTCGTCGTGGCAGGTGAAGCCGCGCTCGGTGATCTGCCGGTAGGGGATGGCGGCGAGGACGGCGGGGCCGTCCGCGTCGTCGGGCAGCGGAATGTCGGCGATGGTGCTGACCTGCTGCGCCCGGCCGGTCAGCACGTCGAGCGTGCTGCCGTCGCGACAGAGCAGGGCGAAACAGTCGTGTTGTCCTTCGAGGACCTCGATCAACAGCTCGGACACCGGGGAACCTTTCGTTACGCCTGCCCGAACGTGACCCCTGCTCGGCGAGGCGCGTCCCGATCGGGAAAGGCAGCCTCTGAGCGGAGAATTCGCACGCTGACAGTGGCGCCTAGCGGCGCCACTGCCATGCGTGCTCGGTGATCATGATCGGAGACCCTACAACAACTCCCGGTGGGTGTCCGCGCACGCGCCTACCCGCTGCGCGCCAGCGTCTTCTTCGCCTTGTCGAGCAGGGCGTCCAGGCCGATCTCGAAGATGTGGTCCTGGATGAGGGTCAGGCGGTAGCCCTCCTCGACCAGTCCGGCCAGGTTCGGCATGGACTCCCGGTCGACGGGCGGGCCGGCCGACGGGTCGCGCGCCGCGGCGAGCCCCTCCCTGCGCTCCAGCATGGCGAATCCGCAGCTGTGCATCGACATCGAATAATAGGTGTCGAGCGCGTCTTTCCGGTCGAATCCGTCCTGCACCAGAGTTTCGACAATTGTCTCGAGCCGCTGATAGGTGACGCGGCCGACATTGCCGTTGCCATCGTAGACGCCGTGCGCGGTGGGCATGATCAGCAGATCGCAGAGCACCGGGTTGTCCCGGAAAAGCGCACGCATCTGCAGGAAATGATGGCGCAGGCGTTCGTGCCAGGCGCCGTCGCCGGTGAAGGGGAGCGCTATCTCGTATTGTTCGAGCGCGCGGTCCCGCATGGCCTCCAGCAACTGCTCTTTACTGCGGAAATACCAGTAGAGGCTGGTGACGCCGGAATCGAGCCGCCGGGCCAGGGCGGGCATGCTGAGTTTCTCCACGGAAATCTCGGCCGCCAGGGAATAAGCGCCCTCCACGATTTCCTCGGCCGTGATCGAACCGCGCTCGCGGCGTTGGCGCCGCGGTGTCCGAGTCGCGGTTTCGTTTCGCGCCACAGCCGTCCCTTCCGGTGATCGTTACAATCGGCGGAGTCTAGCAGGCCCGCGAATGCGGGCATTATCGCGAATTGCCGGTATTGCCGACGTCGGAAATCCCTTCCCGGCGGCCGAGCACAGCCTCCCTCTGGAGTGTGATCCGAGTCGCACTAGGGCCATGCCGGGCATGAATCGGCCTCGTCCACCGGGGTGCACCCCGGGTGTCGAAACGGCGGACCTGCCTGCGTCGTCAGCATATAGTAACACCTTACGGTAAGCGGTGGAATCTGTGGAAGATGCTGGTGCGGGCATATTTCCGATATCGATCATTGACACTGCGCCCACCTCGAGCGAGACTCGGAGCGCGTATCGAAAGACCTTACGGATACCCCTTACTATTGAGACCGATGCAGTGGTGGCAGTCACAGCGCCGCATCGGACAGCAGAGCGGGACAGCATGGCAGCAGGCACCACACCGACCGGGCCACTCACCGGGATTCGCGTCCTGGAAGTGGCGATGTACGGGTTCGTCCCCTCGGCGGGCGCGGTGCTCGCCGACTGGGGCGCGGACGTGATCAAGGTCGAGCACGCCGTGACCGGCGATCCGCAGCGCGGGCTGCGGCAGATCGGCACGTTCGTCGTCGAGGGCGACCCGAATCCGAATATCGAGCATGCCAATCGCGGTAAACGCAGCATCGGCATCGACATGGCGCAGCCGGAGGGGCGCGACATCGTGCACGCGCTGGCCGAGTCCGCCGACGTGTTCCTGACCAGTTTCCTGCCCGCGCACCGCGCCCGCTTCGGCATCGACGTCGACGACATCCGCGCGGTCAATCCGTCGATCATCTACGCCAGGGGCAGCGGGCTCGGCCCGCGCGGCGCCGAGTCGGGCAAGGGCGGGTACGACATGACCGCCTTCTGGTGCCGCGGCGGCGTCGCCGCCACCATCACCCCCTCCGACGTGCCGGGAATGGTCACCCCGCCGCCGGCGCTCGGCGACACGATCTCCGGCACCAACCTCGCGGGCGGTATCGCCGCCGCGCTGGTCCGGCGCGGACTGACCGGGGAGCCCTCCGTTGTGGACGTGTCGCTGCTGTCCAGCGCGCTGTGGTCGATGGGGCATGCGATCGCGCTGTCGGCGTACGCGGGTGAGCCCATGGTGGCCGGGCCGAGCGGCGCGCACGGCGCCCCCGCCAACCCGCTGGTCGGGCTGTACGCCACCGCCGACGGCAGGCACCTGTCGTTCGTGATGATGCAGCCGGCCAAGTTCTGGGCCGACGTCTGCGCGCACATCGACCGGCCGGAGCTCGCGGACGACCCGCGCTTCGCCACCGCCGAGTCGATCGCCGAGCACACCGCCGACGCGGTCGCGATCCTGCGCGCGGCGATCGGTGCGCGGACACTGGCCGAGTGGACCGAGAAGCTGGCGACGCTGGCCGGGCCGTGGGCGCCGGTGCAGGACTCGCACCAGGTCCTCGCCGACCCGCAGGTGGTCGCGAACGAGTACATCCGAACCGCGGGCGAGCTGCGGCTGGTGGCGAGCCCGGTCCAATTCGATGTCGGCGCACCGGCATTGACCCCCGGCCCCGAATTCGCCGCGCAGACCGACGAGATCCTCGGCGAACTCGGCTTGGACTGGGACCGCATCATCGCGCTCAAAACCGCCGGTGCGGTCACGTAGAGACAGGCAGGACCATGACACAGGCGACGACAACGCCGCGGGTGCCGAGTACCGAGCAGGTACCGGTTCGCGTGGTGGATTCCGATGTGCACCCGGTGCCGCGAGCCGGGCAGATCCTGGAATACCTCCCGGAGCCGTACCGGAGCAAGATCGTCTCGCACAAGGTGGGAAACACGATCTTCTACGACGCCCCCGATTACGCGCACGCCTTCGCCATGCGGGTCGACGCGTTTCCCGAGGACGGCGGATTCCCCGGCAGCGACCCGGAACTCGCCTTCCGGCAACTGATCATGGGAGCCGGGTCGGATATCGGCATCCTCGAGCCATCGGCCAAGGCCGAGCGGCTGCCGGAATGGTCGCAGGCGCAGTGCATCGCGCACAACAGGTGGCTGGCGAATCACTGGCTGGACAGCCGGAACAACTGGCACCAGCGGTGGCGCGGCTCGATCTGCGTCGCGGTGGAGGACCCCGACGGCGCGCTCAGGGAGATCGAGAACTGGGCCGGGCACCCGTACATGGCACAGATCCTGATCAAGGCCGAGCCGCGCCCGGCCTGGGGCGATCCGCGCTACGACCCGATCTGGGCCGCCGCGGTGAAGCACGGGCTCCCGGTCAGCTGCCACCTGTCGCGCGGCTACGCCGAGACCCTGCCCACCCCGCCGGTCGGGCTGCCCTCCTACAACCACGACTTCATGGTCAGCTACTCGCTGCTCGCGGCGAACCAGATCATGAGCCTGATCTTCGACGGCGTCTTCGACCGGTTCCCGGAGCTGCGCATCGTCCTGGTCGAGCACGCCTTCACCTGGATCCTGCCGCTGATGTGGCGGATGGACGCGATGTACGAGGCGCGCAGGCCGTGGATGGAGATCACCCGCAAGCCGTCGGAGTACGTCAAGGAGCACATCCGCTTCACCACCCAGCCGCTGGACTACCCGGAGGACAAGACCGAGCTGGTCCGGGCATTCGAGTGGATGGAGTGCGAGAAGATCCTGCTGTTCTCCTCGGACTACCCGCACTGGACCTTCGACGATCCGCGCTGGCTGGTGAAGCACCTGCCCGCGCATGCCCGCGAAGCGATCATGTTCCGCAACGGAATTCAGACCTATCACCTGCCCGAGTCGGTCCCGGCGCTGCCGGGGCAGGCCAGGGCGTGGTGACGGGAGCCGGGGCCGCCGCGCTCGTCGAGAAGACCGGCCGCCGTATTCCGCCGAGCGCGCAGGCCGGCATCGCCGGAACGGCCCGGCATGCGGACGCGGGTGGACGCGGGCGGATATCGCGAGCGGGACGACTACCACATCTGGAAGACGAGGACACGGAATGACGACCGAGAATATCCTGTCGGATGTCGATCGCCGCCGCAACACCTACCATTTCGATCGGCATACCCCCGAATACCGGGAACAGTTCGAGACCATCACCGAGGAAATGCAGGAGCGGTGCCCGGTCGCCTGGACCGAGACCTACGGCGGGCACTGGGTGGCCGCAGGCAATCGGGCGGTGTTCGAGCTCGCCCGCTGCCCGCACCTCTCCAACGACCGCGATATCAACAATGAACGCCGCGGCTACGAGGGAATCACGATCCCGTCCCCGGCGACGATGCAGTACCGCAGCGGCATCCTGGAGATGGACGAGCCGGAGCACCGGATCTATCGTGCCGTGCTCAATCCGTACCTCTCCCCGGCCGCGGTGAATCGCTGGGGGCCGTTCATCGACGAGGTCGTGCGGGCCTCGCTGGACGAGCACATCGAGACGGGACGCATCGATTTCGTCGAGGATCTCGCCAATATCGTCCCCGCGGTGCTGACCCTGGCCCTGCTCGGGATTCCGCTGGCGAAGTGGGCGATCTACAACGAACCGTCGCACGCCTCGGTGTACACGCCGCCGAATTCCCCCGACATGCCCCGCGTCCAGGAGGCGAGCCTGGCGATGGGGCTCGATCTGCTGTCGAATCTGATCGAGATCCGCGAGAACCCGCGACCGGGCATCATCGACGCCCTGGCCCGGATGACGATCGACGGTGAGCAGCCGCCGGACCTGGACCTGCTCGGGCAACTGGGGCTGCTCATCGGCGGCGGCTTCGACACCACCACCGCGCTGACCGCGCACGCGCTGGAGTGGCTGTCCCAGCATCCGGGGGAGCGGGAGACGCTCAGCCGGGAGCGGGACCTGCTGCTCAATCCGGCGACCGAGGAGTTCCTGCGGTTCTTCACCCCCGCCCCCGGCGACGGGCGAACGGTCGCGGAGGACTGCGAGATCGCCGGCCAGAGCTTCCGGGAGGGCGAGCGGGTCTGGCTGTCGTGGGCGATGGCCAACCGCGACCCGCAGGTCTTCACCGACCCGAACACGGTGGTACTGGACCGGAAGGCGAACCGGCACTACAGCTTCGGGCTCGGCATCCACCGCTGCATCGGCTCGAACGTGGCCCGCACGGTGTTCAAGCACATGCTCACCGCGGTGCTCGACCGGATGCCGGACTACGTCTGCGATCCGGCCGGAGCCGTGCACTACGACACCATCGGGGTCATCCAGGGCATGCGCAAGCTCCCCGCGACCTTCACCCCCGGGCCCCGGCTCGGCCCCGGTCTCGACGAGACCCTGGCGCGGCTGCAGCGGCTCTGCGACGACGAGCGGCTCGCCGCACCCGTCACCGCCGAACGCCCACCGGCCGGCTGAACCCTCGACCACGGGAGCACACCCATGCTGTCAACGCCCGACGGGCGGCGCATTCCGCTGATCGACGCCAGCGTCCACATCTTCTTCCGCTCCGATGCCGATTTCCGCGGCTTCCTGCGCGAGCCGTACCGGAGCCGCGGCATCCCGGACGTGGAGATGGACTGGTACGGCGCGCCGGGCGGGGAGTACGCGCCGGGCACGACCGGCCCCACCGGCCAGTACCCCGGCTCGGACCCGAATCTGTTCGGACACTGCCTGTTCGAGCAGCGCGGCGTCGACCTCGCGATCCTGCACCCGATGAGCCGCGGCATCCTGCCCGACCGGCACCTCACCTCCGCGGTGCTGGCCGCGCACAACGAGATGATGGTGTCGCGGTGGCTGGAGAGCGGCCAGTACGCGGAGCGGTTCCGCGGCACGCTGCGGGTCTGCCCGGACGACATCGCCGGCGCGGTCCGCGAGATCCGGCGCTGGCGCGGGAACGCGCAGATCGTGCAGATCGGGATTCCGCTGCAGTCGCGGGAGCTGTACGGCAAACCCCAGTACTGGCCGCTGTGGGAGGCCGCGCAGGAGGCGGGCTGGCCGGTGGCCGTGCACATCGAGACCGGCAGCGGGGTGGAGAACCCGCCGACGCCGTCGGGGCATCCGCGCAGCTACGAGCAGTACGCCGCCTTCATGCCGCTCAACTACGTCTACCACCTGATGAACATGATCGCCGAGGGGGTCTTCGAGCGGTTCCCCGCGCTGAAGTTCGTCTGGGCGGACGGCGGGGGCGACATGCTCACCCCGTTCAGCTGGCGGATGGACACCTTCGGCAGGCCGCACCTGGAGCAGACGCCGTGGGCGCCGCGGATGCCGAGCGACTATCTGCCCGGGCACGTGCACTTCGTGCAGGGCCGGACGGACGGCCCCGGCGATGTCGATTTCGCCGGGGAGTGGCTGGCCTTCACCGGCAAGGAGGACATGGTCATGTTCGGCTCCAGCTACCCGCACTGGCAGCTGGGCGATCCCGCGCTGCTGCCGCGGGCGTGGAGCGCGGAGCAGCGCGACAAGGTCTGCTGGCGCAATGCCGCCGGGCTGTACGGCCTCGAGCTGCCCGCGGCGGTGGGCCGGTGACCGCCGACCAGGAGTTCTTCCGGGCGACCACCGAGAAGTTCCTGCGCGGGCGCGTTCCCGCCGACGAGATCCGGCGCCTGCGCGACGATCCGACCGGATTCGACCCCGGCTACTGGCGGGCAGGCGCCGACCTGGGCTGGACGTCGCTGCTGGTGGCCGAGGCGGCCGGTGGCGGCACGCTCAGCGGCAACCCGCTCGCCGATTTCGCGCTCGTTGCCTTCGAGTTCGGCCGCCACGCGGCTCCGGGTCCGCTGATCCCGGCGAACATCGTCGCGGCGGCGTTGAGCGACACCGGCTCGCACCCGGAGGTGCTCGCGGAGCTGATATCCGGCACCGCGATCGCGACCTGGTGCCACGCCGCGGCGGGGCGGGGGCCGGCCTTCGACGCCGTCGATGTCGAGATCCGGGAAGCAGGCGCCGACCTGGTGCTCGCGGGCAGCAGCAGGCCGGTCGAGTACGCGGGGGCGGCCGACCACCTGCTGGTCACCGGATACACCGACGGCGCGCTCACCCAGGTGCTGCTGCCCGCCGCCACCCCCGGCGTCACGATCGAGCCGCTGAGCTCGGTGGACCTCACGCGCCGGTTCGGGGCCGTCACCTTCGCCGATGTCCGGGTTCCGCGGGCCGCACTGGTCGGCGGCTGCGGTGCGGCCGCGCCGCAGGTGACCGCGCAGCTCGAGGTGGCGCTGGTCGCGCAGTGCGCCGAGGCAGTCGGCGCGATGCAGGCCGGATTCGACATCACCGTGCGGTGGGCCGCCGACCGCTACTCGTTCGGCCGCCCGCTCGCCTCCTACCAGGCCCTGAAACACCGCTTCGCGGACATGAAGTCGTGGCTGGAGGCCGCGCACGCCATCGCGGAGGCCGCGGCGTCGGCGGTCGACGCGAACGCCCCCGACGCGGCCGAACTGGTCGAGGTCGCGAAGGCCTATATCGGGCAGCACAGCGTCGAGCTGCTCCAGGAGTGCGTGCAGCTGCACGGCGGCATCGGGCTGACGTTCGAGCACGATCTGCACCTGTTCCTGCGCCGCGCCGCCGTCGGCCGGGCCCGCTACGGGACCCCCGCCGAGCACCGGCAGCGGATCGCGGCGCGGCTGATCGACCGAGAGGCGGCGCTGTGAGCACCGAGATCGAAGACCTCGCCGCCTTCCGGGCCAGGGCGCGCCGCTGGATCCGCGCCGAACTCGGCCCCTTCGATCCGGACGTGGCGGTCGGGCTGCACCGGGTGCCCCGCGAGCAGGAGCTGGCCGCCGTCGCACACGACCGCCGCCTCCAGCGGAGGTTCCACGACGCCGGATTCGCCGGGATCGCGATTCCGCGCGAGTACGGCGGGCAGGGGCTGACCGGCGCCCATCAGCAGGCGTTCAACCAGGAGCTGGCCGGGTACGAGTACCCGACCCGGTTCCAGGCGCCGACCATGTCGCCCTGCGCCGCGGTCCTGCTCGACTTCGGCACCGAGGAGCAGAAGCGGCGCCACATTCCGGCCATGCTGCGCGGCGAGGAGATCTGGATGCAGTTCCTCTCCGAGCCGTCCGGCGGCTCCGACGTCGCGGGGGCGCTGACCACCGCGGTCCGCGACGGCGACGAGTGGGTGCTCAACGGCACCAAGATCTGGACGACCGGGGCGTGGTGGTCGGACTGGGCGCTGTGCCTGGCCCGCACCAACTGGGACGTGCCGAAGCATCGCGGCCTGACGGTGTTCGTCCTGCCCATCCACCAGCCGGGTATCGAGGTGCACCGGATCGAGCTGCTCAACGGGGCGGGGGATTTCTGCCAGGAGTTCCTCACCGATGTCCGGGTGCCGGACACCGATCGGGTCGGCGCGGTCGACGACGGCTGGACCGTCGGCACCCGCTGGATGTTCCACGAGCGGATGCTGTTCAACTCGCCGTACGTCACCCACGCGCCCGGCGCCTCGCACACCCCCGCCGAGACCTCGCCGCTGCGGATCGCCGCCGACGCGGGGGTGCTCGACGATCAGCGGGTGCTCGACCTGATCGGCGAGGCGCACGTCCTCGCGGTGGTCGGCCGGGTCCTGCAGCAGCGGCTCGGCACCGGAATCCGCTCCGGCCGCATGCCGGACGAGTCCGCCGCCGTCGGCAGGCTGTTCGGCGGAGTGAGCCAGGTCCGCACCGAGGCGATCAAGTTCGAGATCGCCGGATCGAGCACCGCCGCCTGGTCGGACGACGAGCGCAGCGTGGCCGCGGCGAGCGAATCGTTCCTGATGCGGCAGGTGGCGTGCATCGGCGGCGGCACCACCGAGATGGCACGCAACGTCATCAGCGAACGCGTCCTCGGCATGCCCCGCGAACCCTCCGCGGACCACGGCATCCCCTTCCGGGAGGTACCGCGCGGCACCCGCACCGACCGATGATCGCCCCCACCGAACGAGGAGTACCGCGATGAATCTGAACGACATGATCCTGGTCAGCATCGACGACCACATGATCGAGCCCCCCACCATGTACACCGGCCACGTTCCGGCCAAGTGGAAGGACGAGGCGCCGAAGGTCGTCCGCAACGCGAACGGCGTGGACGAATGGGTGTTCCAGGACGAGGCGACCTCGACCCCGTTCGGGATGGCGGCGACCGTCGGCTGGCCGCGCGAGGAGTGGGGCTTCAACCCCGGCGCCTACAGCGAGCTGCGGCCCGGCTGCTTCGACGTGCACGAACGGGTGCGCGACATGAACGCCAACGGCGTGCTCGCCTCCATGTGCTTCCCCACCATGGCCGGCTTCAATGCCCGCACCTTCCACGAGGCGCGGGACAAGGAACTCGCGCTGGTGATGCTGCAGGCCTACAACGACTGGGCCGTCGACGAGTGGTGCGGCACCTATCCGGGCCGGTTCATCCCGCTCGGCATCGTGCCCATGTGGGACGTCCAGCTCGCGGTGGCCGAGGTGCGGCGCCTCGCGCGCAAGGGCTGCCGGTCGATCAGCTTCCCGGAGACCCCGCACGTGCAGGGCTTCCCGAGCTTCCTCTCCGGGCACTGGGACCCGATGCTGGAGGCGCTGTGCGAGGAGAACATGGTGCTCTCGCTGCACATCGGCGCCGGCTTCGACGTCATCAAGCGGCCCGCCGAGGCGCCGATCGACCACCTGATGGTGCTGGCCTGCCAGATCTCCGCGATCACCGCGCAGGACCTGCTCTTCGGCCCGACGCTGCGCAAGTTCCCGACGCTGCGGGTCGCGCTCTCCGAGGGCGGGATCGGCTGGATCCCGTTCTACCTGGACCGCATCGACCGGCACTTCACCAACCAGTCGTGGCTGCACGACGGCAACGACTTCGGCGGGAAACTGCCCAGCGAGGTGTTCCGCGAGCACATCCTGGCCTGCTACATCACCGACCCGTCCGGGCTGCTGCTGCGCGACCGCATCGGCATCGACATCATCGCCTGGGAGTGCGACTACCCGCACACCGACACCACCTGGCCGGAGTCGCCGGAGTACGCCTGGAACGAATTCCAGGAGGCGGGGGTGACCTCCGCCGAGGAGATCCACAAGATCACCTGGCAGAACGCCTGCCGGTTCTTCGACTGGGATCCGTTCGAGCACACGCCGCGTGCGCAGGCGACGGTCGGGGCGCTGCGCGCGGCGAGCGCCGATGTGGATGTCACGCGGATGTCGCGGTCGAAGTGGCGGGAGCGCAACGAGGCGGCCGGTATCGGCACCTTCTGAGGCGGCTCGGTGGGCGGAGCCGCTCGGTCGTCAGGCGGCGGGCGGTTCCGTGTGGCCGCGTGTGTCGGCCATGAGACGGAACGGTGCGGCCAGGTCGAGGCCGCGAGCGATGCGCTCGAATACCCGCGGTGACGCGGCCGCGGCGGTCGCGACCAGCCGTGGTGCTCCGCGCATCACCACGGTTTCCGCGCGATCCTGCTCGACGGCCCGCAGGACCGCCTCGGTGACCCGCTCCACGGGCAGTGTGCCCATGGACGCGGGAGCGCGGATGCCGAATTCGGCGCGCATGTCCTCGTACATTCCCGCGCCCGCGGTGAATCCGGGGCAGATGGCCGACGCGCTCACCGCCCACCCCCGGTCCTGCGCGGTCAATCGCAGCGACCGGGTGAAGCCGATCAAGCCGAACTTCGTCGCGTTGTAGGGCTCTTCGTACGCCGAGGGCAGTAGTCCGGCTATCGAGGCCATGTTGACGATGTGGCCGCGGTCGCGCTCGATCATGCCGGGCAGGACCGCGCGCGTCAGCAGCATCGGAGCCAGCAGGTTGACGTCGGTGAAGGCCGCGATGTCGTCGTAGCCGCGCTGGTCGAACCGATCGGTCGCCTCCACGCCCGCGTTGTTGATCAGCAGATCGATCGGCCCGGCCGCGCCCTCCGCCCGCGCGATCAACGCGCGGGCCTGCTCGCGATCGCTCAGGTCCACCGGCAGCGTGGTCACCCGGGCTCGGGACCTGGCCCGGATCGCACGGGCCACCTCGTTCAGCTGCTCGGCGCCGCGGGCGGCCAGTACGACGTTCACCTCGCGCTCGGCCAGTGCTGAGGCGATGTGCCGGCCGATTCCCCGCGATGCCCCCGTGACCAGTGCCGTGTCGCCCGGTGTGATCTGCATGATCGCTCCTGTCGTAGCCCTGCCGGACCCATAGTGACAGAATGTTCACTATGACGCGACAGTCGGTGGACAGGCCCCGTCGGGGACATCCCGACGACACCCGCGACCGTCTGGTGCGCGCCGCGGCCGAGACGTTCGATACCTACGGCTACGCCGGTACCGATGTGCGGCGAATCGTGGCCGCTGCGGGGTACGCCACCGGGACGTTCTACCGCCACTTCCCGCACAAGGGCGCCGCACTGCTCGCCGCCTACGAAGCCTGGGTGGTCGCGGAGTGGGAGGCGCTCGGCGCGGCGATTCTCGCGCCGGGCAGCGCTCGCGAGCGCGCAGAACGAATCATCGACATCAGCATCGATCTGCACGCACGCTGGCGCGGACTGCGCGAGGCGCTGGTCGGCTACCGGTCAATCGACGAGAACGCCACCCTGGCCTACCGCGAACTCCAGCGCCGCCAGGTCGCCACCCTGGCCCGGCTGCGCGAACAGGTCAGCCCCGGCACGGTTCGGCCCCCGGAGGCCGACGTGCTGCTGGTCATGCTCATCGAACGAGCGGCCGAGGCCATGGCCGCCGGCGAGCCTGCCGAGCTCGGCCTGCGGTGGGACACGATGCGCGCGCTCCTGGTCGGAGCCGTCGCCGACGCCCTCGGCGACGATGACCGCGGATCCGGTGGCTGCCCGTAGGTGCGGATCCCGGAACCCGCGGCCGGTCGAGTGCGCCCGCCCGACGAGTCGCTGATCCGGCTCAACCGGGGCCGGCGTCGCGCGCGGTCAGCAGCAGGTCGTCGAAGCGGGATCGCAGGGCGGTCGGGGCGGGGCTCCGCCCGCTGACCGCGGCGCAGAGCCGGGCCGCGAGCTGCTCGACCGGCACGCCGGTCTCGGCCGCCCGCCAGGCGAGGATCTCGCGCGCCCGGTCCGCGGGGATGGCGTAGACGAGCAGCAGCATGCCGACGGCCTGCTCGACGACGGCGCGGTCGGCCCGGAATCGGGTCACCGACTCGTCGACCGTCGCCATGCCGTCGGCGCGGAGGGCGGCGGTGAGGTCGGCGTAGCAGCCGTCGACTCCGTCGGGGGCCTGCTCGCCGATCACGATCAGCGTGCGCGTGCCCCGCTTCGCGCCGAGAACGCGCAGCCGCAGGCAGAAGCGCTCCGGCGCGGCGAGGGCCAGGGTGAGCGGCTCCCGGTCGTCCGGGTGCACGCGGGCGAGCGCGGCGTTCGCCGCCATCTGCTCGATCTCCGCGGGGAGGCCGAGCGGCGCTGCCGCCTGCGCGGACCACCACACCATCCGGGAGCCCGGGCGGTAGGAGAAGCGTCCCGCGCGCAGTGATCCCGCCGCGGTGCGCTCGCCGTCCGCCTCGATGCGAGCGGTGGGGGTCACCCCGCGCTCCGGTGCTGGTCGGAAACTTTCCATACTGGGAAAATCGGCGTCGGCCTGCGGGCCATTTCCGAATTCCGGCGTGAGGAGAATCGCGGGCGCTGCGACGTTTGGGCGATTCGGCCGTTTCCGTGGGCTCGATTTCGCCCGGATTCCGGCCCGGAGCGGCGGCGATGCGGCTGTCGCCCGGGGGTGGGTGCGGGTGCTGAGCGGGCCGGTCAGGGGTGCGATGCCGAACGTCTCACCGGCGCTACCGAACCGGGGATGTGGTCATCGGCACGGTGACGTTCGACGGGAGGCGCCGGTTCGGGAACCGCGAAATCACCCGGGTGCGGGCCCGGTGAAGGTGAGGCCGAGGGAGCGGGGGAGGCCGCGGTGGCGCCCGCGCCGGTTCGACCAGAACGTCTCGGCGGTCGAGGCGGGCTCGTCCAGCGCCGCCGCTCGCAGGGCGTGCTGCTTGAAGGCGGTGCCCGCGAGGCTGAGGGGGTGCTGCGCGCGGTGCAGTCCCGTGTGGTTCGTCGTCCACAGGACCGTCGGCGGCGCGTTGAGCGCCATCGCGGGCCAGACGTCGGCGAGGACGAGCACGTGCGGGTTGACCTCGTGCAGCAGCGGGGCCGGGTCGGAGCCGGGGTTCATGACGATCGCGCCGAGGAGTTCGAGGCCGCGGAGCCCGCGCGGATCCGGGGTCGCGACGATCACCTCCCACCCCGCCGCACAGGCGTCGAAGAGCAGGCCACCGGAGTACCGGATCGCCTCCGCGGCGGTTCCGGCGGCCACCAGCAGGCGGTAGCGCAGGCTGGACTCGCGCAGGTGCGCGCGCCAGCGCTGCCGCGAGTACACGCCGAAGGTGCCGCCGCGATCGCGGAACCCCTCCTCGGCGAGCCGCAGGTGCCTGCCCGCGCGTTCGATGTCGGGCACGGTCATGCGCCGCTCCCGGTGATCGGCGCCGCGAGGTTCTGCTCGCGCACCGCGCGCTGCAGCTGCTCGAGGGTGTCCGCGAGGCCCGGCCCGAGCCGGGGGCCGGGGGTGAAGGTGGCGGGCAGTTTGCGCATGCCCTGGATGATTCCGATGGTCTCGTAGTGCACGGCCCCGGCGGGATCGCAGGCGTAGTCCGGCATCCGGTCGAGCACCGCGAGCAGCATCCGCTTGAAGATCAGGCGGGCGACGTTGGAGCCGATGCAGCGGTGGATGCCGAGCCCGAAACTCAGGTGCCGGTTCGCCTTCCGGTCGAGGACGACGGTGTCGGGGTCGGGGAAGACCGCGGCGTCGCGGTTGGCCATGGCCCAGGAGAGCCAGAGCCGTTCGCCTTCGCGCAGGGTCCGGCCCGCCACGTCGTGATCGGCGGAGACGGTGCGGCCGTCGCCCGGCGCCGGGGTGAAGTAGCGCAGGAACTCCTCGGTGGCGGGGTCGAGCAGCGTGTCGCGGTCCCTGCTGAGGACGGTTCGCTGGCCGGGGTTGTCCGACAGCCACTCGAGGGAGTGGGCGGTCAGCGCCGTCGTGGTGTCGAAGCCGCCGCCGATGAGCAGCCCGAGGATCCCGAGCAGGTCGAGCTCCTCGGGCGGTTCGCCGTCGATCCGCATCCGGGCGAGCGCGTCGATGATGCCGGGGCGCGGGTTCTCCCGGATCTCGTGCAGGTTGGCCAGCAGGTCCATGCCCATCGCCATGTTCAGCTCCTGAACGCGGTCGATGTCGGGGGAGTCCGGCGGGGTGTAGACCGAGGCGTGCGCGGGCTCGCTGTAGACGGCCCACTTGTGCAGCGGCACACCGAGCATGGCGAGGGTGAGCACGGCGGGCACGATATTGGCCAGGTCGTCGACGAAGTCGATGTGGCCGGTCTCGATCCGCTCGTCCAGGCAGGCGCGGACCAGGTCGTCGACGAAGGGCTGCCAGCGCCGCACGGCACTGGGCGAGAGATACGGGTTCAGCACCGCGCGGAACACCCGGTGCTCGGGGTCGTCCATCTCGATGATGCCGTTGCGCATCGGCAGGTAGGTCTTGCCGGAGGGGATGGTGATGCCCTGGTAACCGCGGCGCTCGTTCTTGTAGTCGCGGTCGCTGGAGACGTGCGGGCAGCGGGCCAGCTCGAAGACCTCCCTGTGGCCGGCGGCGACCCAGTGGCCGCCGTGGGTCTCGGTCCAGGCCAGGGGGCAGCGGGCGTGCATTTCCCTGGTGATCGTCTCGAACTCGCCGCGGTACTGCGGGGTGTGCCGGTCGAAGTGGTAGTCGGGGGTGGGCCGGGGTGCGGCCGTCGCGGGCTGGGGGTTCATGGTGGAGTCCTCTCGTGCCGCCCGGCTCAGCGGTCCTTGAACGGCACCGGCTCGGGCACCGTCACCCCTTCGGGCATGATGAGCTCGCCCTCGTTGTTGATGTAGCCGGAGCCCTTGCGCGGCATCGGCAGGGCCGGGTCCGGGCAGGGCATGTCCGAGCCCGCGCCGCAGATGCCGCCGTTGAAGTAGGAGCGCTCGAGCACGTCCTCGGGCCAGGGGTCGGCGTGCATGCCGAACCACTGCGCGGGCAGGTTGTAGAAGGCGAAGAAGATCACGCTGACCGCGGCGAAGATCGCCAGGAAGCGGGTGGCCTGCTGCTTGGCGAAGCCGCCGCCGACCCGGTCCAGCCCGCGCTCGGCGATGGTGCGGCCCCGGTCGTCGGTGAAGTAGTACAGGCAGCAGAGCCCCGTCTGCACCCCGCCCCACATCAGCCCCTCGTAGACCGGCCACTGGTAGTAGGTGCCCGCGTTGATCGAGAGTGCCTGGATGGAGCCGGGGAAGCTGTAGAGCCCCATCGGCATGAGGACGAGGCCCTCCATGACGAAGTCGAAGACGAAGGCGATCACCGCGGTCACCCCGATCAGCCGCAGATTGCTCATCCCCGGCCAGCGCGCTTTGACCTTGCGCATCACCCAGCAGCCCGCGATGGTGCAGAGCAGCACGCCGTAGGCGTAGCCGGGCGCGTTCATCAGCAGTGGCTCGGCGACCTGGCGGCCCGGCTCCTCCGGTGAGACCCAGCCCGGGATGTGCGAGGACCACGAGCCGCGGTTCCACATCCAGGTGTTGTAGGTGCACCAGGTGTTGAAGTAGTTGAGCAGCGGGTCCTGGAAGAACATCAGCCCCATGGCGCCGATGAGCATGCCGTCCAGGGTGATCCGGCGTTCGCGGCGCCACGGCCGGACGATGAACCACCAGATGCTGACCGGGAAGAGGACCACGATGCCCGCCGTGTAGACGGTCAGGATCGTCTTCATGGCGGTGGGCGGCTCGGTCGGCCCGGCCGGGACGCGCTCGAAGTAGGGGCCGCTGACCCAGCGGATCCACACGTACAGCTGCAGCAGCAGGATCGCGGCGCCGACCACCGCCCAGATCTGCACGGGTTTGACCGCGGCAGGCTGCTCGCCGCCGAGCGCGGCGGTCTTCGCCGCGGGTTCGGTGACGGTGGCCTTGCCCTTGTCCTCCGGTCCGCTCATCGCGCGCACCCTTTCCTCGACACTTCGGTAACCAATCGTCCATCAAGATACCAGCTAGTATCTCTTCGACGAAGAGGATTCTGTGGCGGGAAGAGCCAAGGGCGGCAGGGAAATCCGGACTCCCTGCCGGGGCCGTTGCCTTCGCCGAACTCGGAATGCTCCTGCTCAACGGGCTGCTCCGCCGGACGGATCGAGCGTGCCCCCGCCGGAACGCGAAGCGGTCACCGGCCGGGTTACGCGCGTAAACTTCGGTCGTACAGTTCGGCTGGGTGCGGCGACGGGCGAGCGGATCGCTCGAGGTGGAAGGGGAGCGCGGGTGAGCACGGTGGAGCATCGGAGCCCGATCCGGGACTGGTGGAGTTACTCGCAGGGGCTCCGGCTGCGGCACCGCCTCGCGGTCCTCGCCCCGGACGCGCGGGACGTCGTCACCCATGCCGGCGGCTGGCTCTTCGACCGGGCGCAGGCGGGCTGGGAGGTGGCGGTGGTGCTGGCCGACGTCGGCGACATCGCGCCGCTGCAGCTGCTGGGCGCGACGGTGCTGGAGCTGGAGGGGCCGCTCTCGGTGCCGGTGCACCACACCTGGCCGGAGCTGCTGATCGTCGCGCCGGAGCTGCTCACCGCCGATGATCGGGTGCGCAGCGGAGTGCAGGAGTGCCTGGAGCGCGACCTGCTCGACATCGTCGTGTGGGATCAGGAGCTGCCCGCGGGGTTCGACCGCTGGTTCGCCGGCGCGCACTGCCATCCCAGCGCCGCCGCCCGCGCCTTCAAAGCCTGCGCGCTCGCGCTCGGCGGGTACTCCGGTGCCGATGCGGCGCCGACCGAGCGATTCCGCGCCGCCAGCGCACGAATCGACGCCGTCGCCGACAGTTTCGCGCTCGACCCGGGCGAGTGCGAAGCCTGTTGACGCGCGCTCGGCCGACCGGGGAGCGCGGCAGCGCCCTGGTCCGCCGCACCGAGGCCCTGCGGCCGAGGCCGAGCGGGAAGACGGCGGCCCAGATGCCGGTGGCGCCCGCAGCCGGGTAGCCGGCCGCTGCCGGATGCCGCCGCCCTCCGGGCGGAGCTCGAGCGATGGGGAGTCGGGGACACCTCGACCGTCGCCGTCCACACTGGTACCACCCCCGCCGCCGCGGCCCTGGCACGGTCCGTGCTCCGCTGGGCCGGGGTGTCGCGGACCCTGTTCCTCGACGGCGGACCGGATCCGAGCCTCCTCGTCGGCTGCCGCGGGATTCAGGCCACCCGGCCCGCGTGCCGCCACGGCAGGAGCAGGGCGCCGGCGAGCAGGACGATCGCGGCGGTGGCGATGGCGGTGCGCGTGCTGGTCGCCGCGGCCAGCACCGCGCCCGCGGCGATGAAGACCGGCTGCACCGTCTTCGCGCTGATCGACCACGCGGTGCCGACCCGGGCCAGGTGATCGTCGTCGGTGTGGTTCATCCGGACGGTGGCGAGAACCGGATTGAACACACCGGCGCAGAACAGCAGCGCCGACTCCGCGACCAGCACCACGATCAGCCCGTCGACTCCGGGCTCGGCGAGCAGCACCAGCCCGAGCCAGCAGCAGCGCAGCGTGCCGAAACCGAACAGCACCCGCGCCGGACCCCAGCGCGTCACCAGGGGCAACGCGCACAGCGAGCCGGCCGGCCCGGCCAGCGTCGGCAGCCCGAGCGCCAGCCCGTACTGCCACGGTGCGAGGCCGAGTTCGCGCAGCATCAGTACCGCGAGCAGGGGAGCGGAGGCCATCAGCGCGCCGCCAGGGAAGGACTGGATCAGCGGCAGCAGTTCGGGTCGAGCACCACGCACAGCGCCGACAGTGCCTCCCGGCGCGCGGCGTGCACGGTGTTCATCCCGCGCCGCTCGGAGGCGATGAGCCCGGCCTTGCGCAGCTGGGTGAGGTGATGCGAGACCGTCGATTCCCCGAGCCCGACCGCGGCCGCGAGCTCGCCGCTGTTTCGTTCCCCGTCCGGATCGCTGAGCAGGATCGACAGCAACCGCACCCGCACCGGATCGGCGATCGCCTTCAACCGCAGCGCGATGGCGAGCGCGGTGTCCGCGTCGACCGGCGCGGCCGCCACCGGGGCGCAGCACACCGGGGCGGTCATGTCGATGACCGGCAGCGTCTTGGGCATGCATGGAATCCTACCCACCTTCTTGACATATGTCGAAGTATCGGCGCAGACTCGGGCTCGCAAGTTCTTCGACATACATCACACAACCTCTGGGAGGTGGCGGTCATGTCCCGCATCCAGCTCGCCCTCGACGTCGACGACCTCGACACCGCGATCGACTTCTACTCCACCCTGTTCGGCACCGGGCCGGCCAAGCGCAAGCCCGGCTACGCCAACTTCGCCATCGAGAACCCGCCGTTGAAACTGGTGCTCCTGGAGAACCGCGGCTCCGGCGGGCGGCTCAACCACCTCGGCGTCGAGGTCGAGACCTCGGAGCAGGTGCATGCCGAGATCGCCCGGCTCTCCGGGGCGGGGCTCTTCACCGAAGAGCAGCGCGCGGCGACCTGCTGCTTCGCCACCCAGGACAAGGTCTGGGTGACCGGCCCGGATACCGAACGCTGGGAGGTCTACACCGTGCTCGCCGACACCGAGCACTTCGGCACCGACGTGCAGGCGGCGTGCTGTGGGACCGGGGCGGAGGCCGCGGGTTCCTGCTGCGGCAGCGATGCGAAGGCCGGCGCCCCCTGCTGCTGACCGCGTATCGGCGGGAAGTCGAGCTCCCGAATCGGCGCTGAACTCGATATCGGCGCAGGACGAATCCGGTCGTGCCGCAGCTGTGCGGATCCTCGCCGCTGACCTGTCCACCGCTGTCGGCCGAGGCAGCCGCCTCGGCCGCGGCGGTGGTCGAGGCGCTCGTCGATCAACTCGGGCGCAGGTCGAGCAGTTGCTCGAAGAACCCGCCGATCCCCCGGTCGCGGTCGGCGAGGTGCACCTCGAGAATCCAGTGGCACTGCTTGCCGGTGGGGTCGAGCCGGCGCAGGGGGGTGTGCGAGCCGGGGGCGATGTAGGAGGTGACCTCGGTGCCGGAGATCTTCTTGTGCGGGAACTCGCCGACCAGATGTCCGGCGATCGGGGCGGAGAACTCCCAGCCGAGTTCGGCGGCGCGCGCGGTGATCCAGGTGTAGAGCTGGTCGCCGGTGATGTCCTGCGTGCGCTCGAAGTGCGCGCGGCCCTCGTGCCACAGCGGCTCGAGGGCGTCGCGCAGCGCGAGCTTGGCCGGGTCGGCGCCGAGGACGTAGGTGCGGCCGAAGTCGGCTTCCCACTCGGCGAAGACGGGGCCGAAGTCGAGGTAGCAGATGTCGTCGGCGGCGATGGTGCGGTCCGGCGGGTCGGCGGAGAACGGCTCCAGGGTGTTGATCCCGGCGCGCACCATGCGCCTGTGCCAGAAGCGGCGGGTGCCGAAGAGCTCGGCGGCCAGGTCGCGCACCGCGTCGCTCACCGCCGACTCGGTGGCTCCCGGTGTGACGATGTCGCGTGCGAGTACCTCGTCGAAGAGCGCGACGGCCTTCGCCTCGGCCTCCAGCAGTGCGGCCACGCGCTCCGACTCGGCGCCTTCGGGAGCTCCCATCCGGGGAACTCTAGCCGGGCGCGAAAGGCGCGCTTTCGCGCCGAGCCGGGGCCGGTCCGCCGCCGGTACCCCTGCTGAGGGCCTGGTTTGTCGTTTCGGCCCGCGGGTAGGCGCATTCGCGAAGGCGCAGCGCCCACATCCCGGAGGAGAACTCACCCATGACTCAGCCCCATGATTCCGACGACGGTGCAGGCGACGCCGAGACCAGGGAAGATCGCATCGTCGATGGCGGATCCGAGGCACCGGGCAACCTGGCGGGCCCCGGTCCCGGCGACGACCAGGACGAGGACCCGGATACCTGAACCGCCCGACGCGCTACCCGAGCGGGTGCGGCCAGGAGAACCCGACCGTCACCGGGTGCCCTGCCCCGGCCGGGTCGTAGGAGCCGCACCCCAGCGCGAAGTCGGTGACCAGAGTGCGCACGATGTGCCAGCCCAGCCCGTTCAGCACCGGCGGCACAGCGGTGTGCGAGCTGATCAGCACCTCGATCTCGATCGCCTCCACCCGGTACTCGAAGCGCAGGCTCGCACCCGGCCCGGCCACCGGGATCAGCGCCGTCGCTATCTCGTGCGCGACCAGCTCCAGGTCGGCGGCGGCGTCGATCGCCAGCCCCAGCCCCAATCCCAGCGATCGAGTCATCGAGCGCAGGATCCCCAGCTGCTCGGGCCGCGCCTCGATCTCCATCGCCACCGTCGAACCCGACACCCGCGCACCTGCCTCCACATCGGAACCGCTCGCGCGTCCTACCCGAACGGTCCGGCCCGAATCTTGCCCCAGCCGAGCCCTCTCTCGTACCCCCGGGGCGGTCGACGACCGCCCCGGCCGGTGTGTGGAGGTCGCGACCGCGGGGTAGCCCTGCTCGTGAGAGCCGGAGACGGCCCGGCCGAAGGAGACGACATGAGCATCGAGGTCGAGCCGTTACGGATCGAGTTCCCCGCAAACCCCGACCAGCTCCCCGGGGTGCGCAGGCGGCTGCGCCGGTGGCTGGCCGGGATGATCGATGATTCCCAGCGCGCCTACGACCTGCTGCTGGCCGCCGGGGAGGCCTGCGCGAACGCGATCGAGCACGGCCACGCCGGCGACCGCAGGCCGATCCGGCTCGAGGCGATCGTGGCTCGCGGGGCGGTCCTGGTCGGCATCTCCGACCACGGGCACTGGGTCACCCGCCCGGCCGCGCCGGACGACGACCGCGGCCGCACCGAATCCCTGCGCGGCCGCGGTCTGCAGATGATCAGGGCCCTGGTGCCCGAGAGCCGCGTCACCGTGCTCGACTCGGGGACCACGGTGACCCTGAGTATGCCGCTCGATTCCGACAGCGCGGCGGAACGCGACCGGGCACGGTGACCGGACACCTCCGGGAGCCGTCCCCGGAGGTGCGGTCTCGAACGGGACAGCCCGGTCTCGACGCGCCACGCGCCGTCGGTTCGGTGCAAGATCGCTGCGACGCGGCCCGGTTCTGCCAGGATGAACGGGTGGACGCCGAGGGACGGATCGCCCCGGGCCGAGCCGCGGCCGGACGATGAGCGCCGCGCCCGGCCGCGGGCCCGAGGATCGTGCCGCCGCCGCGGCTGTGCTCGAGGGCGACGCCGAGGACCTCTACGAGCACGCGCCGTGCGGTTACCTCTCCACCCTGATGGACGGCACGATCGCCCGGATCAACACCACCCTGCTCGAGTGGCTCGGCCGCACCCGCGCGGAGCTGGTCGGGGTCCGCCGGTTCGGTGATCTGCTCACCGTCGGCGGGAGGCTCTACCACGAAACCCACTTCGCGCCGCTGCTGCAGCTGCGGGGCGAGGTGAACGCGATCGCGCTGGAGCTGCGCACCGCCGACGGGCGGCGCCTGCCGGTGCTGGTCACCTCGGTGGTGCGCACCGGCCACGACGGCGCACCCCCGCTGATCCGCACCACCGTGCTCGCGGCGGAGGACCGCAGGGCCTACGAGACCGAGCTGCTGCGCGCGCACCGCGCCTCCGAGGTCGAGCGGGACCGGCTGCACCGGCTCAACCACCTGCTGCAGAGCACGCTGCTGCCCCCGGCGCTGGAGACGGTGCCCGGGCTCGATGCCGCCGCGCACTACCACATCGCCTCGCTGGACGAGGTCGGCGGCGACTTCTACGACCTGTTCCCGCTGGCCGCCGGCCGGTGGGGCTTCTTCCTCGGCGACGTCTGCGGCAAGGGCGCGCTCGCCGCGACCATCACCTCGCGGGTGCGGTACACGCTGCGCTCGGCCGCGGTCTACGCCCCCGACCCCGCCGCGGTGCTCGAGCACCTGAACGGGGTGCTGCTCGAGGCGCACAATCCCGGCGATCCCCGGTTCTGCACCGTGCTCTACGGGCAGCTCGTGCTGTCCGGCGACGGGGTCGAGATCACGATTGCCTCCGGCGGCCATCCGGCGCCGATCCTGTTGCGCGGCAACGGTTCCGCTGCGTACCTGCCGACCGAGGGCGGGCAGCTGATCGGGGTGCTTGCCGGTGTCGGGATCGTCACGACCACCGTGACGCTGTGCCCCGGCGACACCGTGCTGCTCTACACCGACGGGCTCACCGAGGCCCGCACCGGCACCGGCGGTCTCTTCGGGGAACAGGCGCTGCTGAGCCTGGCCGAGACCCTCGCGCCGGTCTCCGCGACCGACGTGGTGGCCGGGCTGGCCGATCTGCTGCACACCCTCGGGTCCGGTGTCACCGACGACACCGCGCTGCTGGCGCTGCACCTTCCCGGCGCCGGTGCGGAGCAGCCGTGAGCGCGCACCTCGCCGTGCACACCCGCACCGACGACGAGGGTCCCGTCGTGGAACTCGCCGGCGAACTCGACTTCGCCGGAGCGCCGCAGGTGCTCGCGCTCCTGTCCGGCCTGTCGCTGAACGCGGGCGAAGTGCTCGTGCTGGATCTGCGGGCGGTGACCTTCTGCGATTCCCGCGGCATCACCGTGCTCATCGCCGCGCACCACCGCGCCGGAGCGGCGGGGGCGACCCTCACCCTGGTCGCGGTACCCGCCGACATCGGGCGCACGCTGCGGCTGCTCGGCGTCGATCAGCTCTTCCGCACCGCCGATACCGTCGCGGCGGCTCGCGGTCCGCGGGGGTGAGAACGCCGATCCGCCCGCCTCGGCGCAGGCCTCGGGCGAGCGGATCAGCGACGCGGGGCGGAATTCAGTAGGCGAGCAGGTCGAGGTCGTCCTGGGCGGGCAGAATCCAGGCCTGGTCGATTCGATCGGCGAGGTCGGCGCTGTCGAACGCCGCGCGCAGGCGATCGGTCGGCGGCGAGAGCGCGGCCGGGTCGAGACCGGTGTCGTGGTCGTCGGGGTGGGCGAGGAAGTGCTGGTCGGCGCGATCGAGGTCGCTGCCCGCCGGGGTCGAGAGCATGGCTCACTCCTTCCTGGACAGGGGAATCGGTGCGCGCGGGGCGCCGGGGCGGGGGCGGGGCGGGCCCGTGACCGCCGGGCCCGCCCCGGAAGGGAAGAGTCGCGGAAAACGATTGATTCGAACGTTCGTCGCGTACCGGGCATCACCTGCCTTCCACTCGAATCGTCCGTGCGCGGAATCCCCGCAAGGCTCCGGGCGGGGATTCCGCGCGGCGGGTGTCACCACCGGTCAGGAGCCGGCCAGTGCCTTGGCGTCGTTCTCGCCGCGGATGATCTCGATCTTGCGCGGCTTCGCCTTCTCCGCGACCGGGATCGTCAGCCGCAGCACACCGTGCCGGTAGTCGGCGCGGATCCGCTCGGTGTCGAGCCCCTCCCCGAGGAACAGCTGCCGGGAGAACACCCCGCGCGGGCGCTCCGAGGCGATCATCGACCGCCCCTGGTCCAGCTGCGCGCGCTCGGCGCGCACCGTCACCACGTTGCGCTCGACATCCAGATCCAGCGAATCCGGGTCGATGCCGGGCAGATCGAACTCCGCCACGAACTCCTCGCCCTCACGCCAGGCATCCATCGGCATCACCGCCGGACGAGCCGCCGTGCCGAACACCTGCTGCGTGAATCGGTCCAGATCCCGGAACGGATCGGTACGCATCAGCATGGTCGCCACCTCCACTACTCCTTGTCTCACTGTGTGTGGTGCCAGGTAATCTGTGTTCGCTGGCATAGATTTGTTTTAGCACTCTATTGAGATGAGTGCAAGCGTGATGAGAAGATAATCTGGAACAGACCGGAAGGACGGTGAACGGAGACCATGAGCGGTGACGGACCGGTGCACGGACCGGATCGCGCGGTGTACGCGATCTCGGTCGCGGCCGAACTGGCCGGCATCGCGGTCCAGACGCTGCGGCTCTACGAACAGCACGGGTTGATCACCCCGGCGCGCAGCGCGGGCGGCACCCGCCGCTACAGCGGCGCCGATCTGGCCCGGCTCGAGCGGATCTCCGAGCTGAGCAAGCAGGGGGTCAACCTCGCGGGGATCGGGCGCATCCTCGACCTCGAGGACGACAACGCCGCGCTCGCCGCCGAGCGGGACCAGTTGCGCGCCGATGCCGCCGAGCCGGAGCCGGACGGCCGCATCGCCGGGTAGGGCGGGCGCTACCGGTGCGCGACCGCGATGCGGCCCACGGCCCCGATTACCGGACAGTAACATGTAGTACTGTCTGGCGGGTAACGACGTTATCCGTCACGCGATGGGGCGTCCCGCATCCGGTGCCGCACCGAGTCCGGTTCGGCGACAGGCGAACACCGCGTCGTACTCGCCGCCGGGGGCCGGGTGGCTCGGAAGGGAACATGGTGGCCGTCGATCGCGCGATCGTTCATGCCTGGCTCGCGGATTTCGCCGAGCGCGTGCGCTCCGAGGCCGAGACCGAGCAGGTGCTGCGGTTCGTGGACCGGGCGATGCTCGAGGAGTTCCCGCGCTTCGCCGCCGACCCGGAGCTGCGCGGCGAGGTGCGTACCAGCGGAAAGGCGCACTGGCTCGGGCTGCTGGTCGGGATCGGGCGGCCGCAGTTCCATATCCGGCCGCCGATCGAGGTGATCGACGGTGCGCGCACGGTGGCGCGCCGGGGATACGACCTGAACGTGCTGCTCAAGACCTATCGGGTCGGGCAGCGCGGGCTGTGGCGCTACATCACCGGCGTGCTCGACCTGCAGATCCGCGATCCGGAGCTGCGCGGGGCGGTGCTGGTGACGTTCTGGGAGCGCAGCAGCCAGTGGCTGGACGGCTGCCTGGACGCGGTGGTCACCGCCTACCTGGAGGAGCGCGAGCAGCGCAGCCGCAGCGCGGAGGAGCAGCGCGCCGCGACCGTGCATGCGCTGCTGCGCGGCGACGCCACCGCGGCCGAGCTGACGCCGGAGCGGCTCGGGCACATCGTGGAGTACCAGCAGACCGCGCTCACGCTCTGGGCCGAGCACAGCATGGCGTCGCCGGTGGCGGCTCGGGTGCTGGCCCGGCTGGCCGCCGACACCGCCGCCGCGCTCGGCGGCCCGCCCCCGCTCACGCTGCCGAGCGGCACGCACGGGCTGTGGGCCTGGGTGGCGACCCCGGAGCCCGCGGACGTCGCGCTGATCCCGGCGCCGCCGGTGCCGGGCACCCGGATGGCGGTGGGCACCCCGTGGCCGGGGGTGCACGGGTTCCGGCGCAGCCATCGCGAGGCGCTGGCGGCGCAGCGGCTCGCCGCCGACGGTGCGGCTGCCGGGCCGGTGATCGCCTACCGGGACGTGGATCTGGTGTGCCTGCTCACCGGTGACGGCAGCGTGGAGTCGGCCCGGCTGCTGGTCGAGCGCGAGCTCGGCGGGATCGCGGGCCCCGGTGAACCGGCCGCCCGGCTGCGGGAGACGGTGCGCGAGTTCCTCGCGGGCGGTGGCAATGTCACGACCGCCGCGGAGGTACTCGGGGTGCACACCAACACCGTGCGCTACCGATTGCAGCAGGCCGAACAGAAGCTCGGGCGCCCGATCGACCAGCGCAGGCTGCACCTGGAGTTGGCGCTCGAGGTGCTGGCAGCCTACGGCGACGAACTGCTGCCGACCGGATGAGACTGGAGCCCGCGCACAAAGCGGATGGGTGCCTTTGTGCGGTGGTACCAACTCTGGACCGCCGCCCGGCGGCGGACGGCCCGCCGACCTAGCGTGGGCCGGGTGTGGGTAGCGGGTTCGGCGATGCGGGTGCTTCCCCGCCTCCGCGTGCCGGGCCGTCCGCGCCGGTTTCCGCAGCCGCAGGCCGAGCCACCGTCCCGGAACCCGCTGTGCCGCGGTGCGGGACGGCACGGCAGCGCCCTACCCCCCGCTGTCGACCTCCGCCGCCAGGCTGTTGCCCGGCGCGATCTGCCCGCAGCTGGTCGGCGCGGGCTCCCCGGCGAAGCGGGCGTTCACCCAGGCGAGCGTCTCCAGGGCCCAGATCGGCACCACGGCTCCGTGGCTGAGCAGCGGCAGCTCCCGGTACCGGACCGGCAACCCGGTCGCGCAGTAGCGGTTCAGCAGGGCGCGCACGTCGCCGGCGATCATGATGCCGTCACCATCGCCGAGGCCGGGCCCGCCGGGCGCCGTTCCCTCGAAGATGCCGCCGGTGCCCTGGTGGACGAGCATCGGGATGGTCGGGATCGGCGCGAGCCCCATGTTGATCGCGTTCGCGACCGCGGTGAACTCCGGGATGGAGTTCGGGTCGGCGTACTGCGGAAGCACCATCTGCTGCCAGGTGAGCCCGGGGTACTGCAGGAAGACGTTGATGATCGATGCGTCCCGCAGCCGCGCGAAGACCTGCCTGCCGTAGTCGCTCAGGTACTGCTCGACATCGATGGCGTACGAGCGCGAGATGCCGACCAGCGCCATGCCGACCACGCCGGCCCAGGCCACGCTGCCCGAGGCGTAGCGCAGGGTGTGCGCGGGCACGGCGAGCAGCCCGCCCTGGGCGACCCCGATGAGCTGCGCCGCGATCTCCGGCGCGTACTCCGGGGCGAGGATCGCGGCCCAGTTGCTGGCGATCGCGCCACCGGAGTAGCCCATCAGCGCGGTGCGGGTGCCCGGCGCGATGCCGGTCTCGGGTACCCGGGCGACCGCGCGCAGCGAGTCCAGGGTGTTCATCCCGTACTCCGGGCCCGCGGCGAAGTTGGCCTGCTGCCCCTCGGTGTCCGGCACCACGATGCTGAAACCCTGCGCGAGCAGCAGTGCGAACCCGGTCACCTCGGCGGAGAAGAACAGCCCGCCGACGGCGAGATTGCGCCCGCTACCGGTGAATCCACCGATCTGGATGTCACCGGCGACCGCGCGCGACGGGCTGTCCTCGGGATTGAGCGAATCGTAGGCGGACTGGTACGAGACGACACCCCTGGCCGGGCCCGCCCCGGCTGCCCTGATCACCGAGGTCACATTGGCGACGGCGTTGCCGAGGGCGTCGGTCGAGCGGTACAGCACCTGGATGGCGGTCAGCGGCGTCGGCACCTCGGTGAGGTGGAACGGCACCGTCCGGACGTCGAGGACGGTTCCCGGCGCCAGCGCTGCGAGATCCGTTGGGCCGCTGTAGGAATAGAAGGTGTCGCCGGCCTGCGCGACCGACGGCGTCAGCGCCGTCGCCACCGCCGTCGACAATGCCGCGACGGCGATGCCCGCCGCCCGTGCGACCGCTCGAGTTCTCATACACGTCCTCACATCACACCGATGGGATGACCGGGGTCACACGATCACGCCGCGCGAAACGCGGTGTCCGACGACGTGAGCTAGTGAAACCATCCGGGATCAAATGCCCGCCGACTATGGCACAGAGTGGCGTGCGCCGCAATGAATCCCAGTGATTCTGTACTGGCGAGTAAGTGGTCTACATCACAATTTCGCGCAGGGAACGCCGAGTGCGGCGGGATGGGCGCCTGCGCGCCGAACGCTCTCCGGCGCTGCGGCACATTCTGAAAACGTCAGGACTCACAAGAAGGAGGATCGGTGTCGAGCCGGAGTGGAAACGCCTCGAAGGGCGATCGGTGACCGGCTTACCGTACCCGTCGGTTTTATAGCGCGACCCTCGCAGTGTGACTCGCATCTATCCGATTTCCGCTCACCCCGTCCCGAGCGGGTGGCGTCCGCGCAGGTCGCCCGGAATTCGTGCCCCGTTTGCCCGTCGTATGCGGCTGGGACACAAGTAGCAACCGCTCGCTCTCTTTGTTACGTTGCGGAAGCGCCGACGCGAGACGAGTACCCGAAGGCATCGGCGCCTTCTTCGATTCGACTGTCCCCATTGCCTTTTCGCTCCCGAGCGTGCTGCCGCGTCCGGATGGCGGAGCGGCGCGGTGGGCGACCAAGGAGGCTGCACGTGCGCGACCAGACGGCTTCGATGCCCCGCGTGCCCGACCGTGGGCACGAGAGCGAGAGCGCGAGGCGCAGGCGGCTGGAGTGGATTCGCGCGCAGACCGGCGGCAGCCTGCGCGCACTGGACACCTTCGACCTGGACCCGGCCCGGCTGGTCGGCAATATCGAGAACCTGGTCGGCAGCGTGACCATCCCGGTCGGGCTGGCCGGGCCGCTGCGCTTCCACGGCGAGCACGCGACCGGGTGGATCACCGCGCCCTTCGCCACCACCGAGGGCGCGCTGGTCGCGTCGGCGACGCGGGGCGCGCACGCGGTGTCCCGCGCGGGTGGGGTCAGCACCAGGGTGCTCGGTCAGCGCATGGTTCGCTCGCCGCGGTTCGACCTGGACGACGTGGTGAGCGCGCACCGCTTCGCGGCGTGGGCGCAGGCCAGGCAGGACGAGCTGGGCGCCCAGGTCGCGGAGGTCTCCCGGCACGCGCGGCTGGTCGGGCTGCGCCCCATGCAGATCGGGCGCAGCGTCGACCTGGTCTTCGAGTACGAGACCGGCGACGCCTCCGGGCAGAACATGACGACCGCGTGCACCTGGCGGGCCTGCCTGTGGATCGAGAAGCAGCTGGCCGACGACCCGGAGATCGCGCTGCGCTCGTTCTGCGTCGAGGGCAACACCGCGGGGGACAAGAAGCTCAGCCAGCGCTCGCTGATCAACGGTCGCGGCACCAGGGTGACCGCGGAGTGCCGGATCGACGGCGCCACGCTCGCGCAGGTGCTGAAGGTCGATCAGGCGGCGCTGTGCCGGGCGTATTCGATCAATGTCATCGGCACCGCGCTCGGCGGCGGCATCGCGCCGAACATCAATGTGGCGAATGCGATCGCGGCGCTCTTCGCCGCGACCGGCCAGGACATCGCCTGTGTGCACGAGTCCGGCGCCGGGATCCTCAATATCGAGCCCGACGGCGACGGCGTCTACGCCTCGCTGCTGTTGCCCGCGCTGGCGATCGGCACCGTCGGCGGCGGCACCGGCCTGCCGCAGCAGGCCGACTACCTGGAGATGCTCGGCTGCGTCGGCACCGGCACCGCGGGCAGGCTGGCCGAGATCATCGCCGGGTTCGCGCTCGCGCTCGACCTCTCGACGCTGTCGGCGGTGATCGGCGGCCAGTTCGCGACCGCGCACGAGCGGCTCGGCCGCAACCGCCCGGTCCGCTGGTTCACCGCGCTCGACCTGACCCCGGAGTTCTTCGAGCGCACCCTGACCGGAGACGGCCCGGTGCAGACGGTCAAGGTGATCGGCGACAACACCGCGTCCAGCGTGATCAGCGAGCTGACGCACCGGGTGAGCACCCAGAAACTGGTCGGGGTGCTGCCGGTGGACGTGCACTTCGCCGACGACGCGGCCCCGCTCGAGCTCGTGGTCAAGGCCAAGCCGCTGGACGGCGAGGTGGTGCTGGCCGCGCACCGGCTGGTCTCGCTGGCGGGCGGCAGGCTGGCCGAGGCGTGGTCGCGGGGCAGCGATGCCAGCGGCTTCCTCGGCACCCATATGCGCGAGCTGGAGCTGTACCGGGACCCGGGCCCGCTGGCGGCGATCATGCCGCGCTGCCACGGCATCCACCAGGCGCCGGACCGCGAGGCGTACCTGCTGCTGCTGGAGCGGCTCGGCGACGACGTGCTGCTCAAGGACTCCGCCGACCGCCCGCAGGATTGGCGCCCGGCCCACATCCGCGCCGCGCTCGACGGCATCGCGCCGGTGCACGGGCACTGGCTGAACCGCACCGGCGAGCTCGTCGCGAAGCCCTGGTTCGGCCCGGCGACCGAGACCGGCCGCATGGTCGAGATGGCCGAGCTGTGGCGCGGGCTCTACGAGCACCACCACCGCGAGTACCCGCACCTGGTCGCCGGCGAGTGGCTCGCCGAGACCATCGAGTGGATCGAGACGGTCGCGGAGTGGTGGCCGGAGCTGGAGGCCATGCCGCGCACGCTGGTGCACAACGACTTCAACTCCCGCAATATCGGGCTGCGCCCGGTCGCGGAGCGGTTCGAACTGGTGGCCTACGACTGGGAGCTGGCCTCGGTGCACGTGCCGCAGCGCGACCTGGCCGAGCTGCTCGCCTACGTGCTGACCCCCGCGGCCACCGCCGAGGAGGTCGACGGCCACCTCGAGCACCACAGGCTCGCGGTGCAGCGGGCCGCGGGCGTCGCGCTCGACCCGGTGCGGTGGCGCCGCGGGTACCGGCTGGCGCTGGCCGATTTCACCGTGCGCAGGCTCTCGCTGTACCTGATGGTGCACACCGCGCACCGGCTCTCGTTCCTGGAGCGGGTGGTCGCCACGGTGGCGCGGCTCGGCGAGATCGAGCGGGGCCGCGGATGAAGGTGCACCACCTGGACTGTGGCCCGCTCGCGAGCGGGATCGTCACGCACTGCCTGCTGGTCGAGACCGCCGACGCGCTGGTGCTGGTGGACAGCGGCTTCGGCACCGCCGATCTCGCGGAGCCGGACCGCAGGCTCGGCTGGACCCGGCGGGTGCTGGCGCCGCGGCTCGACCCGGAGCACACCGCGCTGCGGCAGGTCGAGGCGCTGGGGTACGACCCGCGCGACGTCGACCACATCGTGCTGACCCACCTGGACTACGACCACGCCGGCGGAATCGGCGACTTCCCCTCGGCCCGGATCCACGTGCACGGCCCCGAGCTGCGCGCGGCCGCCGCGCCGACCGGCAGCGACCGGTGGCGCTACCGCACCGCGCAGTGGGCGCACGGCCCGCGGTGGTCGATCCACGAGCGCGGCGGGGCCGAGTGGTTCGGCTTCCCCGGCACCGTGGCGCCGAGCGGGCTGCCCCCCGAGCTGCGGGTTGTCCCGCTCTACGGGCACACCGCGGGGCACGTCGGCGTCGCGATCGACACCGGAGACCGGTGGCTGCTGCACGCGGGCGACGCCTTCGTCTCCGAACTCCAGCTCCATCGGCTGCTGCCGGGGCTGCTGGTGGCCGGCGCCGCGTTCGGGGTGCCCGAACCGCGGCTCGCCGCCGCCCGGGTGCGCACGCTGCACCGGCTGGCCGAGCTCACCCGCCTGCCGGGCGGGCCGGTCACCGTGTTCGCCGCGCACGACCCGATCACCTTCGCCCGACTGGCGAACCAACCGGAAGGAGAGCCGTCGTGCGCCGGACTGTGATGCACGCCAAGGTGCACCGCGCCACCGTCACCCAAGCCGACCTGCACTACGTCGGCTCGGTCACCATCGACGCCGAGCTGCTGCGCGCCGCCGACATCCTCGAGGGCGAACAGGTCGACATCGTCGACATCACCAACGGCGCCCGGCTCACCACGTACGTGATCAGCGGCGAGCCCGGGTCGGGGGTGATCGGGATCAACGGCGCGGCCGCCCACCTGGTGCACCCGGGCGACCTGGTGATCGTGATCGCCTACGGCCAGTTCGACCCCGCCGAGCTCGCCGCGCACCGGCCGCGGGTGGTGCACGTCGACGCCGCCAACCGGATCGTCGCGGTCGGGGCCGACCCCGCGCAACCCGTCCCCGGCGCAACGGACCAGATCTCCGGCGCCTTCACCACCGCCGGACAGCGACAAGGAACCCCCTCGTGACCAGCACCGCCATCACCACCGAGTCCCCGTTCGCGCTGCGGCTGCTCGCCTACTCCAACGAGCGCTTCCCCGCCTGGCAGGTGGCGGCGCAGCTGCCCATGTTCCTGGCCGCCTTCCTCTTCGGCCAGGCGATCACCGACCAGGAGCCCGCGTTGCGCGCCGCGACCTGGGCCGGTTTCGCGGCCTTCGTCGCCTACACGCTCATGGTGCGCTGCATCGACGACAACAAGGACGCCGCGCACGACGCCGAGCACTACCCGGAGCGGGTGCTGCAGCGCGGGCTGGTGACCTTCACCCAGCTGCGGGTGATCGCGGTGCTCTGCCTGGTGGTCTCGGTGGCGGTCTCGATCTGGATCGACGGCGGGCTCGGCCGGGTGACGCTGTGGTGGGTCGTCATCTTCGTGACCAACAACCTGGTGCAGTTCGTGCAGGTGAAGTGGGCGGCCATCGGGGCGTGGCTGGAGTCGCGGCGGGTGCTGCTCGCGCTGAGCGTCGTGCCGTTCTGGGGCTTCGGCTCGGTGTGGATCGCGCAGATGGGCGGCGGCGACCGGCTGGTGCCCGCCGCGGTGTGGTGGCTGGTGGCGCTCTGGTGCGTGGCGGCGCTGCTGCTGGAGATCGCGCGCAAGTCCCGCACGCCCGAGGACGACCGGCCGACCGTGGTCGACTACACGAAGGCCGCGGGGTCGTGGACCAGGTCGCTCGGCCTGGCGGGCACGGTCGCGGTGCTGGTGGTGCTCGCCGTGCTGGCCACCGTGCTCGAGGTCGTCGTGCTGCACACCGCGGGTGCGGACAGCCGGTGGGCGGTCGTCGCGCTCGGTGCCACCGCGCTACTCCCGATCGGGGCGGCGGTGCGGTTCCTGCTGAAGCCGGACCGGTTCCGGGTCAAGGACGTCGCGGAGATGTCGGCGGGAATGTGGCTGATCGGGCAGATCGTCTCGGTCGCCGCGCTGCTGGCGGTGATCTGAGGCAGTGGAGCCCTTCGCCATCGTCGGGGCGGCGCTCGCGCTGCCCGGCGTCGCCGACCTGGATCGCTTCCGCGCCGATCTGCTCGCGGGCGCCACGCATTTCGGCCCGGTGCCGCGCGTGCTCGCCGACGACAACGAGGTGCCGGTCGCCTCGGTGCTGCCCGGGGCGGAGCTGTTCGACCGCGAGTTCTTCGGAATGACCGCCACCGAGGCGCGCTGGACCGACCCGCAGCAGCGGTTGCTGCTCCGGCTGGCCCACGAAGCCATGGATTCCACCGGGATCGCGCGCGCCGGCACCCGCGTCGGGGTCTACGCGACGGCATCGACGTCGACCTGGCTGCACGGCCGGGTGGCCGCGGCGGAGCCGGGCCCGGCCCGGGTCGACTACCGCGCGCTGCTCGGCAACGACCGCGACTTCCTGGCCAGCCGCATCGCCTACCGGCTCGGCTGCACCGGCCCGGCGCTCACCGTGCAGAGCGCGTGTTCGAGTTCGCTGGTCGCGCTGCACCAGGCGTGCCTGGGGCTGGCCTTCGGCGACGCCGACACCGCGATCGTGGGAGCGGCATCGCTGGCCTTCCCGCAGGGGCAGGGGTACCTGCACGAGGCGGGCGGGATCCTCTCGGCCACCGGGCGCTCACGGCCCTTCGACGCGGCCGCCGACGGCACCGTGCGCGGGAGCGGCGGCGGGGTCGTGGTGGTGCGGCGGCTCGCCGACGCGCGGGCGGACGGCGATCCCGTGCTCGCGGTGATCGCGGGTTCGGCGATCAACAACGACGGCGCGCAGCGGATGGCGTACAGCGCGCCCGCGGCCGGCGGGCAGCAGGACGTGCTCGCGGCCGCGCTGGACCGGGCGGGGATCACCCCCGGTGAGGTCGGCTACCTCGAAACGCATGGCACGGGAACGCCGCTCGGTGATCCGATCGAGTTCCGCGCGCTTTCCCGCGCGTACGCGGATCCTGCGGCGCGGCGCTGCTACCTCGGCGCGGCGAAGGCCGGGTACGGCCACCTCGACGTCGCCGCGGGCATGATCGGGCTGCTGAAGGCGGTGCTGGTGCTGCGCGGGGGAACGATCTTCCCGCAGCCCGCGTTCACCGCGCCCAATCCGGCCGTCCCGCTGGCCGATTCGCGGTTCGCCTTCGCCACCGAGCCGGTGCGGGCGCCCGATCTCGAGTACGCCGCCGTCAGCTCGTTCGGCATGGGCGGCACCAATGGGCACGTCGTATTGCGGCGGGCCGAGGCGACCGCGCCGGGACCGGCCGAAGGGGGGCCGGTCCCGGTGGTCGTCTCGGCCCGCTCGGCGGACGGGCTGCGCGAGTACCGGCAGCGGCTGGCCGAGTACCTGCGGGCGAACCCGGAGCCGGCGGTGCGCGACATCGCCGCCACGCTGGATCGCCGGGTCCGTCACGAGCACGTCTGGTCGGGGTCGGCGGTCTCCGCCGCCGAACTGGCCGAGCAGCTCGCGCTCGAGCCGGCAGTCTCCGGCGCGACCGGGTCGGTGGCCGCCCGGTCTGCGCTGGAGGCCGGCACCGCCGACCCCGAACCCGCTGCCGGACAGCGCATCTGGCTCCCGCCGAGCCCGCTGAACCCGGATCGTCACAGCCTGCCGCTGCTGGCGCCGCCCACACCCGCCCGCACGGACGACGCGCACGCCCTGTTCGTGCGGCTGGCCGTGGCCGAGATGGGCGGCGCGGCGGACGAGGACACCGACTTCTTCGCCGCGGGCGGGGAGTCCATGACGCTGGTCGCGCTGGTCGGCACGCTCACCGACAGCATCGGCTTCCGGGTCGACTTCGACGCGCTGGACGGCGTCTCCCGGATCGGTGAGCTGGCCGCCATCCTGGCCGGGCAGGCGCGCGCCCAGCAGACGCCGCCCCCCGGCAACGACCTGCTCGTCCTCGGCACGGGCGAGCCGCAGATCTACCTGTACCCGCCTGCGGGCGGCACCAACTTCGGCTACACCGCGCTCCAGCGCGCGGCGCCGCGGCTGACCATGGCGGCGTTCCGCGCGGTGCGCGGTGCGCACACCGTCGAGGAGATCGCGGCGGCCTGCGTGCGCACCCTGCGCGCCCGCGGCGCCGTCACCCCGGAGCTGGTGCTCGGCGGGTACTCCTTCGGCGGCAATGTCGCCTTCGAGGTGGCGAGGCAGCTCGAGGCCGACGGCACGCCACCGGCCCGGCTGGTGCTCATCGATTCCTTCCCGCCGCAGGCCTTCGGGGCGGAGCCGGTCGACCCGGAGGCGCTGAGCCGCGAGGTCGGCGCGATCGCGCGCACCGCCGCCGCGGAGCTGCCCGGCACCGACCCGGCCGGCGTCCTCGCCGCCTTCGAATCGCTGTGGCTGACCAACACGAAGGCGCTGCGCGCCTACCGGCCCGCGGCCCCGATCTCGGTGCCGATCACCGTGCTCCGCGCCGAGATCCCGCTCACCGCGGCCCGGGCCCGTGCCGTCGGCATCGACCCCGCCGCCGGCATCGACTGGTCCCGCTGGACCTGTGCGGATGTGCAGACCTTCGACACTCCCGGCGACCACTACACCGTCTTCACCGAGCAGCCCTGTCGCGCGGCGGCGGCCGAGCTGCTCGAGCGGGCGCTGCGCACGAGAAGGACCATTGCATGAGACCCGCATCCCCGATCCAGCGGCACCTGGTGCTCGCCGCCGCGCTGCGCCCCGCCGACCCGGCGCAGAACTGGGCGCTGCTCTCCCGGCTGCCCGCCGGGACCGACCCGGTCCGGTTCGCCGCCGCCGTCGCGGCGATCCTGCACGGCAATCGCGCCTTCACCGAGACCTTCACACTCACCGGCAGCGGCGATGTCGTCGTGACCCCGGCCGATGTGCGGGCACCGGTCCCGGTCACCCGCTATCCCGACCTCGCCGCCATCCAGGCCGAGGCGGGGCGGCTCGGCGACAGTGTCTTCGACCCGGCGATCGCCCCGCTCTACCGCGCGGAGATCGCCACCACCTGCGACGACGCCTACTTCCTCTTCGCCGGTGCGCACGTGCTCTCCGACGGCTTCGGCTTCTACAACCTCCTCGCCGACTTCGCCGCCCGCTACGCCGACCCCGGCTACACCAGCCCCGACCCCGGCTCACCCGCCGATGCCGCCGAGCCGCAGGCCCCGAGCCGCGCCGACGCCGTGCGGCACTTCGGTGCCGTGCTCGCCGGGCTCGACGACCTGCGCGTCGAGGGCTGGCGCGACCGCGACCCCCACGGCCGGATCACCGGCGGCATCCGGCGCGAGCCGCTGCCGCGCGCGGATTACGACCGCGCCGGGTCGGCCGGGGCCGCGCTGGGCGTGCGCCGCTACACGGTGCTGCTGGCGGCGCTGGCGCTCACCGCAGGCTGTCTGGCGGGGACCGACACCGTCGTCGTCTCCACCCCGATGTCCAATCGCCGCTCGGGGGCGGGCTCGGCGAGCACCCGCGGCGTGCGGGTCAACGCCCTGCCGATCCGATTCGACCTGCGCCCGGAGATCGGCTTCGCCGAGCTCTGCGCGCGCACCGAGGTCCAGCTGCGCGGGCTGCTCGAGTTCGAGCAGCTGCCGTTCTCGGAGTTCTCCCGCAGCCTGATCGGCTCCGAGGCCATGGACGCCACCCAGCCCTCGGTCGCCTTCACCCTGTACCCGCGCCCGCTGGCCGCGGTCGTGGACGGCGTGGCGGGAGCCGCGCTGCACGTGGACCGCCGCTACCTGCAGCACCCGCTCTCGGTGACCGTCGAGGTCGGCGCGGACGAGCCCGCGCTGCTCGTCCAGCGCGCCGACCAGCTGCCCGAGGCCGATGTCGGAGCGCTCTACCGGCACGTACTGCACCAGGCCGTCGCCGATCCGGAGCAGCTGCGGCTCGGTGAGATCAGCTGGGCCGAAGGCGATCTCGTCGCCCGGGTCGACCCGGCCACCGCCTTCCCGAGGCGCAGCATGGCCGAGGAGTTCGCGACCGCGGTGGCCCGCGATCCCGAGGCGACGGCAGTCCGCACCGACGACGACCGGCTGAGCTACGCCGAGCTGGACGCGCTCTCCGACGCCGTCGCCGCCTGGCTGCGCGCGCACGTCCCCGGCGCGCTGGTCGGCGTCACGATCGCGCCGTCGGTGCGGCTGGTGGCCACCATGCTCGGGGTATTCAAGGCGGGCAAGGTCTACGTGCCGATCGACGTGGCGGCCGCACCGGCCCGGGTCGCCCAGATCGCGGCGGCCTGCCCCGGAATCACCTTCGTCACCGGCCCGGAGCCCAGCCCGGCCGAACAGGTCGGCGTGAGCCGCCGCGCACCGGGTGGCGACCCCCTGCCGGAAGTCGGTGTGCGCACCGTGGCGATGCCCGAGCGGCTGCCGCCCGCGCCCGCATCGGGCGCAGGCCCCGGTCCGGACGATCTCGCCTACATCATCTTCACCTCCGGCACGACCGGCACCCCGAAGGGCGTGCGGATCGGCCACGACGCCGCGGTCCGCTTCTTCGACGGCCTGCGGCAGGCCACCGGCATCGGGGCGGCGCGCTGGCTGCTGTTCCACTCGATGTCGTTCGACATCTCCATCGTCGAGACCTTCGGCGCGCTGTTCTCCGGTGGCGCGGTGTGTGTTCCGGGCGCCGAGGTCAAGCGCGACCCGGCCGCGCTCGGCGCGTTCCTGGAGCGGCACCGGGTGGCGGTGGTGTCGCAGACGCCGTCGGCGTTCGCCATGCACGGGCCCCGGCTGCGGGAGCTCGCCTGCCTGCGCCACGTGCTGCTGTGCGGGGAGCGGCTGGAGTACGGCAGCGTCGCCGGGTTCGTCGCCGCCCGTCCCGACGTGGCGGTCATGAACTGCTACGGCATCACCGAGACCACCATGTATCACACCGCGTTCCGCGTTCCGGCCCGGCCGCCGGAGCAGTCGGTCATCGGCAGGCCTTTCGCCGATACCGGGATGGCCGTTGTCGACGCCGCGCACCGGGTGCTGCCCCGCGGCGTCCCCGGCCAGCTCGTGATCAGCGGTCCCGGGCTCATGCGGGGGTATCTCGGGGACGACGGGCCGACCCGCGCGCGGATCGTCGAGATCGACGGGGTGCCCGGTTATCTCTCCGGCGACCGCGGCACGCTCGGCGCGGACGGGCAGTTCGTCGTCGCCGGCCGGATGGACGCCCAGGTCAAGATCCGCGGCCACCGCCTCGAGCCCGGCGAGGTCGAGCGCGCCCTGCACCGGACGGGGCTGGTCGCGAACGCGCACGTGCTGGTGGCCGGGGACGGGCTCACCGCCGAACTCGTGTGCTTCCTCGTCCTGAACCGGGACGGCGATCTCGCGACCGTCCGTGAACGGCTGCATCCGCTGCTGCCCCGCGCCTTCCACCCCGACCGCTACCTGGTCGTCCCGGTGCTGCCGGTGAACGCCAACGGCAAACTCGACGCCGCGGCGCTGACCCGGCTGCACGCCGCCGACCGCGACACCGCGCCCGCCGCCCGGCCGGACGACCGCGGCGATGCCGGGCTGGACGCCGTGGTGGCCGAGGTGTGGAGCGAAGTGCTCGGCAGCACCGAATTCGACGGCTCCACCCGCTTCTTCGACGCGGGCGGCACCTCGGCCATGGTGCTGCAGGTCGGCGAGCGGCTGCGCGCCCGGCTCGGCCTGCCCGAGCTGAGCGTGGTCGACCTGTTCGAGCACTGCACCCCCGACACGCTGACCGAGTTCCTGGCCGAGCGGGTGTGACGCCCGTGCCCGCGAACCCCGACGACAGGAAGCGAGAACTCGTGCCCTCCGACGACTACCAGGCCATCTGCGGCTGGCTCGACGACCCGGATCCGGCGGGCGGGGTGCGGCTCGCCGGCGACGACGGCGACTGGACCAGGCGGGCCTACCCCGAGCTCGCCGCCGACGTGCGCGCCGTCGCCGCCCTGCTCGCCGCCGCCGGGCTGCGCGCGGGCGACGGGGTGTGCGTGGTGCTGCCGACCGAGATGCGCTGCATCGCCACCATGTTCGCGGTGTGGTCGAGCGGGGCGACGGTGACCATGGTGGCGCCGCCGGTCTTCGGTGCGGGCGGGGAGTACGGCGAGCACCTGCGCGCGCAGTTCACCCGGGCCGCCCCGCGGCTGGTCGTCACCACCGAGCAGTTGCGCGGGCCGATCGGCGCGGCCATGGCGGACTCCGGGGTGGCGGGCACCCCGGTGACCCTGCCGAAGGACACCTCGAGTGACGGTGCGGACCCAGCGGGCTCTCCGGAGAACCCGGCGGGTGACGGCGCGGCCACGGCGGGCTCCCCGGCAAGCCTGCCGGAGAACCCGGCGGACCCCGTCGCGGCTGCTGCCCGCGCCCACGGGCCGGCGAGTACCGATCGCGCGCTGGTCCAGTTCACCTCCGGCTCGTCGGGTGCGCCGAGGGGGGTGCCGATCAGCTGGCGGAACCTCGCCGCGAACGTCGCCTACATCACCGACTCGATCGGCTGGCGCCCCGGCGACGCCACCGTCTCCTGGCTCCCGCTCTACCACGACATGGGGCTGGTCGGGGCGGTCATCGCCACCATCGCGGGCCAGGGCGAGCTCTACCTGATGCGCCCCGACCAGTTCATCCGCGAGCCGCTGCGCTGGGTGCGGGCCATGGCGCGGGCCCAGCACGCCGTCGCGCCGTCGTTCGGCCTCGGTCACACCGCGCGCCGGGTCCGGCCCGATGAGCTCGCCGACCTGGACCTGTCCGGCCTGCGCTCGCTGATCACCGGCGCCGAACCGGTCGACGTCGAGCACGTCGGCGCCTTCACCGCCCTGCTGGCCGGGGCCGGTTACGACCCGGCCGCGCTGCGCCCCGCCTACGGGCTGGCCGAATCCACGCTCATGGCCACCATCACCCGCTCCGGCGACACCCCGATCGCGGTACGGATCGACAGCGCCGCAACCCGTTTCGGCGAGGCCGTCGCGGTCGTCGCCGAGACCCCGTACCGGGGCCAGCCGCTGTCGGGGGGCGGCTGGCTGGTCGGGCTCGGCGGCCCGGCCGCCGCGGTCGCGGTGCGCATCGCGGGCACCGACGGCGGCGACCTGCCCCCGGGCGTGCTCGGCGAGGTGGTGCTCAGCGGCGCCTCGGTCGCCACCGGCTACCACGGCACCGACCAGGAGTCGGCCGCAGGCACCCGCTTCACCGGCGGCGAGCTGTGGACCGGCGACGCGGGATTCCTGCGCGGCGGCCAGCTCTACGTACTCGGCCGGATGGGCTCCAGCCTCAAGGTGCGCGGCCGCTCGGTCTTCATGGAGGACCTCGACGCCAGGATCGCCCGCGAGACCGGGCTGCCCAAGCACACCTTCGCCGCGGTCGCGATGCCGGAGGCGGGCGCGAACCAGGGTGTCGTGCTCTTCGCCGAGCACGCCCCCGGCGACTGGACGGACGCCGCCCGCAAGGCGCTGCGCGCCGAACTCGGCCCCGCCCGCGACTGCGTCGTCGTCACCGGGGAGCGCGGGTTGATCCGGCGCACCTCCAGCGGCAAGCCGCGGCGCAGGCTCATGTGGGAGCTGTACCGCGACAACGGAACCGACGCGGCCGAGACCGATTCCGCCCCGGTGTTCGACGAGCGGCGCGCCTCCCTGTCCCGGCTCGGCGACGCCGAACTGACCCGGCTGCTGGAGCAGGCGCTCGCGGCGGTCGAGGTGCCCGCGGCGGCGACGGTCCTGCTGGAGGGCTCGATCGCGGAGGGGTTCGGCAACGAGGGCTCCGATATCGACTTCCTCGCGGTCTCGCCCGGCGCGGAGCCGACCCCGGTGATGCCGTCGGTGCTGTTCCTCGGCGGGCGCCGGGTCGAGGTGCGCACCCGCTCGGAGGTCGAGCTGCGCGCGCAGCTCGACCTCGTCCGCAAGGCGGCCCTGGACGAGGACGTCACCGGCGCCGCCCTGCTCGACCTGGACCAGGACCTGCTCAACCGCTGCCAGCGTTTCGCCAGGGCGGCGGTCGTGCGCCCCGGCGCGGCCGACATCGCCGGACTGCGGCAGGCGCTGCCCTTCCCCGAGCTGAGCCGGGTGCTGGCCCGCTGGTGGTCGGCGCGCGCGACCCAGTCGCTGCGCCAGGCGGTGGCCATGGCCGCGCTGCGCGACCACGGCACCGCCGCGGGCTGGGCGGCCGACGGGCTGCTGCAGGCGGTCAAGGGGTACCTCGCCGAGCGTGGCGAGACCTACCTGGAGAGCAAGTGGCTGGGCCCGCAGCTCGACCGGCTCGGCGCGGACGCGCTCGCCGAGCGTTACTTCGAGCAGCTCCGCGCCCTGCGCACGGGCGGCGAGCACGCTCCCGCGTCGGCGTCGGAGCTCGGCCCCGAGCTCGCCCCCGCTCCTGCGCTCGCCCCCGCGCTGGCGTTCGCCGCCGAACTGGGAGTCGCGGTTGCCGACGACCCCGCGCAGGTGGTGCTCACCCGCGTCGACGGCGTGACGACCTGGCCCATCGACGGCCGCATCCACGTCGTGCGCGGCCGCTCCGACGTGCTGGTCCTCTCCGACCGCGCCGCCAGAGCCTGGCGCGGCGTGGTCTTCGGCCGCTCGGTACCCGAGGTGCTCGCGCGCGGCCCGGAGCCACTGCACGCCGAACTCGCCGAATTCGTCCGCCTCGGCCTGGTCGGAATGCGCTGGGGCCGCGGGTCCGCGATCCGGCCCGCCGTCGCGATGGTGAAACCACTCGGCCCCTCCACCCTCGCCCCGTGCCCGACCAGCCCGGTGCTCGGCATCGGCGGCGGCACCAGGGCCGACGGCAGGCCGGTGACGCTGAGCCCGCTGCCCGCCACCCGCTTCACCGAGTGCGCCTCGGCACTGGTCTGGTCCAACGTGATCGTGGAGAACGCCCGCGAGGACCTGGTCGGCGCGCTCGGCCAGGGCCAGGCCCGGGTGGCGGAGGCCGCCGCGGACCGGCTGCTCAAGGGCGCGGTGCGGCTGCTGCTGTGCACCCTCGGCATCAGCCCGCTGCCCCCGGACGTGGCCCCGCTGGCCACCCTCGAGCGGCTCGTGCCCGCCGGTCTGCCCGACCGCGACCGGCTGCTCGCCCGGGTGGACGCCGCGGCGCGGGTCGGCTTCGCCGGACCGTCCGCCGCGCCGCAGAATGTCGGGCTCGCCGTCCTCGACGACCTCGTCGACACCGTCCGCTCCACCGCCGACCTGGCCTTCCCCGCCTCCTTCGATTCACACGAGCAGTGGCGCGCCACCCTGCGGATCACCTACGACTGGCTGCGGCTCGCGGCCTACCTGGACACCGAGCTGCCGATCGACGAGGTCCAGGACCTGCTCGCCTCCGGTGGCGCCCAGCCGCACCAGCGCGGCACCGACCCGAACGGAGAGATCGACCGATGACCGACGACGCCATCGCGGAACCCGTCCGCGCCCTCATCGCCCGCATGGCCCCCGACACCCCGCAGCACGTGCGCGACGACGAACGCCTGATCGACGACCTCGGCTTCGACTCCATCCGGCTCATGGAGCTGACCGTCGCCCTGGAGCGCGTCTTCGCCCTGCCCAGGCAGAACCCCGAGGATCTGGCCGACATCCTGCGGGTCGGTGACGTCGTCGGGCTGGTCCGCGGCGCGGCGGCGGGGGAGCGCCGATGACCGCCGTGCTGCTCACCGGCGCGGGCGGGCTGGTCGGCGCCGAGGTGGCCGCCCGGCTGCACCGGCGCGAACGGCACGTCGTCGCGCTCACCCACCGCACCCCCGGCATCGTGGACTGCGCCGGGAACCGGCTGCCCGCGACCGCCTTCGCCGACGACCCGGGCGCGCCGGTCACCGCCGTGCGGGGTGACGTGCGCGCGCCGGGGTTCGGCCTGGACGCGAGCGCCCTGTCCGGCCGGGTCGGGGCGATCGTGCACTGCGCCGCCACCACCGATTTCACCGCGCCGCAGCGCGACTACGACGAACTGAATGTCGCGGGCACCGCCAACGCCTGCGCGCTGGCCCGCGAGCTGGACGTCCCGCTGGTGTACGTGAGCACCGCCTACGTCTGCGGCCGCCGCGAGGGCACGATCGCCGAGGACGACCTCAGCGACGCGTACGGGTTCGGAAACGGCTACGAGCGCAGCAAGTTCGACGCCGAGACCCACGTCCGGAACACCGAGGGGCTGCGCTGGTCGATCGTGCGCCCCGGCATCGTCACCGGCTACACCGGCAGCGGCGCCATCCGCGACTACAAGAACCTCTACACCGTGGTGAAGCTGATCGTGGAGGGCAAGCTGCGCACCCTGCCCGGCCGCTACGACGCCACGCTCTCGCTGGCCCCGGTCGACTTCGTCGCCGACACCGTGGTCGCCGCCGTCACCGGCTTCGCCGAGCGCCGCACCTTCCACGCGGTCGGCGCCGACCCGCTGTCACTGCGCGGCATGTCGGAGGTGCTCGCCGAGTACCCGTCCTTCGAGGTGGCCCGCTTCGTCCCCAGGTCGGCCTTCGTGCTCGCCGACCTCGGCGACCTCGAGCGCGAGTACTACCTGCGCATCGGCGCCCAGTACACCGGCTACTTCGACGCCCGACGCAGCTTCGACACCGCGAACACCGCCGCGCTGCTCGGCACCCCACCACCCGACACCGGCCCCGCCTACCTGCGCACCCTGCTCGACTTCTGCACCGAGAGCGGCTATCTCGGCGCGCCGCTGGCCTCCGTCGACGAGGTGGTGCGGTGCTCGAGCTGAGCGAGGTGAGCAAGTCCTACACCGTCGGCGGCAGGGAGGTGCGCGCACTGGACCGGGTCAGCCTGCGCTTCGACGCGGGCACCTTCACCGCGGTCGTCGGGCCGTCCGGCTCCGGCAAGAGCACGCTGCTGCACCTGCTCGGCACGCTGGACGCCCCGGACAGCGGCAGCGTCGTCTTCCGGGGGGAGCCGGTCGACGGGCTCGGCGAACAGCGGCAGGCCGCGTTCCGGCGCCACACGATCGGCTTCGTCTTCCAGTTCTTCAACCTGCTCCCCACGCTGAGCGCCTGGGAGAACGTCGCGCTGCCGTCGCTGCTCGACGGCGGCACCCTGCGCGGCGCCCGCGCCCGCGCGGTCGACCTGCTCGACACCGTCGGGCTGGCCGACCGCGCCGAGCACCGCCCCGCCCAGCTCTCCGGCGGCCAGATGCAGCGGGTCGCGGTGGCCCGCGCGCTCATGCTCGACCCGCCGATCGTGCTGGCCGACGAGCCGAGCGGCAACCTCGACACCCACGCGGGCGACGAGCTCATGGCGCTGCTGGCCCGGCTCGCCCACGACGGCGACCGGCAGCGCGCGGTCGTCATGGTCACCCACGACCAGCAGGCCGCCGCGGGCACCGACCGCGTGGTGACGCTGCGGGACGGCCGGGTCGCCGACGACACCGGCCGCGAGGCGCCGTGAGGTCGGCGCTGAACCGCTGGTGGGTCTTCGGCGTCCGGGAGTGGTCCGCGCACCGCGCCCGCGCGCTCACCTCCGGCGCGGTGGTCGCGGTCTCGACCGCGCTGCTGGTCACCGTGCTCTCGATCATCGGCTCGATCGACCGCTCCCTCGACGACTTCGCCGGCGGCACCACCGGCGACGCCGCGCTGGAGGTCTCGGCATTCTCCGGCGCCGGGATCCCCGCGGCGCTGCGCACCGAGGTCGCCGCGGTCCCCGGTGTCGCGGCGGCGGTCCCGCTGGTGCAGACCCCGGTCACCACCGCGCGCGGCACCGCCCTGCTGATCGGCACCGACGCCACCGCGACCGCGCTGCACAGCCCGCTGCAGGACCACCTGCGGATCCTGCCCGCCACCCCGGACGGGGTACTGGCGGGCCCGAACACCGGTTTCGCGGCGGGGGAGAGCATCGCCCTGCAGGACACCGGGGTCACCGTCGCCGCCGTGCTCGACGGCGTCGAGCGCTTCGACGGCGGCCGGTTCCTGCTCGCGCCGCTCCCGCTGGCGCAGCGCGCCGCAGGCCGCGGCGATCGCATCGACTCCGTCCTGATCGTGGCCGAGCCGGGCACCGACCCCGCCGCCCTGCGCCGCGACGTCACCGCCGCGGTCGCCGGCCGAGCCGGCGTGGGCGAGCCCGCGGCCCACCGCGCCGCGGCGAGCAACGGCGTCCAGCTCATCCGCTTCGTCTCCGTCTCCGCCGCCGGAATGTCGTTCCTGGTCGCCGCCTTCCTCATCTACACCGCGATGGGGCTGGCGATCGCCGGTCGGCGGCAGCGGATCGCCATGCTCCGCGCGCTCGGCGCGACCCGCCGGAGCATCGTCGCCGACCTGCTCGCCGAAACCGCCGTCTCCGCGCTGTTCGGCGCGCTGGCGGGTGCCGCGCTCGGGCTGCTGCTCGGCCGCGCCGCGGTTGGTCGACTTCCGGACATATTCCTGCAATCCGTCTCCGCCCGCATCGAATTCGCGGTGCCGTGGTGGACGATCCCGCTCGCCGTGGTCGCGGCGGTCGCCGTCTGCGTGGCCGCAGCGGCACTGGCGGCGCGGCAGGTCTACCGGGTGTCGCCGGTGGAGGCGCTGGCCCCGGTCGGGGTCTCCCCGGCCGACCGCGTTCGGCCCGCGGCGCGGATCGGCGCGGCCGTGCTCGCCGCGGTGCTGGCCGTGGCGGCGGTGCTGGTCGCGACCGGACAGCCCGGCATCCTCGCCAACGGCGGCATCTCGACCATGTTCGCCGCCGAGATCGCGGCGGGCTTCGCCGTCGGCGCGGCGCTGGTGCGCGCGGCGGCCGCCGTCGCGAACCGGTGCGGCGGCGCGGGCGCGCTCGCCGCCGAGACCATCCGCCGCTCGCCGAAACGCTCCTGGGCGACGCTGATGACGGTCGCCGTCGCGGTCGCGGCCAGCTTCGCGATCAGCGCGGGCAACAGCAACGCGGTGACCTCGACCGAGAAGTCCTTCGAGGTGCTGCGCGGCGCCGACATCTGGGTCTCGACCACCCCGGCCGGAACCTTCCCCACCGGCCCCCGGCTCCCCGCGGACACCGCCGACCGGCTGCGCGCGCTGCCCTCGATCTCCACGGTCGTCGCCGACCAGGCGACCTACGTCGACCTGGGCGAACAGCGCGCCCTCGCCTACGGCGTCGCCCCGGGCTCGGCGAACGCCCTGCTGGACGCCGCGGGCCCCGAGGTGGCGCGCCGCGTCCTGGACGGTGCGGGCGCCGTCGTCTCCCGCGACCTCGCCGACGCACTGTCGCTCGAGGTGGGCGACACCCTCACGGTCCCGAGCCCCACCGGCGCCCACGCGGTCCCGATCCTCGCCGAGGTCGCCTTCTTCTCCGCCCTGAACGGCGCACTGGCACTCGGCCTCCCGCTCGTGCAGCAGTGGTTCGGCGACACCGGCACCGCCGCCCTGCAACTGGGACTCGCGCCCGGCGCCGACCCCGGCGCCGCACTCGACCAGGTCCGCGGTGCGGTCCCGCCCGGCGTCCACGTCCACAGCGGCGACGCGGCGGTGCGCGGCTTCGCCGCCGCGCTCGACCAGGCCACCAGCCTGAACCACCTCATCTGGATCATCGTCACGATCATCGCCGCGGTCGCGCTGCTGAACACGCTGCTGCTCTCGGTGCTCGAGCGGCGCCGCGAGATCGGCGTGCTGCGCGCCATCGGCGCCGCCCGCCGGTTCGCCGTCGCGACGGTGCTCGCCGAGGCGGCCGGGCTCGCCGTGGTGGGCGGGGTGCTCGGGCTGGCGTTCGGCTCGGTGCAGCAGGTCGTCGCCGACCTCGCCTCCTCCCGCGCGTGGAACGTCGACGTCGCCTTCGCGCCGGTCCCCGGCGCCTACGCGCTGGCGCTCGGCGCGCTCCTGCTCTGCCTGCTCGGCGCGCTGCCCGCCGCGTGGCACGTCTCCACCGTCAACATCATCGAAGCGATGAGGGTCGAATGAATCAGCGAACCGACGTATCCGTGCTGCGTGCCGGCACATCTGTCACCGACGGCGACACCGGCTGGGCGGGCGGCAAGGCGGCCGGGCTGGCCCGGCTGGCCCGCGTCGGCGCCCAGGTGCCCGCCTGGGTGGTGCTCGGCACCGAGGGCTTCACCGCCCACCTGACCCGCGGCGAGCTGCCCGAGCTGCACCGGCAGCTCCTCGACTCCGCGGACGGCCCCGCCCGCGCCGAAGCGGCCGAACGCCTGCGCGCCGAGATCCGTGCCACTCCGGTCGATCCCGCGCTCGCGGCCGAGATCGAGGAGGCCGTGCGCGGGCGCGGGCGCGTCGCGGTGCGCAGCTCGGCCGTCGGCGAGGACGGCGCCGACCGCTCCTACGCGGGCATCTACGAATCCTTCCTCTACCTCACCGGCACCGACCAGGTGCTCGACGCCGTGCGCCGCTGCTGGGCCTCCGCCTTCAGCCCGCGCGCCCTGCACTACACCGGCACCGACGCCGCGTCCGCGGTCGCGGTGATCATCCAGGACATGGTCGACGGCGAGGTCTCCGGCGTCCTGTTCACCACCGACCCCGTCACCGGCGCCACCGACCGGGCGGTGATCAGCGCCTGCTGGGGGACCGGCGAGGGCGTGGTGAGCGGGGCCTGCGCCACCGACGAGTTCACCGTCGGCCACGACGGCACCGAGGTGTCGGTGACCGTCGCCGACAAGGACATCGAGTACGGCCGCGCCGATGCCGGCGGTGCCGAGCAGCGCGTGGTCGCCGAGCCGCGGCGCCGGATCCGCTGCCTGAGCCCGGAGCAGACCGCCGACCTGGTGCGCGAGGGGGTCAGGATCGCCGACGCCCTCGGCGGCCCGCAGGACATCGAGTGGACCTTCCGCGCCGGCGAGCTCGTCGTCCTGCAGACCCGCCCGATCACCGCGGTGGCCGCGCTCGGCTCCTGGCGCACGGTGTGGGACAACAGCAATATCCAGGAGAGCTTCAACGGCGTCACCACCCCGCTCACCTTCTCCTGGGCGGCCAAGGTCTACGAGGTGATCTTCCGCGAGACGCTGCACCTGATCGGCGTCGGCGACCGGACCATCGCCGCCAACGACAAGGTGCTGCGCAACATGGTCGGGCTGGTCTCCGGCCGGGTCTACTACAACATCAACAACTGGTACCGGGTGCTGCGCCTCGCCCCGTTCTTCGACCGCAACAAGGACGACGTCGAGCGCATGATCGGTGTCGAGCACCCGGTCGACTTCATCGAGGGCATCCACGCGGGCCCCGCCGAGCGGCTCGCCGCCATCCCGCAGCTGGCCCCGGTGTTCGTGGTGCTCGGCTGGCGGATGCTGAACCGGGGCAGGCTGGTCGAGCGGTTCCAGCGCGAGGTCGGCGCCGAGGTCGAGCGCATCCGCCGCGACCTGGACACCGCCACCGAGCTGGACCAGCTCCTGGACCTCGCCGAACGCGGCCTGAACCTGTTCGACCGCTGGGCCGTGCAGATCCTCAACGACCTCTACCTGAGCAACCAGGCGGGCCGGGCCAGGCGCATCCTGGCCGCCGCGGGCGGCTCGGAGGAGACGGTGGCCGGGCTGCTCGCCTCCGAGGAGGCGGTGGAATCACTGCAGCCGACGCTGATCCTGATGCGGCTGGCCGCCGCCATCCGCCGCGCCCCCGAGTTGCGCGCCGCGCTCTACACCGGCGACCCCCGCACCGGCCTGGACGCCGTGCGCGGTGCCGCCCCCGCCGTCGCCGCGGAGCTCGACGCCTACCTCGACCGCTACGGCGACCGCTGCATGGGCGAACAGAAGCTGGAGACGGTCTCGCTGCGCCAGGACCCCTCCTTCATCGGCACCGTCCTGCGCAACTACGTCCGCGACGACGCCATCGACGCCGACGCACTCGAACGCGACCACAGCCTGCGCCGGGCGGCCTTCGAGCGCGAGATCCTGGACGCGCTGCCCCGCGGCCGCCGCGACAAGCTGGCCGGGGTGCTGCGCAAGGCCCGCACCGCGGTCCGCGACCGGGAACGCATGCGGCTCACCCGCACCCGCATCGTCGGCGTCGGCCGCTCGGTCTACCTGCGGGTCGGCGAGGTGCTCTGCGCCGCGGGCCGCCTCGACGAGCCGCGCCACGTCTTCTACCTGACCATGGAGGAGATCCAGGGCTTCGCCGAGGGCCGCTCCATGACCACCGACCTGGCCGCGCTGGCCCGCACCCGGATCGCCGAGTTCGCCCGCTACGAACACACCGAGCCACCGAACCAGTTCGAGACCACCGGCCCGCCCGACGTCCTGACCCCGACCGCGGCCGCCGCCGAGCCCGTCGGCGACGGCCGCACCCTGCGCGGCACCGGCTGCTGGCCCGGCATCGTGCAGGGCCCGATCCGCGTGGTGCGCAGCCCCGACGACGACCTCGACGTGCGCGGCACCATCATGGCCGCGCTGCGCACCGATCCCGGCTGGGGGCCGTTGTTCCCGAGTGTGAAGGGGCTGCTCATCGAACGCGGCAGCACCCTGTCGCACTCCGCGGTGCTCGCCCGCGAACTCGGCATCCCGGCCGTGGTCGGCGTGCCCGGGCTGATGTCGACCATCCGCGACGGCGAGACCGTCCGGCTGGACGGCGGCTCCGGCCTGGTGGAGCGGCTCGATGACCCCGCCTGAGCCCCCGCTGCTGGTCTGCGTCGCCGGCGGCGACGCCTCCGGCAAGAGCACCCAGCTCGACGCCCTCACCGCGGCCCTGACCGCCGACGGCTTCGACACCGCCGCCGCCGGAATCTGGGACGCCCTCGCCGACCCGGTGCTCGGCGCGCGGCTGCCCTTCGCCGACCGCGCCGCCGTCCTCGCCTACCTGAGCGTGCTCGGCCCGAACGCCCGCGCGCACTTCCTCTTCCACGCCCTGCACGCCGGGCTCGACCTGGCGCTGGCGCGCGAACCGCGCATCTTGCTGCTGAACGCCTACTGGTACAAGTACTTCGCCACCGAGATCGCGCACGGCGGTGACCCGGCCACCCTGCGCGCCGCGACCGCCGCCTTCCCACCGCCCGCGCTCACCTTCCACCTGCGCGTCACCCCGGAGGTCGCGCTCGCCCGCCGCGCCGACCGCAGCGACTACGAGAGCGGCTACGGCGACGCCGCCCGCTTCCTCGAATTCCAGCGGCGCAGCCACGCCGAACTGGACCGGCTCGGCACCGAACTCGGCTGGATCGAGCTCGACGCCACCACCGCCCCGGAGGTGCTCACCCGGACCATGCTCGACGCCATCACCGCGGCGGCCGGCCGGTGACCGCCCGCATCGCCGTGGTCGGCATCGACGGCTGCGGCAAATCCTCGCTCATCGCCCGGCTGCGGCACGAGTTCAGCGACGACCGCCTGCTCACCGTCAGCTGCCCGGACCTGCACCACAACGGCGACGGCCCGCTGCACGACCTCTCCCGCAAACTCGCCGCCGTCGGGGAGGCCGCCGACGCGCTCGGCAACCCCGTCGTGAAAGCCGCCACGCTGTACCTGCGGATGACCCTCTACGGCCCGGTGGAGGACTTCCTGCTGCGCACCTACCGGCCCGAGGTCCTGGTCTGCGAACGGCACCCGATCATCGAGACCCTCGTCTACGCCCCGCTCTACGCCCGCCTCGCCCGCCGCGCGGCCCCCGGCAGCACCGCCGTGCTGGACCGCGCCGAGCAGCGGCTCCCCGGCGCGACGGCCGCGCTGCGCCGCTGGCAAACCCTCGAACAGGACCGCGTCGGCATCGGCGGCGACCTCACGACCGTGCTCGACGAGCTCGTCGCGATCCTCGGCACCGGAACCGAAGCGGCCGTCGCCCGCCTCGCGCAGACCTACCGCACCACGCTCCCGGACCGGGTGCTGTGGCTGGACACGCCCCCCGCCGAGGCGGCGCGGCGCCTCGCCCTGCGCGGCGGCCAACGGGAGACCCACGAGAACATCGCCCACCTGGAGACCCTGCGCGCCGGGTACCGGGAACTCGGCGACCGCAGCCCCGGCCTGCGATTCGCCCGGATATCGACCTCCGACGCGGACGATCCCGCCGCGATCCGGGACGCCTGCCTCGCGGCGGCGACCAGCCCGTGAGTGCCCGCCGCTGGGACCGCTTCTCGCTCCGCGTGCTGCGCGAGCACGGCGAGCCCGTCACCGAGCACTACCTCGTCTGCGCCCTCGCGACCACCGCGGACACCGAGCCGGGCGACGATCCGATCCGCGCCGCGCACGACCGCATCGTCGCGGCGTGCGAGCAGCCGGTCCCCGCCGTCCTCACCCGCCGCGGCGGCACGATTCTGATCCCGGGGGCCCGGCCCGACCTGATCACCGGCCCGCTCCTGGCCACCTGGGTGCCCGCCACCTTCCACACCATCCCCGCCCGCGCCGAACTGGCCCACGAACTGCTCGAACTCGCGGTGCGGGTGCGCGCCGGACCGGGCGTGTTCGGCGCCGACGACCTCGCCCTCGAATACCAGCTCACCCGCCCCGGCCCCGGCCGGGATCACCTCGCCCGCCTGCTGACCCCGCTCGACGGGCACCCCGAGCTGCTCGACACCGTGCTCGAGTACCTGCGGCAGGAGCACGGCCGCTCGGCCACGGGCGGGGCACTCGGCGTCCACCCGAACACGGTGCGCAACCGGCTGGACAAGGCCGGTCGGCTCCTCGGCCTCGACCTCACCCGGCTCGAGTCGCTGTGGCAGCTGCGCGCCGCCGCGGTCGTGCGCAGCTTCCTCCGGTCCCCGGACTAGGAGCCGAACTCGCCGCCCCGAATGCCAGCGGTCCGGTGGGCGACCTCGACACAGATTCGAATCCAGAATCGTGGCATTGCGATATGCGCATCAAACCGGGAGGTCACCATTCGGCCAAACGGTGTCTACGTCGGACGAAAAAGGCATGGACAAGCACCGTCCTGCGGTGACTCTCGATGCTGCGGCCGGCGAAAAGCGTGCCCGGCCGCGTGGAGTCCGGCCCGCGGGCGACTACAGCTGCGCCGCCCAAGCTCGCGGCGAGCACCCCACCCGCTGGGTGAAGGCCCGGGAGAATGCGGGCGCGGTGGCATACCCGAGCTCGGTCGCGGTGCGCGCCACCGGAACGCCCGCCAGCAACCGCTCCTTGGCCACGGTGATCCGCCACCCACCGAGATAGTCGGCGGGCGACTGTCCGACCGCCTCCTTGAACCGCGCGGCGAAGGCGCTGCGCGACATCCGCGCCTCCCGCGCCATGCCCTCGAGCGTCCACGCCCGCCCCGGCTCCTCGTGCACGGCGACCAGTGCCGGGGCCAGCCGTTCGTCGGCGAGCCCGGTGAGCAGCCCGGTGGGCAAGTCGAGTTCGTCGGCGTGCTCGAGGATCCAGCGGAAGAGCTGGATGAGCACGACCTCGAAGAGCCGGTCCACCAGCACCCGGTGCCCGCACTTCGCGGTGTCGATCTCGGCGAAGAGCAGGGCGAGCGCGGGTTCGAGGGTGGCGACGGCGTCGAGCGGCAGCACCGTCACCGCGGGCAGCGTGCGTACCAGCGGGTGGTTCGGCCCGCCCTCGAAGTCGACGCTGGCACAGGCGAAGTCGGAGTCCGCGGTGGGCGCGTTGTGGAAGGAGTGGTCGAGCGGCCTGGGGTAGAAGAGCAGGCTGGGCCGGTCGACACGGCGGGTCGCGAGCCGGTTTCCGGCGCCGCGGTGCGTGACCTCCATCGACCCGGCCCGCAGCACGTGCAGGAAGCCCCGTCCGAGCCCGGCGTCGTAGGTGGTCACCCCGCAGAGCGGGCCGGTGTGGAAGAGCCTGGTCCGCACGCGGAACCGTTCGAGCAGCGGGGAGATCCGGTCCACGGAGATCATGCACCCATGGTGACAGACGAATAGGTAAGAAATCGAGACGATAGAGCGCAAATCATCCGACTCGGCACGGCAGGCTGGGGACTGTCCGAAACACGACAGCGAAGGAACCTCCCATGACACTCGTCCCCCTCGTCGAGCGCGAGACCGCCACCGGCACCGTCCGCGACCAGCTCGACAGCATCCACGCCGCCTTCGGCACGGTGCCCGCCATGTTCCGCGCGGTCGCCAACTCGCCCGCCGCGCTGACCAGCATGTGGGCCGCCTTCGGCGCCTTCGGCGGTGGGGCGCTCGGCCCGGCGGTCGGCGAGCAGATCGCGGTGGCCGTCGCCAACCGCAATGCCTGCGAGTACTGCCTCGCCGCGCACACCGCGCTGGGCCGCAGGGCCGGGGTGAGCGGCGCCGACATGCAGGCCGCGCAGCTCGGCGAGTCCCCGGACCCGCGCACCGCCGCCCTGCTCGGCTTCGCGCTGAAGCTGGTCGAGGAGCGCGGCCGGGTCGCCCCCGGGGAGGTGGGCGCGCTGCGCGACCTGGGATGGAGCGACGAGCAGATCGTCGAGGCGATCGGGCAGGTCGCGCTCAACCTGTTCACCAACTACATCAACGTGGCGCTCGGGATTCCGGTCGACTTCCCGAAGGTGGCGCTGCGCTGATCCGGCTCGATCACCGGTCCGCCAGCAGCTCGACGTAGCCGTCGGCGCCGTGCACGCGGATGCGCTGCCCGTCGCGGATGAGCGTGGTGGCGTGCTCGACGCCGACCACGGCGGGCAGGCCGTATTCGCGGGCGATCACGGCGCCGTGCGTCATGAGCCCGCCCGCCTCGGTGACCAACCCGGCGACGGCGACGAACAGCGGGGTCCAGCTCGGGTCGGTGTAGGCGGTGACCAGGATGTCACCCGCTTCGAGGTCGGCCAGGGCGATGTCGGTGACGACCCGGGCGCGGCCCTCGACGGTCCCGGCGGAGACCGGGGTGCCGGGCAGCGCGCCGTCCGGCAGGTCGGTGCGCCGGTAGGCGCCGGTGACGACCTCGCCGTCGGAGGTGAGCACCCGCGGCGGGGTGAGCGCCTCGTGCGCGCGGAACGCGGCCCGGCGCGCGGTGATCAGCTCCTGGTCGGCTCGGTGGGTGGCCGCGACGTCGCGCAGTTCGTCGAAGCGTAGGTGGTCGATGTCGTCCGTGGCCCGCAGGGCACCGGCTTCGACCAGGCGTTCGGCTTCGCGCAGCAGGGCCTGCCGGTAGACGAAGTAGCGGCACACCATCCCGTACTTCGGGTACTCGCGGTAGCCGGAGAAGGTGCGGACCCGGTCGATCATGCGCTCGGTCTGCGCCGCCTTCGCCGCACCGTCCGGGAGCGCCCGGACCCGTTCCAGGATCTGCCCTTTCGCCCGCTCGGCTGCGCGCAGGCCGTCGGCGAACTGCCGCGCGGCCGCCCCGGGCTCGAATCCGGCGACATTGCCGAGGATCGCGGGCAGCAGGGTGGCGGGCTGCTCGCGCCAGCGCGGCCGGGTGATGTCGATCTCGCCGGCGCAGCGCATGCCGTAGCGCTCGAGGAAGTCTTCGATCGCGGTGCGGGCCTGCTCGCCGCCGGGATGGCCGGGGAGCCGGTCCAGGAAGTCGGGCGGGGCGGCGTGCAGACAGGCCACGACCTCCGGGTGCGGGCGGACGGCGTCGGCGACGTCGAGCAGCGCGAGCCCCATCTCCGAGGTGATGTTGCCGGGCACCGAGCGGGTGAGCGCGTCGGCGGCGTTGCGCTCGCCCAGCCAGTCGAGCAGCCGGTCGTTGAGCCACTCGGAGGCGTCCATGGCGGCGGTGATCAGCTGCAGCCCGCGCGGGTCGAACAGGACGCGGCGCAGCTCCGTGATGTCGGCACGGACGAAGTCGAGCAGCGCGGCCCCGGTGTGGGCGCGGATGTCGCGCTTCAGCACCGCGAGCGATGCCTCGCTCGCGGCGATGAGCTCGCCGACGAGCGCCGGGTCGAGCTCGGTCGGTGCGGGCGCGGTGGCCGGTGCCGGGTGATCCGGTTCGGTGTCGTACCCGCGGCGTTCGATCAGGGTGCGCAGGGCGTCGCCGAGCAGCGGATCGGATTTGCCGAGTGCGGTGACCAGCGCGGCGCGCGATGCCGGCGCCGCGAGCATGGCGGTGACGTCGACGAACAGCCGCCCGCCCGCGTCGCGCATGGGTGCGCCGCTGGTGAGCTGCCAGAGCGAGATCCCGAGCGGTTTCATGGCGTCGGTCATCATCTGCTGGTGGCCGACCGAGACGTAGACGTGCTCGCCGCCGTCGGCGGCCTCCGGGATCGGGAACAGCGTGGTGATCGGTCTGCTCTGCACGATGCGGATCCCGTCGTCGCCGAGGCACCACTCGATGTCCTGCGGTCTGCCGAAGTGCGCTTCGATCCGGCGGCCGAGCCGCTCGAGGTCGAGCACCTCGGCGTCGGAGAGCACCGGTTCGTCCCGACGCTCGGGGGCGAGCTCGCGCACCCGCGTGCCACCGGCGGGCTCCGGCTCCACGGCGAGCTTCTTGGTCGCGGTCGATCGCTCGACGATCACGCCGCCGCGCACCCGGACATTGTCGGCGTTCACCAGCCCCGAGACCAGCGCCTCGCCGAGCCCGAAACCGGCGTCGATCGAGGTCACGGTCCGATCCGAGGTGACCGGATCGGCGGTGACCAGCACCCCGGCGGCGCGCGGGAAGACCATGGCCTGCACCACCACGGCCATCCGGATCCCGCTGTGCCCGAAACCGTTCCGCTGCCGGTAGGCCACGGCGCGCTCGGTGAACAGCGAACCCCAGCAGCGCCGCACGTGCGCGAGGAGCTCCGGCGCGCCAACGATGTTCAGGTAGCTGTCCTGCTGCCCGGCGAAGGACGCCGTCGGCAGATCCTCCGCCGTCGCGCTGGAGCGGACCGCGTAGGCGCCGTCGGTGCCGAGCCGGGCGTGCGCCGCGACGATCTCCGCCGCGACCCCGCCGGGGATCTCCAGCTCCTCGACCGCCGCTCGGACCCGCGCGCTGAGCACCCGGGTCGCCTCCCGGTCACCCGGCTCGATCCCGGACAGTTCGGCGAACAGCGCGTCCAGCCCCGCCACCGCGCGGGTGTAGGCCGCCGTCGTCACGCAGAAGCCGTCCGGCACCCGCACGCCGTCCACGCGGGACAGCTCACCGAGGTTCGCGCCCTTGCCGCCGACCACCGCGACCTGCGTCCGATCGATCTCCGCGAAGCCGAGCACATAGGCCATACCGCCACTCCTCACCTGGGGTTTCCGTAGAACGGGAGCGAGTATGGACCACATTTCGGCAGCTCATGAGGGCGCGGAATCGTGTATACAGTGAAAGGGGGATGGGGGATCAGACCGTGCTCGGACGCCAGTGCGGTGCCCGGCCGGTCGTGGCGAGAACACGGTCCAGCGTCGGCGCCGAGTCCGGGATCGGCACGGCGGGGCCGTAGGCGCCCATCTCCCTACCCTGCTCGGCGGTCGCGCTCACCTGCTCGAAGAGGAAGCCGAGTAGCGCGTCGTCCCATCCGGCATCGAGACCCAGCGCGCGGGCGAGGTCCCAGCCGTGCACAACCAGCTCACCGACCACCATGCCGCCCAGCATCGGGGCGGGCAGGACGGCTCCGGCGAACTCGGCGGTGCCCTGCCAGGCCCGCGGCTCGCTCCAGGCGGCGACGATCTCGTCGACTCGCGGGCGCAGGGTTTCGGCGAATTCGGCGTCGAGCGGCAGGGACTCGGGCGGGGGCGGCGCCTGCTCCCGGCGGCCCGCGGCGGCCAGCCCGGGCGCCCAGTACAGCAGGTGGTTCACCAGGGCGGCCACGTCGTAGTCGGTGCACGGGGTGGGGCGGTCCAGGTCCGCGGGGGTGATCGCCGCGGCGATCCGCAGCAGGGGCGCGGCGGCCGCTGCCATCGTCTCCGGAGTGCTCATGGCCGCCAGCCAACCAGCCGCGGGCCGGGCTGTCTTGAACGAACGCGACACCTACACTCGCGCCATGAGGGATGCCCGTGAGCTGGGCGGGGCCTGGCGGCGGTTCCAGCGGCACCGGACCGCCGCGCCGTCGCCGGAACTCGCCGGGTACATCGAGCACTACTGGACCGTGCACTGGGACTACGCCGAGCCCTACCGCCAGCTCATCACGGCGCTGCCGCGTGTGCACCTGACGATCAGCAGCCAGGTGGGCGCGACGGTGCGCGGGGTCGCCCGGGGGCACCGTTGTCAGACGTTGACCGGTCGCGGCCGGGTATTCGGGGTTGCCTTCCGGCCCGGCGCGTTCCGCCCGATCCTGGGCGCGCCGGTATCGGGGCTCACCGACCGGGTTGTCGACGCCGTCGCTGTCTTCGGCGCCGAGCCGCCGGTATGCCCGGAGGTGGCGGCGATCGAGGAGTTCCTGCATCCGCGGCTGCCCGAGCCGGGCCCGGCCGGCCGCGCGGCCGTCGAGGCGGTCGCGCTGATCGCCGCCCGCCCCGACCTCACCCGGGTCGATCAGCTCGCCACCGAGCTCGGCTCCCCGGTCCGGACCCTGCAGCGGCTCTTCGCCGAGCACGTCGGGGTGAGCCCCAAGTGGGTGCTGCGCCGCTACCGGGTGCACGAGGTCGCGCGCCGGCTCGAGGCGGGCGCGGAGATCGACTGGCCGGTGCTCGCCGCCGACCTCGGCTATGCCGACCAGGCACATTTCGTCCGCGACTTCACCCGCCTGATGGGCGAGCCCCCGACCCGGTTCGCGGCCCGCTACCCAGACCGCTCGGAACGTTTCCCGGCGCGCTGATTCACCCGATATGCTCGGTGGGCGAACGATTTCCGCCGCGGGCCGTCGATGCCGACGGAGTCATCCGGCCGGGGCGAGCGGGGATCCGAATGCTCGACGGGGGAGGGCTCGAACCATGAACATTCGACGACTGGGCGCGGGGCTGGCGGCATCGCTGGGGATCGGGGTGCTCGGCGGCGCGACAGCTGTTCCGGCGCACGCGGATCCGCTGCCGCAGTTCGCGCCGATCGGCACCACGCTCTACACCTTCGGTGACGCGAACTTCTGCGCCGGAGCGATCTCCGTGGATCTGGAGGCGGCGCCGAAGCGGCCCGGGTTCGTGCGGGCGCGGGTGACGCCGCAGGGGTACCTGAGCGGGCCGTGCGGCAACCACGTCATGATCGGCTGGGTCGGCTCGGCCGGCTTCCGGCACCAGGACGTCTACGTGCGCACCGGGGCCCAGCGCGGCAAGACCGTGACCGTCGACCTGTGGGTGGGGATGGGCCCGGCCAAGATCATGTCGAGCAGCTGGCCGATCCAGGGCCCGTTCGCCGAGTGGTACCTCTACGTCCCGTAACTCCCGGTGCTCAGGGCAGATCGGCGAAGTGGACGTCCGCGGCCGCTGCGCTGACGTGCAGCCCGTCGGCGGCCGCGCGGATGGCGGTGATCTCGGCGCCGAGCGGCAGGTCCTGCAGCGGGATGGTGAAGGCAAGGGTGCTGCTGAGCACCGAGATCGGCACCGCGGGGCCGCCGATCGCGGCCTGCACCGAGGTCGGGGTGAGTTCGATGCCGTCGGCGGTGGGCGCCATCGCGAAGACGATGGTCGCCGGTACCGGGAACGGCAGCCCCTCCACCGGGAAGGTACCGGTCACCCGCAGCCCGTCGGGGCTCTCGGAGAGGTCGCGGACGCCGTCGTCGGCGAAGCGCCGCACGGTGTCGTAGGGGACCACGGCCTCGGCCGTCGCGCCGGCGGCGACCAGGGTCGAGGTGTCGCCCGCGATCAGGTCGGCGAGCGGGGCGGTGACGTCGGTGAGGGTGAGCCGCAGGTCGCGCACGGTGACGTCCTGCGCGCTCCACTCGCCGGCCCGGACGTCGATGGTCTCGTACCGGCCGTCGGCGGCCTGGGTGAGGAACGGGAAGCCGCCGATGTCCACCGCCGGATCGCGGTCCAGCGCGTACTCGGCGGCGATCCGGCGCCCGATCTCGTTCTGCGCCACCACCACCGCGATCCGGTCGCCCGCGATCAGCGCGATCGCCGCGACCACGATCAGTACTACCAGCGCGCGCATGCGCTCACCTGTTCGGTCACCGCACCATCATCGCGGTTGCGGGCCTGCGGGGCGAGCCGATTCGCGCTGTCGGGCGCCGATCAGGGCGCGTCCAGCACGCCCGCGGGGACGCCGTAGGGCAGGAACCGCACCCGGCGGCGGTCGTCGGTGTTGTCGCGGTGCGCGCGCAGCGCTTCGAGTTCGCTGGGGAAGACCTGGTCGACCCTGGCCGCTCCGCCCTCGTCGACGGTGTAGATCACCCAGACGCCGCTGCCGGACTCGCCGGTGGTCTCGCCCTCGGGCTTCGGTGTCGTGCGCGGCTTCTCCGGCTGCGGCGCGAACTGGCCGAGCAGCGCCGCCAGCGAGCCGACGCTCGCACCGTCAACGCGCTCCAGGTACCCGCCCGCCTTGCCGATCAGATCGCGCAGCTCGATTCCCGCCTCACGCAGCGCGCGCTCGAGGTCTTCCGGGTCGAGGCCGAAGGGCCCGTTGGTTGCCATCGCATGTGCTCCTGGGGGACGAGTCGATTCACTGTGTCCTCGAGTGTCCTCGCGAATCGCCGATCACGCCACGTCGGTCACCGCGCGGGTGACGCACTCGTCCTCGCGGAACACGAATCGGTCGATGCGCGGCTGGTTGCCGATCACCTCGGCCGTGGCGGCGGGATCGACCAGCGGGCCGACGAAGGCGTAGTAGGTCCACTCCCGCCCGCTGCCGTCCCGCCGCGGGGCGCGGCCGAACCGCAGCTCCCGCACCCGCCGCCACAGCCCGGTGCCCGCGGGATCGGCCACCACATCCCCGAGACCTACCTCGGTCACCGCCACCGATTCGGTCCGCATGTGCTGATTCTGGCAGCCGCGCCGCGCGCCGTCGCGCCGGAAACGGCAGTGCCCGAGCCCGGTCACCCCAGGTTCTGCGATGACCGGACGCGGGTGGGGCGCGCCGGCGTCAGCGCGGTACGTCGTGTCCCGGCGCGACGACGGCTGTCAGCCGGGCAGGCCCGGGGCCGCGCTCAGGGCGGCGGGCTCACCGTGCGGGCGAGTTCGGCGAGCTCGCTGAGGAATTGCGCGGCGAGGACGGGTTTGCCCTCCTTCCCGATCGGCGTGGGGTCCAGCGGGGCGAGGATGTCGGAGATCGGGGAGTGCAGCCACAGTGCCATCACGTACAGGGCGGGGATGCGCAGCAGCCGGAGCTCGAAGCCGGCGGCCGCGAGCTGGGGCAGTTTCCGGACGACCTTCAGGGCCCTGTCGGTGGCAAGGACGAATGGCCCCTCGGTGAACTGCGACATCTCCTCGGTGCCGTCGGGGGCCAGTGTGGTTTCGGCGCTGGCGATGATCTGCGAGCCGTCGACGACCAGGTAGCGCCAGCCCACCGGCTGTGCGGCTTCGAGACCGGCGCCCGCGGTGATGTCGTCGAGACCGAGGGTGAAGATCTGGTGGGGCGTGGACAGGTCGAGCTGGTCCTTGCGGGCCCCGCGCAGTGCCGCGGTCGAGAATTTCGCGCCGTCGGCGAACGCGCGCAGTTTTCCCTTGACCTTGTCGGGGACGTCGGCGGGCGGGTCGGGCAGGTGCAGTGGCATGATCGGTTCTCCTCAGCGCTGGGTCTTGTAGCTGACGGTCCAGGTTCCGGTGCCCTGGTATCTGTTGCGGAAGGCGTCGTAGGTGATATCGGAGTCGCCCTCCCACGGATCGGCGACGCTGACGTAGTCGACACCGTCGATCACCGAACGCCCCCGCACGGCGACGATGTGGCCCCCGCCGCCCCGCCAGGAGATGTTGACGATGACCGGTGCGTTCCTGGCCATCTCGGCACCGATCTGCACGGTGGTCAGGGCGGCGTTCGAGCGCACGTTGAGCCGCCCGATCCGGGTGAGCGCGGTATCGGGCCACCGGCCCTGGTTACAGGGCGATACCGCGCCCGCGCCGACGATGCAGTCGTCGCGTTCCAGCTCGGCGTTGGCCAGTCTGCCCTGGGTCCAGGGTGACGCCGGGTCGTAGTAGACCGCGGTGCTGACCGTGGCCGCGTTCCAGCACCACAGGGTCTGCTCCTGGCGCTGCATACGGAAGTCGAGGCGCTGATCGGCCATGGCCAGGACGAAGGTCTCGTGGATGCCGCCCGCGGCGCCGAACTGGGCGTTGACCGTCCCGCCACCGCTGCCGGTCGCCGCCGTCACCCCGCTGCCGTTCATGCGCAGGTAGACCTCCGGGAACGACACCGACTCGAGCGAGAACGATCCGTCCGCCTGGTCCCTGGCGTGGAACTTCTCCCACGGGCCGGGGGCGGTGGCGTTGAACTGGGCGTTGACCTTGCCGCCGCCGGTACCGGTCTGCGCGGTCACCCCGCGGCCGTCCAGGCGCAGGTAGACCTTCGGGAACGACACCGACTCGAAGGCGAAGGAGCCGTCGGTCTGGGGCCGGACCCGGAACCGCTCGGTGAGCCCCGCCCCGTACCGGCAGTTGACCGTGCCGCCGCCCTCGTCGGCCGGGGCGGTCACCCCGGTGGCGTCCAGACGCAGATGGACATTCGAGAACGCCGTCGACCGGATGGTCACCGGCGTCTCCCCGAGGGCCGAGAGGTCGGTTGCCGACAATGCCATGATGAACCTACTTTCGTGCAGGTGTGTTCCAGCGAATTACTGTTCGCCGCAGTGTTGTATCGAGAACGAATTGCGCGCCGAATAGCGGTGGTCCAATGTTTTCATGAACCACCGAAGGAAGAATCCACCCCTGTTCGCTCAATTATGCTGCGCACCAACGATGTTAGCTCGACCCGCAGGGGATTTCCCGGATACCGACCTGTCAGCGGAAAGAGGGACATCAATACCCGCGTGCACTTCTCGCTGGAAGAATTTTTCCGAATACGTACCGATCGCCCTGCCGGGGCGTCAGTCGAGCAGATGAGTGAGGGTCCAGTGGTTGCGCGGGCCCTCCCGGCGGTAGGTGAGTTCGTCGAGGACCTGGCTGGCCAGGGCCAGGCCGCGGCCGCGGTCGGCGAGCGGGTCCGGCATGGTGACCGCGGTCAGGTCGACCTCGGCGGGCGGGCCGTCGTCGGTGAAGCTGGCCTCGACCCGGTCCGGGCGCACCGAGACCTCGAAGCGCAGCGTCGCCGACCCGCCGTGCTCGACGATGTTGGCCGCGATCTCCCCGGTGGCCAGATCCAGGTGCAGCCGGACGGTCTCGGGCACCGGATGCGCGGCCCAGACCTGTTCGAGCGTGTCGTGGACGGCCGCGAGGGTGCCGGGGCCGGTGCTGGTCCGCAGCACGTGCGCGGCGGGGCCGGGCACGTCAGCCCTCGGCCCCGAAGGCCGTGTCGGCCGAGGGGTAGCTGCGCAGCACCCGGTTCAGGTTGGTGAGCGCGAGCACCGTCTCCACCTGCGCGGTCGGCGCGGCGATCCGCAGGTCGCCGCCTGCCTGACGGGCCGCCTTGAGCCCGGAGATGAGCGCGCCGAGCCCGGAGGAGTCGATGAACTCGGTGCCGCCGAGGTCGACCACCACCCTGGCGCCGGTCCCGTCGGCCAGCGCGTGCAGCTTCTTGCGCAGCTCGGGCGCCGCGATCATGTCCAGGCGGCCCTCCGGGCGCACCACGACGGCGCCGGATTCGGCGGTGCGGGTGGGGAATCGGCTCATCGTCATGCCTCCGGTTCGTTGCCGTGATAGCGCACTGCCTGGAACACCACGCTCAGGATCAGCAGGTCGAAGACCACCCACACCAGGTTCACCGTGACCCCGAGCGGGGAGATGGCGCCGAAGTACAGCCGCACCACGCCGACGACGACGGCGACCGTCAGCAGCACCATGGCCAGCAGCTGCCACTTCACGAGGTGCCAGGGCAGCGCGTCGCGGTGCTGCTTCGTCTTCGGCGTCACGGCGAAACCCAGCGGGCGGTCGAAGTAGACGTTGCGGAAGGCGGTGACGCAGGCGCGGATCCACACCGGGAACAGCGCCAGGCTGTACTGCTGGCCGCGCCAGGTCGGGGTACCGCGGCTCACTACCAGGAACAGCAGCTGGTTGAGCAGCAGGAACGGGATCAGCCTGCCGAAGAAGTCCCAGCTGTAGGCGGTCACCGGCATGATCCCGAAAACCAGGAAGATGATCGGGGCGGCGATGTAGGCCAGCGCGGCGAAACCGGCCAGGTAGCTCCACATGGTCGCGAAGTACATGAGCCGCTGCCCCCAGGAGAGCCCGCGCTGCACCAGCGGGTTCTCCTTGAGCATCACCTGCACGGTGCCCTGGGCCCAGCGCAGCCGCTGCGTGAGCATGGTGCCCACGTCGTCGGGGGCGAGCCCCCAGGCCAGCGGTTCGTGGTGGTAGGCGGTGTGCCAGCCCTGGGCGTGCATGCGCATGCAGGTGGCCATGTCCTCGGTGACCGAGATGGTGGCCATCGGCAGGATCGGCTGGGCCTCGTCGTCGCGCCCGACGTCGACCGCGCGGATCAGCGCGCCGATGGATCGCAGCGCGCCGAGCGGCGACCAGTCGCGCCCGGCCAGCGTGGCGAGTACCTCGTCGTCGAAGAGCACCGGGGCGGGCCCGCCGCCGCCGCCGGACTGGGCGCGCAGCTCCTCGATGGCGTCCAGGTCGGCGCGCATGGCGGCGACATCGGCGTCGACCAGGCTGCGGGTGGCGGCGTCGACGCGCTGCTGGAAGGTGTAGGTGAGCTCGGCCAGCGGCTCGTGGGCGCGCAGGTCGCGGCGGGCGTCGCGGACCGCGCCCGCGACGGCGTCCAGCGCGGCGCGCACCTGTGCGGTGTCGGCCCGGCGCCGCGCCGAGCGCAGGATCTTGCGGGCGGCGTAGAGGGTGCGGCGCACCCCCTCCTCGACGGCCTCGACGTAGCCGGCGATGCCGAGCCGCATGAGCGCCTCGCGGCGCAGCACCGCGTTCGAGCCGCAGAAGTAGGCGGCGTTCCAGCCGTCCTTTCCCTGCTGGATCGGGCCGTAGAACAGCGGGGCCTGGCTGCCGAGCGGGTCGGCGGCGGGGACGTTGACGAAGTACTGCGGGGTCTGCACCAGGGCCATGGCCGGGTCGTGGAAGTAGCCGAGGGTGCGGTCCAGGATCTCCGGTTCCGGGATCTGGTCGGCGTCCAGGATCAGGATGTACTCGGCGTCGGTCTCCATGAGCGCGTTGTTCAGGTTGCCCGCCTTGGCGTGGCGCGGCTTGTCGTCCCAGTGCGCGCTGCGGGTCAGGTAGTCCAGGCCGCGCTCGGCGGCGGCCGCGGCCAGCTCGCCGCGGTCGCCGTCGTCCAGGATCCAGGTGCGGTGCGGGTAGTGGATGCGCTGGGCGGCCTCCGCGGTGGTGAGCACCATCTCGACCGGCTCGTTGTAGGTGGTGACGAAGACGTCGACGGTCGCGCCGTCCGGGGGCGGCGGAGGTGTACGGCGGCGGTGCCACTGCCACATGGTCAGCCCGAACAGCAGCGAGTCGACCAGGCTGTAGGTCTCGGCGATCACCAGCGGCACCGCGATCCACCACGCCGACCAGTTCGTCGCGGCCAGCCAGCGCCACACCACATAGTTCACCCCGAGCGCGGCGGTGAGCACGATGAGCAACCGCAGCCACGGCGATGGCGTCGCCCGCGCGGTCGTGGTGGTGGTGGCGACGGCGTGCGCGCTCACTCCGGCTCCCGGCGGATCGCGAGCACCGTGGCGTCGTCGAGCGGCGGGAACCGGGCGGCGAGCTCGCGCACCGCGGCGCACAGCTCGCCCGGATCGGGGTGCGCGCGCACGAATTCCGCGACGGTGCCCGCGTCGCCGGCCGGGTCGAGCAGCTCGAGCAGGCCGTCGGAGGCGATGGTGAGGGTGTCGCCGGGTTCGAGGCGAAGGGCGCCTGCCGTCCAGGGCTCGCCGGGCACGATGCCGAGCGGCAGCCCGCCGCCGGGCAGCGGCGTCGTCTCGCCATCGGCTCTGGTCAGCACGGAGAGCCCGTGCCCCGCGTCGACGTAGCGCACGGCGCCGGTGTCGAGCTCCAGCCGGGCGTGGAACAGCGTGACGAAGGTGTCGGTGCTGGTGAGGTCATCGGTGAGCTGGGCGTCGACCGCGCCGACCACCGAGGCGGGATCGGGGCCCGCGCCCACCCCGCGCACCGCGCGGGAGGCACCGCGCAGCGCCGAGCGCACGCCCGCGGTGAGGATCGCGGCGCCCAACCCCTTGCCCATGACGTCGGCCAGGGTGAGGATCAGCCCGCCGTCATCGCGGTAGTGGTCGTAGAAGTCGCCGCCGACCGCGTAGGCGGGCAGGCAGGTCGCGCACATCCGGTAGCCGGGCAGGTCGCCGAGCGGGGGCGGCAGCAGCCTGCGCTGCACCGCGGCGGCGCGCTCCAGGTCGTCGGCGCTCTCGAGTTCGCGCTGCGCCCAGGACGCCAGCTCCCGGAACGCTGCCAGCTGGGCCGCGTCCAGCGAGCGCGGCACCGAGTCGTAGAGGCAGAAGGTGCCGACCGCGTGCCCGCCGGGGCCGAAGAGCGGATAGCCGGCGTAGAAGCGGATGCCGTCGGCGCCACCGACCGTCGGGAGCGCCGCGAACTCCGGAATCGCGGCGGCGTCCTCGAGGACCAGCGCGGGCTCGGCGGGCTCGGTGTAGGCGCGCACGATGGTCGCCTGGCACACGGCGTCGCCGCGCGGATTGTGCGTGCCGAGGTCGAGGCCGTCGAGCTGTTTGAACCACTGGTGTTCGCTGTCCATCAGGTTCACCGAGGAGGCGGGCACGCCGAACACCACGCGCGCCATCCGGGTGATCCGGGCGAAGCGCTCCTCCGGCGGGGTGCCCGCCAGGTGCAGCTGCTCCAGCGAGCGCACCCGCGCGGCCTCCACCTCGGGCGGCAGTGTGAACTGGGCGGTGTCGGTCATGATCGGGCCTCCGGGTCGAGCGCGGCCGCCATCGCCCGCGCCGCGGCGGGGCTGCTGCACAGCCGCCAGTCGGTCTCCTTGTCGTGGTCGAACCACACGAACCCGATGACGGCGGGGTCGGCGGCGAGCAGGGCCACCAGCTCGGTGATCCAGTCCGGTTTCGATCCGCCCGCCTCCGCGCAGCCGACCTCGGTGACCAGCACCGGTTTGCCGAGCTCGCGCAGCGCCGCCAGGGCGGGGCCGAACAGCTCGGCCGGCTCCACCCAGCGGCTGCCCGGGCGCGCGGTGCCCCAGTTGTAGCCGTCGAGCCCGAGCACATCGACGTAGTCGTCGCCGGGGTACCACTCCACCGGAGCCTGCGCGAAGGGCGCGTTCGGCGCCCAGATCCAGCGCACTCCGGGTGCTTCGGCGGCGATCAGGTCATGGATGCGGCGCCACGCGCGCACGTAGGACGCCGGATCGCCGGACCACGGATACCAGCCGCCGTTGAACTCGTGGGCGAAGCGCAGCCCGGCGCGGTGCGGGGCGAGCGCGCGGGCCCAGTCGCGCACGTGGTCGTCGTTGGCCCCGGCGGCGATGGCGGTGAGCGGGAACGCCGAGCGGTCGTAGCGGCCGTCGCCCAGCGCCCGCCACGGTTCCCAGGTGATGATCGGGGTCGCCCCGGCGAGCTCGGTGTCCGGCGCGGCCGCACCGAAATCGGTGAACCACAGCACGAGTTCGGGCTCCGCGCCCACCGCGGTCGCGGTCGCGGCGCGTTCGGCCGTCGCCGCTGGCCCGCCCGGCGTGCTGATTCCGAATCGGAGCTGTCCGCCGGCCGGTGGGCGATCGAGCACCGTGCCCGGATCGGTGCGCATCTCACTACTCCTCCCGGTAGCGGTGCTGTGGACCCTGAGGAAACCCTACCCGGCTATCTCTCCGCTAATCACCGGTTCGAGCCGCGCGGGTCGCGCAGGAGACCACGCAGCCGCAGCGGATGGTGGCCGTGTGCTCCGCCGCCGACCTGCCCGGTGTGCTCGCCGCACGCACCACCGCCGGTCCGGCGGCGCAGCGCCGGCGACGGATCGCTACCGTGGGCCGGATCGATCCCCGGCCCGCGTCCGGCCGAATCCCGCACCGGGTGCCGGACGCCGCGCGAGGATCGGATCGGCCGCGGCGGCACGCCGCCGTGGTTTCCGTCGCGGCGCAGCGGTCATTCCGGGACGGGGGAGCGGCGTACGAAAGGGTTCTGCACATGGGCGAGACGTGGTTCGGCCACTACCGCCTCGATCGGCTGCTCGGCAGCGGCGGCTCGGGCCGGGTCTGGCTCGCCCACGACACCGCCACCGACCGGGACGTGGCGCTCAAGGTGCTCGCCGCCGACCTGGCCGCCGACCCCGGCTTCCGGCGCCGGTTCACCCGCGAGGCCAGGCTCGCCGCGCAGCTGCGCGGCCCGCACACCGTCGCCATCCACGGCTTCGGCGAGCACGACGGCCACCTCTACCTCGACATGGAGCTCGTCGACGGCATCGACGGCGCCGCGCTGCTGCGCCGCGAGGGACGGCTCGCGCCCGGCCGCGCCACCGGGATCGTCGCCCAGGCGGGCGCCGCACTGGCGGCGGCGCACCGGATCGGGCTCGTGCACCGCGACGTCAAGCCGTCGAACCTCATGGTGACCGCTCAGGAGTTCGTCTACCTGATCGACTTCGGCACCGCCACCCGCGACGGGCAGCCGGCGATCACCGCCACCGGCAACCTCGTCGGCACCCTGGGGTACGTGGCGCCGGAGCGCTTCTCCGGCGCCGCCGACGCCCGCTCGGACCAGTACTCACTGGCCTGCGTGCTCTTCGAACTGCTCACCGGGCGCAGGCCGTTCGGCGACGGAGACTCCCCGCAGCAGGTGCTCGCCCACCTCATGACCGCGCCGCCGGCGGCGAGCACGCTGAACCCGGCCGTGCCGCGCGAGCTGGACGCGGTGATCGCGCGCGGAATGGCGAAGGAGCCACAGGCGCGGTTCGCCGATGTGGAGGAGTTCGTCGCGGCCGCCCGCGCCGCCGCTGGCGGGGCCGCTGTCGCGACGGCCGACATCGCGCCCACGACCGTGACCGGTTCCACGTACCGGCATCGGACTCCGCCCACCCTGCCGGAGACGCCCCGCGCGGGCAGCAGGCGTCCCCGGATCGCGGTCGCCGCGCTGGCCGGGCTCGCCGCCGTGATCGGCGGCGTGCTGCTGCTCGACCGGCCCGGCCCGGCCGGGAGCACCGAGGTCGCCCCGACGTCCCAGCCCACAGCCGCGGTGCCCACCGCCGCGCCGATCGCGCAGACGCCCGGCCCTCTCGTCCTCGACACCTGCGGCCCGGCGCACTGCACCGAGGCCGTCGAGGCGCCACCGCCACCGATCGTCGCGGGCCCCGGCGCCACGGTCGCCGAGCCCGGCCCTGCCGTCGCCGCCCCGCCGGAGCCCGGCCCCGGGAACGGCGGCTCCGGCGATGGAAACGGGAACGGCAACGGCAACGGCCGGGTGAAACCCGAGAAGCCGGACAAGCCCGCCAAGCCGGACAAGTAGCCGCCTAGGGTGACCGGCATGAGTGAGTTGTCGGGAAAGGTCGCGCTGGTCACCGGTGCGTCGTCGGGGCTGGGCGCGGCGGTGGCCCGGCTGTTCGGGCAGCGCGGAGCCACCGTCTTCGGCGTGGGCCGCGATGAACAGCGGCTGGCGGCGGTCTTCGCCGAGGTGCCGGGCGGGCGGTACGCGGTGGCCGACATCGCCGGGGCGCAACGCTGCCGCGAGGTGGTCGAGCAGTGCACGGCCGAGCTGGGCTGCCTCGACATCCTGGTCAACGTGGCCGGACAGCACGCCATGCGGCACACCGCCCGGGTCACCGACGAGGAATGGGAGCGCGACCTGGCGGTCAACCTGAACGGCCCCTTCTATCTCTCCCGCGCCGCCCTGCCGCACCTGCTCGAGGCGGGCGGGAACATCGTCAACGTCGCCTCGATCGCCGGAATCGAGGGCCAGGCCTACTCGGCCGGGTACTGCGCGGCCAAACACGGGCTGGTCGGGCTGACCCGCGCGCTCGCCGTCGAGTTCACCGCGCAGCGGCTGCGGGTCAACGCGATCTGCCCGGGCGGGATGCTCACCCCGCAGGTCACCGGCTTCACCCTGCCCGAGGGCGCCGACCCGAACCTGGTCATGCGGGTGGCCTCGCCGCGCGGGCTCAGCGAGCCGGAGGCCGTCGCCAAGCTCGTCGCCTTCCTGGCGAGCGACGACGCGGCCGCGATCCACGGCGCGATCTACACCGCCGACAACGGCAAGACCGCGGGCTGATCAGGCGGGTTCGCGCCGCCGCAGCCGGAATTCGCTCGGCGCCACCCCGCGCACCCGCTTGAAGGCGGCGCTGAACCCGAACGGATCCGAGTAGCCGACGATGCGCGCCACCTCGGCGATGCTGCCGTCCTGCTCGGTCAGCAGATCCGCGGCCAGCGTCATCCGCCAGCGGGTGAGGTAGGTCAGTGGGGGCTCGCCGACCAGCTCGGCGAAGCGTTTGGCCAGCGTGGAGCGGGAGACGCCGGTGCGCCCGGCCAGCGCCGCGACCGTCCAGGGCGCGGCCGGCTCGGCGTGCAGCAGCCGCAGCGCGGCACCGACGACCGGGTCGCGCTGCGCGGCCCACCACGCCGGCGGTTCGCCACCGGGCCGATCGAACCACTCGCGCAGGGTGCACACCAGCATCCAGTCCAGTAGCCGGTCGAGCACCACCTGCTGGCCGGGGACGTCGGCGCCGACCTCGGCGGCGAGGTGGTCGAGCACCGCGTCCCCGGTCCCGCCCGACCCCACCCGCAGCACCGCGGGCAGCGACTCGAGCAGCCTGCCGCTGATCTCCCCGCGCACCGGGTAGGCGCCCACGATCAGAGTGGTCGCCCCCGGCCCCGGCTCACCGCACTCCGCCCAGCCCAGCCGGTACCTGGTACCGCCCTGCTCGGGCCCCGAGCAGAACGCCCCGCAGGCCACCGGCGCGGCCGCGGTGCCGGGGTCGTCGACGAAGGTGAAGGTCGCCGGGCCACGCACCACGGCCGTCTCGTAGGCGCGCACCCGCTCCGGCGGCCCGTCCTCGGGCACAATCCAGCCCGCCCCCGACAGCACCGTGCACAGCGTGAGCGGCGCGCCGTCCACGAAGTGCAGCGACCACGGCGGGGTCAGCGTCGAGCTGCCGAACAACGAACCCTGCGCCCGCACCCCGCGAATCAGGTCACCGAAGACATCCACCCCGCCAGACTAGACGAATGGACAGGCGAACCGGTGTCTCACCTATGGCTCTGTCCGGCTCGACACCCTTGAATCAATGCACATGAGCACCGACACCACCCTCGTCCTCGGCGCGACCGGCAAGACCGGCCGCCGGGTCGCCGCCCGCCTGCGCCTGCGCGGCACCCCGATCCGGACCGCATCCCGCTCCAGCCCCACCCCCTTCGACTGGGCGCGCCCCGACGGCTGGGACGCCGCCCTCACCGGCGCCACCGCCGTCTACCTCATCGCCCCGCCGGTGCCAGGCCCCGTCCACGACTTCGTCACCAGGGCCGCCGCGGCCGGGGTCCGGCGGGTGGTGCTGCTCTCCGGCCGCGGCGCCGACACCTGGGGCGACTCCGACTTCGGACTCGACATGCGCTCCGCCGAGGACGCCGTCCGCGGCTCCACGCTGGAATGGACGATCCTGCGGGCGAGCAACTTCGACCAGAACTTCGACGAGGACCTCTTCCACGCCCCGCTCACCGCGGGCGAACTCGCCCTCCCCGCCGGCGCGGTCCCCGAACCGTTCCTCGACGCCGAGGACGTCGCCGACGCCGCGGCCACCGTCCTGAACCAACCGGGCAGGCACGAGGGCCGCGTCTACGAGCTGACCGGCCCGCGCGCCCTCACCTTCGCCGAAGCCGTCGAGCTCATCGCCCGCGCCGCCGGACAGCCCATCACCTACCGCGAGCTCACCCCCGCCGACTACGTGACCACCCTGGTCGAACAGGGCTGGCACCCCGGCGACGCCGAGCACGTGACCGCCATGTTCGCGCTCATGGCCCGCGGCCTCTTCGCCACCCCCACCGACGACGTCGCCACCCTGCTCGGCCGCGCGCCACGCCCCTTCGAGGACTACGTCGCCCGCACCGCCGTCACCGGCATCTGGCAGAAAGGACGGGCATGAGCACCCTCACCCCCGACGACATCGCCTTCCTGCGCCGCCCGCTGCACGGCTTCCTCACCGTCGCCGCAGGCCCCGTGCCGCCGCAGCCACGCCCCGTCTGGTTCGAACTCGCCGACGACGGAACCGTCCAGGTCTTCACCGAACTCGGCGCCGCCAAGCTCCGGCGGCTCGCGAAGGACCCGCGCGCCTCGCTCGTCGTCGCCGCACCGGTGGGGGAGCGCGAACGCTGGATCTCGGTCGCCGGCCCGGTCACCGTCGAACCCGACGGCGCCCGCGAGCTCTGCGACCGGCTCGCCGCCCGCTACTGGGACCTCGACGACCCGGGCCGCGCCGCCGACCTCGCCGCCATGCGCGCGGGCGAACTGGTCCGGCTCGTCCTGCACCCGGAGAAGGTGGCCCGCGTGGGCTACTAGCCCCGCTTCAGCGGGTCGTGCCCCCAGTTCATCAGCGAGTAGCGCCACTTCGTGTCCTCGACATCCCCGGAGGGGCGCTGCTTCGCGTGCCGGTGCACGTAGCCGACCACCTTGCGCATGTGCGCGTAATCGGCGTCGGTGAGCTCGTCGGCGGCGAGGATGTCCAGGATCCGGCGGCCGCTGTGGTGGCCGGTGGACTCACCGCCGCCGTCCGGCTTCTGACCCACCGCCTTCGACTCGTCGGTGTCGAGCCAGCGGCGCAGCTCGGCGCCGGTCATATTGACCGCCTCGCCGAACTCCTTCCTGGTCGCGTCGTCGTCAGTCATCGCTCGCCGGCTTCAGCGCCGACGGCTTGTGCACCGCGTCCCGGCCGCTCTTCTCGCTGCGCACCCGGTACTGCGGATCCTCCTCCGATGCCCGGACCGTGCGCCCGGCCGCCTCGGTATCGGCGGTGATCTTCTCCTCGACCCTGCCCTCGGCCGTGCTGCCGTGGCTCTTCCACTCCACCTTGTCGCCCTTGCGGAACGTGTCGTCGTCGCTCATGCGCGGCTCCTCACCGTCGGGGAATCAGCGAATATTCCGGGCCTACCCGAGCGACCCGACCGGAAACGCGCAGCTCGGCAGGCGCGCGAGGCCGGATCGGTCTACAGTTCCGAGCGTTCCGCGCACCCGAGGAGAGATCACCATGGCAGCCACCCGCACCCCCGTCGTCTTCATCCACGGGCTGTGGCTGCACGCCACCTCGTGGCAGGCATGGGCGGAGCTCTTCGCCGCCCGCGGCTACGAACCGCACACCCCGGGCTGGCCCGGCGAGCCGGATACCGTCGCCGCCGCCCGCCGACATCCCGAAGCCGTCGCCGGAATCGGCATCGACGACGTCACCGCGCACTACACCGCGATCATCCGCGCCCTGGACACCCCGCCGGTGCTCGTCGGCCACTCCTTCGGCGGGCTGTTCGTGCAGAAGCTCCTCGCCGCCGGACTCGGCAGCGCCGGTGTGGCCATCGACCCCGCCCAGATCAAGGGCGTCAAACCGCTACCCTTCGCGCAGCTGCGCTCCGGCTTCCCCGTGCTCGGCAACCCCGCCAACCGCAAACGCTCCGTCGCGCTCACCAAGAGCCAGTTCCGCTACGGCTTCGGCAACGCCATCCCCGCCGACGAATCCGACACGCTCTTCGACGCCTGGACCATCCCCTCCCCGGGTCGCCCGCTCTTCGAAGCCGCCTTCGCCAACTTCACCGGCAACTCCCCGGCCGCCGTCGACACCGCCAACCCCACCCGCGGCCCGCTGCTCTTCATCTCCGGCGGCAAGGACCACACCGTCCCCGACGTCGTCACCCGCGCCGCGCACAAGCTCTACAGCAACTCACCCGCCTGCACCGACCTGCGCCGGTTCCCCGACCGCGGCCACTCGCTCGCCCTGGACAGCGGCTGGACCGAGATCGCCGAATCCGCCCTCGAATGGCTCACCGCCGAGGGTGTCGGCCCCGCGCAGTAGAGTCCGCCGCATGCGAGCGGGCATCGGCGGACCGGAGGCACACAGCACGGCCGACATCTGGCGGCACTCGGCGGCATGGTGGCGCGAGCACACCCCGCTCGGCGCCGCCATCGGCCCCGCCCCCGACCTGCCGCTGCCCGCCGACGCCGCCATCGGCTTCGCCTTCCCGCCCGCTGCCGAGCAGCGCGCGCACCTGCCCGCGCTGCTCGGCCTCGCCGCCTACGACCACCCGGCCGAGGTCGCGAGCGACCTGCTCGAGGGCGGCATCGACCGCCCCGACCACCCCTACCTCCTCGTCCTGCCCGCCGACCGGATCCAGCCATGGACCCGCGGCCACACCGCCCCCGGGCTGCGCCGGGCCCTCACCGAACACGGCTGGTCCGGGCTGACCGTCCCGGAATACCTGGTCCTGCAGCGGCAATCCTTCGATGCCAACGGCGACCACCGCTTCGACGCCTACACCGGCGACGAACCCGGCTGGAGCTGGCTGCCCGGCTCCACCAACGGCCCGCTCGTCGGCATGGCCTACTACAACCCGGGCAGCGGCACCGTGCAGATCGCCGCCTGCAAGACCGGGAGCAAGAACCCGCGCAAGGGCGCCCACCTCGGCCGCGTACTGCCCTGACCCGGCCGCGCCGCACGGCATCTGGTTGACTCGAGCCCACCCCGGCCGCCACCGCGCCGGGGCAGCTGTGAATCCTGGGAGGCCGCCGTGCCCGACTCCTCGCACCCGATCGACGTCCTGCTGGTCGAGGACGACCCCGGCGACGAGCTCATCACCCGCGAAGCCTTCGACACCTACACCCTCGGCAACACCCTGCACGTCGTCCGCGACGGCGAAGAGGCACTCGACTTCCTATACCGCCGCGGCCCGCACGCCGACGCCGTGCGCCCCGACCTCATCCTGCTCGACCTCAACCTGCCCCGCTACGACGGCCGCCAGGTCCTCGAGCAGATCAAGGCCGACCCCGAACTGGCCGCCATCCCCGTCGTCGTGCTCACCACCTCGTCGGCCACCGAGGACGTGGAGAGCAGCTACCGCGCCCGCGCCAACGCCTTCGTCACCAAACCCGTCGACCTCGACGCCTTCATGGCCGCCATCCAGCAGATCGACGGCTTCTTCGTCCGGGTGGTGAAGTTGCCCCGGCCACACCCGTGACCGGCGTGTCGTCCCCGCAGGTCGCGCTATTGTTCCAGGGTGTCAGAGTCCGCTGTGCCCGAGTGCCGGGAAGACCCGCTCGCCGATCTGCCCGAGTCGGTCGACCCCCAGGTGGCAGGCGGCTTCACGCTGTGGTTCGCCGACCGCCGCTGGGAATGGTCCCCGCAGGTGTACCGGCTGCACGGATATGAACCCGGCGCCGTCGAACCGAGCACCGAACTGGTCCTCGCGCACAACCACCCCGACGACCGCGACCTGGTCGCCCAGCTGATCGAACGCGCCCTCACCGACCGCGAACCCTTCTCCGGCAGGCACCGCATCGTCGACACCGACGGCTGCGAGCACACCGTGCTCGTCGTCGCCAACCGCATCCTCGACGCCGACGGCGAACCCGTCGGCACCAGCGGCTGCTACATCGACCTCACCGACACCATCGACGCCGCGGGCCAGGCCGCCGTCAGCGAGGTCGTCCCCGAGATCGTCGAAGCCCGCGCCGTCATCGAACAGGCCAAGGGCATCCTCATGCGGATGTACGGGATCAGCGCCGAGCAGGCCTTCAAGGTGCTCTCCTGGCGCTCCCAGGAGACCAACACCAAACTGCGCGCCATCGCCGCCCAGCTCATCGCCGACCTGCCCCAGGTGCCGCCGCCCCGGCCGGACGTCCTCACCGTCTTCGACCACCTGCTGCTGACCGGCCACGAACGCGTCCAGCCGGGCAAGGACTGAGGCGGCTCAGGAAGGCTGCGCCTCCCGGTACGCCGCCACGATCTCCGACGGAATCCGGCCCCGGCTGGAGATCTCGTGCCCGTTCTCCTTCGCCCACGCCCGGATCGCCGCCACATCCTCCCGGCTTGCCGACGAACGCCCGCCCCCGGCGTTCTTGCTGCGCGCCGCCTTCCCGGTCCGGCGCGCGTACGGCGTCCACTGCTCCAGGAATTTCCGCAGCGAACGCGCATTCTCCGCGGAGAGGTCGATCTCGTAGGACACGCCGTCCACCCCGAAAGCCACCATTTCATCGGCGGCCGAAATGCCGTCGTAATCGTCCACAACCGTGACAACGACTTTGCGTGCCATGAAGCTCTCCCTCTTCCAGTGCACCGAAAACGCGACAGAAACACACTGTAGCGCCAGGGGAGTACACCCGGAATTCGGCGAACCCTTCATGGCAATCTCGGCGGCGGCCTGCCGCACGGCAACTCCGGCCCCACCGCGACCCGGCCGCCCGGCGTGCGTCCGCGAGCCTCGCCGCACCCACCGGCCGCGACACCGAATCCGGGTGTACGGTCAGCGCATCCGCCGGGCAGTACGCCGCACACACGAAACAGGTCCGGCAATCCCGCTGCCGCGCCCCGTCCGGCGCCGCCAGCACGGGGCGCACCCGATCACTCCGGCGCGGACAGTTCTTCTCGAACGGAATCAGCTCCGCCCGCGCCGCTTCCAGCACCACCGGTGAAACCCCCGCAGATCCGCTCCCGCCACCGCCGCGTCCGCCCGATCCAGCTGCGCGGAAACCCGCTCCGAGCGCAGCGCCCGAACGATCACCGGACGCCACGGCCGCGACCCCGCACCCGCCGGCACCGACCCGTCCTCATGGAAGAACGTGGCATACCCGTAATAGGCAGTCTTCGTGATCGTCGACCCCTTCGCCACGGTCGCGTGCGCATTCGAGAATTCCATCCCGGAGAACCGCGCACGCACCTCCGCGGCCATCGTCAACACCATCGCCCCCGCCGCAATTCGATAATCCCGGCCCGGCTGCCGCTGCAAACCCGCCGCCCCGCGAACCATGCTGTCCGCGCCGACGAGCAATTCCAGCGCGGGGGAGTGATCCAGAATCCGCCCCCGCCGCATGTACTCCGGCCCCCGCCGCCCACGCCGCGGCCGGGCCACCGCCGATCACGAGAACATCCGTCTCGGTCTGCCGGACATCACCCATCGGTCCGCTCCCGCCCGCTCGACACCCCGACGGCAAGGGCTTGCCACCACCCCCGAACACCGTTGCGCTCACCCCGATTCCGGCCCCCCGAGCCCGGCGTTTGCCCCACGAGGCGCCGGGTACCCGCCTCCCGACCGGAGGAGGGATGCGAACCATGACGCACGCCGCACACGACCGGGACGGGCCCGCCGACGCCCGCACGGTCTCCGAACTCGTCGGTACCGCCAGCGAACAGCTCAGCCGCCTCGTCCGCGACGAGATCCGGCTCGCCACCCTGGAGATGCAGGAGAAGGGCAAACGGATCGGCAAGGGCGCCGGGCTGGCGGGCGCGGGCACCGTCCTCGCGCTCTACGGCGTCGGCGCGCTCGTCGCCGCCGCGATCATCGGCCTCGCCGAGCCGCTGCCCGCCTGGGCCGCCGCGCTCATCGTCGGCGTCGTCCTGCTCGTCGTCGCAGGCATCCTCGCCCTCGCGGGCAAGAAGAACGTCCAGAGCGCAACCCCGCCGCTTCCCGAAGCCGCCGTCCACGGCGTGCAGGAGGACGTGGCCACCATCAAGGAAAGGAGCCGCAGGCAGTGAGCCCGGACCCAGAACTCAGCCCGGAGACCGAGAAGGAACTCGTCGCCGCAGACCGCGACCGCGCCCGCGAGGAGCTCGGCCAGGCCGTCGAGGAGCTGACCCACAAGCTCGACGTCCCCGCCCGCGCCTCGGAGAAGGCGCAGGAGGTCAAGGAGAACGCCGCGGCCGCCGCGGCAGGCGCGAAGGACAAGGTCGCCGACAGCGCCCAGCAGGCGAAGGAACGCGCCGTCGAGACGGCCGCCGTCGCCAAGGAGCGCGCCACCGACTCCGCGACCGCAGCCAGGGAGCGCACCGCGGAGACCGCCGCCGTGGCCAAGGAGAAGGCGGCCGCGACCGCCGCCGTGGCCAGGGAGCGCACGCAGGACGTGGCCACCAAGGCCAAGGAGAGCACCGCGGCCGCCACGGCCAAGGTCGCCGAGGCGACGCCAGAGCCGGTCGCCCGCGGCGGACGTCAGGCCGTCGACTTCGTCCGCGCCAACCCGGTCCCGGTCGCCATCGGCATCGTGAGCGGCGTCGTGCTCTGGCAGGCGCTGCGGAAGCGGGGCAGGCGATGAAGCTCGCCTACAAACCGCTCGGCCTCGCCGTCAGCGTCATCGGCGGCCTGCTCGCCAACCTCGTGTTCGGCAAGATCTGGCAGGCCGTCAGCGGCGAGGACGAAGCGCCGCACGCCACCTCCGAGGACTACGGCTGGCGCGAAGTACTGCTCGCCGCCGCCATCCAGGGCGCCGTCTTCGGCCTGGTGAAAACCGCCATCGACCGGGCCGGAGCCACCGGATTCCAGGCTGTCACCGGCACCTGGCCGGAGGACTGAGACGACGTTCACGCAGTTCGGCTGCGTGAACGGGTCGATCCCGGGTAGCCAACCGAAGGAACATCGGGACCGACGACGAGAGAGAGGTACAGCAATGTCGCAACCCATCACCAGCACCCTCGAGGCCGAGCAGCAGCGCATCGCCGGTGAGGCCCTGCGCGCCACCGTCGTCGACCTCATCGACCTGTCCCTGATCGCCAAGCAGGCGCACTGGAACGTCGTTGGCCGCAACTTCCGATCGGTGCACCTCGCCCTCGACGAGCTGGTGGTCGCCGCCCGCGAGTTCACCGACGCCGCCGCCGAGCGCGCCACCGCCATCGGGGTCAGCCCGGACGGCCGCGCCTCCACGGTCGCCCGCGACAGCGTGACGGAAGGCTTCCCGGACGGCTGGCAGAAGGACACCGACGTCATCAACGGCGTCGTCACCAACCTGACCTCCGTCATCCGTGGCCTCCGCGAGCGCATCGACGCCACCGAGAAGGCCGATCCGGTCACCCAGGATCTCATCATCGAGATCGCCGGGCGGCTGGAGCAGATGCACTGGATGTGGCAGGCCCAGGTCGCCGACGCCTGACCCGGCCGATCGAACCGCCCGCGAGCCCCGGCTCGCGGGCGGTTCGGCGTTTCAGGCCCGGGGGAGGGGAGGGGCGACGGCGAGCCAGCGGCGCAGCGCCTCGTGCACCGCCTCGTCGTTGAGCAGCGTGAAGTGATTCGCGCCCGGCAGGTGCAGGCCGTTCTCCGGTTCGAACGCGATCCGGCGGGCACGGCCGCGCCCGGAGCCGCTCGGCGTGAGCACGAGGCCGTCGCCGACGATGCGGCCGATCGGGTTCTTCGGATTGCGCATGATCGATGCCGTCACGAAATAGTGCTCCACACCGGGCAGCAGCGGCACCTCCTGCTGTACCCGGCGGGTCAGCGCGTCGATATCGAGATCGGTCCAGTCCTCGTCCACCAGCGAGCCCTGCCGCAGGTCGCGGATCCCCGCGCTGCGCCTGCGCAGCAGCCGCCCGAAGGGCCTGGTCTCCGGCAGCTTCACCAGCCCCGCCGACACCACGTGCACGAACTGCTCGAGCGGCGCGCCCAGGTGCGGCGAACCCAGGCAGACGATCTGCCGGACCAGCTTCGCCCACTCGGCGCCCTCCGCGGCCGCGAGATGGCAGGCCGAACGGGCAACCAGCCCGCCCATCGAGTGCCCGACCAGCGCGATCCGGCGTAGCGGCACCGGCCAGGCGCGCTGCGTCCGCTCCAGCAGATCGGCGAGTTCGCGCGCGTTCTCCGAGATGTGCAGCCCGCTGTTGAACCGTACCTCCGCCGTCGCGCAGGGCAGCTCCTCGGCCAGCCGCTCGGCATAGCAGGGGGTGCCGCCGCGGCGCCAGGAGTGCTCGGTCTCGACCAGGCCGTGCACGAAGACCACGAGGGTGTCGTGCGGCGAACCGAGCTCCTCCGGGGCCACCGGCTGCCCGTCGACGCGGAAGGACATGGGGCCGGCCAGGACGGGGTTCTGCTCGGCCAGCCGGTCGCCGATCAACCCGGACAGCACGCCGAGCAGCGCCGCGCCGAAGACCGTGCGGGAGGGTGGCTCGCGGTTCGGCAGGTCAGCGGTGCGCTCGGCGACCCGGCCCGCGGTCTCGGCGACGGTGCCGACGATCGCGTAGACGCCGTCGGCGATGGCATCGTGGGCGACCTGGACGGGGACGGCGGCAGGGCCGACGCCCCAGCGCACCACCGTGAAGACGCGGTCGGCAACAGCCCGGTGGACAGTGGCGATGCCTGCGACGGCACCGCCGAGCTCGTCACCGGCGAGGCGGGCGAGGGCGCGGACCTCCGCGCGTCGCTGGTCCTCGTTCATGCGGCTCAGTGTACAGGTGTGCACCAGCTGGCTATGGTATCTGTATTGCATGTATGCGACTATGCGCATCAAACAAATCAGTTCCAACTCGCCTGAGGAAACAACAAGCAAGGACGAGGGGGGTGCTCAGGGAAGTTGGGTGATCGTGTACCACAGCAGCGCAAGCGTTCCCGCCATGAAGAGGGGCGCGAGCACCCAGGTCTCGACCTTGTTGCCGGTCCGGCTGATGATCTCGATCCCGAGCCGTCTCCGGTACGGCCAGAGCAGGGGACATCCGCGGTCGGTGAGGCAGTCGCCGAGGATGTGTACCAGGCAGCCGAGCGCGACGCAGAACGGCAGCCACGGGGGAGCGTCGGAGATCCAGTGGGTCATGGCGAAGGTGCCGCCGAGGGCGAGCGCCAGGACCGTGCCCCAGGCGCGGATGCCCTTGCCGGGCGGGCAGAGGTGCAGGGCGCGGACCGCGAGGGCAAGCAGGACGAAGACCAGGCCGAGGGTGAAAGGCCTGCCGAGGTAGGTCATGCCTGCCCAGGTGCCGACGCCGGCGAGGGCGACGAAGAAGAACGAATGCGTGGCTTTGCGGTGGCCGCCCGCGATCCAGGAGACGATCCTGCAGAAGAGCTCGGAGACCGGGCCGAGGGTGTTGGCGATCGTACCGTCGGGGTGGTCCATGTCGGGCAGCAGCGCGGCGCCCGCGGTGAGGAAGACGCCGAGCAGCAGATCGACGGTTCCGAGGTGGTGGTCGCCGACGACGTCGATCACGGGGTACGTCAGTACCGACACCGGGAGGGCCGCCGCGGCCGCCGACCAGCCGAGCGCGCCGCTGGTCGCGTGAGAATGTCCGAGCACCCGTCCACGTTATCGATCTTGGTTCACGTGCGGTTCACCGGGGAGAGGGCGGCTAATTGACATAATGTAGATTATCGGCGTTTTTACGACCTGGCGTTCGAGCGCTTCATCGGCGTTCGCTGTGCATCTGCTCAGCGCGCGGATCGCACATGCTGCACGTCGCTCCTCCGTCGGCGGTAAAGCCTCGGGTGCCGCGATTGCCGCCGGCTTGCCCCGCGGCCGACCGCCCTCCTCCAATGTGTCACAGTGACGGCGACGCATCACCCCTTTTCCGTCACAGTGACGTTTTGTCCGCGCCACGCGGGAACGCGGCAAAACCCGTTGCCGGTCGATTGCTGAGCGCTAGGCTCATCGCGTTGTGCTGTGCATCACACCAAGGAGGTGGTGGCCGTGCGGGATCGGAGCCGAGTGGTGATCGGGCTGGCGGTGGCGGCGGTGCTCGTCATCGGGTCCTGCGCGCAGGAGGACTCCGGCGGAGGGGCGGCCTCCTCGAGCCCGGCTCCGCCGAGCGGCACGGCGCAGGAGTCGCCGGGCCAGGTGGCCGGGGTGGCCATCCCGGACGGGCAGGTCGATCGCGCGGTCGGCCAGCTGGATCGGATCGCCGAGGAGCTGATGGCCTCGTCGAGGATTCCGGGCATGGCGATCGCGGTGGTGCACGGCGGCAAGGTCGTGTACAGCAAGGGTTTCGGGGTGCGGGATGTGACGACGGGGCAGCCGGTGGACGCGGCGACGGTGTTCCAGCTGGCGTCGGTGTCGAAGCCGCTCGGTTCGACGGTGGTGGCGCGCGAGGTGGCGGCGGGCCGGGTGGCCTGGGATACGCCGGTGAAGCGGTTGTCGCCGGGGTTCGCGCTGAACGATCCGTACGTGACGGAGAACGTGACGATCGGTGATCTGTACTCGCACCGGTCGGGGTTGCCGGATCACGCGGGTGATCTGCTGGAGGATCTGGGATACGACCGCGGGCAGGTGCTGGAGCGGCTGCGGCAGCTGCCGCTGGACACGTTCCGTGATTCCTACGCCTACACCAATTACGGGCTGACTGCGGCCGCGGTGGCGGTGGCCGAGGCGGCGGGCACCTCGTGGGAGGAGCTGTCGCAGCGGGAGATCTACGAACCGCTCGGGATGGCGTCGACCAGCTCGCGGTACAGCGATTTCGTGAGCCGCCCTGATCGCGCGGTGGGGCACGTGCTGGTGGACGGGGCGTACAAGCCCGCCGATCCCCCCAGGCAGCCGGACCCGCAGGCGCCCGCGGGCGGGGTGAGCTCGTCGGTGGACGACATGGCGCGCTGGATGACGATGCTGCTGGCGGACGGGACGTTCGAGGGCAAGGAGATCGTGCCGCCGGGCGCGCTGCTGCCCGCGGTGTCGCCGCAGGCGATGTCGGCTCCCCCGGCGTCGCCGGATTCGCGGGCGGGGTTCTACGGGTTCGGTTTCAATGTGGGGACCTCGCCGGCCGGGCGGGTGACGCTGGGGCATTCGGGGGCGTTCAACCGGGGTGCGGGGACGGCGTTCACGCTGATCCCGTCGGCGGATGTGGGGATCGTGACGCTGACGAACGCGGCGCCGATCGGGATTCCGGAGACGCTGAACGCGGAGTTCGCGGATCTGGTGCAGTTCGGATCGGTGCGGGAGGACTGGCGGGAGCTGTATGCGGGGGCGTTCGAGCAGTTGAACGCGCCGTCCGGGGATCTGGCGGGTAAGGAGCCGCCGTCGAACGCGAAGCCGGCGCGGCCGCTGCAGGAGTATGCGGGCAGCTATGACAATGCCTATTTCGGGCCCGCGGTGGTGTCGGTGGACAACGGCGCGCTGGTGTTGACGATGGGGCCCGCGGCGGTGCGGATGCCGATGCGGCACTGGGACGGGGACAAGTTCGTGTTCTCGCCGCAGGGCGAGGGGGCGAATCCGGGATCGGTGTCGGTGGCGCGGTTCGAGGGGAATCGGCTGATCCTGTCGTACTACGAGCAGGAGGGGCTCGGCATGTTCGTGCGGCCCTGACCGTTCATTGCGCTTCGGCTGCGGGGTGTGACGCGGGTAACCTGGTCGAAAAGTTCGGCAGAAGGTGACGGAGCTTGATGAACGCGACCACCATTGCCCGGCAGTGCACGCTGTGCGAGGCCCATTGTGGAATCCTGGTGACCGTCGAGGATCTGCAGGTGACCCGGATCGAGGGTAATCCCGACGATGTCCTGTCGAAGGGCTACATCTGCCCGAAGGCGACGGCCATGGGCGGGCTGCACCACGATCCGGATCGGCTGCGGACGCCGATGAAGCGGGTCGGCACGGAGTTCGTGCCGATCGGCTGGGACGAGGCGATCGCCGAGGCGGGGCGCAGGCTGCGGCAGGTGCGCGCGGAGCACGGCGCGCACGCGGTCGGCATGTACCTGGGGAATCCGGCGGCGCACAGTTCGTCGGTGATCTACGGCGGGATGCTGCGGGCGGCGCTGGGAACGAACAATTTCTTCACGGCGTCGTCGATCGATCAGTTCCCGCAGGAGTTCGCGGCGTGGCAGATGTTCGGGTCGAATGTGCTGATGCCGGTGGCCGATATCGATCGGACGCATCGGCTGGTGATCCTCGGTGCGAATCCGGCGGTGTCGAACGGGTCGATCACGACGATGCCGGGCGCGCGGGATCGGATCAAGGCGGTCCGTAAGCGGGGCGGCACGGTGGTGGTGATCGATCCGCGGCGTACGGAGACGGTGAAGCTGGCGGACGAGCACGTGGCGGTGGCGCCGGGCGGTGACGCGTACCTGCTGCTGGGGATGTTGCACGTGCTGGTGGCCGAGGGGCTGGTGGACGGGGCCGCGGTGCGGTCGCGGACCACCGGGTTCGAGGAGCTGCGGGTGCTGGTGGCCGAGGCGACGCCGGAGTGGGCGGCTCCCCTGGCGGGGGTGGAGGCCGAGGTGATCCGGCGGTTGGCCCGGGAGCACGCGGCGGCGCCGTCGGCGGTGATGTACGGGCGGATCGGGGTGTGCCATCAGGTGACGGGCACGCTGACGCACTGGCTGATCAATGTGATCAACGCGGTGACGGGGAATCTGGATCGGGCGGGTGGGCAGATGTTCGCCACGCCCGCGGTGGATGCGGCGCGGATGGCGCGCCGGGTTCCGCTGGCGGGGTACGGGAGGTGGACGGATCGGTCGGGGCGGTTCAAGTCGTTCCGGGCGGAGTTGCCGGTGGGGGTGCTGGCGGACGAGATGCTGGACGAGGGGCCGGGGCAGATCCGGGCGATGGTGACCTATGCCGGGAATCCGGTGCTGTCGACGCCGCAGGGCGGGCGGTTGGACGAGGCGCTGGCGGGGCTGGATTTCTATGTCGCGGTGGATATGTACATCACGGAGACGACCCGGCATGCGGATTTGATCCTGCCGCCGATCTCGCCGCTGGAGCGCGAGGACATGGACATCGTGTTGTCGGTGTTCAGTGTGCGGAACAATCTGCGGTTCAATCCGCGGGTGTTCGAGCCGCCCGCGGGTGGTCTGGAGGATTGGGAGATCATGGCGCGGCTGGCGGTGGAGATTCTGCCGCTGCCGGTGCGGCGGGTGACCGGGCGCGCGGTGACGGCGGTGCTGGATCGGCTGAGTCCGTTGCGGCTGGCGTCGGCGGGGATCGCGGTCGGTCCGTACGGGGTGCTGCGCAAGGGGCTGGGCGGGGTGACGGTGTCGAAGCTGCGGAAGACGGCGGGCGGGATCGATCTGGGGCCGTTGCGGCCGCGGTTGCGGGAGTTGATCGCGACGAAGGATCGGAAGGTGCATCTGGCGCCGGAGATGCTGCTGGATGGTGTGCGGGAGTTGATCGCGGAGGCGGGGCGGGGTGCGGCGGTGACGGCGCCGGCGGACGGGTTCGATCTGCGGTTGATCGGGCGGCGGCATCTGCGGAGCAACAATTCGTGGTTGCACAATCTGCCGTCGATGGTGAAGGGGAAGCCGCGGTGCACGGTGCTCATGCATCCCGATGACGCGGTGGAGCGCGGGTTGGCCGACGGTGATCCGGCTGTGGTGTCGTCGCGGATCGGGGCGATCGTGGTTCCGGTGGAGGCGAGTGACGAGATCCGGCGCGGGACGGTGGCGATTCCGCACGGGTGGGGGCATCGGGAGCCCGGGGTCGGGTGGACGGTGGCGGCCGGTCTGCCCGGCGCGAACGTCAATCTGCTGCACGACCCCAAGTCGACGGATCCCTTCACCGGCAATGCCGCCGTGAACGGCACCTGGGTCACCGTGGCTCCCGCACCCGGTGCCCCGGAGGTCGCCGAGCAGCCCGAAGAAGCCGCCATTCCCGGCTGACCCCTCCCCTGGTGCTCGGCGACGGAGGAGCACTCTCCCCCACCGCGGGCGGAGCGGTTGCTCTTCCCCCGGAGGGCGGGGGTGCCGGGGCGGAGCCCCGGCGAACCACATCCACCCCGCAGGGGTGACACAATGCGACGATGCATGTGGCTGTCGGCTTGGTGGTCCTGGTAGCGGCAGCGGTAGCCCTGGCTGCGCTCGCGCGCCGAGCGGGTTTGTCGGAGCCTCTGGTGCTCACGGTGGCGGGGGTCGCGGCGTCGTATCTGCCGTTCGTCCCGCAGGTGGATCTGGACCCGGAGATCGTCCTGCTGGGCCTGCTCCCCCCGCTCCTGTACACGGCGGCGATCCGCACCTCGCTCCTGGATTTCCGGAAGAACGCGACGACGATCGCGCTGCTGTCGGTGGTCCTGGTGCTGTTCTCCACCTTCGTGGTGGCCGCGGTGGTCTGGCTGCTCCTTCCGGTCCCGTTCGCGGTGGCGGTCGCGCTGGGTGCGGTGGTGGCCCCACCGGATGCGGTGGCCGCCACGGCGGTGGCGCGCAGGATCGGGATGCCGCGGCGGATCGTGACGATCCTGGAGGACGAGTCGCTGTTCAACGACGCGACGGCGCTGGTGGCGTTGCGGACGGCGATCGCGGCGTCGGCGGGTTCGGTGTCGGTGTGGCAGGCGGGCGGGGATTTCGTGCTGGCGGCCGGTGGCGGCGCGCTGGTGGGGGTGCTGGTGGCGGTGGTGCTGGCGACGTTGCGGCGCCGGATCACCGATCCGGTGCTGGATACGACGCTGTCGTTCCTCGCGCCGTTCGCGGCGTATCTGCCCGCGGAGGAGGTGCACGCCTCCGGGGTGATCGCGGTGGTGGTGTGCGGGATGATCCTCGGTCACGGCGCGCCGCGCTGGCAGAGCGCGGCGTCGCGGATCGCGGAGCGCACGAACTGGCGGACGGTGCAGTTCATTCTGGAAAGCTCGGTGTTCCTGGTGATCGGGTTGCAGGTGCGCCACATCGTGGAGGATGCGCTGGCGTCGGGGCTGGATACCGGAACGCTGCTGGCGGCGGTGGTCGCGGTGCCGGTGGCGGCGATGCTGGCGCGGCCGCTGTTCGTGTTGCCGTGGGCGTGGTTCAACCGGGCGCGCGGGCGGGGTGAGGAGTCGCTGCGGGAGGGGCTGGTGGTGTCGTGGGCGGGGATGCGCGGGGTGGTGACGGTGGCCGCGGTGCTGTTGCTGCCGGAGGACACGCCGCAGCTGGCGGTGTTGAAGCTGCTGGCGCTGCTGGTGGTGGGGGCGACGCTGCTGGTGCAGGGGTCGACGCTGGCGGTGTTGGTGCGGGCGTTGGAGTTGCGGGGGCCGAGCCGGGCGGAGGACGCGCTGCAGAAGGCGAATCTGTTGCAGCAGGCTGCGGCGGCGGGGTCGGCGGAGCTGGATCGGCGGGTGACGCCGGAGACGCCGGAGGAGGTGGTGCGGGCGTTGCGGGAGCGGTTGACGTTCCGGACGAACGCGGCGTGGGAGCGGCTGGGGCGGGCGGAGTCGGAGCTGGCGACGCCGACGGCGGAGTATCGGCGGTTGCGGCTGGCGATGCTGGGCGCGGAGCGGGAGACGGTGCTGCGGGCGCGGGACGACGGCGCGCTGGATTACGAGATCCTGCAGGCGGTGATGGCGCGGCTGGATCTGGAGGAGTCGATCATCGACCGGTTCGACGAGGCGGAGGTGGCGGAGCCGGAGCCGTTGACGGTGCCGGAGCGGGCGGAGAGCTGCGCGCATCTGCGGGAGGCGCCGCTGGTGCGGGTGCCGGATTCGGTGGTGGGGTGCGCGGCGTGTGTGGCGGAGGGGCTGACCTGGGTGCACCTGCGGATGTGTCTGGCCTGCGGGAATGTGGCGTGCTGTGATTCGTCGGTGGGTAACCACGCGTCGAAGCACTTCGCGGCGCAGCGGCATCCGGTGATGCGGAGTGTGGAGCCGGGTGAGGCGTGGCGGTGGTGCTATGTGGACGAGTTACTGGGGTGAGCGGCGGTGGGAGTAGATGAGCCGGGCGTATTCGGTGAGCAGCCGGTCCAGGCTCGGTTCTTGTTCGCCGGGGGCGATCTGCTGGTGGCCGATGAGGGTGGCCATGCCGAGTGCGGTGAGCACGCCCGCGGTGTCGGGGTCGTGGACGATGCCGTCGATGGCGCGGTGCACGGTCCGGCGGCGGGATTCGTCGACGCGTTTGAGGGCGACGGCGACGGATTCGTCGTTGGCGCCCCAGGCGCGGATGGCGGCTTCGGCGCGGTGGTTGAGGCCGCAGGCGAGGTCGGAGAGGGCGCGGATGTCGTCGTCGGGGGTGGCTTTGCCGAAGTTGCGGGCGCGCAGGACGAGGACCTGGCGGTGTTCCCAGGTTTCCAGGAGTAGGTCGACGAAGCCCTGCCAGCTGCCGAAGTGGTGGTAGAAGGAGCCGGAGGTGACGCCGAGGCGGCGGCAGAGCACGCCGATGTTGAGGCCCTTGAAGCCGAGTTCGGCCAGCACCTCGATGGCGATGTCGAAGTACTGGTCCTTGGTGACCACGCGGGACATGGGGTCGCCGATCTGCTCGCAGGGACGGAGTGAGGCCGAACAGTACCTCATGGGTCACGACGTTCCCGGCAGGTGAAAGGGGTGGAATCGGCGAACCGCGTGGACATCCCGGTCGGTTGTCCGCTTTCGTGACGGTTCGGGTCAGCCTCCTGGACGCGGGTGTGGCTCGGCCGCTACCCGGCGGGTCGGAGCGCGATGCCGAGCAGGGCGTCGACGGCGGCGCGGACGGCGGCGGGGGCGGTGCGGTCGGTGCCGCCGTAGGCGAGTGCCTGGCGGGCCCATTCGTCGACGGCGGCGAGCGCCTTGGGGGTGTCGAGGTCGTCGGCGAGGTGCTGGCGCAGGCGGGCGACGGTGTCGTCGGCGGCCGGGCCCGCGTCGAGGGCAATGGCTTCGCGCCAGTGGGCGAGGCGCTGTTCGGCGGTGGCGAGGACCTCGTCGGTCCACATGCGGTCCTGCCGGTAGTGGCCGGCGAAGAGGCCGAGGCGCAGGGCGGCGGGGTCGGTGCCCGCGCGGCGCAGGGTGGAGACGAAGACGAGGTTGCCACGGGATTTCGACATCTTCTCGCCGTCGAGGCCGATGAGACCGGTGTGCACGTAGTGGCGGGCGAAGCGGCGGCCCGCGCCGAGGGCCTCGCCGTGTGCGACGGAGTATTCGTGGTGCGGGTAGATCAGGTCGGATCCGCCGCCCTGGACGTCGAACTCGGAGCCGAGCCGGTTCAGGGCGATCGCCGTACACTCGATGTGCCAGCCGGGCCGTCCAGGCCCGAAGGGGGCGTCCCAGGAGGGTTCGCCGGCCCGGGCGGCGCGCCAGAGCAGCGGGTCGATGGGGTCGTGTTTGCCGGGGCGGCCGGGGTCGCCGCCGCGTTCGGCGAAGAGCTGTTCCATGGTGGCGCGGTCGTAGCCGGATTCGTAGCCGAACTGTTCGGTGGCGTCGGCGCGGAAGTAGATGTCGGGGTGTTCGGTGTCCTCGACGGTGTAGGCGGCGCCGGAGGCGAGCAGTTTGCCGACGAGTTCGATCACTTCGTCGACGGATTCGACGGCGCCGATGTAGTCGCGCGGGGGCAGCACGCGCAGGGCGGCCATGTCTTCGCGGAAGAGCTCGATCTCGCGGGCGCCGAGGTCGCGCCAGTCGATGCCGTCGCGGGTGGCGCGTTCGAAGAGCGGGTCGTCGACGTCGGTGATGTTCTGCACGTAGTGCACGTCGTGCCCCGCGTCCCGCCAGAGCCGGTTGACCAGGTCGAAGGTCAGGTAGGTCGCGGCGTGGCCGAGGTGGGTGGCGTCGTAGGGGGTGATGCCGCAGACGTAGAGGGTGGCGGTGTGGCCGGGGGTCACCGGGCGCACGGCGCGGTCGGCGGTGTCGAACAGCCGCAGCGGCGGCCCTGTTCCGGGGAGGGCGGGGATGGGGGTGTCGGACCAGGACTGCATGATTCGAGGGTAGAGGTGTGGGCGGGGTCTCGGTGCCGCACCCCGGTTCCCGGCACACTCCCCGCAGCCGGGCGGGCGTCGCCGACCTGCGGCGGGGCCGCCGGAGGTCGAAGTCAACAGTTGGCTTCCGGGTGATTCGCCGGTCACCCGGGGCGGGTGCGGCGGTGGGGCCGGGTCAGAACGCGGGCCAGGGAATGGGGCGCGCGGTGTCGGGCAGCGGCATGGCGGGGTCGTCGAGCAACCGGCGGGCACGGTCGGCGAGCGCGGTGATCTCGGTGTCGGTGAGGTGCGCGGCGAGCTCGTCGGCGAGGTCGCCGCTGAGCTCTTTGAGCAGCCCGGTGATGTCGGGCAGCAACTCCTCCGGGATCGGCTCGCCCGCCCACCCCCACAGGACGGTGCGGAGTTTGTTCTCGGCGTGCAGGCAGATGCCGTGGTCGACACCGTAGACCGAATGGACGCCGCCGACAGTGCCGTGCAGGGCGTGGCCGCCCTTGCGGTCGGCGTTGTTGACGATGACGTCGAGCACGGCGAGGCGGCGCAGCCGGGGGTCGGCGGAGTGCACCAGCGACACCTCGGTGCCCGTGGGGTCGACGGCGCGCAGGACTTCGCGGAAGCCGTCGGGGACGACTCCGGCGGGGGTGAGGTCGACCAGGTCGAGGGTGTCGGCGTGGTCGACGGTGTCGATCCAGCGCTGCACCATGCCGGGCCCGAAGGGGCCGTCGCGCAGGATGGTCTCCGGGACGGTGTGCCAGCCGAGTACCTCGGCGATCCGGTAGGTGGCGACTTCGCGGCCGGCGAGGGTGCCGTCGGGGAAGTCCCAGAGGGGTTGTTCGCCGCGGACCGGTTTGTAGACCACGCGCAGCGGGGTCTCCGGGTCGGCGGTGGCGATGTCGCAGACCAGGGTGAGGTTGCTGGCGGTGCTGATCCGGCCGAGCACCGCCAGTTCGCCCTCCCGGAGCAGCGGGTCATCGCCGCCGGGCACGGGTCACTCCTCTTCCAGGTCGGTGGCGCCGAAGATGTCGCCGCGCTTGTAGCCGTTGGTGCGCACGCACATGTGCCCGCCGGGAGTGAGCGGTTCCCCGCAGAGCGGGCAGGGCGGGCGGCCCGCGGCGATGACCTTGGTGGAGCGGAGCGCGAACTCGCGGGCCTGGACCGGGGTGAGGAAGACCCGCACCGCGTCCGGGCCCTCCTCGGTGTCGTCGAGCACGACCGACTCGTCGACCTCGGTTTCGGTGATGGCGAGCAGCTCGACCACCACCGCGCCTGCGTCGGCGTCCCAGCCGAGCCCCATCGTCCCGACCCGGAACTCGGCGTCCACCGGGGTCACCAGCGGATCGGTGTCCCCGACGGCTTCGGCCTGCGGCGGCACCTCGGCGCCGAACCGGCGCGCGACCTCGTCCAGCAGCAGCCCCATCCGATCGGCCAGCACCTTCACCTGCTGCTTCTCCAGCAGCACGCTGACGACCCGCGGATCCTGCACGGCCTGGAGATAGAACGCGCGATCACCCGGTTCACCGACGGTTCCGGCGACGAAGCGATCGGGGGTGCGAAATACGTGGATTGCTCGTGCCATCTGCACCCTCCTCGAACCGTGACCCTCATCGACTACCCCGGCGTGGCGTTTTCCAGACGCCGGGGCGAGCCGGGTGCCCCGTGTGACGTCTCTACAACGGATCGCGGCGCTCCGCATTCCCATTATCCGCGACCGGGTCCGGTGTCACCTCGCCACCGGGGACCGGGCCGTGCGCGTTCGCGGCGGTCTTCGCGGCCCCGGACGGCGCTGCGGCGGCCAGCGCGGACAGGTCGGTGCCGGTGTCGTTGAGCCGCCACACGTAGGGGGCGTGCGGGGAGTAGCGGACGACGCTGATCGAGGCGGGCTCGACCACGATCCGCTGGAAGCCGTCGAGGTGGATGCCGAGCGCGTCGGCGAGCACCGACTTGATGACGTCGCCGTGTGTGCAGGCGACCCAGAGCACGTCGGCGCCGTCGTTGCCGTCGGCCAGGCGGCGGTCGGTCTCGCGGATCGCGGTCACCGCGCGGCGCTGCACGTCGGCCAGGCCCTCGCCGTTGGGGAAGACGGCGCCGGAGGCGTGGCGCTGCACCACCGACCACAGCGGCTCCTCGAGCAGTTCGCTGAGCGGGCGGCCGGTCCAGTCGCCGTAGTCGACCTCGAGCAGCCGGTCGTCGTAGGCGGGTTCGAGCCCGAGGCGTTCGGCGAGCGGGCCGACGGTGCGCTGGCAGCGCAGCAGCGGGGAGTGCGCGATGTGCTTGATCGGGAGCCCGCCGAGCCGGTCGGCGACCGCGGCGGCCTGTTCGGCGCCGCGGTCGGTGAGTTCGACACCGGTGCTGCGTCCGGCGAGCGTGCGCGCGGTGTTCGAGGTGGACACACCGTGGCGCAGCAGGATGACCGTCATGGGGTCAGCCTAGTGGGCTGCGGGTTCGCGCCGTCCCGCTCGTAGCGGGCGGTGGCCGCGCCCGACCGTCGCCGCTGTCCGAAATTTCCGTTCCGAACCGACAATTGGGCTCGTCGGCCCGCCGTGATCACGCAGCGACAGTACAGGCCGCCCGCGGACCCCGGCGCGGGGGTGGGTGCGGCACTGTGTGGGACGGCGCGGTGTCGGCTCGGCGCTTCCGCGGTGGTGACGCTTTAGGCTTGGCGCCGTGACGAGAGCGTGGACGCGGTAATGGAACAGCGGACGGTCGGCCGCAGCGGGCTGCGGGTGTCCCGGATGGGCCTGGCCACCCACACCTGGGGCGACCGTACCGGCGGCGACGAGGCGGCGGTGCAGATGACGGCGTTCCTCGACGCGGGCGGCACCCTGGTCGACACCTCCCCCGCCTACACCGCGGGCGGCGCGCAGCGGGTGCTGGCCGAGCTGCTCGGCGATCTCGTCAACCGCGACGACCTGGTGCTCAGCGGCTGCTCCGGGGTGGTGCCGGTGACCGCGGCCGAGGCCGGGCCCGCGGTGCCGGAGCCGGTGCGCCCGGCCGTCGACGCCTCCCGGCGCGGGTTGCTGGCGCAACTGGACCGGACACTGCGCGAGCTCGGCACCGACCACCTGGATCTGTGGAGCGTCGGCGAGTGGGATCCCTACACCCCGCTCGACGAGGTCGCCGGCACGCTCGAGCACGCGCTGCGCGCCGGGAAGGCCCGCTACGTGGGGGTGCGCGGGTTCAGTGCCTGGCAGCTGGCGTCGCTGGCCGCGCTGACCCCGGTGGTGGCCGCGCAGCACCCGTATTCGCTGCTCGCGCGCGGCGCGGAGGAGGATCTGCTGCCCGCGGCACGGCATCACGGGACCGGGCTGATCGCGGCGACCCCGCTGGCGGGCGGCATCCTCACCGGCAAGTACCGGGACGGGGTGCCCGCCGATTCGCGCGGAGCGGACGAGGCGACCGCCGGGGAGATCAGGGATCGGCTCGACGAGCGCGCCAACCGGGTGGTGGACGCGCTGGTGACCGCGGCCGACGGGCTCGGCACCTCGCCGCTGGCGGTGGCGCTGGCCTGGATCCGGGATCGGCCGGGGGTGGCGAGCATGGTCGTCGGGGCGCGTGACATCGGGCAGCTCACCGGGGTGCTCGCGGCCGAGACGCTGGAGTTGCCGCGGGCCATCGCCGCCGCGCTCGACGATGTGAGCGCGCGCCCGGAGACCGGGCACGAGTAGTCCGGCTGACCGTGCGGCCCGCCGCGGGCGGGGGCACCGCTAGCCTGGGCGGCATGAGGTGTGGCGGTCGTTTTCGTTCCGGGGGATCCCGTGCCGTGGTGGCGGTGCTCGCCCTGCTCCTGGCGGCCGGGGTCACCGCCTGCGGGGACACCGGGGCGGGCGCGGCCGGCGGGCAGCGGGGCCCGGCAACGGCGTCGCTCGCCGATCTGGATCCGGTGCCGATCACCCCGCCGCCCGCGCCCGCGCTGCCGGTGACGGTGCGCTCCTTCGACGGCACCGAGGTCACCGTCGGCTCCGCGGACCGGATCGTGGCCGCCGACCGCTACGGCACGCTGGCACAGACGGTGTGGGCGCTCGGGCTCGGCGCGAACCTGGTCGGGCGCAGCACCGCGGCCGCCTTCCCCGCCGTGCGGGACGTGCCGAACGTGACCGGCGGCAGCGGTTCGCTGAACGTGGAATCGATTCTGGCGCTGCGCCCGACGGTGTTCCTCACCGACACCACCAGCGCCGCGCCCGCGGTGCGCGAGCAGCTGCGCGCCGCCGGGCTCGCGGTGGTCTACTTCGACCCGCAGCGCACCATGGACGGGGTGGTGCCGCAGATCGAGGCGGTCGCCGCCGCGCTGGGCGTCCCGGACCGGGGCGCGGAGCTGGGCAGGCGCACCCGCGACGAGATCGCCGCCGCCACGGCCGCGGTGCCCGCGCAGGAGCCGCCGCTGCGGATCGCGTTCCTGTACCTGCGCTCGACCGCGATCACCATGATCGCCGGGCCCGGCTCAGGGGCGGATGCGCTGATCGCGGCGATCGGCGGGGTCGACGCCGGGACGGCGGCCGGGGTGAGCGAGCCGTTCACCGCCATCACCAGCGAGGGCATGATCAATGCCGCGCCCGACGTCATCCTGGTCATGACCGACGGGCTGCAGTCGGTCGGCGGGCTGGACGGGCTGGCCGAGGTGCCCGGGATCGCGCAGACCCCGGCCGGGCGGGACCGCCGCGTCGTCGACATGTCCGATGCGGTGCTGCTGTCCTTCGGGCCGAACACCGGCCGGGTGGTGGCGGCGCTCAGCGACGCCGTCTACGGCGCATGAGCCGAGAACCCGGCACCGAATCCGCTGCTCCGATGTCCGCGGCGGCCGTACCCGCGAAGCCGGGAGCGGCCGACCCAGGCGCCCGGGGCGCGGCGGCGGGCTCGCGAGCCGAGCCCGAGACGCCGGTGCGCCCTGGGCCGGAGGGCGATCCCGCGGTGCTCGTGCCGCACTCCCCCGCCCCGGTCGTGCCGCGCAGCCGCGGCGTTTCGCGGATCGCGATCGTGTCGATCGTCGCGGTCGCGGCCCTGGTCGCGCTGGCGCTGCTCTCGGCCACGCTCGGCCAGGTGCCGACCACCCCGGCCGAGGTCGCGGGCAGCGTCCTGCACCGGATGGGGTTGGCGCTGGGCCCGCTGCCCGCGCACCCCGCCGGCGAGGTCACGCTGTGGGAGGTGCGTTTCCCTCGGGTGCTGCTCGCCGCGTTCGTCGGCGCCGCGCTCGCCACCGCGGGCGCGCTGCTGCAGGGCGTGTTCGCGAACCCGCTGGCCGAGCCGGGCGTGATCGGTGTCTCGGCGGGGGCTGCGGTGGGCGCGGGCACGGTGATCGTGGTCGGTGGCGCGTTCGTGGCCGCCTGGTCGGTGGCGGCGGCCGCGTTCGCGGCCGGGCTGGCCACCACCATGCTGGTGTACCTGCTCGCCCGTTCCGGGGGGCGCACCGAGGTGGTGACGCTGGTGCTCACCGGGGTCGCGATCAATGCCTTCGCCGGCGGACTGCTGGCGTTGCTGCTGTTCGTGGCGCAGCCCGCCGCCCGCGATCAGATCGTGTTCTGGCAGCTGGGCAGCCTCAACGGCGCCACCTGGGACGCGGTCGGGATCGTGGCCACGCTCACCACGCTCGGGGTCGGGGCCGCGGTGCTGGTGGCGCGGAAGCTGGATCTGCTGGCGCTGGGGGAATCGGTGGCCAGGCATCTCGGGGTCGATGTGGAGCGGTTGCGGGCGATCGTGATCGCGGTGGTCGCGCTGCTGGCCACCGCGGGGGTGGCGTTCACCGGGATCATCATGTTCGTCGGGTTGGTGGTGCCGCACGTGGTGCGGATGCTGGTCGGGCCCGCGCACCGGGTGCTGATCCCGCTCAGCGCGGTCGTCGGGGCGGTGGTGCTGCTCGCCGCCGACGTCGGCGCGCGCACCCTGGTCACCAACGCCGACCTCCCCCTCGGCATGCTCACCTCCCTGGTCGGCGGCCCGTTCTTCTTCTGGCTGCTGCGCCGCACCCGCGCCCGCTCGGGAGGGTGGGCGTGAGCGCCCCGACCGGCGGGGAGCCGCGCCCGGCCGGCATCGGCGCGGAGAGCCCCGGCCCGGGCGGTGCCGTCCCCGGCGTGGACCGGTCCGGTGCAGCGACAGTGACCACCGACGGCTCCCGGGCGGACAGTCGCGGCTCGGCGGGCACCGGGCGGCGCCGGATGTTCGGGCGCGCCGCTCCCCTGCCCGGCCCTCCGGAACCGGGCACGGTCACCCTGCGCGCGCGGGGGGCCACCGTCGCGCGCGGCCGGCGCACGGTGCTGCGCGATGTCGACTTCGAGGTGGCCGCCGGGCAGGTGGTCGCGCTGGTCGGCCCGAACGGTGCGGGCAAGTCGACCCTGCTGGCCGCGCTGGCCGGCGAGCTGCCCGCCACCACCGGCACCGTCGAGCTGGACGGCCGCCCGGTCACCGCGTGGTCCGCGCTGGACATGGCACGCCGGCGCGCGGTGCTGCCGCAGAGCCACACCGTCGGGTTCCCGTTCACCGCCCGGGAGGTGGTCGCGATGGGCCGCGCCCCGTGGTCGGGCACCGGCCGCGACCTCGGCGACGAGGCAGCCGTCGACGCCGCGCTGCACGCGGCCGACATCGGCCACCTGGCCGGGCGCGCCTTCCCGACCCTGTCCGGCGGCGAACGGGCCAGGGTCGCGCTGGCCCGGGTGCTGGCCCAGGACACCGCGACGCTGCTGCTCGACGAACCCACCGCCGCCCTCGACCTCGGCCACCAGGAAGCCGTGCTGACCCTGGCCCGGGCCCGCGCGCGGGCCGGTGCCGCGGTGGTGATCGTGGTGCACGACCTCGGCATCGCCGCCGCCTACGCCGACCGGGTCGCGGTCCTCGACGACGGGCGGGTGGCCGCCGACGGGGCGCCGCGCGCGGTGCTCACCACCGCCCTGCTCACCGCCGTCTACCGGCACCCGGTCGAGGTGTTCGACCATCCGCTGACCGGCGCGCAGCTGGTCCTGCCGGTGCGGGCGGTCAGCGCCGCCACACCAGCTTCAGCACCGCCGGGGTGAGCAGCATCCGGATGACGGTGGCGTCGAGCACGAGCGCGGCGATCATGCCGTAGGCGATGTACTTCATGAGCACCAGGTCGGAGAAGCCGAACGCGCCGGTGACCACGATCAGGATGGCCGCGGCCGAGGTGATCACCCCGCCGGTGTGGGCGATGCCGTAGCGGATGGCCTCGGGCGGGTCGGCGCCCGCGGCGCGCGCCTCGGTCATCCGGGACTGCAGGAACACCTCGTAGTCGGTGGAGAGCCCGAAGATCACGCAGACGATCAGCACCAGCGCCGCGAACATGAGCGGCCCCGGGGTGAAGCGGAGCAGCTCGGACCCGTGGCCCTGGACGAACAGCCAGGTCAGCAGCCCGAGGGTGGAGGCGAGGCTGAGCGCGCTCATCGCCACCGCCTTCACCGCCAGCACCAGGGAGCGGAACGCGGCGTACATCAGGGCCAGGGAGGCGCTGACCAGGATCAGCAGCAGCCAGGGCAGCCCGGCCAGCAGGCCGTTGATGCTGTCGCGTTCCAGCGCGGGCACCCCGGCCACGTACATGCGGACGCCGTCGGGTTGCGGGATCTCGCGCAGCGCGCGGACCACCCGGTCGGCGTCGCGGTCCGTGCGCAGCCCGGCGCTGAGCACGTTGACCCCGTCGCGGGTGGCGGCGGCGGGTTCGAAGCGGCCGGTGAGGCCGGGGACCTGGTTGGCGGCCCAGCGGATGTCGGCGAGTTGCTGCGGGTCGGCGCCGACGACGACGAGTTTCACCGGTTCCAGCCGCAGCCCGGGGAAGAGCTCGTCGAAGCGTTCCTGCGCGACCCGGGCGGGGTGTTCGCGGTCGAGGTAGCGTTCGCTGATCCCGCCGAACTCGATGTGCCGGAACGGGGTGCTGAGCAGTGCGATGCCGAGCAGCACCGGCACGATCACCAGCCACGGGCGGCGCATCGCGAAGCGGGCGAGCCGGGAGAAGAACCCGGCGTCGATCTGGGCCTCGGTCTTGGTGCGGGAGAACCGTTTCCAGCCCCACAGGTCGATGCGGTGCCCGATGATGCCGAGCAGCGCAGGCAGGGCGGTCACCGACAGCGCGGCCGCGATCAGCACCGAGGAGATGCCGCCGTAGGGCACCGAGCGCAGCACCCCGTTCGGGTAGATGAACAGCGCGCCGAGGCTGATCGCGACGATCAGCGCGGAGAACAGCACGGTGCGCCCCGCGGTGGCGACGGTGCGGGCCACCGCGTCCTCGACCGTGCGGCCCGCGGCGAGTTCCTCCCGGAACCGGGTGACGGCGAAGAGCCCGTAGTCGATGGCGAGGCCGAGGCTGACCAGGGTGACGACGGCGCCGGCGAAGACGTTGACGTCGATGTAGCCGGTGAGTCCGCGCATGACGCCCTGCCCGGCCAGGATGGTCATGCCGCCGATCAGCACCGGGAGCAGCGCGCCGACGATGCCGCCGAAGACGAAGTACAGCAGGATCGCCACCAGCGGCAGCGCGATCACCTCGGCGCGGCGGATGTCGTCCTGCATGCCGGTGTTGATGCCCTCGACCACCGGTTGCAGCCCGGCCAGCTGCACGGTGGTGCCGCCGGGGCCGGTGCCGTCGCCGTCCGCGCCGAGCGCGGGTTTGAGCGCGAGGAAGTTCTCGATCGCCTCGGTGCCCTCCTCGCGCAGCCCGACGACGGCGAAGGCGACGGTGCGGGTGGCGTCGGTGGCGGAGGCGGCGAACGGGCTGTCCCAGTAGCTGTCGATCTTGGCGACCCGGTCGGGGTGCTGTTCGCGCAGCGCGGTGAGCGCGGCGGTGACCGGGCCGCGCACCCCGGGGTCGTCGACGGTGGTGCCCGCGGGGGCGGTGAAGAGCAGGATCAGGTCGCTGTCGGTGTCGCGACCGAAGGTGTCGTCGGCGATCTTCGACCCGGCCACCGATTCGCTGCTCTCGTCGAACCAGCCCTCCTGGGTCAGGTGCTCGCCGAGGTCGCGGCCGTACCAGCCGGTGACGAGGACGGCGAAGACGCACAGCGCGAGGACCACGACGCGGTGCCGGTGGACGAACCTGCCCCAGCGCAGGGAGCCGGAGTGCAGCACGCGCGCCTCAGCCGCAGGCCGCGGTGCGGTAGTCGGCCGAGCGCAGGATGCCGCACAGGTCGGTGCGCGAGATCTTCCACTGGTCGTCGAGGTAGACGAAGTGCACGACGGTGGTGCGGATGTTGCTGCCTGTCCCGTCCTTGTCCAGGCGCAGGGTGGCGGTGAGGGTGCCGTCGCGGTTGTCGAAGACCGGGTCGGTGACGCCGTAGACGGCGCGCGGGTTGTCCTGCAGCGCCTTGTACATGTCCGGGATGGCGTCGCGGAAGGCGGCGCCGTCCTCGATCAGGTTCGTGCGCTCGGCGTCCGGTAGCGCCGGGTCGAGGGCGCTCTTGATCCGGGCGTCGAGTTCGGACGCGGTCGGGATGTGCCGGTTCGCCACCGCCGACGAGGTCGCCGCGATCGAGGAGGTGACCGCGGCGTTGGCGGAGGAGCGGGCGGCGGCGACGGCGCTCTCGTCCACGCCGTCCCCGCAGGCGGTGAGGGTGAACGCGGCGGCGGCGGCCAGCGCGGTGCCGAGCGCGCGGCGGCTGAGGCGGTGCGGTGTGGGAAGCATCACCTACAGGGATACCGTATCGGGTCAGCGTCCGTCGATGACGGCCCCCAGCCGTCCCAGAAGGGCGCGCACGATGGTGGGCTCGCCCGCGGACGTGCCCGGCGCCGGGACGGCTCGGGGCAGCAGGTCGCGCACCAGCGCGGTGACGCTGCGCTCGTCGTCGAGGTCGATGTCGGTGACCGGGGTGTCGGCGGCGGCGACCACGTCCTCGGGGCCGGGAACGGCCAGGTCGGGGGTGTGCCGGTATATTTCCACGAAGAGAGTGGACCGGACGGTCCGGAACGCGAAGGGGTGACCGTCTGCGGTGGTTCCGAAGCCGTGCGCGAAGGGGCCGACGGTGAGGTCGTCGACGGTGAAGCCGGATGATCGGTCGGGCTGCAACCGGGTCTCCCTGGGTCGGGTGGTGGTCACCTCCACGGTAACCACCGGGGCGGACGGTCGGCCCGCCGGAAGCGACGACACAGCTCGTGCCGGGGCGTCGGCGCAGCGATGTTGCGTCATCATGGGTCGATGCGGTCTGCTCGTATGTCGGCCCCGGCGGGGCGGATGTTTCGCCCCGGGCCGTGATCGGTTCGGGGCGGTGTCGCGGGTGAGCGGTGGAAAGGGAGTGCGGCGGATGCGTCCGGTTGGTTCACTGGCGGCGGGGCTGGTGGCGCTGGCAGTGCTCACCGGCTGCTCCGGGGACGGCTCCGGCCCCGACGTCCCCACCCGTGAACCCGCTGCTCCCGCCGCCGCGCCGGAGCCCGCCGTACCGCCCGCCGGACGCACCGCGCTGGCCGGCTCCTCCTACACCCTGCTCGCCGCCGACCCCGGCAGCGGGCTGCTCGCCGCCGCCACCGGCACCCGGCTCGACGTGCTCGACCCCGGCGCCGACCCGCTCGCCGTCGCCCGCACCGTCACCCTGCCCGGCGCCGCCGCCGCGCTCGTGCAGGGGCGCCCCGGCGAGGTACTGGCCGCGGTGCCCGGCGCGGTGGTGCGGGTCGCGCTCGGCGCCGGCACGAGCACCGAGGTCCCGGTCGACGCCGAGGTGCGCAGCGTCGCGCCCGGCCCGGACGACACCCTCGTCGTCGGCACCGGCGACGGGCAGATCCGCACCCTCGGCCCGGACGGCGCCACCCGCGCCACCGCGGACGGGCTGGTCTCGGCCGACGCGCTCGCCGTCGTCGGCGGCGAGGTCACCGTGCTCGACCGGCGCCAGAGCATGATCGCCGAGCTCGACACCGGCGCCGACCGGCTCGGGCTCGGGCTGCGCGCGGGCGACGGCGCGACCACCCTGCTCGCCGACCCGCTCGGCCGGGTCCTCGTCACCGACACCGACCACGGCGAACTGCTGGTCTACACCACCGCGCCGCTCGTGCTGCGGCAGCGCTTCCCGGTAGGCTCCGCGCCCTACGCGCTCGCCTACGACGCCGGGTCGGACACCGTCTGGGTGTCGTGCACGCAGAGCAACGAGGTCGTCGGATTCGACCTCGGCACCGGGATACCGGTGGAAGTGGACCGTCGTCCGACGGTCCGGCAGCCGGACGCGCTCGCCGTCGACGCGCGCACCGGCGACCTGTTCGTGGCATCGGCCGCCGGCGGCGGCGTCCAGCGGATCGCCGCGACGGATCGGAAGAGAGGTCAGTGATGGCGCCGAAGCATCGGAGTTCGCGAACCGCGCTCCCCGCCGGCTGGGAGACCAGCGGCGACGACTACGAGTACGTGCCGCTGCGGCTGCCACCGGAGGTCACCAGGGTGACCGCCTCCATGCGCCTGGCCATCCAGGCCGAGTACGGCGGCTGGGAGCTGTCCCGGGTCCGCGCCTACACCGACGGCAGCCGCCGCGTGCTGCTGCGCAGGCGCCGCAACGCCGCGCTACCCGAATCCGAACCGGGGATCTGATGTACGGCCTGCTGCTGCGCCTGATGTTCCTGCTTCCGCCGGAGCGGGTCCATCACCTCGCCTTCGCCGCCATGCGGTGGGCGACCCGGTTCCCGCCGCTGCGCCCGGCGCTGGCCCTGGTCCTGGCCGGGCACGACCCGATCCTGCGCAGCACCCTGTTCGGCGTCGATTTCCCGGCCCCGCTCGGGCTCGCGGCCGGGTTCGACAAGAACGCCGACGGCGTCGACGTCTGGGCCCCGCTCGGCTTCGGCTTCGCCGAGATCGGCACCGTCACCGCGCACGCCCAGCCCGGCAACCCCGCCCCCCGGCTGTTCCGGCTGCCCGCCGACCGCGCCCTGATCAACCGGATGGGCTTCAACAACGAGGGCGCCGCCCGCGCCGCCGACCGGCTGCGCGCGCGCCGCCCCGGCGTCCCCATCGGCGCCAACATCGGCAAGACCAAGGCGACCCCGGCCGCCGAGGCCGCCGACGACTACGCCACCAGCGCCGCCCTGCTCGGCCCGCACGCCGACTTCGTCGTGGTCAACGTCAGCTCCCCCAACACCCCCGGCCTGCGCGACCTGCAGGCCGTCGAGGCCCTGCGCCCGCTGCTGCGCGCCGTGCTCGACACCGTCACCGTTCCCGTCCTGGTCAAGATCGCCCCCGACCTCTCCGACGACGACATCGACGCCGTCGCCGACCTCGCCATCGAACTCGGGCTGGCCGGGATCGTCGCCACCAACACCACCATCGAGCGCGTCGGGCTCGCCACCCCCGCCGCCGAGGTCGAGGCCTGCGGCGCGGGCGGGCTGTCCGGGCCACCCGTGGCCGACCGGTCGCTCGAGGTGCTGCGCCGGCTGCACCGCCGCGTCGGCGGGCGGCTGGTCCTGGTCTCGGTCGGCGGGATCGAGACCGTCGATCAGGCGTGGGAGCGGATCCTCGCCGGGGCGAGCCTGCTGCAGGGCTACACCGGGTTCATCTACGGCGGGCCGTTCTGGGCGCGGCGGATCCACCGCGGGATCGCCGCCCGGCTGCGCGCCGCCGGGTACCGGGACCTGGCCGAGGCCGTCGGCGCGAACCACCTCGACCCGGCCTGATCACGGGAACACCACCGGCGGCTCGGTGTGCGGCCTGCACCGGTCGATGAGGTACTCCAGGCCGCGGCCAGGGCCGGGCTCGCGCGGGCGGCGCGGTATCCCGATGTCGCCGCCGCGCGGGCCGTCGGCCGGCTCGCCCGGGGCGATCTCCACCGCGCCGCGCGCCGCCATCGCCTTGGCCAGCAGCAGCAGGGCCTGGGCGAACACCGTTCCCAGCCGGTGTGCCCGCTCCTGCATCAGCGCGGCGGCCAGCGGATCGGTGACCAGGGCCGGATCCGAGACGAGCTCGTCGAGTTCCATCCCCGCCAGCGCCTGCTCCTCGCTGAGCGGCCTGCCCGGCCACCAGCTCAGCCGCCACGGCTTCCCGCCCCCCGCAGGTACCCGGTAGGCGTACTCCGGGGTGACCTCGCTGGTCATCCTCGAGCCGGTGCTGTGGACTGCCATGATCGCTCCTTATCGGCCCCTCCGGGCCTCGTCCCCGACGGGGAGGAGCCGATCCCAGTGTGACAGTTGCCGCCGAAGGCGGTCAATTGCCGTCGAGTCATGGGAATTGACATGTGAACATTGTGGTAAACCTGCTGTCAGGCCGGATGGACAGCGTGGAATCCCGCTGTGCGCGACACTATTACGGCGTGGTTGCCACTCCGTGATCGCCCGAATGTCATCGGGCGGGCGCACTGTGGCGATTGGCGCGGTAGCGTGGGAAGCAGCGGTGGCGGGAGGTGAGGCCGGTGAACGGCCCGCTGGACGGACAGGTCATCGCTGTCCGGCAGATCCTCACCCGGCTCGGGAAACGGTCGGGGCTCAGCGCGGAGCGGGTCCGCACCACCGAGATCGACGTCTCCCCCCTGCTGCAGCTACCCGCCATCCGTACCTATGCGCGCCGCACCGGGGTCGACTCCGCCGAAGCGGTGTTGCCGGTCGTTCGCGAAGTGGCGCAACGGCTTCCGCCCACCGACCGGCTCGTCGTCGATGCCGCGCTGTCGCTGGGGCTGATCGCCGACGACGAGGTCGACACCGCCCGGCTCTACGCGGGCGACCTCGGCGAGCGACGGGGCTACCTCTCCGAGGCATGGACGCAGCTGCACACCGTGCTCGGCGCCGGGCCGACGCCGTCGGCCCCGAGCGTCCGGACCCTGCGCGCCTCCCCCGAACGGCGGGCGTTCACCGCGCTGGCCGCGGCCCTGGTCGACGACCCGGTGCGCAACGGCCGGGGATACTCGATGGAGCGGGTGTCGGAGCAGGCCGACGAGATCGCCGACCGGTTCGGCACCACCGGCACGGTCACGGTCCTCGGCAACGCGGTCGTCAACCACCTCTACCGCGTCGACCGGCTGCCGGTCGCCGGCGGCTCGGCGAGCGGCCGCTTCGAACGGCGCCTCGGCGGCAAGGGGCTCAACCGGGCCGTCGCCGCCTCCCGGCTCGGCATGAACACCAGGCTGCTCGCCGCCGTCGGCGACGACGACGCCGGACGGCGCATCGTCGCCCTGCTCGAACGCGAAGGCGTCGACACCTCGATGATGAAGATCGTCCGTGACGCCGGCACCGACGTGGCCGCGCTCATCGTCACCCCAGGCGGTAGCACCAGCGCGATCGGCGCCGAAGGCAACCAGATCCAGTTCACCCCGCGCGACCTGCTCGACCCCGACGTGGCCGCGACGCTGGTCAGCTCCGACGTGGTGATCATGACCCTCGAGGCGCCGCTGCCCGTCGTGGAGCAGGCGCTCACGATCCTGCGCGAAGTCCCCCGGCCCCCCGCCCGGGTGCTGCAAGCCGCGCCGCCACACGACCGGCCCGCCCGGCTCTACCAGTTCCTCGACGGCGTCGAGTACGTCGTCGGCAGCACCTGGCAGCTCAGCCGCCTGGTCTCCGCGACCCGGTACACCCCCGACGAAGCACTGCGCGTCTTCGACGCCGAGACCGCGCCGAAGCTGCTCGCCCTCGGCGTCGGCACGGTCTGCGCTATCGAGGGCTTCACCTGTCGCCTCCGCGGCAGGCACGGCCCCGCCGACATCCCTCGGCCCCGGCTCGCCGCGATGGACGACGCACCGGGCGCCCACGCCGCGTTCTGCGGCGCGCTGGCCCATCAGTGGGCGATCACCGGCGGCGAGCCCGACTTCCACTGGATCTGCGCGGCGATGGCCGCCACCCAGTCCTTCGCCGGCGACATTCCCGAAGCGATGCCGGGCAGAGCAGCCATCGATCGATTCGTGGACAAGCCGGACGATTCCGCGTAGTGACCGTGCGCCCCACCCGCGAGCGATCCCGGCCGCTACGCGCCGCCCGGCGCCATCGGTCAGATGGTTGATCGGACCGTTGCCGGTGTCGAAATCCACGGCAGCAACTGTGTCAGATCGCCGACAACCAGATGCTGAGCGACACCGTAGCGAACGAAGTCCTCGCGATCGTCCAATCCGGTCATGACACCGATAAAGGGGACTCTGTTTCCCGTGGCTGCTCTGAAATCGCGCTCGCTGTCACCGACGAGAACGATGTGCTCGCGATCGAAGCCGTCGGACACAAGCGCGTCCATCGGTTCTTTCAGGACACGAGGATCAGGCTTATGGACCGTTGTCTGTTCGGATCCGAAGATATCACGCTCGTCGAAGAATGGGCTCAAACCCAGTGCGTCAAGATCCTGCAGAATAAGCGAGTAATTGCCGGATCCGACGATCAAGCACCTGACTCGGCGCAACGCAAGTCCGGTCAGCAGGCTCTTGACCCCCGGTAGCGAAGCGGGAGGGGATTCGAGCATCGCCACTCGATACCGGGTGATGAACTCCTCGGCATCGAGTGTGGGAACCAGCGCGGCAATCAGCGCCTCGAACGGCAGCCCCCAGGCGGCACGGATAGCATCCGAGGTGACGTCGACCCCGAATTCTGCCGCGGTCCTGCGCAGCACTACCCATCGCGAACGCGATGTCGCGGCCAAGGTGTCGTCGAAATCGAAGATCACCGCTCGACATTTCGTCAGCAGGTCGCCGAGCCTGGCCTGCTGAACACCGCCCGGCAGGTTGCTGACGATCGATTGGCTTTCGTGTGCGGACTCGGTGATCCCCAGCCGGAGGTAGACTTCGCGCGCCCGGGACGCATACGATTGAGCACGACGAAGGTCTCTCGTTGCAACAGCCACCTTTGCCAGGCCCTGCAAGCTTCTCGCCAAAACAGCTTGCAACCCCGCCTGCATCGACCAGCCGAGTACCCGCTCGAATGTCGTTCGTGCACTGTCGAAATTTCCGCGATACACATCGAGTTCGGCCAGGAGGCTCGCTGCGAACGCCTTCTCTTCGATCAGCCCCAGCGTGTCTGCCAGCCGGTAAGACTGCCGGAGACTTATGTCCGCGGACTCGAAATCTTCGAGCGCAATTTCGCACCTACCTATCTCCGTGAGAATCGCGGCCCGGTCATTCGCCGCCAGCGAATCTGCGGTTTTATCCAGCACAGTGCGCAGAACATGCAGCGCTCCGTCGAAATCTCCTCGGAGATAGCGGACCTGTCCTCGCAAGCGCGCGATATCGGTGAATTCGTCGGAGCTGTCGAGGTCTTCGAGAACTGCCTCGCTGCGCGACAGGTATCGCTCCGCTTCTTCGGTGCGCCGCCACCATGCCGATATTCGGCCGGCAAGTGTCAATGCGCGTATTTCTTCCACCTGCGAACCGGTACTCGCCGCGGCGGCCGCGGATATCTCGGCGAGAACTATGTGTTCTTGCCAATAGCCGTGAGTCGAGAGGTACTCCGTCATGCCCTCCCCGATCTCTTGCACGATCCTCAGTTTCTCGCTGTCTCGGGTCTCGGATGCCACGGCGAACAGGGTCTGGGCGATGGTGAGAATTTCTTCGCGCTCTCGGGCGAGCTCTGCAACGCAGTCGAGGTTGCCATTTATGTGCCGGTTTCCGGCTACGAGCGTCCGGTAGTAATCGATCATGCGATCCTGGATTCGCTGACGCAGAGGCGGATCGGATTCCAGTACATACAGTGCGTATGATCTCGTCAGCGGATGGAGAGCCAGGCGGCCGGAGCCGTGCGGTTCCACCCACACAATATCGACGAGCGACGATCTCACCGCCCGATCTATGGCATTCCGCGATGCGCTTTCCTCCGACTGCAGAACATGAGCGATGGCCTCGGGCGAAGCAGTTCTGCTGTGGAGGGAAGTGATCAACACGACCTCTACGGCCATGCTGTCATGTGACGACAACTGCGACCATGCGCTGTCGAATATGGTGCCGAAGAGATCACGATTTCCGGCGGTGGTCAGCCGGGACACCGTCGTCTCCAGCTTCTCACCGCTGTAGCGCATCTGGGCTGCTGTCAGGCGGATTGCGAGAGGGTTTCCCCCTGTCGCGTTCTTGTAGGATTCGAGATCCTCCGCGCTGTCCGAGACGAGTGATGGAATATTGAGCCGGTTACCTTCTCTGGACACCAGTTCACTGACCGCTGTGTAATCGAGCCCGTTGAGATCTACCGGCCATCTGTCGTTCGTATCGCGGCGCCGGGAGGTAATGATCACCTTGCTGGACTCCGGATCTATCCTGCTGATCACCTCGGATAGCGGGGAGTCTTCGTCGTCGAGATTGTCGATTATCACGAGACTGCGGCTCCGATTGAGGTGCTCCACGGCTTTTGTGCTCTTCTGCGCCGGTGGCAATGCTCGGAGGTACGGATACTCGAGCACCTCGGCAATCGAATCGATCAGAGCATCGACACTTTCAGCGCCGGGGACATGTGAGTGCCATACCACATGGTCGAAGCTCAAGGGTGTCCGTGACTTCACGATTTCCCACGCGACCTTGTTCGCCAGTGCCGATTTCCCGATCCCGCCGAGACCTGAGATCATCGTGATGGTCCGCCCCCTGGCTAGCAGTCCTTCGATGACCCTGTCGAATTCGACCTGCCTGTTGAAAAAATCCACCGGCGCGACGAGGTTGTGTCGCGGGCCGGAGTGCGCGCTGTCGGCGTAAGCTCTCGATTCCAACGCCGTCGCGCTGGGCTCCGGGTCGAGTTCGAGGGCGCTCAGTGACAGAAGCAGGTGATGTCGCAGGGTGGTGAATGTTCGAGATCGGCTTGTTTTCGCGTGGAGGATCGTGAAGTGATCGCCTGGCAGCGCTTTGGCATTCGGGAACACATCACAGGCCGAAGATGGCGTCACAATGCCATCGCTCTCGCCGGCGTACACGTGCAGCGGGATCGGGCAAGAATTGGGACCGATCTCTTTGGCGTACTGGATACCAGAGAGTACACGACTCCGCGCCTCGGTTATCTGTTCGTTGAGCGGGCGCAGCTGTCGTTCCTGCGGATTGCGCCAGATCTTCATCATTCGGCGTAAGCTGATAGCGAGCTCGGACCCCGAATTCGGGCATGCAAGCATGACGACCGATTTTATTCGCGCTAACGCATGCCCTTGTCCTTCGGCAAGCATTGAAGACAGATATCTTTGCACAATCAAGCCGCCCTGGCTGTGGCTGACGAGTACGACCTTGTCGTACGCCCCGATCTCGACATCGAGGAACGCTCTCAGGGATCGCGCGATGACGTTATAGTCGGGAATCGCTCTGGTCGGGTTCAGTTGAAACTTGGGGCTTGCGTATTCCATCAGGAAAACATGAAAACGTTCCGCCAGGTCGTCATCTTCGGCGATTCGATCTGACAAGTCCTTCCAGGTTTTCCCAGATGAAAACAATCCATGGACCAGCACCAGTGCTGCTGTTCCCGTCCCCGTCGTGGTGGTCAAAGGAATCCCCCTCTGCTCAGCATGTAGCGATTCTATCGTCACATCGCCGACAACTCGCAGCTCCGCAATGTTGACCGAGCCTCCGTGTCTCAGTCAACCTCTGGCGATTCCAATGCCCGTCCGCAGTAGGAGGTTGCTGCGGAGGCGCTCGGCTGACGGCACTTCGAGTGGCTTCGAAGTGCTCTTGCGATTATCCTACGTTGATGGCGACGGTCGATGAGTTCTTGGATGTCAGCCCGGCTCATCGGAGTTCGCGCAAAGGTTGCGAGATCGACATGCGAGTCGTCGAATTGAACGACTGCATAAATGGCGGGCATCTGCTGGTTTTCGGCGCTATCACCGATGGATGTCTGGTCCGGCTGCATTCGCGGTGCCTGTACGGCGACGTGCTCGGCTTCGAGGACTGTGACTGCGGCCCGGAGCTCGAGGCCGCGATAGACTGCATCCAAGGCGAAGGGGCGGGAGTCCTCGTCTATCTGGAGCAGGAAGGTCGTGGCGCCGGACTCATGAACAAGGCCCGAGGTCTAGGCCTCGGGCAACGCTTGGGGCTCGACACCTTCGAGAGCTATCGCTGCCTGGGGTTGGTAGAGGATTCGAGAGACTACAAGGTAGCCGCAGTCGCGTTGGCAGGGATCGGCCTCCGCAGAATCCGGCTGATGACGAACAACCCGGACAAGGTCGCGGCTCTGCAGGAGGCCGCTGTCGAGGTCGATGTCGTTCCCCTGCACACCGAGCCGCGCTCGGAGGCCGCGCGGCACTATCTGACCGCCAAGCGGGTCAAGCGCCACCACCTCCTCCCGGAATAAGGACGATCCGGGCAGCGCACCCGCTACGATCGACGTGACCCACACCACTCCCGCGCACCCTGAACCCTGACACGGTGACGAACGATCACCGCCACTGTGTCAGGGGCCGCGTGTGGCCACGCTCGACGATCGGGAACCACGACTATGACAACACCGGAGATCGGCTTCGCCCACGAATCGGGCGCCACCGTCCACACCGTGCCCGCCGCGTTCCAGGAGACCGTGAAGCTGCGCCCCGACCAGGTGGCGCTGCGCACCGTCGGCGGGACCCAGGAGATCACCTGGGGCCAGTACGCCGGACGGGTCCGGGTGCTCGCGGCCGGGCTCGCGCGGCTCGGCGTCGCCCGCGGCGACACCGTCGGCATCATGCTCACCAACCGGCCCGAGTTCAACCTCGTCGACACCGCCGCGCTGCACCTGGGCGCGACCCCGTTCTCGGTCTACAACACCAGCTCCACCGAGCAGATCGCGCACCAGTTCGGCAATGCCGGGAACAAGGTCGTCGTCACCGAGCGGGCGTTCCTGCCGGTGATCACGGCGGTGGCGACCCCGATCGAGCACCTGATCGTGGTCGACGGCCCGGCGACCGGCGCGATCACCCTCGCCGATCTGGAGGCGAACCCCGAGCCCGGCTTCGACTTCGACGCCGCCTGGCAGGCGGTGCGCGCCGACGACCTCGCCACCCTCATCTACACCTCCGGCACCACCGGGCCGTCCAAGGGCGTGGAGATCAGCCACCGCAACGTGCTGGCCCAGATCATCGCGCTGCTCAGCGGGCCGCTGAAGGTCGGGTTCGACGACCGCGCCGTCTCCTACCTGCCCGCCGCGCACGTCGCCGACCGCATCTCCGGGCACGCCATCAGCCTGCTCACCGGGGTGCAGATCACCACCGTTCCCGACCCGCGCGAGATCGCCGCCGCGCTGCCCGATGCCCGCCCCACCACCTTCTTCGGCGTGCCGCGGGTGTGGCAGAAGATCAAGGCCGGGGTCGAGGGCAAGCTCGCCGCCGAACCCAGCCCGCTCAAGCGGTCGCTCGCGGACTGGGCGATCAGGACCGGAATCGCCGCCGCGCGCGCCGATCTCAGCGGCAAGGGCCGCTCGCCGGTGCTCAAGGCCCAGCACGCCGTCGCCGACAAGCTGGTGCTGGCCAAGCTGCGCGCCGCGCTCGGGCTCGACCAGCTGCGCGTCGCCTCCTCCGGCGCGGCGCCCATCCCGCCGGAGACCCTCGAGTACTACCTGGGGCTCGGGTTCGTGGTCTCCGAGGTGTGGGGGATGTCGGAGACCACCGGCGTCGGCACCTTCACCGACCTGGACAACCCGCGCCCCGGCTCGGTGGGGCGCCCGGTCGACGGGGTCGAGCTGAGACTGGCCGAGGACGGCGAGGTGCTGATCCGCGGCCCGATCGTCACCCGCGGCTACCGCAACATGCCGGACAAGACCGCCGAGGCCATCGACGCCGACGGCTGGCTGCACACCGGCGACGTCGGCAGCCTCGACGACGACGGCTACCTGCGGATCATCGACCGCAAGAAGGAACTCATCATCAGCGAGGCGGGCAAGAACATCGCCCCCTCCAACATCGAGAACGCGGTCAAGGCCGCCAGCTCGCTGGTCGGGCAGATCGTCGCCATCGGCGACGCCAGGCCCTACATCACCGCGCTGATCATGGTCGACCCCGACGTGCTCGCGCTGCGCGCCAAGGACCTCGACGCGACCGGCGAGGAGCTGCCCGCCCTCATCGCCCGCACCGAGATCCTCGACGAGCTGCGCGCCGCCGTCGCCGAGGGCAACCGGAAACTCTCCCGGGTGGAGCAGATCAAACGCTTCACCGTCGTCGACCGGGTCTGGGAGCCCGGCGGCGAGGAGCTCACCCCGAAGATGTCGCTCAAGCGGGTGCCGATCGCGAATGCCTACGCGGCCGAGATCACCGCGCTCTACGGCCCCGAGCCGGGCGGGCGGGTCGTCGCGGTCTGACCCGCGCACGAAAAACGGCCCCGGACAGCAGGTCCGGGGCCGTTGCCGTGTCGTGCCTACTGCTCGTAGGTGGCGACCAGGGTCGCGCGGGCCAGGGTGTGCGAGAACAGGTTGAAGCCGAGGAAGGCCGGGCTCGCCTCCGGCGGGATGCCGAGGCTCTCCACGTCCACCGCGTGCACCACGATGAAGTAGCGGTGCGGGCCGTGGCCCTCCGGCGGGGCCGCGCCCACGTACCCGGCGAAGCCGCCGTCGTTGCGCAGCGTGATCGCCCCGGACGGGATCGCCCCGCCCTCCTCGCCGCTGCCAGCCCCGGACGGGATCGAGGTGGTGCCCGCCGGGATGTCGGCCACCGCCCAGTGCCAGAACCCGGACGCGGTCGGGGCGTCCGGGTCGTAGACGGTGACCGCGAAGCTCTTGGTCCCGGCCGGGAAGCCGGACCACGACAGCTGCGGCGAGATATCCCGGCCGCCCGCGCCGAACACCCCGCTCACCTGGTCGTTGCCGAACTTCTCGCCGTCGGCGATGTCGTCGGAGGTGACGGTGAAGGACGGAACCTCGGGCAGCGCGTCGTACGGGTTGTGGGTCATGCGGTCCTCTCTGGGTTCGGTTCAGCTGTGCAGCAGGAAGTGTTCCAGCACCCGGGTGCCGAATTCGAGCGACTCCACCGGCACCCGCTCGTCCACGCCGTGGAACAGCGCGGTGAAATCCAGCTCCGGCGGCAGCCGCAGCGGCGCGAACCCGAAGCAGCGGATCCCGAGCTCGGCGAAGGCCTTCGCGTCGGTGCCGCCGGAGAGCATGTAGGGCACGGTGCGTCCGTTCGGGTCGTGCGCCAGCACCGCGGCGTTCATCGCGTCCACCAGGTGCCCGTCGAAGGTGGTCTCGTAGGAGTCGAGCTTGGTGATCCACTCGCGCTCCACGTCCGGGCCGATCAGCTCGTCCACCTCGCGCTCGAACTCGGCCTGGCGGCCCGGCACCACCCGGCAGTCCACCACCGCCTCCGCGGTCTGCGGGATGACATTGGCCTTGTAGCCGGCGCTGAGCATGGTCGGATTGGCGGTGTCGCGCAGCGTGGCGCCGATGATCCGGGAGATCGTGCCCAGCTTGGCCAGCCTGCCCTCGATGTCGGGGCCCGCCGGATCGAACTCCAGCCCGCTCTCCTCGCTCACCGCGGCCAGGAACTCGGCCACCGAGTCCGAGACCACCAGCGGGAAGGTGTGCGTGCCGAGGCGGGCGACGGCCCTGGCCAGGATGGTGACCGCGTTGTCCTCGTGCAGGAACGAGCCGTGCCCGGCGCGCGCCTTCGCGCGCAGCCGCATCCAGCCCAGCCCCTTCTCCGCGGTCTCCACCAGGTAGAGGCGGCGGTCGCTGCCGTCCGGGCGCGGCACCGTCAGCGAGAAGCCGCCGACCTCGCCGACCGCCTCGGTGATGCCGTCGAACAGATCGGGGCGGTGCTTCACCAGCCACTGCGACCCCCACTTGCCGCCGTTCTCCTCGTCGGCGAGGAAGGCGAAGACGATGTCGCGCGGCGGGACCGTTCCCTCGCGGCGGAACTGGCGGGCCAGCGCCAGCGACATGCCGACCATGTCCTTCATGTCGACCGCGCCGCGGCCCCACACGTAGCCGTCCCGCACCGCGCCGGAGAACGGGTGCACGCTCCAGTCCGCGGCCTCGGCGGGCACCACGTCCAGGTGGCCGTGGATCAGCAGCGCGCCGCGCGAGGAGTCGGCGCCGGGGAGCCGGGCGAAGACGTTGCCGCGGCCCGGCGCGCCGGACTCCACGTACTCGGTGGTGTAGCCGACCTCCTCGAGCTGTTCGATCACCCACCGCGCGCACTCGGCCTCGCCCTTGGTGGTGGCCAGGTCGCCGGTGTTGGAGGTGTCGAAGCGGATCAGCGCGCTGACCAGATCGACGACCTCGGCGACGGCGCTGGAGTCGGGAGAGGTACCGGAGGGATCGCCAGTTGCGGACACGTCCCCTTTCCTACCATCCGGCGCCGCCCCGCTGCCGCCGGTGCGATCACCCCGATCGGAAGTACCGGACGGTTTCAAGATCAACACCGGTGCCCCCGCACCCCGCCTGTCACCGGCATTGGATATTCTGTCGGCGTCACGCGCTACCCCAGACCCCGGTGGCCTGCGGCGAAACGATTTCGTCGGAAGAGGTAGGGGTATGGACCAGGCGAACAGTGATGCCGTCGTGCTCGGCGCCGTGCTGCGCACGCCGGAGGCCGGGGACGGGCTGCCCGGGGGCACCGAGCTGCTCGGCGGCGGCCGCACCCAGGTCGCGGGCGGTTTCCGGTTCTGGCTCGCCGACCAGCGCTGGGAATGGTCCGACGAGGTCGCCGCCATGCACGGCTACGCCGAGGGCGCCGTGCAGGCCACCACCGAGCTGCTGCTCTCGCACAAACACCCCGACGACCGCGACCAGGTCGCCGCCACCATCGCCCGCACCGTCGACACCGGCGAGCCCTTCTGCAGCAGCCACCGCATCATCGACCGCGCGGGCACGGTGCGCCACGTGCTCGTCGTCGGCGACTACCTGACCGGCGACGACGGCACCGTGCTCGGCACCGGCGGCTACTACATCGACGTCACCGACACCTTCGCCGAGAGCCGCAAGGCCACCCTCGACGGCGTGCTGCCCGAGCTCTACGAATCGCGCGCCGCCATCGAACAGGTCAAGGGCGCCATGATGCTGGTCTACGGGATCAGCGCCGACCAGGCCTTCCGGGTGCTCGCCTGGCGCTCGCAGGAGACCAACGTCAAACTGCGCACGCTCGCCGCGCGGCTGATCGCCGAGCTCGCCGCGAGCGCCGACGCCGACGTCCAGCTGCGCACCCGGTTCGACCACCTGCTGCTCACCGTGCACGAACGCGCCGACGACAGCGAGCACGCCGAGCCCTGACCGCTACCGCTCGCCCGCGCGCGCCGCGGCGAAGGCCAGCACCTCGGCGGCGTCCACCGAGCGCTCCACCACGTCGCGGGAGAGCTCGGGCAGCCGGCGCCGGTGGTGGCGGGCGTAGCCGCGCAGCGCGGCGAACGCCGTCTCCGGGTGCAGCTCGCCCTGCGCCGAGAGCACGCCCTTGGCCTGCTCGATCACGATCCGGGACTGCAGCGCGGTCTGCAGCTGGTTGTTCACCGTCCTGGTGTCGGCCAGTTGCCTGGCCCGCAGCAGCGCGATCGCGGCGATGTCGGCCAGCGCCTGGCCGACCGCGAGATCGTCGTCGGACAGGTGCGCCTCGGGGTCGGTGCTGAACAGGTTCATCGCGCCGAGGCGATCGTCGCGCAGCCGCAGCGGCAGCGCGTAGACCGAGCGCAGCCCCTGCTCGTAGGCGGTGTCGGCGAACTCCGGCCAGCGCTCCCGGTCGCGCTTCAGGTCCTCGGTGACGACCCGCTCCGCGGTCCGGTAGGACTGCAGGCACGGCCCGTTGCGGGACTGCAGCTGCAGCAGCTCCAGCCAGCGCGCCGTCTCGTCGGTCGAGGCGAAGACCTGGAGGTCGCCGTGCTCGTCCACCAGCAGCACCGCGCCGTTGTCGGCGGGCGGCAGCAGCTCGACGGCACGGTCGAGCAGGTACTGCACCAGGTCCATCGGGTCGTAATCGTCGACGAGTGTGTCCGCGAGGCGGACGAATGCCGCCACCAACTCCGCTTCCCGGCGCGCCATTCCTCCCACTTCCTTCCAGCTCCGCCGGGCCCGTCGGGGCCCGGTGCCGGGACGCCGCCCGGCCGTGGTTCGTGATTGCCCCGCAATTTTTCCGTCAATCCCGTCGGAAATCGAAACAGCGTCCCGGCGTGGCGCAGCACACGCCGGATGGAAGGTGATGCGCGCGTGCCTTTCTCACCTGATCGGTCACGTTTGCGCGCATCGGCAGCGGGCATCGCGGCAGCCGTGACCAGACAACCCGACCCGGCCCGGCGCGGATTCGCGCCCCGTCGTGCGAAACTGACCGCGTGAGCGCGGAAGACGCCGTCGAACACGGCACCCGAAAGCCCGAGCAGGCGCGTGACCGGGGCGAGGTGATCGGCAGCGGGTTCCTCTGGCTGGCCAAGTGGTCGCTGTGCCTGGTCGCGATCGCCGCCGGAGCCTGGGTGCTCGGCTACCTCATCGCCAAGTTCTGGGTGATCCTGCTTCCGGTGGCGTTGGCCATCGTCGTGTCCACCGTGCTCTGGCCGCCGACCCGCTGGATGGTGAACCACGGGCTGCGGCCCGCCCTCGCCGCCACCATCTCGCTGCTCGGCTTCATCGGCGTCCTGGCCGGGGTGATCGCGCTGATCGTCCCCTCGGTCGTCGACCAGGCCCCCGACCTGGGCGACAAGTCCACCGAGGGCGTCAATCAGGTGCGCGATTGGCTGCGCGGCCCGCCGCTGCGGGTCCGCGACGAACAGCTCGACTCGGCGGTCGACGCCATCGTGCAGCGGCTGCAGTCCAGTGCCGAGCAGATCGCGGGCGGGGTCTTCACCGGTGTCACCACCGCCACCTCCGCGCTCATCGGCATCTTCCTGGTGCTGGTGCTGGTCTTCTTCTTCATCAAGGACGGGCCGCGGTTCCTGCCCTGGCTGCACCTGCTGCTCGGCAGCCGCAGCGGGCGCCACGTCGAAGAGGTGCTCAACCGGATGTGGGTCACGCTCGGGGGCTTCATCCGCACCCAGGCGCTGGTCAGCCTGATCGACGCGATCTTCATCGGTGCCGGGCTGGTGATCCTCGGCGTCCCGCTGGCCATGGTGCTCGCCGTCATCACCTTCATCGGCGGCTTCGTCCCCGTGGTCGGGGCGTTCGTCGCCGGCGCGCTCGCGGTGCTGGTCGCGCTGGTCGGCAACGGGTTCACCACCGCGCTCATCGTGCTCGGGATCATCATCGCGGTGCAGCAGCTGGAGGGCAATGTGCTGCAGCCGGTGCTGCAGAGCCGCAGCATGAAGCTGCACGCGGTGGTGGTGCTGCTCGCGGTCACCGCGGGCAGCTCGCTCTACGGGATCGTCGGCGCCTTCCTCGCGGTACCGGTCGTGGCGATCGTCGCCGTGGTCGTGCGCTACATCGGCGAGCAGATCGACGTCGTCACCGAACCGGCCCCCGAAGCCACCGACGACAACCCGTCCCGGGCCGGGAAACCGGACGATGCCGCCGATGCCCCGGCCGGGGAGCGGACCGTCTGATTCTCAGCGGATGTCGAGGTGCCAGCCCGCGGGCAGCCCCTCGACCCGGGCGGTGTCGCCGCGGGCGATCACGTGCACGGTCGCCCCGCCCAGGCGCAGGTCGGTCAGCCGCACCTCGCCCCAGGCCGCGGGCAGCCGCGGGGTGAGCAGCAGGGTGCGGCGGGGCAGGTCGGGCTCGAGGCCGAGCAGCGCGCGGATCAGCAGCAGCGGGGCCGCGCTGGCCAGCGCCTGCGGCGAGCACGCCGCCGGATACGGGATCGGCGGGTCGAACCGGGCGCGCGGGAACCCGCAGAACAGCTCCGGCAGCCGCCCGCCGAACCGCTCCGCGGCGTCCAGCAGCCCCGCTGCCAGTGACTCCGCGAGCTCGGCCGCCCCGCGCACGTGCCGGTAGCGGGCCAGCCCGGCCACCGCGAGCGCGGTGTCGTGCGGCCAGATCGAGCCGTTGTGGTAGCTCATCGGGTTGTAGGCGCCCATCCCGTCGGCCAGCGTGCGCAGCCCGAACCCGCTGTTCATCGCCGGGCCGGCCAGCCGGTCGACCAGCTCCTCGGCGCGCTCGTCGGCCACGATCCCGGTCCACAGGCACTGGGCGGCATTGCTGGTCAGCGCGTCGATCTGCTGCTTGTCGCCGTCCAGGCCGAGGGCGTACCAGCCGTGCTTGGGAATCCAGAACGCCTCGTCGAAACGGGCCCGCAGCTCCTCGGCCGCCGCCCGCATCACCGCGCCGGTGCCCGCGTCGCCGAACGCCGCCGCCAGCTCCGCGCGCGCCAGGTACGCCGCGTACACGTACCCCTGCACCTCGGCCAGCGCGATCGACGGCCCGGCCGCGCGGCCCCTGGCATCGGTGACCGCGTCGAAGCTGCCCTTCCAGCCCTGGTTCACCGGCCCCTGATCCGAGAGCCGCCGGTACTCGACGAAACCGTCGCCGTCGCGGTCGCCGTACTCGGTGATCCAGCGCAGCGCCGCGTCCGCCGCGGGCAGCAGCGCCGCCACCTCGGCGTCGGGGGCGCCCCAGCGCCGCGCCTCGGCCAGCAGCACCACGAACAGCGGGGTGGCGTCCACCGAGCCGTAGGTGACCGCGTCGTGCCAGTCGCGGCCGCCGTGGCGCAGCTCGTGCATGATCCGGCCCGGCTGCTCCTCGGTGAAGGCGTCCACCCGCGCGCCCTGGGTCGCGGCCAGCTCGCGCAGCGTGGACAGCGCCAGCCCGTGGTCCAGCGGCAGCGTCATCCAGGAGGTGAGCAGGCTGTCGCGGCCGAACAGCGTCATGAACCAGGGCGCGCCGGCCGCCACGTAGCCCGCGCCCGCCGCGGAGTCCTCGATGCGCAGCGCGCCCAGGTCGGTGTCGGTGCGGCGCAGCACCAGATCCAGCGCGGGCGCCGTCGCGGTGAGCGCGGTGGGGGTGGCGCGCCAGTGCCTGGCCGGGTGCTCGGCGCAGCGGTCGAGGCAGGTCACCTCCACCCGGCGGTGCCCGCTGATCGGCTGCACCAGCAGCCGGGTCTCCCACTCGCCCTGCGCGGGCACCATCGCCTGCCACCGCAGCTGGCCGGGCACGATGACCGGGGCCGGGCCGGAGGCGCGCACCGCGACCCCGTGCCCGGTGCCGCTCTGGTCGTGCAGCAGCAGCTCGTGCTCGGCCGGGGTCGCCTCCACCGGAACCTGGTGCGCGCGGCCCTGTTTCACCGCGAGCAGCCCGGCGAAGTCGGCGTCGGCGTGCAGCACCAGCCCGAGCACGGTGTCCTCGTGGCCGAGGTTGCGCACCGTGATCGTCTCGGCCAGCCCCTCCCCGACCAATCGGCGCCGCTCGATCAACAGCGTGCTGTCGGCCAGCCCGGTCCGCGGCGGCACCCGCAGCACGAACCTGGCCTCGTCCGGCTCCGGCACGTCGAGCGCGAGCTGCTCGGCCGGGTGGCCGTCGACCAGGAGTTCCCAGCGCGACAGCAACCGGGTGTCGCGGTAGTACAGCCCGGCCGCCGCGCCGCCGATGTCGCCGCGCGGGTCCGAGGCGCAGAAGGTGGTGGCCTCCACCAGCGTCACCGTCTGCGGGCTGGTGTCGAAGGGCAGCTCGCCCCGGTGCGGCAGGGTCTGCGGCTCGGTCATGCGCTGCTCCCGGCCGCGACCGGTGCGCGGCGGGCGCGGACCGCGCGGTAGGCGTGCTCGTAGCCGGCCGCGAGCCGCTCCACCCCGAACCTGGTCTCCGCGGCGCGGCGGCAGTCGCGCGGGTCCAGCGCGGTCACCCGGTGCAGGGCGGCGGGCAGCTCGGCCGGGTCGTCGGCGATCATTCCGGTCACGCCGTGGGTGAGGATCTCGGGCACCGCGCCCGCGCGCAGCGCCACCACCGGGGTGCCGCAGGCCAGCGCCTCGATCAGCACCATGCCGAACGGCTCCTCCCAGCGCACCGGGAACAGCAGGCAGCGCGCCCCGGCCAGCAGCTTGCGTTTGGCGGTGGCGTCGGCCTCCCCGACCAGGGTGTCGGTGGGGCCGAGCAGCGGGCGCACGGTCCGCTCGAAGTAGCGGCGCTCCATCGGCTCGCTGCACTTGGCCGCCAGCACCAGCGGCACCCCGGCGGCGTGCGCGGCGTGCAGCGCCAGATCCGGCCCCTTGTCCGGGGAGAACCGGCCGAGGAACAGCGCGTAGTCGCCCTTGACCGGCTCGAACGGCCAGTCCGCCGGGCGCAGCGCGTTGTGCACCCGCCCGACCCAGTTCAGGTCGGGGGCGAGCGCGCGCTGGCGGTCGCTGATCGCGACCAGCCCGGCGCTGTCGCCGATCTCGCGGTAGTAGTCGGCCAGCTCGGAATCGACCGAGCCGTGCACGGTGATCACCGCCGGGATGCCGAGCCGGGCGAAGGCGGGTGCGTTCAGCGCGCCGGCGAAGGTGTGGTCGTGGATGACGTCGACCGGATCGCTCGCGTGCAGCTGCTCGATCGCGCGGCGCACCGCGAGTGCGTGCACCACCTCGGGGAAGGGCTCGCCGAGCCGGGCCGCGGCCGGGGTGTCGGAGACCGCGACGAAGCGGGCGCTGGTCCCGGGACGCCCGACGCCGAGCAGCGTCACCCGGTGCCCGCGCACCACCAGCGCGTCGGCCAGGTCGGCGAGCACCGCCTCCACCCCGCCGTAGCCGCTGGGCGGCACCTCGTAGTAAGGCGGGGCGACGAGCGCGATGTGCAGCCGGGACCCGTCCGGGCCCGGGGTGTCCGGCGGTCCCGGCGGGACGGGCGAACCGACCGCGGCCTGGCGTGTTCCGGACATCGTGCTCATCGGGCCTCCTCGTGCGTGGCTGCCGCCGGACGCGCGCGGCAAGGGAGCGATCGGACGTGATCGGTGGAGCGAGAAGGAAATATCGGGCGCAACGGTAACCGCTGCGCCGCCGCGGTGACCGGTATTGCGCCGTCGGCCTGCGAGTGTCGGCGCCGTCTCCTGGTTACGGGTCGGCAACTACCCGGGGCGGCGGCTGTGAAACCGGCGAACCGGAATCGCGCGCTGACCGGCGAAACCGGAAATCCCTCGCACGCAATGCGTCTCGGGGCCGCGCCCAGCAACTGACAGCACCTGCCCGCACACCTCCGTAGGATGCGCTACGGTACGAACGGCCACGACGATGTGACGGAAGGCGGCGCGGATGCAGTACCGTCCCCCGGCCCGGGAACTCCTCGACGACCTGGCCGAACTGCTCGGCGAGGTGCTCCTGCCCGCGCTCCCGCCGGAGCTGCGGCACCGCGCCCGCGTCGGGGCCAACCTGGCCCGCATCCTCGCCCGTGAAGCCGAGCTCGGCCCGGCTGCCGCCGAACGCGAACAGCGGGCCCTTGCCGCGCTGCCCGCGGGCGACGAGCACGCCGAATGGGCCGCCCTGGTCGAGATCGCCCGCGCCGACCTCGCCATCGCCAAACCCGGCTACGACGCCTGGACCGGCGAATGAGCCCCGACCTCGCCGCCGGGCTCGCCCGGCACCTGAGCGAGGTGCTCGGCGAGCCCGCCACCGTCGACACCGTGCAACCGCTCTCGGCCGGCGCGCGGCGGCGCAATATCGCCGTCGACGCCACCGTCGGCGGGCGCCGGCTCGCCCTGGTCGCCACCCTGGTGCCCGCCGGCATCCAGCTGCTCCCGGTCACCGCCGAGGCCGCGGTGCGCGAGCTGGCCCGCACCGCCGGGGTCGCGGTCCCGGAGCTGGTGAGCGTCTGCCCCGACCCCGCCGCCGTCGGCGAGCCCTTCCTGCTTTCGGCCCGGATCGAGGGCGAGACCGTCCCGCGCCGGGTGCTGCGGCTGGTCGCGGCCGAGAGCAACGGCGAACGCATCGCCACCCAGCTCGGCCACGCCATGGCCCGGCTGCACGCCGTCGACCCCGCGCTCGCCCCCGCCGAGCTGCCCGGCACCGCGGGCGGGAACCCGGCCGAAGCCGCGCTCACCGAGGCCGAGCGGGGCGTCGCTGCCCTGCTCGCCGACCGCCCCGCCTTCGCCTTCGCGCTGCGCCGCCTCGCCCGCGACGTCCCCGCCCCGCCCCCGCGCCCCGCGATCCTGCACACCGACCTGCGCAACGGCAACCTGATCGTCGGCCCCGACGGCATCCGCGCGGTCCTCGACTGGGAGGGCGCGCACCGCTACGGCGACCCCATGCGCGACGCCGCCTGGGCCGCGCTGCGCATGTGGCGTTTCGGTGCCGACGACCGCGAATTCGGCGGCTTCGCCGGACGCGAACCCTTCGTGCGCGGCTACACCGAGGCGGGCGGCGACTTCGACCCCGACCGCTTCCGCTGGTGGAAGACCCTGGCCACGCTGGCCTGGGGCATCGGGCTGGCCGGGCAGGCCGCCGCACACACCGACGGCAGCGTCCGCGACATCGTGATGGCCGCCAGCGGGCGGCGCATCCCGGAGATCGAATGGGACCTGCTCATGCAGACCCGGCCGTCCTGAGGAGGAGCACCATGGATTTCGAGCTGCCCGCCGCGCTCACCGCCTACCTCGCCGAGCTCGACGAGTTCATCGAGCGCGAGATCGTCCCGCTGCAGCACACCGGCGACAACAACCGCTTCTTCGACCACCGCCGCGAGGACGCGCGCACCGACTGGGACCGCGGCGGGCTGCCCGCCGCCGAATGGGAGGCGCTGCTCGACGAGGCCCGCCGCCGCGCCGACGCCGCCGGGCACCTGCGCTACCCCTTCCCGGTCGAGCACGGCGGGCGCGGCGGCGGCAACCTCGACATGGCCGTCATCCGCGAACACCTCGCCCGCAAGGGCCTCGGGCTGCACTGCGACCTGCAGAACGAGCACGCCGTCGTCGGCAACAACGTCGGGCTGCTGCTCATGCTCGAATACGGCACCGAGGCACAGCAGGCCGAATGGCTCGAGGACCTCGCCACCGGCGAGCGCGGCTTCGCCTTCGGCATCACCGAACCCGACCACGGCTCCGACGCCACCCACATGGAGACCACCGCCGTGCGCGACGGCGCCGACTGGGTCATCACCGGCGCCAAGACCTGGAACACCGGCATCCACCGCGCCGACACCGACCTGATCTTCGCCCGCACCTCCGGGCAGGCGGGCGACGCCACCGGCATCACCGCCTTCCTGGTCCCGGTCGCCAGCCCCGGCTTCACCGTCGAGGAATTCCTCTGGACCTTCAACATGCCCACCGACCACGCCCGCATCTCACTCGACGCCGTGCGGGTGCCGGACTCGGCGATCTTCGGCCGTGAGGGCCGCGGCCTCGCCGTCGTGCAGCACTTCTTCAACGAGAACCGGATCCGCCAGGCCGCCTCCAGCCTCGGCGCCGCCCAGTACTGCATCGACGAGGCCGTCGCCTACGCGGGCGAGCGCCGCACCTTCGGCAAGCGGCTCGCCGCCAACCAGGCCATCCAGTTCCCGCTGGTCGAGCTGCACACCCAGTGCGAGATGCTGCGCGCGCTCATCCACAAGACCGCATGGACCATGGACCGCGACGGCGCCTTCAGCGTCTCCGCCCAGGTCTCCATGTGCAACTACTGGGCCAACCGGCTCTGCTGCGAGGCCGCCGACCGCGCCATGCAGGTGCACGGCGGGCTCGGCTACTCCCGGCACAAGCCCTTCGAGCACATCTACCGCCACCACCGCCGCTACCGGATCACCGAGGGCGCCGAGGAGATCCAGCTGCGACGGGTTGCCGGCTACCTCTTCGGCTTCATGAAGCAGCAGGCACCCAAGGGGGTTTAATTCACTCTTGACTTATATAAGTTCTTCCTGAAATATCGGGATGTGCACGCGTTCGATGTTCTCGGTGACCCGGTGCGCCGGCGGCTGCTCGAGCTGCTGGCCGGCGGGGAACGCTCGGCCGGTGAGCTGGCCGAGCAGGTGCGGGCGGAGTTCGGGATCAGCCAGCCCGCCGTCTCGCAGCACCTGAAGGTGCTGCGAGACAACGGCTTCGCCTCGGTCCGCGCCGAAGGCACCCGGCGGCTCTACGTGGTCGAGCCGGAGCCGCTGCGCGAGGTGGACCGCTGGCTCGGCCACTTCCGGCACTTCTGGACCGCCCGGCTCCGCGCCCTCGACACCGAGATCGCCCGCGGCAAACGCACCCGACGAACCGAGGAAGGACCCCCCCATGACCGATGACCAGGTCACCGCACCCATCGATGTCGACCGGCAGCTGCACGAGGTGCGGCGCGGCGTCACCATCGGCGCGCACGAGACCGGCGCGGCCGCCGTGCCCACCATCGTCGAGCTGAGCGAGGTCTACGCCACCACCGTCGACGACCTGTGGGACGCCTGCACCACCGCCGAGCGGCTCCCCCGCTGGTTCGCCCCCGTCACCGGGGAGCTGCGGATCGGCGGCCGGTTCCAGGTCGAGGGGAATGCGAGCGGTGTGGTCGAGGAGTGCGAGCCGCCGCGCTCGTTCCGCATCACCTGGGAGTTCGGCGGGGCCGTCACCTGGGTCGACGTCGCGCTGGAGGCGGTCGGCGCCGAGGCGGCGCGGCTCACGCTGCGGCACTCCGGCGACACCCCCGCCGAGATGTGGGACCAGTTCGGCCCCGGCGCCGTCGGCCTCGGCTGGGACCTGGCGTTCCTCGGCCTCGCCTCGCACCTGGCCGGGCACGACCTGCCGCCCGAGGCCACGCAGTGGGAGCAGAGCGACCAGGCCAAGCGATTCATCCGCGCCGCGGCCGCGGCGTGGGGGCGGGCCGCCGTCGAGGGCGGGAGCCCGGAGCGGGACGCGCTCGACGCCGCCGATCGGACCAGGGCCTTCTACCTGGGCGAGGGGCCGGGCGCCGCGGGCTGAGCCACGTCGCGGGGCCTCGCGCGGCCAGCGCCTCGGTGGCGCGCATGGGCGAGCTGTGGTGCACGTGGGCGAGCCCGGGTGGCGGCCGGTGTCAGCGGCGGTTGCGGCGCCACAGGGCGGCCGACAGCACCGTCGCGAAGGCGCACCAGGCGGGGTAGGCGATCAGCGCGCGCCCGCGCGGGTCCGCCGCCGCCACCCGGCGGGTCAGGTCCGCGCTGCTCGCGGTGAGCGCAGCCGCGGTCAGGGTGGCGGCGCCGAGCCGGTGCGCGCGGAAGAACACCCAGCTCCAGCCCGCGTTCAGCACCAGGTTCGCGGCCAGCGCGCGCTGCACCCGCTCCGCGTAGCCGGGGTCGGGGGCGTTCTCCAGCGCCAGGGCCGAGGTGAACGCCAGATCGGCGTAGAGCAGTGTCCACGCCACCGGGAAGGCGGCGGGCGGCGGCTGGAACCGCGGCTTGCGCAGCTGCCGGTACCAGGCGCTGGCCGGCGCGGTCGCCGCCGAGCCGACCACCGCCGCGGTCGCCACCCCGAGCGTGGTCCTGGCCAGCGCGTCCGGCGCGGGCCACCGCCTGTCCTTCGCGATCGTGGCCACCTCGCTCCTTTCCGTCGTCCTTGGCATCGCGTACCCGGAGCCCGGCTACAGCAAACTGTGAGCGATCGCTCGGCGGGTAGAGTGCCCGGGTGATCGAGGTCAGGAGCGGCTGCGGAGCCGTCCGCGGGCACCGGACCGACGGCGGCGCCGTGTTCCGCGGCATCCCCTACGCGCTGCCGCCCTTCGGCCCGCGACGCTTCGGCGCACCCGTCCCGGTCCCGCCGTGGGACGGCGTGCGCGCGGCACTCGCGTTCGGTCCCTTCGTGCCCCAACCCGGCCACCCCGACAGCATCGGGCACCTCACCCTGAACATCTGGTCGCCCGCGCCGGGCGCTGCCCGGCTGCCGGTCCTGGTCTGGATCCACGGCGGCGGCTACTACGAGGGCGGACCGGACAATCCGCACCAGGACGGGACGATGCTTGCTCGCGCGGGAGTCGTGCTGGTGACGCTCACCTACCGGGTCGGGGTCGAGGGCTTCGCGCACCTCGACGGCGCCCCGGACAATCGCGGCATCCTCGACCAGCTCGCCGCCCTGCACTGGGTGCGGGAGAACATCGCCGCATACGGCGGCGACCCCGCAAACGTCACCGTGATCGGCCAATCCGCCGGTGCGGGCTGTGTCGCGGCGCTGCTCGCCATGCCCGCGGCACGCGGGCTCTTCCGCAGGGCCGTCCCGATGAGCGTGCCCGGCACCTTCTTCACCCCCGCGCTCGCCGCACGGATCGCCGCCGACATCGCCGCCCGGGTCGGGGCGCGCGCGACCCGCGCCGAGCTGTCCCGGTTCGCGCCGGGGGCGCTGGTGGCCGCGACCGGCGAGGTCATGGCGCGCATGCCCGAGTACACCGGCCGGTGGGGGCGCGTCGCGCTCACGCCGTCACCGTTCTCCCCCGTCGTGGACGGCGAGGTGCTCCCGTGCGATCCCTGGCAGGCGCTCGCCGGCGGCGCCGCGCGCGAGGTCGAGATCCTCACCGGGCACACCCGCGACGAGTACCGGCTCTTCGCCGCCGAGCCGGGCGCCGTCACCGACGAGCTGATCGACGCCGCGTTCCGCTGGTTCGCCGACCACGACCACTACCGCGCCGCCTACCCGGACGCGAGCCGCGCCCAGCTGCACGAGACGCTGCACGCCGACTGGCTCTTCCGCATGCCGACCCTGCACCTCGCCGACGCCGCGCACGCCGGCGGCGGACCGGTCCGGCTCTACGAGCTGTGCTGGAGCTTCCGGCACGACCAGGGCGCCTCGCACAGCCTCGACGTCCTGCTCCTCTTCGGCACCCTCACCGACGCCGACGCGCGCGCCCACCCGGCCGCCATCGCCGGTGCCGCCGAACAGCTTCCGGCGCTCGCCCAGCAGCTGCGCGACGAATGGGTGCGCTTCGCCCGCACCGGCGATCCCGGCTGGACCCGGTACGACCCCCACGCAAGGGCCACCCGGATCTACGGTGCCGAAGTGGTGACCGGGCGCTACCCGGAGGAGCCGTCGCGCGCCATCTGGCGCGAACACCGGTTCGGAGCACTGACCCCGCCGGGGTGAAACACCCCGGCCCCGCCATCACGCCGCCCCTGCGCCGCCGTGTCACCGCCCCCGCGCGCGGAGGCACTGGAAAGTAAGCCGGGCGGGCATCGTATTCTGTTGAGGCACTGCACCGTTCGACTTTGCCGTCCAGGGGGCGCGAGATGATCGTGATCGCGCAGGACAGTACGTTCTCCGGTCCCGAGAAACTTGTCCGGCGATGGTTCGAGAGCTGGCACGGGCCCGATCGCGGGCTCGGCGGCCTCGCCGTCTTCGGCTGCAAGCTTCCCGGCGTCGCGGGCGGGCCCGGCCGCCGGGCCGACGTCCTCGTCTGGACGCCCGGGCACTGCACCGTCGTCGAGATCGCCGGGCTGCGGCGCAGCCAATCCGGGGTGCTCGACACCGAGCAGCGGTGGCGGATCGGCTCCGCCCCCGCCGATCTCGACCTCCCCGTCGCCAGCCTCACCCCGGACGTGCGGGCCGCGCAGACCGCGACCGGGCTGCGGGCCCGGCTGAAGCGGGCCGGGCTGCCCGAGCTCGTCGGCGAGCTCGCCGTTCTGGTGACCGCGCCGGGGTCGGCGGTCAGCCATCCCGAACCGCTCGAGCCGACCGCAGGCGGTGTCGTCGTCGCCGGGAGCGCGGACCCCGACGCGGTCGAGCGGTACTTCCGGCGGCAGACCGGCGGCGAGGTCCGCTGGGACATCGCCACGCTCACCGCCGCCTTCGCCGAGCTCGAACTCGCGGAGCTGCTGCCCTCCGCCGAAGCGCTCGCCCGCGAGGGATTCGCGGCGGCAGCCGAGATTTCGGCGGCGGAGGTGGCGGCGCAGGGGGCCGTCACCGCCGCCGCCGAGCCACCGTCGGGAGGGGATCGGGTCACCTCCCCCGGAGTGGGTGTCGGCGGTTCGGAAGCGGCCGCCGACCCATCCGGCCGACCAGGAGCGGCCGCTCCCCAACCGACACTCGCGGACGATGCCTCCGACCCGGCATTCACCGACGACGACCTCGAGCCCGCCGATCCACGTCGCGCGGAATCCGCCGCACCGGAGCGGGTTCCGGCGATGGCCTCGGCCGCGCCCGGGCGCCCGCCGTGGCTCGCGCCGATCCCGCCGCTTCCGGAGCGGCCGCGCCGCCGAGCCGGCGTGCGGACGGCGGAGCCGAGCGCGATCACCGAGGTGGACGCACCGCGACGCGCCGCTCACCCCGAATCGCCCGCGTCCGGATGGGCCGAAGACTCCGACACCGGGGTGGCCGACGACAGGGTGCGCGACGACCATGCAGCCGAAGCCCGAGTTCCGGACGTGCCGATAGCCGACGGCCGGATCGACGACGGCCGGATCGACGACGGCCGGATCGACGAGCCGTTCGAGGCCGGACGCACCCCTGCGGCCACAGCCGAACCCGTTCGGTCAGCGGGCGGACGGGCGGCACCGGCCCAGACCTGGCGGCCCGAGCCGGCTACGGACGAGCCGGCTACGGACGAGCCGGCTACGGACGAGCCGGCTACGGACGAGCCGGCTGCGGACGAGCCGGCGAGCAGCGAAGCCGCGACCCCGCTGCCACCGCGAGCCCCGATCGCCGCCCCGCGTCCCGCAGCCACATCCACGCCACCCACGGACACCGGAGCCGGATTCCGGCAACCGGCCGCCCCCTGGACACCACTGCCCGGACGCCCGCGGGCGAACTCGGCGACCCCCGGACAACCCCCCTCCCGCGGTGTCCGCCTCACCCGAACCCCGGCGAACGCCGCACCGGCGTTCACGGCACCCTCCCCCTACGACACCGCCCCGACGAACGACATGCCCCACCGCCCCCGCCCCACCCCACCCCCCGCCGAACAACGCCCGCCCCGCCGCCTCGAATACAGCGCCGACCCCCAGCCCCTGCGGCCCAGGCAGCACTACTCCCCGCCCCCGTCCCGCGGCGACAGACTGCGGTCGGCGTTCGACACGGAGTCCTGGCCCCGCCTCCGGGTGGGCGGCACCGCCCTGCTGCTCGCCCTCGCGACCGTGGTCGCCGTCTTCTTCGTCGGGGTGCACGTGGCGCGGGAGAACCGGCCCGCGCTCGCCGACTACGCGGCGATGTGCGACGAGCCGAACGGCTTCGCCGGCGCCGCCGCGCCGAAACCGGGCCCGGTCGGGCTCTACGCGGCGGGCGACCTGGGCGCCGTGACCCCGCCCGGCGACCCCGGGCTCCCCCGCGCCACCCGCCCCGAGGACGTGCAGTGGGTGGCCTGCGCCACCCGCACCGGTGTCGGCGAACCCGTGGCGAACTGCCGCTACCAGGACGGCTCCGAGCTGGCCCTGATCGCGGGCCGCTACCGGCTCACCGTCTACGAGGCCGCCACCGGCCGCACCGTGCACAGCGCCGACGTCCCCGGCGACTGGTTCGCCCCCGGCACCATCCCGATCGGCGACCCCTGCGCGGCCGCGGCGGGCGCGGCCCCGGACCAGCCGGGCCAGCGCTTCGGCCGCCCGGCACCGGACCGGCTGCGCCAGTTCCTCACCGACGCGGCGCGACTGCGGAATCTCCCGTCCTGACCCCGTCCATCCCGGCCGCCGCGCGATCCGCGGCCCGTACCTGCCGGGTGAACGCCGTGCCGAACGCCCGCGCGGAGTAGGGATCCTGGCCGGTGACCAGCTCCCGGTCGATCACCACCTTGCTGCCCATCGGCAGCCTGGTCTGCTCCACCCGGGCGCCGAGCTCGCCCAGCAACCGCGCCGGGTCGGGCTCGAACAACCTGCCGGGGAAGCGCCGCGCCACCGGGACCGTCTGCAGCATGGTGTCGACCACGGTCTTGAAACACGTCATCCGGTAGCCGGCGTAGAGCCAGCGCCCGTCCTCCTCGGGGGCCGCGGCCAGCGCGGCCGGGGCGTGGCAGATCAGCCCGGTCGGCTTGCCCGCGGCGTGGAAGTGCGCGAGCAGCGCGCCGAAGTCCTCGTTGTGCGCGGCGCCGGTGTGCGCGTCGCGGTAGAGCAGGTCGACCAGCGGCGCGTGCCCGCCCGGTACGAAGAGCCCGTCGTACTGCTCGACGGTGTGCAGCTTCTCCAGCGGGATCGGGGCGCCGAGCCCGGCGTCGAGCAACCGCGCGTAGGTGGCGAAGGCGGCGTCGCGCTTCGCCCGGGAGAAGCCGAAGTAGGCGAGGCTGCAGGAGGTGCCGTCCAGCGTCGGCGCCCGCCCGCCCGGCGTCGCGAACGACAGCCGCACCCCCGCCGCCAGCAGCGCCGCCGCCGGCTCCACCAGCTCGCCCAGGTAGACGCCGGTCGGGGCGCTGCCGCCGCCCTGCAGCGGCAACCGATCGGCGGCGGAGACGACGACGAGCACGTGACGGGGCATGGCGGATCCTCTCGACGGCGGGCATTCCCCGGTGGGCTACCCCGTCGCCACGCCCCGACGCAGCGCGCCCTCGCTACGCTCACCCCGTGACCGCCGCACCCGACCCCGCCCTGCCCGCCCCGCGGGACGCCGTGGCCCATGCGGTGCGCGCCGACATCCTCGCCGGGCGGCTCGCCCCCGGCGACCGGCTGCGCGAGACCGACCTCGCCGAGCGGTTCGGGGTGTCGCGGATCCCGGTCCGCGAAGCGCTCTCGCAGCTGCAGAACGAGGGGTTCGTGACCCTGGTGCGGTACCGGGGCGCCACCGTCTCGGTACCGTCGGGCACCGCGGCCAGGGAGCTGGTGCAGGTGCGGCGCGGGCTCGAGGTGCTGGCCGCGCAGCTGGCGGCGCGCAGGCGCGGCGGCGAGGTCGCCGCCGAGCTGGCCCGCGTGGTGGAGCTGGGCCGCGACCTCAGCCACTCGGCGGCCGCGCGCGCCGAGCTGCCACCGCTGGTGCTGCGCTTCCACGAGCTGGTGGCCGAGGCGTCGGGCAACAGTCAGCTGCGGCAGTTGCTCGAGCAGCTGCTCGGCCGGGTGTCCTGGCTGTTCGGCAAACATCTCGACGCGCGCAGCGAGGAGTCCTGGAGCGATCACGCGGCCATCGCGCGCGCCATCCTCTCCGGCTCGCCGGTGCAGGCCGGGTTCCTGATGGACGAGCACATCGCCAAGGACGAGGCACTGCTCGACGAACTCGACGACTGATTTGTATACAAACACGCCGAAAACACCGCACCGCCCACGGTGAGTTAACGCAATCCACCCGGACGGTAATCGACCGGAAACAGAAGTTGTATACAAAAGCGGGGTAGCTCAGCAGAAACCCGGAGGTCCCCGTGTCCGTACTCGCCCCGGCGGAATCCCCGCCCGCCGCCACCCTGGCCTGGTGGCGCACCGTGCTCTTCGGCATGCAGCACGTGCTCGTCATGTACACCGGCTGCGTGGCGGTGCCGCTGGTCTTCGGCGCCGCGCTCGGACTGGACCGCTCGATCATCGCGGCGCTGGTCAACGCCGACCTGCTGGTCGCCGGGGTCATCACCGTGGTGCAGGCCGCCGGGGTCGGGAAGCTGCTCGGCGCCCGGATGCCGGTGGTCGCCGGCGCCTCGTTCACCGCCGTCACCCCGATGATCCTGATCGGCCAGGAGTACGGGCTCTCCGCCGTCTACGGCTCGATGATCGCCGCAGGCATCTTCGGCGTGCTGGTCGCGGTGCCGTTCTCCCGGCTGCAGCGCTTCTTCCCGCCCGTCGTGCGCGGCGCCGCCATCGCCATGATCGGGCTCTCGCTCATCGGCAAGGCCGTCACCATGACCTTCGGCGAGGAGCCCGCGGGCGGTGCCCGGCTGCTCGTCGCCGCCGGGGTGATCCTGCTGATCCTGGCGCTCATGCGCTACGGGCGCGGGCTGCTCGCCCAGTCCGCGGTGCTCGTCGCGCTGGTGCTCGGCACCGCCGCCGCCGCCGCGCTCTCGCTCACCGACTTCTCCGCGGTCGGGGCCGCGGGCTGGCTCGGGCTGCCCGACCTGTTCCCCTTCGGCGCGCCGACCTTCCCCATCGCGGGCATCGTCTCCCTGTGCCTGGTGATGCTGGTGATCTTCACCGAATCCACCGCCTACCTGCTCGCCACCGCCGAGCACACCGGGCAGCGGGCCACTCCGGCCGTGATCGGGCGCGGGCTCGCCGCCGACGGCCTCTCCGCGATGCTGGCCGGCGTGCTCACCTCGTTCCCGGACACGATCTTCGCGCAGAACGTCAGTCTGGTCCGGATGACCGGGGTCGCCGCCCGCGGCGCGGTGGTGGTGGCGGGCGGGCTGCTGGTCGTGCTCGGGCTGGTGCCCAAGATGGGCGAGGTGGTGGCGAGCCTGCCAGGGCCGGTGATCGGCGCGGTCAGCCTGGTCATGTTCGCCACCGTCGCCGGGGTCGGCATCGCCACCCTCGCCACGGTCGACTACGCCCGCACCGACAACCTGCTCATCGTCTCGCTCGCCATGGGCGCGGGCATGATCCCGATCGTCGCGCCCGAGCTCTACGACGGGCTGCCCACCTCGCTGAAGGTGATCGTCGGTGGCGCCATCACCAGCACCGTCCTCGTCGCCTTCACCCTCAACCTGGTCTTCCACCACCTCACCCGCACCCCGGAGGAGCTGCCCGCATGACCGGCATCGCCCTGCTCACCGTCCCCACCGCGGGCCCGGACGACCTCGCCCCGCTCACCGCGCTCCACCCCGCCGGGCTGCGCGCCGACGACATCCTCGCCGTGATCGGCAAGACCGAGGGCAACGGCTGCGTCAACGACTTCAGCCGCACCCTGGCCGCCGCCGTCTGGGAGCCGCGGCTGCCCGGCGCGATCACCGTCTTCTCCGGCGGCACCGAGGGCGTGCTCAGCCCGCACGTCAACCTGATCGTGCGCGACCCGCGCGCCCACCCCGGCCACGACCGCGGGCTGGTCGCCGCCGCCGGACGCAGCCGGGCACTCGACCCCGCCGAGATCGGGCGCCCGGCCCAGCTCGGCGCGGTCACCGAGACCGTCGGCAAGCTCGTCGCCGAACTCGGCGCCGACCCCGGCGACGTGCACCTGGTCCTGGTGAAATGCCCGCTGCTCACCTCCGACCGGATCGCCGCGGTGCGGGCGGCGGGCGCCGCGCCGGTCGCCGCCGACACCTACGCCTCCATGGGGCACTCGCGCGCGGCCGCCGCGCTCGGGGTCGCGGTCGCACTCGGCGAATGCGACACCCGCACCGCCGAAGCCGCGCTCGCCGGGCACGCCGACGTCGACTCCGCGCGCGCCTCCACCAGTGCGGGCGCCGAACTCGACGACTGCCACGTGCTGGTGCTCGCCGAGAGCGCCCGCGCCGCCAACCCGCTGCGCGCGCTGCACGGCCGGATGCGCGACGCCATCGACATCGCCACCGTGCGCGGGCTGCTGGACGAGGTCGCCGCGCGCGGCGGCACCGTGCGCCAGATCTTCGCCAAGGCCGACGCCGACCCCGCGGGCACCGTGCGCGGGCTGCGCCACACCATGCTCACCGACTCCGACCTCGCCGCCACCAGGCACGCCCGCGCCGCCGTCGGCGGGCTGCTCGCCGCGCTCAAGGGCGACGGCGCCGTCTACGTCTCGGGCGGGGCCGAGCACCAGGGGCCGCCCGGCGGCGGCAGCATCACCGTGGTGTTCGAGGTGCCCGGCGCGTGAGGGTCGTGCTGGTGCACGGCACCGCCACCGACGGCCGGGTCTGGGCCGGGGTCGCCGCCGCGCTCGGCGCCGGATACGAGCTCGACTGCCCCACCCGCCCGCAATCCGGCGACCTCGACACCGAGATCGCCTTCCTCGCCCCGCGCTGCGCCGGAGCGGTCGTGGCCGGGGTGAGCGGCGGCGCGACGCTCGGGCTCGAACTCGCCGCGCGCGGAGTGCCCTTCGCCGCCGCGGTGCTGCACGAACCGGCCGCCGGGTCGCTGGTCCCCCGGCTGCTCGCGCCGGTCGCGGCGGCCTTCGCCGACGGCGGGACCGGCGCCTTCGCCCGGACGCTGTACGGGGACTCCTGGCACGACGGGCTCACCACCGCCGATCCCGGCACGATCGCCGCCGAGCTGCGCATGTTCCGCGCCTTCGAACCCCGCCCGCTGCCCGCCGGAATCGCCGAACGGACGCTGCTGACCGTCGGCGCGGACTCCCCGGAGCCGCGCTACCGGGCCGACGCCGCGCTCACCCGGTTGCTCGGGGTCCGCCGTCGGGTGGTGCCGGGTGCGCACGCACTGCACCTCGACCACCCGGCGGTCCTCGCCGACCTCATCCGGGAGGCCGCGCGGCAGGGGTGAGCTCCCCTGCAGCCGCCGACTGCCCGGGCCCGGACCCGCAAGGTATCGAGGGGCACCTTGCGCGACCGGTACGAGCAGCCGCGCGCCGACACCGCGGGCGGCAGCGCCCGGGTGCCGCCGATCGCGCCGCACCCCTTCGTCATCGGGCAGCGTTCCGGGCCGCTACCCGGACGAGGCGCCGGCCTCGCTCGCCGCCCGGCCCGACGTCCGGCTCACCACCGGCGACGGGATCGCCACCCACGACCGCGACAGCGCCGGCTAGCGGCTCTCCGTGCCCGCCGCCTCGGCGATCAACTGCGTCATCTCGGTGATCTCGCTCCGGATCCGCCTGCGCATGGCCCGCCCGAACTGCTCGTCGGCCACGGTCCGCGCTACCGGGCGCAGCTCGCCGACGGCGCCGATCAGCCGCTCCAGGTTCTCCGGGGTCGGGTCGTCGAGCATGCGGTCGAGCACGTGGCTGCGGAAGGCGTGCACGAAGGAGAAGGCCATCCGGTCGAAGGCCGCCTCGATCTCCCAGCTCATCGCGAGCACCGCCCGCAGCGGGATACCCACCGCCACCAGGGTCAGCGTGGCCTCCAGCAACCGGGCGCTGGGGTGGCTGTAGTGCTCGCCGCGGCGGCGCAGGTACCCCAGCTCGATCGCCTCCGCGAGCACCTCGGGGGTGAGCTGCTCGCCGAAGCGGGCGCGCAGCTCGGCCGCGGTCAGCTCGACCGGGTCGCTGTGCGCCCAGTCCACGGTGGCGACCGAGCCGAAGCCGAGGATCTCCGCCAGCCCGCGCCCCTTCTCCGCGGCGGTGAGCAGCTCCTCGATGCCGTCGAGCCGGTAGCCGCGGGCGACCAGGTCGCCGATCAGCCGCAATCGCGCCAGGTGGGCCGCGCTGTACCAGGCGGTGCGGCCCGCCCGGCGGGGCGGCTGGAGCAGCCCGCGCTCCTGGTAGTAGCGCAGCGTGCGCACCGGGATCCCGGCCAGCTCGGCCAGTTCGCCGACCCGGTACTCGCGCTGCTCGTCCACCGGCCACCCTCGCCTCGCTCGAACCCTGGTGCCGCGCCACGCCGCCCGCGGTGCCGCCCGATCCTGCCACCCGGTGCCGGGGACGGCCACCGACCGGCAACCATTCCACCCCGAGGTGGCAGCAAACTCCCACTTACCATAGCGTTCACTACGGAAAACCCGATATCGAAACAGGTTCCACCTCGATGAACGATCACGTACCCTCCAATTGTGACAGTTGCCACTGGCTGATCAAGTCGATCGGCAACCAGGCAGGAGGGCCACGGTGATCGAGAACGCGCCCGCCACAGCGGATCTGCTCGTATCGGGGCGGCCCGCATCCGCCCACCTGCGCGACGTCCGGACCCTGGCACGCCGCCTGGTCGGGCACTTCGCCGACAATGTGGTGCCCTGCGGCACGCTGCCCGGTGACGCGCTGAGCGGCGAGATCACCGTGGTCACCCGGATCTGCCTCGAGCTCGCGCTCGACCTGCTCGACGGCAGGGAGACCACCGACAAGACCGAGCGGGTGCAGGAGGCCGCCGCCGACTGGGCGCGCGAGGGCATCCCGATCGACGCCATCCACAACGCCGTGCACGAGGGGCTGCGGATCGGCTTCGACCTGATCGTGGCCAAGGCGGGCGCGCAGGACTCCCCCGCCATGGTCGACCTGGCACGCAAGTTCATGGAGATCCAGGACCGGATCACCCGCGCGGTCTCCACCGCCTACGTGCGCGAGCTGAAATCGGTGGTCTCCGAGCACCACACGGCCGTGCACACGCTCACCTCCGCGCTGCTCGGCGGGCGCAGCACCTCCACCATGGCCAGGGAGAGCGCGGTCGCCATCGCCGACTCCTACCACGTGCTCGCGCTCGCCGTCCCGCCGCACCGCGACGAACACAACATCGCCCTCGACGCGCAGGTGGTGGCCCGGCGCAAGCTGCGCAGGCTGCAGGCCGCGCTCGCCGACCACTGCGGCGGCGACGCGCTCGCGCTGCTCAGCGTGGACGGCGGCACCGTGCTGCTGCCCACCGACCGTTACACCGAGCAGGCGCTGGACACCCTGATCGACCGGCTCGCGCTGGCCGCGCAGGTGCCGCTGGTCGCGACCACCGTGCGGGCCGGGCGGGAGGAGATCCCGCTCGCCACCGACCAGGCGCACGAACTGCTCGACGTGGTGCAGCGGCTCGGCTGGCCGCATCGGCTGCACCGCTTCGACGACTTGGTGCTGGAGTACCAGCTCGCCCGCCCCGGCCCGGCGCGCACCGTGCTCGCCGCCGCGCTCGAGCCGCTCGACGAACAGCCCGACCTGCTGCAGACCCTGCGCACCTACATCGCCAAGGACCTGAACCGCCAGCGCACCGCGCGCGCCCTGCACGTGCACGCCAACACCGTCGACCACCGGTTCCGCCGGATCGGCCAGCTCACCGGCTTCGACCCCGGCCAGGCGCACGGCCTCTGGTACCTGCGCTCGGCCCTGATCGCCCGCGCCTTCGAGGCCGGAGCGGCCGCCCCGGTGCGCCGTGCCGGGGATTCCGCTGCCGGATAGCCCGCCCGGCTGACACGATGGCCGCGAGAGCCACCGGCGAGCGAGGCGGTGGGAGCGGCGAGGTGAGGAGGGTGCGGTGCAGGCAGCCGTCTACTACGGTTCGGAACCCCGGCTGGTGATCGAGGAGATCCCGCGCCCGGCGCCCCGGCGCGGCGAGGTGCTGCTGCGGGTCACCGCCTGCGGGGTGTGCCACACCGACCTGCACGTGCTGCGCTCCGAGGTCGCCTTCCCCACCCCCGCGGTGCTCGGGCACGAGGTCTCCGGCGTGGTCGCCGAGCTCGGGCCGGAGGTCACCGGCGTCGCCGTCGGCGACGAGGTGGTGTGCAGCTTCATCATGCCGTGCGGGGACTGCAGGCACTGCGTGCGCGGCATGGAGGACCTCTGCGAGAAGTTCTTCGCCTACAACCGGCTCAAAGGGGCGCTCTACGACGGGGAGTCGCGGCTCACCGCCGCCGACGGGTCACCGCTGGCCATGTACTCCATGGGCGGGCTCGCCGAGTACTGCGTCGTCCCGGCCACCGACGTGTTCCGGGTACCGGACGGGGTCGCGCTGAACCAGGTCTCCATCCTCGGTTGCAGCACCTTCACCGCGCTCGGCGCACTGCGCACCGCCGAACTCGGGATCGGCGCGCGGGTCGCGGTGGTCGCCGCGGGCGGGGTCGGCTCCTCGATCGTGCAGCTCGCCGCCGCGGCCGGGGCCGCGCAGATCATCGCGGTCGATCTCGGCGCGGAGAAGTTGTCCGCCGTCGCCAAGCTCGGCGCCACGCACACCGTGGACGCCGCCACCGAGGACGTGGTCGCCCGGGTCAGGGAGCTCACCGACGGGCACGGCGTCGACATCGCCTTCGAGGCACTCGGCAACGCCGCCACCTTCGGCACCGCGCTCGACATCCTCGACGACGGCGGGCGCGCGGTCGTCGTCGGCATCGCCCCCGCCGGGTCCACCGGCGCCGTCGACCTGGCCCGGCTGGTGCGCCGCAAACTGGAGATCCGCGGCTCCTACGGCGCCAAGGCGCGCACCGACATGCCCGCGCTGCTGCGCCTGGTCGCCGCGGGCAGCGTCGCCCCGCAGGAGCTCATCACCCGCCGCTACCCGCTGGAACAGGCCGACGAGGCGTACCAGGCGCTCGCCCGCGGCGAGATCGTCGGCCGGGCCATCATCGAGATGGGCTGAACCGTCAGCGCTGCCGCGCGGGCCGCACCACGATCTCGTTGACATCCACCTCGGCCGGCTGGTGCAGCGCGTAGTCCACCGCGGCCGCGATCGCCTCCGGAGCCATGGCGTGCGCGCGGTAGCCGCGCATGGCCTCCGCGGCGCCGGGGTCGGTGATCGAGTCGGCGAGTTCGGAGGTCACCACACCGGGAGAGACGGTGGTGACCCGGATCCCCGGCGCGCTCTCCTGCCGCAGCCCCTCGGTGATCGCCCAGGCCGCGTGCTTTGTGCCCGAGTACACCGCGCTGGTCGGCACCACCTCGTGCGCGCCCACGCTCGCCACCGTCACGAAGTGCCCGCTGCCCTGCGCGGTGAACCGGGGCAGCACGGCCGCGATGCTGTGCAGCAGCCCGCCGATATTGACGTCGAGCATGTGCTGCCACTCGTCCACGAGCAGCCGGTCCAGCCGGGACAGCGGCATGACGCCCGCATTGGCGACGAAGGCATCGACCCGGCCGTACCGCTCGGCAGCCCGGTCGACGAAGTCCCGCACATCGGCGAGGTCGGTGACATCGACCCGCACCGGGTGGATCCGGTCGTCGCGCTTGGCCAAGGCCCGCAGCCGGTCGGTGCGCCGCGCACCGGCGAACACCCGGTGCCCGCGAGCCGCCGCCCGCAGCGCGACGGCTTCCCCGATTCCGCTGCTGGCGCCGGTGACGAGGACGATTTTGCTGGTTTCGGTAGTGGTCATGGGTTCCACCGTGCTTGGCGTGCGGAGTCGGCGGCAGGGCGGGAAGTTCCTGGGAGCAGCGCACCCAGGCTCGCCCCCTACCCTCGAAGCCATGGCTTCCACGCAGTTCGGCGCCTACCTGAAAACGCGGCGCGCACAACTCGACCGGCCGCAGTGAACCTGCCGAGCACCGCGTACCGGCGGTTTTCTCACCGGCAGGCCTATGAGCGGCGCGAGCGCAAACCGTGGTTGATCGGTTGGCTGAGATTCCTGACTCATCGAGATAATCGTTCGGAAAGACTGGAAATGACCGAGAAAACACCGACGATCATCGCAATGTATCAATGGGACCCGAACGCCGACACGCGCTGCGAAGTTTCGCCTGACCCCTGGTGGCCAAGTCACTTCAACGGTCCTGGACTCGACATGATCCGCTGTTGCGCAGAAACTGCACCAGTTCGGAGTAGAAATTCTCGGCGAAGGACGTTACATATCCTGGGAGGACGACGGACCCGCGTTCATGCGGGCCCTGCTCCAACCCTTCCTTATGACTCACACAGACTTCCGCGAAGAAACCCGAAAGCGGAATAGCAGATCACACCGGCGAAGCCGAAGGAGGATCGGCACCCGCCTGACATCCGTTGGCTGATTCCGTCGACCCCGGACCCCGTTGTGGTCCTCTTCCGAGCCCCTACTGAGGTGAGTCGCTCGTAACACGCTCCTCGAACCAGCGGACAGGGGGAGGCGCAACATCAGCCCGACCCCCGCTCCTTCGGGTTATATCCACCCTCGCGCCGCACCTTTTCCGCCCACTCGCGCACAGCGCGACTGTGTTCCCGTTCGCGCCGTTCCGGCTCTGTTGCTTCGATCAAGGCCGCCATTTCTTCATCCGTATATCGACCCGCCTTCTGCACCGCTGTCCGATCCATATTCCAGCCCAATGCTGTGCTTGCAAGCTGAGAACGAACTTCCGGATCGACCGTGTCGGCGATCTTCATCAGGATCTCGTCCTTTATCCGCACAGTCGGTGATCGTAACCTCGTGCACCGACAGTTCCGTGGTCTGCCGTCAGAGGCATCTCATCGACCCGGACCTACCCACGATCCTCGACTCCTGGCGCTTGTCCGCGCCCAGGTACGAGGCGTTCGCACACGCTCTCGATCCACGACCCGAATCAATATCGGCTACGAACTGGCCATGCGCCGACGCAACGCGGTCAGCGCCACCGCGACCGCGCCCCGCACGACCAATCCGGCCGCGACCAGCGGCGCGAACGCCAGCCACCCGGTGCCCCGATGGTAGTCGCAGTAGAACCGCAGGGCGCTGCGGTGGTGGGTGCGGACTTTGCGGTACGGCGCGGACCGCATACTGCCGCCCTCACGGTGGCGGATCTCCACGCTCGGATCGAGCACCACCCGGTACCCCGCGCGATGCATGTCCAAGGCCATCTTGGTTTCCTCGAAGTAGAGGAAGTAGCGGTCATCGAAGCCACCGACCGCGTCGAACGCCTCGCGCCGGAACAGCATGCAGCACCCGGAAATCCAGTCCACGTCGGTTACCCCGGTTACCGGGGTGCCGAAGTAGCGCCGCGTGGCCGGGTTGCCCGGCCAGACGCCGCCCAGTAGGGCGTGGGCGATGCCGACTGCCAGCGACGGGAATCGCCGCCCGCTCGGATATGGGGTGCCGTCCAAGCGGGCGATCCGCGGCCCGATCATGCCGATACGCGGATCGGAGGCAGCGGTGTCGACCAGTGTTGCGATCGAGCCCGGCATCAGCTGGGTGTCCGGGTTAGCGACGAGAATCCACTCCGCACTGGTCGCGGCAGCACCCTGGTTGATCGCCGCGGCGAGCCCGACGTTGCGGGGATTGCTGATGACGCGGCCACCGAACTCTTCGACAATTTCGGCGCTGCGGTCGCTGGAGACGTTGTCGACGCCGATCATGTCGACCGCGTACGGCTCCACGGCAGCCGCCAACGTCTCCAGGAACCCGGGAAGATCTTCAGCGCTCTGGTAGGTCACCAGGGCCAAGCCGACGGTCTTGGCGTCCGAGCTGAGCATGTCGGCGAACGTACCACTGTGTAGTGGCCTCCGAGCCACTGAATACGGCACCGACCAGGCGGTCTGTCGGCTCAATAGGGTCGCAATGCCGACAGGGCGGGAAGTTCCTGGGAGCAGCGCACCCAGGCTCTCCCCCGCACCCCCGCCTACCCTCGAACCCATGGCTTCCACGCAGTTCGGCGCCTATCTGAAAGCGCGGCGCGCCCAGCTCGACCCGGCCGCAGTGAACCTGCCGAGCACCGGGTACCGGCGGGTGCCGGGGTTGCGGCGCGAAGAGGTCGCGCTGCTGGCCGGGGTGAGACGTTCGTTACACACTCTGATTCCGCCGTCACCAGGTGTAGTCACCGTGACCCGACACGAACATAATCGGAAAGAAGTGCCCGAAAGTAGGCACGGTGCTCCGATACCATCTAGCCATGACTCCTCTGTTCGGTCCGTTCGACGTCAAGCCAGAACAGATTACTCGTCTCGGCGACTCGTTCACTGCATTCGTAAATCGCCTGCTTGACACCGAACATTCGGCGGCAAGGCAAGCTGGGGCAACGCTCGTAACAAACTTCAGCGAAAATACGCCAGACGGAGGAGTCGATGCGGCAGTCACGCGTTCGGTAGGCAGCGAATGGATACCGGCCGGGGAGTCTGTATGGCAATTCAAGAAGGGCGACCTCGCACCCGGAATGTGCAGGCAGGAACTGCGAGGCGCGCTTTGGGCGCAAGAACGAATTAGGCATGGAGCTCAATACAGGTTGGTGGTCGGGAAGGCTCTTACCGCGCGCTGCCAAAACAACCGGAAGTCCGCACTAATTGCTGAGGCAAAAAGTCTCAAACTACCTTGCGATCCAGATTTGTTTGAGGTTATTGATGCAAACAAAATCGCGAGATGGGCTGAGTCGTTTCCGGCGCTGGCAGTGTCCTCGATAGTTGGTGGTGCAGGGCAGATCGCCACCGATTTTGAGGTCTGGTCGTCTTCGTCTAGGCATCAGTCGGATTGGGTGGAAAAGGATCGCATTAGGGTCATCGAAGAATTACGCAAGTATATTGATACCGATGCGGTGATCCGTGTGAGTGGGGTCAGCGGAGTCGGCAAGACTCGAACCGTACTGGAGGCCATCCGTGGCCACGATCAGGTAAATCTGGTCGCGTACATTGGCGAATCCGACTCTTTATCAAGCGCAGTCTATATACAAGACCTCGCCAAACAAGGTCGAGCGGCGATCGTAGTTGCTGACCAATGCGACAGTCAGAAACATGAAACCCTTGCGAGTGCATTGCCGTCTGGAAGCAGGATCAAGCTTGTCACGATAGGGGACGCTGGCAATCGCGTCGTACTGGCCCCTCAAGTTCAAATATCAGCCATGACGGAGGAAGCAATCTCTATGGTCCTCGCCTCTACGAAGCCTGCTTTGTGGTCTGAGGCAAATCGAGTCGTGGCAAGATTATCGGCTGGAAATATCTTCTACGCATTATGGCTCGCGGATCGAGTCATTGAAGATCCAAGCGTCACTACGCAGGGTCTAGTGTCCTTGTATCATATTCGGAACTATGTTTCCGGACTGATCAATGAATCTAGTTTCGATGATTCCGCTCCCCTTGCGCTCTTCGGAAAAATCGGATGGGACGGAGAGCTAGAAGCAGAAACCAGGCTGATAGCAGATGCACTCGAGATAGATCATCGGGACTTGAGGAAAGCCGGGCGAGCATTAGAAAAGGCTGACCTGCTCACTAGGCGTGGACGTTACCGAGCGGTTACGCCGAACGCCGCCGCGATTTACCTCGCATCGGACGCGTGGCAGACATATCGCCATCAAATCGTCACTAATCTGATTCCTAGCCTTAACGCAGATCTTGCCTATAGGCTATTTGAGCGGGCTGCCGATATTGGGCGATTTGAACCAACGGAACGTGCAGTGCACGACCTCTTGGTATCTAATGCAGCATTCGGGAACCTGGAGCAGCTTGAGAGCGGTAAGTACTCTGATCTGCTACCATCGTTAGCCATAATTTCACCTGACGCTATATCGTCATATCTGACGCGTATGGTAGATCGCTCGGAAGATGACGTCATACGTAGCTTGAGGGGGATTCGACGAAACCTGGTTTGGACGCTCCAGAAGCTGGCATGGCATTCTCGATTCTTCGTCAAGTCTGCGGATAGCTTATTGAAGCTCGCGTTGAACGAGAACGAACAGTGGTCCGATAATGCCACAGAGGTCTGGATCGGGCTTTTTGGAACCATCCTTCCGCTCACTAGTGCAGGCCCCGAAATTCGACTTCAGTACTTAGCAGAAATGATTTCGGACCCACGTGTAAGTGTTCGATCGTTGGCGGTGCGCGCAGCCGGACAGGCGATGCGTTTGGATCAGTTTGCTTCAGTGTCGGGCGAGATTCAAGGCGGCGTTTTTGTCGAACGTCGAGGTGTACCCGAGTTCTGGCACGAAGCCTTTAGCTATCAGATAAAAATTATAGAGCTGTTGCGGAAACTTTCGGACGACACCGACGTAGAAATTGCGCAGGCAGCGCTTGCTGCGCTGATCGAATCTATACATCCTGCTCTTGAGATTCCGCCTGTGCTGGAAGCCTTGACTGATGCGTTATCACGTCTACAAGGGTCGGCAGTTCATAAAGTTCGCATAGCGACTACCTCGCTGGATTTGATGTTTAGAAGCGTTGAAGAATCTGGACTCAATACCGACTCCGAAAGCCTTTCGGTCCGTCGCGAAGGTCTACGCAAGCTCGTCGAAATGCTGCCTGAGATGTCGAGCATCGAGAACCTGAGGACCCTTCTCGGTCTGCGATATTGGGACTTGCAGCCAGGTGAGCTGCGTACGAAAATCTCAGAAGCTCTAAAGAAGCTAGACGAAGTCGGAGAGCGCCCGACGCTTGCGCTTCTCCTGACCGACGACCTAAAAGCGTCCGGCGACCTCGGATACGCTCTCGGTGAAGCGTGGGGAATCGGCGGTCAAACAGAGTCGGTTCTTGCTGCCCAATACGACTCCCACAGTGAGGTTCTTGTCGGATATTTGCGTCGGTCGACGCAGGATTCACCTGATGCTTTCATTAGATTCTTGAGAGGACCGCATGCGGAGCATCTAAACGATCGGCAGAAACTGGCTGTTGCGGTACGTGCGCCATTTTCGCGCGAAATTATGACGCTGGTATCAACACTGGCTGATATAGTATCGCCTGCATATGCCGCAAATATGATGGCGGGTTGGGTCAAAGATATCGACCTTGACGAGGTGTTTCGTTTCATATCGGGCTGGTTTCCGAGGATTCAAAGTCAAGAAGACTACAATGCCGTACTGGACTTCACTTCTGTGATCCTGATTAACCGTGCGGACGATATTGCCGAATTTGAGGGCGTATTGACGGAGTTGGTCATGATGCGACGTCACTTTCCGCAGCTTCGCCATAGTGGTCACGACTGGGCGCGCGTTGTACAGTGCACGCTGCCTGTTGGTGCGGTAACTGTTGCAGATATGCTGTTGGAGTTGATAGAAAGTAGCCAAGTTGGTCTATACGTGCCTGACGAGGACAAACTGGTACTGACATCGTGCCTTGCTGCTCGCTTAGAGGCAGTCTGGGAATCTATCATCTCTTACTTGGAGCGTGGTTCATGGCGAGTAGAAATGTCGACACGAGGCTGGTTGATAAAAGATGTTCGTGCAGATTTCTTTGACCATTGGATTAGTGAAGACAGGGAGCGTGGTCGGATTGTTGCAATGCTTGCCTATACGGGTTCTGAAGATATCTCTGAAATAGCAGTCCTGCTACTGACCAGATTTCCTCAAGATGAAACGATTTCAGCGGCACTGTATGGGAATTTCGTAAGCAGCGAGTGGGCATTTCGCGGACACAGTGAAAGGATTGAAGAGCAAATCCAAGTTCTAGAAAAGTGGGCCTCTCGTTATACGGGCGGAGTACGGCAATGGGCCGTAGATCATATCTCAGGACTTCGAGAGCAGCGGACATATTTTGCGCAGCGAGATGATGAGCGTTACTGAGGACTCGCCTTAGTTAAGTGAGTCGAATGCGAAACAATCTACCGATTTGTCAATAGCGTGAGATCGGAAGTTGGCCTCGGATAGTGACTGACGAAAACAATAATGACACACAAGAGACCTCCGGCCTAGAATGGTCAGGCGACGCGTTTGTTCGCCTGTCGCAAACAAGATCTTTCATGCGCGAAGCTTGGTTACCTTCTGGGTCGATGGAAGGTCTTGTACTCAAAGTGCTCGGCGGCTGGACGACTGTGATCGCCGAAGTAGAGTTCGCTTATTTTTCTGCCGTAGGGGAAGTCTGGGTTCCGCCGAAGAATGCCAATAAAGCGGCAGGGACAGCGAGGGAAGCTGCCGAGCTACGAGGAGTAATCTGGCCCCACGAGGAGTGGGCCGATAAGGTTGCAAGATGTAGTAAAGTTAGGCACCGACTCGCTCACCTCATGTACTTAGAGCAGGTGACAGGAGAGCGGCCTTCGCGGGTGATGACTTTCGCTCGGCTTGGCACGCCGACCTCAGAGAGATCGAAGTTAAATCGGCCGTCGAATGCGCTCGATCGGCGAGACAGCGGAATCGCCCGGCAGACATGGCACACTGACAGAATCGCAGAGGCTGAGCTGAGAGAGACGCTAGCACACGAGCACTGGCTATACCGATGTGTCCTAGCGCTTGAACATCTTCAAGCAATTCGTGAGCTGGTCGGTGGAGATGTGCACGACAGGCCAATGAAAGGAGTCGCGTTCGCTCCTTGGTGGTACAAGTCCAGGTCTCCCCGCATGTCTGAGATTTGGTATAGATAGAGATACGCTGGCTCGCAGATATCCGGGGTAGGCGCAAGCCAAAGAAGGTGCGGGTAACTCCAATAAGGTGCAGCAGTCCTGGCAGGCAGTGTGCGCACCGTGCGTGCGACCGCTCGATGATCCGAAACTTCGGAGCGAACTTCTCTGTGGCGGCGGGAGTGGCCGGGCCGCTGCCTTCATCGTGTTGCTGCCAACCAGCGGAGTACGAATGGGCAGGGGCTGCCAAGGTGTCTCCTTACTGGCTCTTACCGTTGACTGCCCAGTTGGGAGAGGGGGCTCGCTGGGCTCTCGGGTCTGGTCCTGGTGGTGCAGCGCGATTTCGATGTCGGTGAGGGTGCCCGACTCGATGACCCGTCCGCCCGTAGTGACCAGTTCCCAGCCGTATGGCGGGGACTTGCGCTGCTGCACCCTCATGCTGTGTGTCCTGGCCTTCTGCTGGGCTTGGCCCAGTCGCTTCTCTGTCGGGTCGCTCATCGGCTCCTCCGTTGTTCAGTTGCCGGGCCGTGGCACGGCCGGGGTGCGGTTACGGCCGCTGCGGTCGACGGGGTATGAGCCCGGTAGGGACCAGTAGTCCGCACGCGAGAGTCATCGCGGTGTATCCGGTGCCGAAATGCGCCAGGTCCGGGGCGATGACGACCTCGGCGCCGGCGCGGGCGGCGGCGGTGATGATGTAGGTGATGGGCATGTAGGTGCCGTGATCGATGGTCACGACCTCGGCGAGCTGGAGAGTTTCAGCGCGGGCGAGTTCAGCGATGACGGTGCAATGAGCGGGCTCATTGCCGGGCAAATCGAGATGGATGAGTCCGATCGCTCTGTCGCACAAAGGGTTTACCTCGTCTCCGAAGCGGCTCCGGGTGGTTTCTGCGGTTCAGAACAGGGCGTTGTTCGTGGTCATGTCGTAGAGCCGTGCGGCGCCTGGCACCCCGGAGTTCTGATTGGAACGGACCATGAGCACGACGTGATCAGCCGCGTCGGGGTAGTCCCTGGTCTCTTCAGCAATCACCCGCGACAGCTTTTCTCGCGCCGAATCCTCGAAGCTGCGGATGCCGAGTCCATCGATGATCACCGAGCCCTCGACGCCGTCTCTGCTCACCACCCCGTCGGTATTGATCCACGCGTCCAGATCCGCCAGCAGGAACACCGCGTAGAGCAAGCGAGCATGTTTGGTGGTGGCGCGGGACATCGCCCGCGAGCGCGGCCAGCAGATCGGTCGAGGACGGCAACGCTGACGGCTCGGCGACCGGGAGCGGGTTCGATTCGGACATACTCGCGGTCCCTTCACACTCGAGCGGGGATACGGGGAATACGGGTGGTGGTCGCGTTCTGATTCAGCGCCGACAGCGCGGCCCTGACCGAGCCGAGAACGACCAGCCCGGAGGGCCGGTACGGACCGGGTGGGGCGGTGATCCAGCGCCGGTAGAACACGCCGCGCCCCTGCGGGGAAGGCAGCGGAACCTGCGTGCCGGGAGCGAGGATCGCCATCCGGTGGCCGTTCCACAGCGGGGCCTCCCTTGCCGCGACAGCGGCGGGAACCTCCGAGCGGATCAGGAAAGTCCACACCGCCCTGCGCGGGTTGCACACGATCGGTCCACCGCCCTGGCCTCGCCGATGGAGGTCGATCTTCACCAATTGCGCGATGTGTGAGGGTATTTCGACTGCCCACACCAGTCCGACACGGACGTTGATCCCACCGGTGACCGGGTCGACCGTCGCCGGTAGGTACAGGGTGTTGCGATAGAACAGGCATCGGCTGCGCGCGGTATCAGCGGTCACGACCCTTCTCCGGACCGGGCTCGCGCGTCCGCGATGGCATCCACTGCCCGCACGTGCGCGATTAACTCGGCCACCGCCTCGGCTGGCGGCTGCCCGGCATAGGCAATGGCTTCCCGTGCGGTGATCACACCCGCCGACACCAGTCGCTCCAGCAACCCGGAGTAACCGCCCGCATCCGGAGTCCGCCGCTCACAGCGCACGAGCAGCGCTCGCGCACTCACGATCTGTTGCGACCCGTATGGGACTCCCTCGCCGGTCGAGGTACTGCCTGCCTCTGCTTTCGCCGAGAGCTTCGTGCGGCTGCTTTTGCCCACCTGGACTGGCATAGCTCTGCCCCCAATGCCTTCCCTGTCGTAGCTGGTCAGCCCCGCTAGCGAGGAGCGTCTGTCACCCGCTAGCGGGGTTAGGGGCAACCGTGCCAGCGCGGAGAACCCCGAAGTACGAAGAAACTTCGTACCCTGAGCGATAACGCTGGAACAGGATGGTGGGTATGAGCCACGTCGAGGGTGGGGCAGCAAAGGCGGTCGCCGAAGCGCGGAAAATCGCAGGTGTCACCCAGAAGGAACTCGCCAGACGTGCCAACGTGTCGATCGGGCTTGTGCGCTCTGTTGAGCAAGGGCGGGTGGCAGCCACTCCGGCATTCCTCGGCGCAGTCTCGAAGGCGCTGCGCGTACCGGTGAGCGAACTGAACGGGCAGCCGTTTCCGCCTGCCGAAGCCGACTCCGGTGTGCACTCCGCGATCAGCTTTCTGCGTACCGAACTGGCTGCCTACGACATCGACTGTGCAGTCTCAGGTGACCTCCGGCCGATAGACCAGATCGGCGTCGACGTAGCTCAGGTGTGCCAGTACCGGCGCAACGCGTCTTTTCACCGTCTGAGCGATGCGCTGCCGCCCCTGCTCAAGGAGGTACGCGCCGTCGTGCATCGGACGGTCGGCATCGAGCGCGATCATGCTCTCGCGCTCCTATGCGAGCTGTACTACTCCACGCACTCCCTGGCACACAAGCTCGGATATGCCGACCTCGCTGCCCTGGCTATCGACCGGATGGGGTGGGCTGCTGCCGAAGCTGACAACCCCCTCTGGACGGCAACGGCACATTTCCATCGTGCTGCTCTGTTGACTTCCGGCGGCGACTGGGCAGCCGCGTTGTCATTTCTTGAGCGCTGCCGAACAAGCATCGAACCGCGCCTCAGTACTGGGAAGCGACCTGACCTGATCGCATGGGGCGGTCTGCATCTTCAGTCCGGACTAGCCGCGTCTCGCGCCGGTAGGAGAGATATTGCCGATGCGCACCTCTTACTGATCAGTTCAGAATGAGCTGGCGTGTCGTCTTCTCCTGCCCGGCAACGGCATCGATGATGTCGGGGTGCGTGAGGAG
>NZ_JBHSAX010000020.1:0-689 GCF_042650385.1 Nocardia jiangsuensis
GCGCGCGAGTTGCGGGCGGTTGTTCCGCCTGCCGACGGTGCTGTTCCGGTGGGTGGGGGGCCGGTTCTGCGGAGTATCGCGTTGCCGTCGGGGTCGGGGTTGCTGGGGATTCCGGAGGTGGTGTTGGCGGCGTATCGGAATGCGGAGCTGGCGTTGGCCTCGGCGCAGCCGGGGTGCGGGGTGCCGTGGAGTCTGCTGGCGGGGATCGGGCGGATCGAGTCGGGGCATGCCGGTGGGGGTCGGACGGATGCGGCGGGGACGACGGTGACGCCGATCTTCGGTCCGGCGTTGGATGGGTCGTTGCCGGGTAACGAGGTGATCGCGGCGTCGGGTGGCGGGTTCGTGCGGGCGGTGGGGCCGATGCAGTTCCTGCCCTCGACGTGGGTGCATTACGCGGCGGACGGTAATGGTGACGGTGCGTCGGATCCGCACAATGTGTTCGATGCGGCGTTGGCGGCGGGGAAGTATCTGTGCAGTGGGGGGTTGGATCTGCGGGATCGGGCGCAGGAGTTGCGTGCGGTGTTGCGGTACAACAATTCGATGTCGTACGCGGCGGATGTGTTGAGTTGGTCGGCGGCGTATCGGACGGGTGGTTCGCCGTCGGCGGGGCGGGTGTCGCCGGAGGCGATCGTTCCGGGGTCGGGGGGCTGGGGGACCGCGCCCGGCGTGCTCGCCGCCTCCGCGCCGGG
>NZ_JBHSAX010000021.1:0-28442 GCF_042650385.1 Nocardia jiangsuensis
TTCCGGTGGTCTCGGACCGCACCGGGGAACTGCTGACCGCCGAACAGGCGACCTCTGTCGAATACTGGGTGTCTCATGTGCGCGAGACGGTTCAGTTCTCGAAGGCTCTGGATGTCCTCGCCGATACCCATCACCTCGATGTGATGAAACTGCTGCGTGGCGAACGCGAGCTCCTGGAGGGTGTGGCCCGTGCGTTCACCGCGGGTGTCGACGTCGATTGGTCCAGGGTCAAGCCGGGCCGCCGGGTCCCGCTGCCCACCTACGCATTCCAGCACGCGAACTACTGGCTGACCTCGACCCGCGGCGGCCCCGCCGCCCTCGGCCTCGGCCAGGCCACCCACCCCCTGCTCGGCGCCGTCGTCGGCATCCCCGGCACCGGGGTCACCGTCCTCACCGGCCACCTCTCCCTCAGCACCCTCCCGTGGCTGGCCGATCACACGGTCATGGACACGGTGATCCTCCCCGGCACCGCCTTCGTCGAACTGGCGGTGCAGGCGGGGGATCGGGTGGGCGCGGCGCGGCTGGACGAACTCGTCCTGCACGTTCCCCTTGTGCTCCCCGGCAGCGGCGCCGGGCGGGATATCCGGGTGATCGTCGGTGCGGAGCAGGAGGCCGGGCTCCGGGCCGTCGACATCTACTCCCGCGACCCGGCCGAAACCGCGGCCGGCGAGGAGAACTGGATCCGGCACGCGAGCGGGATCCTCGGCGCGGCGCGCCCGGCCGGGAGCGGCGACCCCGCGTTCCTTACCTGGCCGCCGCCCGGCGCGGCACCGCTGGAGCTGACCGGCTTCTACGCCGGGCTGCACCACCTCGGCTTCGGCTACGGCCCGGTATTCCGCGGCCTCCGCCGGGCTTGGCGGCGCGGAGACGACATCTTCGCCGATGTCGCGCTGCCGCGGCAGGATCGGACCGCCGCCGCGGACTACGCCGTGCACCCCGCCGTGTTGGATGCGGCGCTGCACGCCATCTCGCTCTTCGACACCGAGCACACCGGCGGCGGCATGCCGTTCGCGTGGGCGGGGGTGTCGCTGTACGCGAACGCGGCCGCCGAACTGCGCGTCCGGGTGACCCGCCGGGCGGACGGGGCCGTCGCCGTCACGGCCGCCGACCCGGCGGGCGGGCCGGTGCTCGACATCGAATCGCTGACGCTGCGCCCGGTCTCCATGGACCTGCTCGGGCAGCACCACCCGGCCCGGGTCGATGATCTGTTCGTCCTCGACTGGGTGCCTGCCATCGCCGAACCACCGCGGGAGTTCGGTACCTGGGCCGAGCTGTCCGGCCCCGAGCGGATCGGCGCGGACAATGCCGTGCTCCACGTCACCGCGGGTGAGGTCGCCGAGACCGCGCAGCACGTCCTCGACGTGCTCCGAGCCTGGCTGGCCGGGGCAGGCGATGCCGCCCGGCTGGTGATCGTCACCAGCGGCGCCGTCGCCGTCGGCCCGGACGACGACGTGCGGAATCCGGCGGGCGCCGCGGTCTGGGGGCTGGTGCGCTCCGCGCAGTCCGAGCACCCGGATCGGCTGATCCTGCTGGACGCCGACCGGGAGCGGCTCGACCCGCGGGCGCTCTCCGCGGTGCTCGCCTGCGGCGAGCCCCAGGTCGCGCTGCGCGGCGAGGCGCTGCACGTGCCACGACTGCACCGCGTGCAGCCCGCCCCCGGGCAACCGGTCGTGCGCTGGGACGATGCCGGGACGATCCTGGTGACCGGCGGCAGCGGCGCGCTCGGCCGGGTGATCGTCCGGCACCTGGCCGACCAGGGCGCCAGGCACTTCCTGCTCACCGGCCGCCGCGGCGAGGACGCGCCGGGGGTCGCGGAGTTCCGCACCGAACTCCGGGCCGTCGGCGCCGACGCCGAGGTCGTCGCCTGCGATATCGCCGACCGGGACGCAGTGGCGCGGCTGCTCGAGGCCATTCCGCCGGATCGTCCGCTCTCCGCCGTCGTGCACGCCGCGGGCATCGTCGACGACGGCACGATCGAATCGCTCACCACGCACCAGCTGCGAACCGTCCTGGCCCCGAAGGTCGACGGTGCCCGCAATCTGCACGAGCTGACGGCGGGGCTCCCGCTCTCGGCCTTCGTGCTGTTCTCCTCCGCGTCCGGCACGTTCGGAAACGCGGGGCAGGCGAACTACGCGGCGGCCAATGCCTTCCTGGACGGGCTGGCCGCGCACCGGCGCCATCGCGGGCTGCCCGGGGTCTCGCTCGGGTGGGGGCTGTGGGCCGAGGCGAGCGGGCTGACCGGCGGGCTGAGCGAGGTCGACCGGAGCCGGATGCACCGCGGTGGCGTGGCCGCGCTCTCCAACGAGCGGGGAACCGCGCTGTTCGATGCCGCGCTGGCGGCGGGGCGGCCCGCCGTCCTCCCCATCCGGCTGCGGCTCACCGCCCCGGACGATCCGGGCGCGCCGGTGCCGCCGCTGCTCCGCGACCTGATCCGCACCCGCAGGACCGCGGGCGGCGCCGCGGCCGAGCCGGATACGTTCGTCCGGCGGCTGCGGGACGCCGCGCCCGACGAGCAGCGTCGCACCGTGCTCGAGCTGGTGCGCACGCAGATCGCGAGCACGCTGGGGCACAGCACCGCGGCCGGGGTCGACGAAGGCAGGGCGCTGCGCGAGATCGGCTTCGATTCGCTGACCGCGGTCGAGCTGCGCAACCGGCTCGGCGCGGCCACCGGCCTGCGGCTCCCCGCCACCCTGACCTTCGACTACCCGACCCCGGCCGCGATCACCGGGCACCTGCTCGGCGCGCTCGTCGGCCGGCCCGACCCCGTCCGCGCGGCAGCGGCCCCGGTGCTCTCGGACGAGCCGCTGGCGGTGGTGGGGATGGCCTGCCGGTACCCGGGCGGCATCGCGAACCCGGACGAACTGTGGCAGCTGGTCGCCGACGGCCGCGAGGGCATCACGCTGTTCCCGGCCGACCGCGGCTGGGACATCGAAGCCCTCTACCACCCGGATCCCGGCAACCACGGCACCTCGTACACGCGGGAGGGCGGTTTCCTGCACGAGGCCGGTGAGTTCGACGCGGGCTTCTTCGGGATCTCGCCCCGCGAAGCGCTGGCCATGGACCCGCAGCAGCGGCTCCTGCTGGAGACCGGCTGGGAGGCGCTGGAGAACGCCGGGATCGACCCGAAATCACTGCGGGGCAGCGACACCGGTGTCTTCGCGGGGCTGATGTACCACGACTACGTCACCCGGTTGACCGTGGTTCCGGACGGTGTCGACGGGTACATGGGCACCGGGAACGCGGGCAGTGTCGTCTCGGGCCGCGTTGCCTATGCCCTCGGGCTCGAAGGTCCGGCGGTGACGGTGGACACGGCGTGCTCGTCGTCGCTGGTGGCGATGCACTGGGCCGGTCAGGCGCTGCGGTCCGGGGAGTGCTCGATGGCCCTTGCGGGTGGAGTGACGGTGATGGCGACGCCGGGGACGTTCGTGGATTTCAGTCGGCAGCGTGGGTTGGCTGCCGACGGGCGGTGCAAGTCCTTTGCGGGTGCGGCCGATGGTACGGGGTGGAGTGAGGGTGTCGGTGTCGTGGTGTTGGAGCGGTTGTCGGATGCGGTTGCGAAGGGGCATCCGGTGCTGGCGGTGGTGCGGGGGAGTGCGGTGAATCAGGATGGTGCGTCCAATGGTCTGACGGCGCCGAACGGGCCGTCCCAGCAGCGGGTGATCCGCCGCGCACTCGACGCCGCCGGATTGCACCCGGCCGAGGTGGACGTGGTCGAGGCGCACGGCACCGGAACGTCCCTCGGCGACCCGATCGAGGCACAGGCCCTGCTGGCCACCTACGGCCGCGAGCGCGAGAAGCCGCTGTGGCTGGGGTCGATCAAGTCCAATATCGGCCACACCCAGGCCGCGGCCGGGGTCGCGGGCGTCATCAAGATGGTGATGGCGATGCGGCACGGGGTGCTGCCCGCGACGCTGCACGTGGACGAGCCGACGCCGCAGGTGGATTGGGCCTCCGGGGCGGTCGAGCTGCTGACCAGCGCGCGGGAGTGGCCGGTCGACGGGCATCCGCGGCGGGCCGCGGTGTCCTCGTTCGGGATCAGCGGCACGAACGCGCACGTCATTCTGGAGCAGGCACCCGCGCTCGCGCCATCGGAGCCGGTCGAGACCGAAGGGCCGGTGGCCTGGGTGGTATCGGGGCGGGGCCGGGACGCCGCGGCGGGCCAGGCCGGGCGGCTGGCGGCGTGGGCGCGGGCGCACCCGGAGCTGCCGCCCGCCGATATCGGCTGGTCGTCGGTGACATCGCGGTCGGTGTTCGAGAACCGGATCGTGGTGATCGGCCGGGATCGCGACACGCTCCTGGCCGGCCTGGATTCCGCGGCCGCGCACGCGCCGCGACCCGGCGTGGTGTCCGGGGCCGTGATCTCCACCGATTCCGGTGCGCGGCCCGGCCTCGCGCTGCTCTTCGCGGGCCAGGGGTCGCAGCGGCCGGGCATGGGCCGGGAACTCGCGGACGCCTTCCCGGTCTTCGCCGGCGCACTGGACTCCGTCTGCGCGGCACTGGACGAATGGCTGCCGCGCCCGCTGCGCGCGGTGCTGTTCGCCGAGCCGGGATCGCCGGAGGCGGCGCTGCTGGACGAGACCAGGTACACCCAGGCGGCGCTCTTCGCCGTGCAGGTGGCGCTGTTCGAGCTGCTCGAATCCTGGTCGATCACCCCCGATCACCTGCTCGGGCACTCGATCGGCGGGCTGGCCGCCGCGCACGTGGCCGGGGTCATGTCGCTCGGGGACGCGGCACGGGTGGTGGCCGAGCGCGGCCGCCTGATGCACCAGCTGCCCGGCGGCGCGATGGCCGCCATCCGCGCCGGGCACCGCGAGGTGCTCGACTCGCTCGTCACGGTGCTCGGCCCCGACGCACCGCAGCGGATCTCGATCGCCGCGGTGAACGCCCCAGACGCCACGGTCATCTCCGGTGACCGGGACGCCGTCGCGGCGCTCACCGAGCACTGGACGACGGCTGGGCATCGGGTCAGGGAGCTGACCGTCTCGCACGCCTTCCACTCGCCGCACATGGATTCCGTGCTGGACGATTTCCGCGCCGTCCTCGAGACCGTCGAACTGCACCCGCCGCGGATCCCGGTGATCTCCGACAGCACCGGCGCGCCGCTGACCGCCGACGAGGCGACCTCCCCGGAGTACTGGGTGCGCCACGTGCGCGAGACCGTCCAGTTCTCCCGGGCGCTGGCCGGGCTCGCGGAGCGGGGCGCCGGATACTTCGTCGAGCTCGGGGACGGCGGCCTCGCCGGGCTCGCCGCCCACCACACGACCACCGGCGCCGAGGTATCGGTAGGGCTGCTGCGCGGCGCGAACGAGCCGGAGGCGGTGCTCGCAGGCGTCGCGCGGATCTTCACCGCCGGGGTTCCGGTCGACTGGTCCGCCGTGCGCCCCGGCCGCCGGGTCCCGCTGCCCACCTACGCCTTCCAGCGGCAGCGGTACTGGCTCGACGCCGACGCGGCGCACTCCGCCGATGTCGCGGGCGCCGGGCTGGACCCGGTCGCGCACCCGCTGCTCGCGGCGGCGGTCAGTACCGCCGATGGCGGCACCGTCGTCCTCACCGGGCGGCTGTCGACCCGGACCCAGCCGTGGCTTGCCGAGCACACCGTGCTGGGGACGGTGCTGCTGCCGGGCAGCGTCTTCCTCGAACTGGTGAGCCGCGCCGGTGCCGAGGCCGGGTGCGGGCGGATCGACGAACTCGTGCTGCACAGCCCCGCCGTCCTCGACCACGACGGCCTCGACCTCCAGGTCCTCGTCGGCCCGGCCGACGAGGCGGACAGCCGCGCGGTGGACGTCTACTCCCGTGCCGACCGGGGCGAGTGGACCCACCACGCCACCGGACGCCTCTCGCGCGCGGCGGACGCACCTGCCATCGAGGCGACCCCGTGGCCCCCGGCGGACGCGGAGCCCGTCGATATCGCCGGCCTCTACGACGAGCTGGCGGCGGCCGGTATCGACTACGGCCCCGCCTTCCGCGGGCTCCGCGGCGTGTACCGCGCCGGTGCGGATGTCTTCGCCGAAATCGCCATCCCGGCGACCGATCTCGACCAGACCGGCTTCGGCCTGCACCCCGTGCTCGGCGACGCGGCCTTGCACGCGGTCGGATTCACCGCGCTGGCGCGGGCCGGCGGCGTCGGCACCGGCGGGCTGCCCTTCGCGTGGAGCGGGGTCACGGTGGCGCGGACCGGGGCGCCGGCGGCGCGCGTGCGGCTGCGCCCGACCGGCGCCGACACCCTGGAACTGCTCGCCACCGATGCCGCGGGCGCCACCGTGCTGTCGATCGAATCGCTCACCCTGCGTGCCGTCGACGCGCCACCGCGCGGCACCCGCGATCTCTACACGGTCTCCTGGACGCCGATCCCGGCCGCGCCGGGCAGCTCCCCGCTGGTCCGCATCCCGGCCGTCGCCGAAGAGCCGTTCACCGCCGCCGCGACCGCCGTGCTCGACCTGACCGCGCACGGCGGCCCGGAACCGGCCGCGGTGCACGCGGCGGTGAGCACCGCGCTCGGCGCGGTGCAGCGCTGGCTCGCCGCAGGCGGCACCGCCCGGCTCGCTTTCCGCACGAGGCACGCGGTCGCGATCGACGAGACCGACGCGGCGCCCGATCCGGCGGCCGCCGCGGTATGGGGGCTGGTCCGCACCGCGCAGTCCGAGCATCCGGATCGGTTCGTCCTGATCGACACCGACAACGCCGAACCCGGCGACCGGGAGCTGGAACGCGCCCTGGCACTGCCGGAGCCGCAGCTGGCACTGCGCGGCGGCGAGCCGCACACTCCGCGGCTGCGCCGGGCCCCCGTGCCGGACGGCGGCGGGCCGCCCGAGTGGACGGGCACGGTGCTCATCACCGGCGGAACCGGCGTGCTCGCCGCCGCGCTCGCCCGCCATCTGGCCCGCGCGGGCGCACCGCGGCTGCTGCTCGCGAGCCGGCGCGGCCCCGCCGGCGACGGCATCGCCGCCCTGGTCGCGGAGCTGACCGCCGCCGGTACCCACGCCGAGGCCGTCGCCTGCGATGTCGCGGATCGGGAGTCGGTGGCCGCGCTGCTGCGCGGCATTCCGGAGAGCCATCCGCTGACCGCCGTCATCCACACCGCGGGCGTGCTGGACGACGGAGTCCTCGAAGCGCTGACGCCGGAGCGCATCCGGACGGTGTCCGCACCGAAGGTGGACGGGGCGTGGCACCTGCACGACCTCACCCGCGAGCTGCCGCTGTCCGCCTTCGTCCTGTTCTCCTCGGCCGCGGCCACCTTCGGCAATCCGGGGCAGGCGAACTACGCGGCGGCCAATGCCTACCTCGACGCCCTTGCCCGCCACCGGCACGGCGCGGGCCTCCCGGCGACCGCGCTGGCCTGGGGGCTGTGGGCCGACACCGGCGGCATGGCGGGCCGCATCGATCGCGGCCGCGCCGACCGGATGGACGCGCTCTCCACCGAACAGGGGCTCGCGCTCTTCGATCTCGCGGTGCCGCTGCCGTCGGCACATCTGCTGCCGATGCGCATCGGGCGGGAAGCGCTGCGGCCCGGCGGGCCGACGCATCCCCTGCTGCGGGACCTGGTGCGGGCACCGGCCCCCGGCGGTGCCGATCCCGGCGCCGCGCACCCGGCCGAGCGGCTGGCCGGACTCGCCGAACCCGAACAGCGGAAGTACCTGATCGACCTGGTGGCCGCGCATATCGCGCCGGTACTCGGCTATCGGGGCCCCGCGGAGGTGGATCCGGACCGGAACTTCCTGGAGATGGGGTTCGACTCGCTGGCCGCCATCGAACTCAGGAATCGGCTCAATACCGCGACCGGGCTGCGGCTGCCGACCAGCCTCGTCTTCGACCAGCCGACGCCGACGGTGCTCGCGCTGCACCTGCTGGAGCAGCTGCGGCCGAGCAGGGAATCGCAGCTCGCGGAGGTGTTCGACGCTATCGACCGCGGTCTCGACCGGCTGCTGCGGCTCGGGCTCGACGACCCGGACGGTGCCGGCGAACCGGCTGCCACGCAGCGGTTGAAGGCACTCGGCGCGCGGGTGGCGAAGCTCAGGACCGACGGTGCGGCGGCGTCGGCGAAGGGCGATCTCGCCGATCTCGACGACGACGAAATGTTCAGTCTCATCAGCAAGACCCTCAATATCTCCGAGGACTAGGCGGACGCGATCATGAGTACCGAGGACAAACTTCGCCGCTTCCTCAAGGAAGTCACCGCCGAGCTGATGGACACCCGCAAGCGGCTCGACGACGTGGTCGCGGCGGCGCAGGAGCCGCTCGCCGTGGTCGGCATGGCCTGCCGCTACCCGGGCGGCGTCCGCACGCCGGACGAGCTGTGGCGGCTGGTGGCCGACGGCGGCGACGGGATCGGCGAGTTCCCGGCCGACCGCGGCTGGGAACTGGACGCGCTCTACGACCCGGACCCCGAGCACGCGGGCACCTCCTACACCCGCGAGGGCGGATTCCTGCACGACGCCGCCCTCTTCGATCCGGCGCTGTTCAATATCTCGCCGCGCGAGGCACTGGCCATGGACCCGCAGCAGCGGCTGCTGCTGGAGACCGGCTGGGAGGCGGTCGAGAGCGCCGGGATCGCACCGAAATCGCTGCAGGGCAGCGATACCGGCGTCTTCGCCGGGCTGATGTATCACGACTACTCGTCGCGGCTGCACTCGGTGCCCGACGGTGTCGACGGCTTCCTCGGGACCGGCAATGCCGCGAGCGTGCTCTCCGGCCGGCTCGCCTACACCCTCGGCCTGGAGGGGCCCGCGGTCACCCTGGACACCGCCTGCTCGTCGTCGCTGGTGGCCCTGCACCTGGCCGCGCAGGCGCTGCGCCGCGGCGAGTGCTCGCTGGCGCTGGCCGGTGGGGTGACGGTCATGGCGACCCCCGCCACCTTCGTCGATTTCAGCCGCCAGCGCGGCCTCGCCGCCGACGGCCGGTGCAAATCCTTCGCGGGCGCCGCCGACGGCACCGGCTGGGGTGAGGGCGTCGGCGTCGTCGTGCTGGAACGGCTCTCCGACGCCAGGGCCAAGGGACATCGCGTCCTGGCCCTGCTGCGCGGCAGCGCCGTCAACCAGGACGGCGCCTCCAGCGGGCTCACCGCGCCCAACGGCCCGGCGCAGCAGCGGGTGATCCGGCAGGCGCTGGCCGCCGCCGGGCTCAGCGCCGCGGACGTGGATCTGGTGGAGGCGCACGGCACCGGGACGTCGCTCGGCGATCCCATCGAGGCCCATGCCCTGCTGGCCACCTACGGGCGCGACCGCGACTTTCCGCTCGGGCTGGGCTCGATCAAGTCGAACATCGGGCACACGCAGGCCGCCGCCGGCGTCGCGGGTGTGATCAAGATGGTGCAGGCGCTGCGGCACGGGGTGATGCCTGCGACGCTGCACGTGGACGAGCCGACACCACAGGTGGATTGGGCGGCCGGGGCGGTGGAGTTGCTGACCGCGGCTCGGGAATGGCCCGCGACGGGGCATCCGCGGCGGGCCGCTGTCTCGTCGTTCGGGATCAGTGGCACGAATGCGCACGTGATCCTGGAGCAGGCGCCGGAGGTCGACGAGGTCGAGCCGGTCGAGGCTCAGGGGCCGGTGGCATGGGTGGTTTCGGGCCGGGGCCGGGATGCGGTCGCGGCGCAGGCGGGCCGGTTGGCGGAGTGGGTGCGGGAGCGTCCGGAGCTGGCGCCGGTGGATGTGGCGGGCTCGCTGGTGGCGACGCGGTCGGCGCTCGAGGACCGCGTGGTCGTGGTCGGTGCGGACCGCGAGGCGTTGCTGTCCGGGTTGGATGCGGCGGCTGCCGATCTTCCGCACCCCGGCGTCGTCACCGGCACGGCCGGTCCCGGTTCGGGTGTCGTGTTCGTGTTCCCCGGCCAGGGTGGTCAGTGGGCCGGGATGGGTTGCGAGCTGCTGGCGTCCTCACCGGTGTTCGCGGCGCGGATGGACGAATGCGCCGAGGCCCTTGCCCCGCACGTGTCCTGGTCGCTGCGGGATGTTCTCTCCGATGAAGATGCGCTGGCGCGAGTGGATGTCGTGCAGCCGGTGCTGTGGGCGGTCATGGTCTCACTCGCCGCGGTCTGGGAATCGCGGGGCGTCGAACCGGTTGCGGTGATCGGTCATTCGCAGGGCGAGATCGCCGCCGCCGTCGTCGCCGGTGCCCTGAGTCTCGAGGACGGTGCTCGCGTGGTGGCATTGCGCAGCGCCGCGCTGCGCGAGCTGAGTGGCAGCGGGACCATGCTGTCCGTCGCCGCTCCGGTGGAGGAACGCCACGGGATCTCGATCGCCGCCGTCAACGGCCCCGACTCGGTAGTCCTCTCCGGAACGAGGGAAGCGCTCGAGGCGTTCGCGGCCGAGCTGGATGCCGACGTGCGAACCCGGTGGCTCCCGGTCGATTACGCCTCGCACTCACCCGCAGTGGAAGTCCTGCGCGCGGAACTCACGCGAACGCTGACGGGCATACGACCCGGCCCGGGCCGGGTGCCGCTGTATTCGACGGTCACTGCCGGCCGCATCGACACCGCGACGATGAATGCCGGGTACTGGTACGAGAACCTGCGCACCACCGTCGATTTCCACGGCGCGGTCACCGCCGCGCGCGCAGACGGCCTGACCAAGCTGGTGGAGGTTTCTCCGCACCCGGTACTCCCGGGCACGGTCACCGTGGGCACCCTGCGCCGTGATCAGCCCGAGCAGCGCCAGTTCCTGCAATCGGCGGCGGAACTGTACGTCACCGGCACCCCGATCGACTGGAACTTCGGCGGACGACAGATCCCCCTGCCCACCTACGCGTTCCAGCACCAGCGCTTCTGGCTCGATTCCGGCACCTCCGCCCCCGGCGGAGCACCGCACCCCCTGCTCGATGCGGTGGTGGAGGTGGCCGAGGCGGGCACCGTCATCCTCACCGGCCGCCTCGCGCACGGCACCCACCCGTGGGCCGCCGATCACCGGGTCATGGATGCGACGCTGCTCCCCGGCACCGCCTTCGTGGAGCTGGCACTGCACGCGGCGGACCGGATCGGGTACGGCAGGGTCGAGGAGCTGATCATCCACACCCCGCTGGTGCTGGGCGAGGCCACCGAACTCCAGCTCGTCGTCGCCACCGCCGAGGCCAGGACCTTCGACATCTACTCGCGCCCCGGCGAGGACGGCGCCGCGGACCGGCCCTGGATCCGGCACGCCACCGGATCCCTGGCGCCAGGCGGCACCGAACCACCCGCGCTCGACCTGCCGTGGCCGCCGCCCGGCGCGGCGCCGGTGCCGATCGACGGGCTGTACGACGACCTCGCCGCCGCCGGGCTCGACTACGGCCCCGCCTTCCGCGGCCTGCGCGCCGTCTGGCAGGCCGGGGACGAGACCTACGCCGAGGTCGAACTACCCGACGCCGCTACCGGTTTCGGTATCCACCCGGCCGTCCTGGATGCCGCGCTGCATGCCGTGGGGTTCACCGGGGCCGGTGCGCCGGGGTTGCTGCCCTTCTCGTGGACCGGCATCGAGCTGTACGCCACCGACGCCCGCGCGCTCCGGGTGCGGTTGCGCCGCGCCGAAATCGGCGGCGACACGGTGACGCTGACCGCCGCCGATCCGACCGGCGCGCCGGTCGTCGCCATCGAGGGGCTGACCTTCCGGCCCGCCGCCCGCGACCAGGTCACCCGGGTCGGCCTCCGCGACCTGCACGTTCTCGAATGGACCCCGCTCTCCGTCGAAGCCCCAACGGGCGAACCGGTTTCGTACGAGGTCCGGCAGCCCGGTAACAACACTTCCCGGGTACCCGCCGCGCCCGCCGCCGACTCGCCGGAGCTGCTGATTCTCGATCTCACCGCGGTGCCCGCCGAGACGAGCGCGACCGACCTCGTGTGCTGGGTGCTCGAGCAGATGCGGGAGGGGTTGCGGGCCGCCGAGCTGTCCCTGGTGGTGCTGACCACGGCCGCGGTGGCGGTGCGGCCCGGCGACCCGGTCGATCCGGTGCGGGCCGCGGTCTGGGGCTTCGTGCGCTCGGTGCAGACCGAGAACCCGGACCGCGTGGTGCTCATCGATACCGACGCCCCCGGTGACGGCCCGGCGCTGCTCGCCGCGGCGACCTCGGGTGAACCGCAGGTCGCGCTGCGCGCCGCGGTGGTGTGGCGGCCGCGTGTGGTGCGTGGCGCGGAGCCGGGGCTCGCGCTGCCCGGCGCCGGGGTGTTCGACGGCGCCGACTGGCGGATCAGCGGCGGCACGGACGGATCGCTGGAGAGCGTGGCCGTCACCGTCGCGCCGCCGGAGCCGCTCGCGCCGGGGCAGCTCCGGATCCGGGTGCTGGCGTCCGGGGTGAACTTCCGGGACGTGCTCATCGGGCTCGGCGTCTACCCCGGCGATGCCGGGCTCGGCAGCGAGGGCGCCGGTGTGGTGACCGAGGTCGGCCCCGGGGTCACCGGGGCCGCGGTGGGCGATCGGGTGATGGGACTGTTCGTCGGCGGATTCGCGCCCAGCGTGATCGTGGATCGGCGCATGGTGACCGCCGTGCCCGCCGGGTGGACGTTCGCGCAGGCGGCCTCGGTGCCGGTGGTGTTCCTCACCGCCTGGTACGGCCTGCGGGATCTGGCCCGCGTCACGGCGGGCGAGACGCTGTTGGTCCACGCCGCCGCCGGCGGGGTGGGAATGGCGGCGCTGCAACTGGCCAGGCACTGGGGCCTCGACGTCCGCGCGACCGCGAGCCACGGCAAGTGGCCGGAGCTGCGGGCAGCCGGAATCCCGGACGAGCACATGGCCTCCTCGCGGGAGCCGGGCTTCGCCGACCGGCTCGGCGGCGTCGACGTGGTGCTGAACTCGCTGACCGGCGAACTCCTGGACGAGTCGCTGTCCATGCTCGGCCCCGGCGGCCGCCTGATCGACATGGGCAAGCTCGATGTCCGCGACCCGGACGAGGTCGCCGAGCGGTGGCCCGGGGTGCGGTACCGGCAGTACGACCTCGCCGAGGCCGGGCTGGACCGCATCCAGCAGATGCTGCGCGAGCTGGGTGAGCTCTTCGGCACCGGTGCGCTGTCGCCGCTGCCGGTGACCTGCTGGGACGCGCGCGAAGCGATCGGGGCGCTGCGATTCCTGCAGCAGGCCAGGCACATCGGCAAGGTCGTCCTGACGATCCCGCAGCCGTGGGATCCGGCGGGCACGGTGCTCGTCACCGGCGGCACCGGCGTGCTGGGCACGGCACTGGCCCGGCACCTGGTGGCGGCGGGCGCGCACAGCGTGGTGCTGACCAGCCGCCGCGGTGCCGAGGCACCGGGCGCCGCGGAACTGGTAGCCGAGCTGACGGAAGCCGGTGCGCGCGCCGAGGCTGTGGCCTGCGATCTCACCGACCGGGATGCCGTCGCCGCGCTGCTGGCAGGGATCCCGGAGCTGACGGCGGTCGTGCACGCGGCCGGAGTGTTGGACGACGGCGTGGTCGAGTCGCTGACCCCGCAGCGGATCGAAGCCGTGCTGGCCGCCAAGGCCGACGCCGCCCGGCACCTGCACGAGCTCACCCGTGACCGGCCGCTGGCGGGCTTCGTCCTGTTCTCCTCCGCCGCAGCGACATTCGGCAACGCCGGCCAGGCCAACTACGCGGCCGCCAACGCCTACCTGGACGCGCTCGCCACCGCGCGCCGCGCGCAGGGCCTTCCGGCCGTCTCGATCGGCTGGGGGCTCTGGGAGCAGGCCAGCGAGATGACCGGCGCGCTGACCGAGACCGACCACGCCCGCATGACCCGCGGCGGCGTCCGCGCCCTCTCCACCGCCAGGGGGCTCGCGCTCTTCGATATCGCCGCGACCGCGGCCGACCCCGCCCCGCTGGCGATCGGCCTCGACCACCGCGCGCTGCGCGCCGGAACGGTCCACCCGCTGCTGCGTGACCTGGTGCGCGCCCCCGCCCGGCGCACCGCGAGCGACCGGGTGGCAGGCGACACCCTGGCCGACCGGTTGGCGACGCTGAGCGACGACCGGCGCCACCGCCACGTCCTCGACCTGGTCCGCGCGCACACCGCCACCGTCCTCGGCTACACCGACGCCACCGGCATCGGCGCCGACCGGGCCTTCCGCGACCTGGGTTTCGACTCACTGACCGCGGTGGAGTTCCGCAACCGGCTGGCCGGAAGCGCCGGCGTCACGCTGCCGTCGACCCTGGTCTTCGACTACCCGACACCCGACGCCGTCACCGGCTACCTGCTGCGCACCGTGCTGCCGGGAACGGCCACCGCCGCAGCCGGTCCCGCCACCGCCGGGATCGGTGGCGACCTCGTCGCGGTGGTGGGGATGGCGTGCCGGTTCCCCGGCGGCGTCGCCACCCCGGAGCAGCTCTGGGGGCTGGTGGCCGAGGGCGGGGACGCGATCACCGTGCTGCCGGACGACCGGGGCTGGGACATCGACGGCATCTACGACCCCGACCCGGACAGCGCGGGCACCTCCTACACCCGCGAGGGCGGCTTCCTGCACGACGCCGGTGATTTCGATGCCGGGTTCTTCGGGATCTCGCCGCGCGAGGCGCTGGCCATGGATCCGCAGCAGCGGTTGATGCTCGAGGTCGGCTGGGAGGCGCTGGAGAGCGCCGGTGTCGATCCGAAGTCGTTGCGCGACAGCGATACCGGGGTGTTCGCCGGGGTGACCTACCACGACCATGCCGCCCGGCTGCGCTCGGTTCCCGACGGTCTGGAGGGGCTGCTCGGAATCGGCGCTTCGGCCAGCGTGGTCTCCGGCCGGTTGGCCTACGTGCTCGGGTTGCAGGGTCCGGCGATGACCGTGGACACCGCGTGCTCGTCCTCGCTGGTGGCGATCCACCTGGCCGCGCAGGCGCTGCGCGGTGGCGAATGCTCGCTCGCGCTGGCCGGTGGGGTCACCGTGATGACCACGCCGGGCACCTTCGTGGATTTCAGCAGGCAGCAGGGGCTCGCCGCGGACGGGCGGTGCAAGTCCTTCGACGCCGCCGCCGACGGCTTCGGCCCGGCCGAGGGCGTCGGTGTGGTGGTACTGGAGCGGCTCTCGGACGCACGGGCGAACGGCCACCCGGTGCTCGCGGTGCTGCGTGGCAGCGCGGTGAATCAGGACGGCGCCTCCAACGGGCTGACCGCGCCGAACGGCCCGTCCCAGCAGCGGGTGATCCGCCAGGCGCTGGCCGCCGGCGGTTTGACCGGTGCCGAGGTGGACGTGGTCGAGGCGCACGGCACCGGTACCGCGCTGGGTGACCCCATCGAGGCGCAAGCACTGTTGGCCACCTATGGGCAGGACCGTTCGGAACCGCTGTGGCTGGGGTCGGTGAAGTCGAATATCGGCCACACCCAGGCCGCCGCCGGGGTGGCCGGGGTGATCAAGATGGTGCTGGCCATGCGGCACGGCCGCATGCCCCGGACCCTGCACGTGGCCGAGCCGACGCCGCACGTCGACTGGTCCGCCGGGGCGGTCGAACTGCTGGCCGCCGGACGGGAGTGGCCGGTCGGCGATCGTCCGCGCCGCGCCGCCGTCTCCTCCTTCGGGATCAGCGGCACCAATGCGCACCTCGTGCTCGAGCAGGCCGACGCGCCCGTCGAGGACCGGCCGGACGACACCGGAACCGGCGCGCCGGTGGCCTGGGTGCTCTCCGGCCGCGGCCAGGACGCGGTCGCCGCCCAGGCGGCCCGGCTGGCCGGACGGCTCCGCGCGCGGCCCGAGCTCGCCGCCACCCCGCGGGGCATCACCGATATCGGCTGGTCGCTGGCGGCGACCCGCGCGGTGTTCGAGGACCGCGCGGTGGTGATCGGTGCGGACGGCGCCGAACTGCTCGCCGGGCTCGATGCCGTTGCCACCGGTGCCCCGCATGCAACCGTGGTGTCCGGCTCCGTGAGCCCGGGTTCCGGTGTGGCGTTCGTCTTCCCGGGCCAGGGCGGCCAGTGGGTGGGGATGGGCCGTGAGCTGCTGGCGTCGTCGCCGATCTTCGCCGCGCGGATGGACGAGTGCGCCGAGGCCCTCGCCCCGCACGTCTCCTGGTCGCTGCGCGAGGTCCTCGGTGACGAGGAGGCGCTGGCGCGGGTCGACGTCGTACAGCCCGTGCTGTGGGCCGTGATGGTGTCGCTCGCCGCGGTGTGGGAGGCGCGGGGCGTCGCACCCGCCGCGGTGATCGGCCACTCGCAGGGCGAGATCGCGGCCGCCGTCGTCGCGGGGGTGCTGAGCCTGGCGGACGGTGCCGGGGTGGTGGCGCTGCGCAGTGCCGCGCTGCGCTCGCTGAGCGGTACCGGCACCATGCTGTCGGTCGCGCTGCCCGCCGCCGAGGTCGGGGAACGGTTCGCCGACGACCTCGCCGCCGAGCGGGTCGCGGTCGCGGCGGTGAACGGCCCCACCTCGGTGGTGCTCTCCGGTCCGCGCGATGCCCTCGAGCGGATCGCGGGCCTGCTGGGCGAGCAGGTCCGGACCCGGTGGCTCCCGGTCGACTACCCCTCGCACTCGCGCGCCGTCGAGGTGCTCCGGGGGGAACTGGCCGGGACGCTGGCCGGGATCACCGCAGGGGAGGGCCGGGTGCCGGTCTACTCGACGGTGACCGCGGGCCTGCTGGACACCACCGCCATGACCGGGCACTACTGGTACGAGAACCTGCGCGCCACCGTCGCCTTCCACGGCGCGGTCACCGCCGCGCTCGGCGACGGCATCACCGGCTTCCTGGAGATCTCGCCGAACCCGGTGCTCACCGCCGCCGTGCAGGAGACGCTGGACGCGAACGAGAGCGCCGGCGTCGCGACGGGCTCGCTCCGGCGCGACCAGCCCGAGCGGCGGCAGCTGCTGGCCGCGGCCGCGCAGCTGTTCGTCACCGGCATCGCCGTCGACTGGGCGGGGCTGCACCCCGGCGGGCGCCGGATCGAGCTGCCCACCTACGCCTTCCGGCACCGCCGCTACTGGCTGGAGACCGGAACCGAGCCGCGCCGGGACGCCCTCGACGAGCAGTTCTGGCAGCTGGTCGAGCGCGGCGACCCCGACGAGCTGAGCCGCACCATCGCCACCGGCGCCGGCACCGCCGGAGCCTGGGAATCGGTGCTGCCCGAGCTCGCCGCCTGGCGGGAGCGGCGCGACGCCCGCGCCAGGGCCGAATCCTGGCGCTACCACGTCACCTGGAAACCGCACACCGTCACCGACGCGCCCCGGCCCGCAGGCACCTGGCTGCTGCTCACCCCGGACGGCGGCGACAGCACCGGCTGCGCGGCCGCGCTCGAAGCACTCGGCGCGGCCACCGTGACCGCCGCACCCGGCGCCGACCGCGCGAGCTGGCGCTCCATTCTCGAAACTGTCGCGGCGGAACCGCTCTCCGGCGTGCTGGCGCTGACGGCAGACTCCGCGGATCCGCACGCCGCTGTCGCGGTGATCCAGGGCCTCGGCGATGCCGGGATCACGGCACCGCTGTGGTTCCTGACCCGCGGCGCCGTCTCGACCGGCCCGGCCGACGTGCCGCGCAGGCCGCTGCAGGCGGCGCTGTGGGGGCTGGGCCGGGTCACCGCGCTCGAACACCCCGGCCGCTGGGGCGGGCTGATCGACCTGCCCGAGACCCTGGACGAGGGCACCTGGCGGCTGGTGTCGCTGCTGGTCACCGCCGCCGACGGCGAGGACCAGCTGGCCGTCCGTTCGGCGGGCGTCCTCCGCCGCCGCCTGCTCCCGGCGTCCGCCGTGGCGCGCCCGGTCGACCCGGAGCCCGATCCGGACGGGACCGTGCTGGTCACCGGCGGCACCGGCGCGCTCGGCAGCCACATCGTGCGCCTGCATCTGGAGCGCGGCGCCCGGCACGTGCTCGTCCTGACCCGAGGCGGCGCCGACCCGGAGGGCCCGTTCGCCGGAGACGACCGGGTCGAGGTCGTCGCCTGCGATATCGCGGACCGCGCGGCCCTCGCCGGGGTGCTCGCCGCCATCCCGGCCGAACGCCCGCTGACCGCGGTCGTGCACGCGGCCGGAGCGCACGGCGACGGCCCGGTGGACGCGCTGACCCCGGAGAGTGTGCGGCACTCCCTGCGGGCCAAGGTCGAGGGGGCGTGGAACCTGCACGAACTCACCGGTGGGCTCGAGCCGCGCTCGTTCGTGCTGTTCTCCTCGCTCGCCGCGGTGCTCGGCTCGCCCGGGCGCGGCGCCGACGCACTGGCCAATGCCTGCGTGGACGCGCTGGCCGCCTACCGCCGCGGTGACGGCCTGCCCGCGACCACCATCGCCTGGGGCCCCTGGCACACCGGCGAGATCACCCGCGGGACAGCGGCGTTCGAGACCTTCGTCCGGCACGGTGTGCCCCCGCTCGATCCGGCCGCCGCGCTGGAGGCCTGGCGCGGCACGGCCGGCACCGACGTCCTGGTGGCTGATATCGCCTGGAAGAAGTTCTGGGTCGCGACCAATGCCGAGCGGCGCAACCCGCTCTTCGACGAGATCCCCGCCGTCCGGGAGCAGGCCGGCGAGCTCGCGGCGCTGGAGCCGGAGGCCAGGTCGGCGCTGGCCGATCGGCTCGCCGGGCGGCCGGGGGCGGAGCAGCGCCGCACCGTGGTCGAGCTGGTGCGGGCGCACGTCGCGGCGGTGCTGGGGCACGAGAACCCGCGTGACGTGGTGCTCGGCCGCGCCTTCAACGAGATGGGGTTCGACTCGGTGACCGCGGTGGAGCTGCGGAACCGGCTGAACGCCGCGACCGGCCTGACCCTGCCCGCCACGCTCGTCTTCGACTACCCGACCATCGAGGCCATCGCCCGGCACGTGCTCGAACTCCTCGGCACCCCGGTGGCGGCCACCGGCACCGTGCGCGCTTCGGCCACCGCCGACGTGCCGCTGGCCGTGGTGGGTATGGCCTGCCGGTTCCCCGGCGGCGTCACCGATCCGGAGCAGCTGTGGCAGCTGGTGCTCGACGGCGGGGACGCCATCAGCACGTTGCCCGCGGATCGCGGCTGGGACCTGCGCGGCCTGTACGACCCCGATCCCGATCGGCCCGGCAGCTCCTACACCCGCGAGGGCGGATTCCTGCACGAGGCGGGGCAGTTCGACGCGGCCTTCTTCGAGATCTCCCCGCGCGAGGCGCTGGCCATGGACCCCCAGCAGCGGCTGCTGCTCGAGACCAGCTGGGAGGCGATCGAGAGCGTCGGCATCGACCCGAAGTCGTTGCGGGGCGGCGATGTCGGCGTCTTCGCCGGAACCAACGGCCAGGACTACGCGGCGGTCGTGCAGCACGTGCTGCAGGACGCGGGCGGCTACCTCATGACCGGCAATGCCGCCAGCGTCTTCTCCGGCCGCATCTCCTACGCCCTCGGGCTGGAGGGCCCCGCGGTGACGGTGGATACGGCGTGTTCGTCGTCGCTGGTGGCGCTGCACTGGGCCGGGCAGGCGCTGCGGGCGGGGGAGTGCTCGCTGGCGCTGGCGGGCGGGGCCACGGTGATGGCGACGCCCGGCACCTTCGTCGATTTCAGCCGGCAGCGCGGGCTGGCCGTGGACGGGCGGTGCAAGGCCTTCGATGCCGCCGCCGACGGCTTCGGCCCGGCCGAGGGCGTCGGTGTGGTGGTGCTGGAGCGGCTCTCGGACGCGCGGGCGAACGGCCACCCGGTGCTCGCGGTGCTGCGTGGCAGCGCGGTGAATCAGGACGGCGCCTCCAACGGGCTGACCGCGCCGAACGGCCCGTCCCAGCAGCGGGTGATCCGCCAGGCGCTGGCCGCCGGCGGTTTGACCGGTGCCGAGGTGGACGTGGTCGAGGCGCACGGCACCGGTACCGCGCTGGGTGACCCCATCGAGGCGCAAGCACTGTTGGCCACCTATGGGCAGGACCGTTCGGAACCGCTGTGGCTGGGGTCGGTGAAGTCGAATATCGGCCACACCCAGGCCGCGGCGGGGGTCGCCGGGGTGATCAAGATGATCATGGCCCTGCGGCACCGGGTGCTGCCGCCGACGCTGCACGTGGCCGAGCCGACACCGCACGTCGACTGGGCGTCCGGGGCGATCGAACTGCTGACCACGGCGCGGGAGTGGCCGGGCAACGGCCATCCGCGGCGCGCGGCGGTCTCCTCGTTCGGGATCAGCGGCACCAATGCCCACCTGATCCTGGAGCAGGCGCCCGAGGATCCGGCGCCCCCGGCCACCGAGGCGGTGCCCGGGACGCCTGCGGCGTGGGTGGTGTCCGGCCGCGGGCCGGAGGCGGTCGCCGGGCAGGCTGCGCGGCTCGGGGAGTGGCTGCGGGCCCGGCCGGAGCCGTCGGCCGCGGATATCGCCTGGTCGCTGGCGTCCACGCGATCGGTGTTCGAGGACCGCGCGGTGATCGTGGGGGACGATCGCGCCACGATGCTGGCCGGATTGGCCGCCGTGGCCGCGGGGGAGCCGCACCCGGGTGTGGTGTCCGGTTCTGTCGCCGAGGGTTCCGGTATCGCCTTCCTGTTCGGCGGGCAGGGTTCGCAGCGGGTGGGTATGGGCCGGGAACTCGCGGCCACGTACCCGGTCTTCGCCGATGCCCTGGACGAGGTGTGCGGGTACCTGGACGAGTCCTTGCGGGACGTGATCGACAACGATCCGGTCCTGCTGAACGAGACCCGCTACACCCAGCAGGCGCTGTTCGCGGTCGAGGTCGCGTTGTTCCGGTTGCTCGAATCCTGGTCGATCGCCCCCGATTACGTGCTCGGGCATTCGATCGGTGGCCTGGCCGCCGCGCATGTGGCGGGGGTGATGTCGTTGCCGGATGCCGCGCGGGTGGTGGCCGAGCGCGGCCGGTTGATGCAGGAGTTGCCCGGTGGCGGTGCGATGGTGTCGATCCGGGCGGGGGAACAGGAGGTGCTCGATTCGATCGGGCTGGTACTGGCGGACTGCAGTGCGGTGTCGGTGGCGGCGGTGAATGCCGCTGACGCGGTGGTGATCTCAGGTAACGAGGACGCCGTCACCGAGGTTGCCGGGTACTGGCTCGCGGCGGGCCACCGGACCAAGCGCCTCCCGGTCTCCCACGCCTTCCACAGCGCGCGCATGAATCCCATGCTCGACGAGTTCCGTGAGGTCCTGTCGCAGATCGAGCTCTCCGCGCCGCTGATCCCGGTGATCTCCGACAGCACCGGGGAGCCGCTGACGGCCGAGCAGGCCACCTCCCCGGAGTACTGGGTGCGGCACGTGCGCGAGAGCGTCCGGTTCGGCCGCGCCCTCAGCCACCTCGCCGATCGCGGGGTCGCGCACTACCTCGAGCTCGGCGACGGCGGTCTGGCGAGCCTGGTGCACGAGGGCGTCGCGGCGGGGTTGCTGCGGGGCGAGAACGAGGCGGCGGCGGTGCTGACCGGGGTGGCCCGGATCTTCACCGCGGGCGCCGACGTCGACTGGGCCGCGATCACCGCGGGCCCGGGCGTGCGCCGCGTTCCCCTGCCCACTTACGCGTTCCAGCGCCGCCGCTACTGGGTCGAGGCCGACCCGGTCGCCGAGCCGCAAGCGACCGACGGCGTGGACGCGGAGTTCTGGCGCCTGGTCGAATCCGGCGACGTCGAGCAGCTCGCCCCGCTGCCCTCCGGCACGGATCCGGCGCCGGTACTCGCGGCACTGTCGGCCTGGCGCACCGCCCGCCGGGCGCGGTCCGTCATCGACTCCTGGCGCTACCGGGTCGAGTGGAGCCCCGCGACCGCGCCGCTCGGCCGCGGCCGGCTCACCGGCACCTGGTTGATCGTCGCCGCCGCGAACGACCCGCTGGTGACCGCGTGCGACCGCGCCCTCACCGCGAGCGGGGCGAATACCGTTGTGCTGAAGAGCAGTTCGGACCGTGAGCAGTGGGCGGCACGGCTCGCCGACATCGCCGACCCCGCGATTGCCGGAGTCCTCTCCCTGCTCGATCTTGCGGATGCCGGAACCGGCGGGCCCGCCGCCACCCTGGCCCTGATCCAGGGGCTCGGCGACGCCGGGATATCCGCACCGCTGTGGTCGGTGACGCGCGGCGCGGTCGCGGTGGGGCCGTCCGAGGCGGTGGAATCGCCGACCCAGGCGATGGTGTGGGGGCTGGGCCGGGTCGCGGCGCTCGAATACCCGGACCGCTGGGGCGGGCTGATCGACCTGCCCGAGGTGATGGACGCCCGCGCGGAGCAGGCGCTGTGCGAGGCGCTGTCCGGTGCGGGCGCGGAGGATCAGGTGGCCATCCGCTCGGCGGGCGCTTTCCTGCGCAGGCTGGCGCCCGCGGCCACCGGCCCCGCCGGGGAGGCCGGCATCACGGGCACGGTGCTGATCACCGGTGGCACCGGCGCACTCGGCGCGCACGTCGCCCGCTGGGCGGCGGCGGGCGGCGCGCAGCGGCTGGTGCTGCTCTCCCGCAGCGGACCCGACGCCGCAGGCGCCGGTGCCCTGCTCGACGAATTGCGCGGCGCGGGAACGGAAGCAGACATGTTGCGCTGCGATGTCACCGACCCGGCGGCTGTGGCCGCGGTGCTCGCCGGTATCCCGGCGGAGCATCCCCTGACCCTGGTGGTGCACACCGCGGGCGTCGGCACCATGGCCGGGCTCGACGAGCTGGACGGCGCGGGGCTGGCCGCGGTCACCGCGGCCAAGGCGGGCGGTGCGGCCGTGCTGCACGATGCGCTCGGCGCGCTCGCGACGCCACCCCGGCTGGTGCTGTTCTCCTCCGCAGCGGGGGTGTGGGGCGGCGGCGGCCAGGGCGCCTACTCGGCGGCCAACGCCTACCTCGACGCGCTCGCCGAGTACCGCGAGCGGCGCGGGCTGCCCACCACGGCGATCGCCTGGGGCCCGTGGGCCGACGGCGGCATGGTCGACCGCAGGGAGGGCCAGCAGGAGCGGCTCAGCGACCGCGGAATGCCGCTGCTGGCACCGGAGTCGGCGATCCGCGCGCTGGAGTACGCGCTCGGCGCCGGGGAGACCACCGTCACCGTGGCGGAAATGGACTGGTCCCGCTTCTACCCGGTCTACGCCTTCGCCCGGCCCCGCCCGTTCCTGCGCGACCTGCCCGAGGTGGCGGCGCTGCTCGCCGCCGCCGACGAGCCGGGCCCGGGCATCGTGACCGCCCGGTCGGGGCTGGTGGAGCGGCTGACGGCGCTGCCGGAGGCGGAGCGCGCCCCGCTGCTGCTCGACCTGGTCCGGAATCAGGTAGCGGCCGTGCTCGGCCACCGGGACCACCGGGAGATCGGCGAAGCGCGGTCGTTCCGCGAACTCGGCCTCGACTCGCTCACCGCCGTCGAACTACGGAACCGGCTGAACACGGAGACCGGGCTCGGCCTCCCGGCCACCCTGGTCTTCGACTACCCCACCGCGCGGGACATCGCGGACCACCTGCTCGACGCGCTGCTCGGTGGCGATCGGACCGAGGCCGCGGAGATCGACGAGAGCGCGTTCCGATCGGCGCTGGAACAGGTCGGCTACGAGCAGCTCCGGGAGTCCGGCGTGGTCGCCTTCGTCATGCGGGTGCTGGATTCGGCCCGCGACGCCGCCGCCGAGGCGGGCGCCGAGATCGACGACCTCGATACCGCGGGGCTGCTGGAGATGGTTCGACGAAACAGGATCGAGCGCGATTTCGCGCTGGACGGCCGGGAAGCGGAATGACCATGGATGCGAACGAGCTGATCGAGGCGCTGCGGGATTCCCTCAAGGAGATCCGGTCGCTGAAGGACGAGAAGGCCGAGCTCCTGCACCGGAGCACCGAACCCATCGCGGTGGTCGGGATGGCGTGCCGGTTCCCCGGCGGCGTCACCGACCCCGGACAGCTGTGGCGCTACGTCGTCGCGGGCGGCGACGCGATCACCGATTTCCCCACCGATCGCGGCTGGGACGTCGAGGCGCTCTTCGACCCGGATCCGGACAGCCGCGGCACCTCCTACACCGGGGCAGGCGGATTCCTGCACGAAGCGGGCGATTTCGACGCCGGCTTCTTCGGCATCTCGCCGCGCGAGGCGCTGGCGATGGACCCGCAGCAGCGGCTGATGCTCGAAACGAGCTGGGAGGCGCTGGAGAACTCCGGCATCGACCCCACCTCGCTGAAGGGCACCGATACCGGCGTCTTCTCCGGGGTCACGTACCACGACTACCTCGCCGGGCTCCGGAACCTGCCGGACGGCGTCGAGGGCTTCCTCGGTACCGGCAACGCCGCCAGCGTGCTCTCCGGCCGGGTGTCCTACGTGCTCGGGCTCGAAGGCCCCGCCGTCACGCTGGACACCGCGTGCTCCTCGTCGCTGGTGACGATGCACATCGCCGGCCAGGCGCTGCGCCGCGGGGAGTGCTCGCTGGCGCTCGCGGGCGGGGTGACCGTGATGGCCACCCCCGGCGCCTTCGTCGACTTCAGCAGGCAGCGCGGCCTCGCCGCCGACGCCCGCTGCAAGCCCTTCGCGAAGAGCGCGGACGGCACCGCGTGGGGCGAGGGCGTCGGCGTGCTCGTGCTGGAACGGCTCTCCGATGCCGAGGCGGCGGGCAGGCGCGTGCTGGCGGTGCTGCGCGGCAGCGCGGTGAACCAGGACGGCGCCTCCAACGGCCTGACCGCACCGAACGGCCCCTCCCAGCAGCGCGTCATCCGCCGGGCCCTTGCCGCCGCCGGGCTGACCACCGCCGATATCGACGCGGTGGAGGCGCACGGCACCGGCACCCCGCTCGGCGACCCCATCGAGGCACAGGCCCTGCTCGCCACCTACGGGCAGGGCCGCACCGCCCCGCTGTGGCTGGGATCGATCAAGTCGAATATCGGCCACGCGCAGGCGGCGGCGGGTGTCGCCGGGGTGATCAAGATGATCATGGCGCTGCGGCACGGCGTGCTGCCGGCGACGCTGCACGTGGACGAGCCGACCCCGCACGTCGACTGGTCCGCCGGGGCGGTGGAGCTGCTCACCGAGGCACGGGACTGGCCGGTGAACGGCCATCCGCGCCGGGCCGCCGTTTCCTCGTTCGGCGTCAGCGGCACCAATGCGCACGTGATCCTGGAGGAGGCGCCCCGCGCCGAGCGGGAACCCCCACGGGACAGCGACGTACCGGTGGCGCTGGTGCTCTCCGGCCGGGGGCCGGAGGCGGTCGCCGCGCAGGCCGGGCGGCTCGCCGAGCGGCTGCGCGAGGAGTCCGCTCCGGCACCGGTCGATGTCGCCCGGTCGCTGGTATCCACGCGGTCGCTGTTCGAGGACCGGGTGGTCGTGGTCGGCGCCGATCACGCGGAGCTGCTCTCCGGGTTGGATGCGGCGGCGGCCGGGCTGCCGCATCCCGGGGTGGTGTCCGGGTTCGCGCGGCCGGGTCCGGGTGTGGTGTTCGTGTTCCCGGGTCAGGGTGGGCAGTGGGCCGGGATGGGCCGTGAGCTGCTGGCATCGTCGCCGGTGTTCGCGGCGCGGATGGACGAATGCGCCGAGGCTCTCGCCCCGCATGTTTCGTGGTCGCTGCGCGAGACCCTCGGTGACGAGGACGCACTCGCGCGGGTGGATGTGGTGCAGCCGGTGCTGTGGGCGGTCATGGTCTCGCTCGCGGCGGTCTGGGAATCCCGTGGTGTGCGTCCGGCCGCGGTGATCGGCCATTCGCAGGGTGAGATCGCCGCAGCCGTCGTCGCCGGTGCCCTGAGCCTCGAGGACGGTGCCCGGGTGGTGGCGCTGCGCAGCGCCGCGCTGCGCTCCCTCAGCGGCAGCGGGACCATGCTGTCCGTCGCCGCACCCGTCGAGGAACGGCCCGGCATCTCGATCGCGGCCGTGAACGGCCCGGACGCAGTGGTCCTGTCCGGCACCGCGGAAGCCCTCGAGGAGTTCGCCGCCGGGCTGGACGACGAGGTCCGAACCCGCTGGCTCCCGGTCGATTACGCCTCGCACTCACCAGCGGTCGAAGCCCTGCGGGAAGAACTGCCGGAGATGCTGTCGGATGTGCGGCCCGGCCCGAGCCGGGTGCCGCTGTACTCGACGGTCACCGCCGCCGTGCTGGACACCACGGCCATGGACGCGAAGTACTGGTACGAGAACCTCCGCGCGACCGTCGATTTCCACGGCGCGGTCACCGCCGCACAGGCGGACGGCCTCACGACGCTGGTGGAGGTCTCCCCGCATCCGGTGCTGCCCGGCACGGTCACCGTCGGCACGCTGCGCCGGGACCAGCCCGAGCAACGGCAACTCCTGCTCGCCGCGGCCCAGCTCTTCGTCACCGGCACCCCCGTCGACTGGCGCGCCGTGCACGGCACCGACCCGCACTGGGTCGAGCTCCCCACCTACGCCTTCCAGCACCGGCGCTACTGGCTCGAATCGGGCCGGGCGGGCGCGGGGGATGCGTCCGGCCTGGGGCTGGACCCGGTCGAGCACCCGCTACTCGGCGCGGTGGTGGCGCTCGCCGAGGCCGACACCGTCATCCTGACCGGACACCTCTCGGCGCGGACGCACGCCTGGGTGCTCGACCACACCGTGCTGGGATCGGCGCTGCTGCCCGGCACCGCCTTCGTGGACCTGGCGATCTGCGCCGCCGATCGGATCGGCTACGACCGGGTGGACGAACTCGTCATCCACACCCCCCTCGTGCTCGGCGAGCCCAGGGACCTGCAGATCGTCGTCTCCGGCGCCGACCATGGCCGGACCATCGACATCCACTCCCGCCCGCACGGCGACGACACCTGGACCCGGCACGCCACCGGAACCCTGACCAGGGAGCAGGCCCCGGCAGCACACGACGACCTGCCCGGCGAGTGGCCGCCCGCCGAGGCCGAGCCGGTACCGCTGGACGACTTCTACGACCGGCTCGCCGATTCCGGGCTGGAGTACGGCCCGGCCTTCCGCGGCCTGCGCGCCGCCTGGCGGCACGGCCCCGACGTGTACGCCGAGGTCGCGCTGCCCGACCGGGACGGCGCGGCCGACGCGGGCTTCGGCGTACACCCGGCGCTGCTGGACGCGGCGCTGCACGCGTCCGGGCTCACCGGGGTCGGCGCGGAGACCCCTGCGGGAGCGGGGCTGCTTCCCTTCGCCTGGACCGGTATCGCGCTGCACGCCACCGACGCCCGCTCGCTGCGGGTCCTGCTGCGCCGCACGGAGAACGATACCGTGACGGTGCACGCCACCGACCCGCTCGGCGCCCCGGTGATCACCATCGATGGGCTGACGCTGCGCCCCGTCACCCGCGAGCGCATCACGGCCGACGACGGCGCCGCACGCGATCTCTACACCGTCACCTGGGTAAGTCCTCCCGTCGATCCCGAACCGGGCGCCGAGATCGACTACACAGTGCTGGACGCCGACGCCACCGACGTGGCCGCCGCCGTCGCAGCCCCGCCCGAGGTGCTCGTCCTGACGATCCCGGGCGGAACCGAATCCGCCACCGCGCTCGTGCGCCGGACCCTGAGCGTGGTCCAATCCTGGCTCGGCGCAGCGGAACTAGGCAGCACACGACTGGCCGTACTGACGCGGGATGCCGTGGCGGTGCGCCCCACCGACACCGTCGACCCGGCCGCGGCTGCGGTCTGGGGCTTCGTGCGGTCGGTGCAGACCGAGAACCCGGACCGGGTGTTGTTGATCGATGCCGACACCGACGGCATTCCGGTCGCCGCGATAGCGTCCGGGCAGGCGCAGGTCGCCGTGCGCGGTGGTGAGCTGTCGGTGCCGAGGATCGGACGCGGTCACGCTGCCGGAACCACCTCGCTCGCCACCCCGCCGACTGTGTTCGGGGGCGCGGAGTGGTGCATCGGCGGCGGCAGCGACGGGTCGCTGGAGAGCATTGCCGCCCGCCCGGCGGAGCTCGGCGGGGTGCGCCCCGGCGATGTCCGGGTCCGGGTGCTGGCAGCGGGCGTGAACTTCCGTGACGTGCTGATCGGCCTCGGGGTCTACCCCGGCGCCGCCGTCATGGGCAGCGAGGGCGCCGGCGTGGTGGAGGAGATCGGCGCCGAGGTCACCGGGGTCGCGGTGGGCGATCGGGTGATGGGCATGTTCGTCAGCGGCTTCGCCCCGACGGCGGTCATGGACGCGCGCATGGTGACCCGGATGCCGCCGGGATGGACGTTCGCACAGGCGGCGTCGGTGCCGGTGGTGTTCCTGACCGCCTGGTACGGCCTGTGGGATCTCGCGCAGGTGCGGCCGGGGGAGCGGCTGCTGATCCACGCCGCGGCCGGTGGTGTCGGTATGGCGGCGACGCAGCTGGCCCGGCATTGGGGTCTGGACGTGTGCGCGACCGCGAGTCCAGGCAAGTGGGCCGCGGTGGATGTGGCTCGGATCGCTTCGTCGCGCGAGCCGGGTTTCGCCGGTGAGCTGGGTGCGGTCGATGTGGTGTTGAATTCGCTGACCGGGGAGTTGCTGGACGAGTCGCTGTCGATGCTCGGCGACGGTGGCCGGTTGGTCGATATGGGCAAGCTCGATGTCCGGGATCCGGCCGAGGTGGCCGAGCGGTATCCGGGTGTGCGGTATCGCCAGTTCGATTTGGCGGAGGCGGGTCTGGATCGGATCCAGCAGATGCTGTCCGAGCTGGGCGCACTGTTCGAATCGGGTGCGCTCGCCCCGCTGCCGACGACCTGCTGGGACGCCCGCGACGCGATCGACGCGCTGCGCTACGTCCAGCAGGCCAGGCACATCGGCAAGGTGGTGCTCACCATCCCGCAGCCGTGGAACACCGACGGCACGGTGCTGATCACCGGCG